>ONJJ01000010.1 GCA_900318115.1 uncultured Prevotellaceae bacterium | reverse complement strand
CTGAGAGAAATAGACGAGGTAGAGCATGTAGGCGGTGAAGCCGAAGCCGTAGCCGAACTGTTCGATGAAGACGCAGAGGTTGATGATGAACAGGGGGGAAGGATCCGTGGCTGCAGCCAAGGACGGAGCGACAAGCTGCATATATAGAGCATTGGGCAAAAGTAGTTGGCCTGTGAACGGACAAGGTAGAAGTCACCTTTCCACCTATCTCCAAGAGACTTTTTGGGACCTAAATGTGAAGAAGTTGCAGATTTCCTTGGCCGAATCAGGGAAAGTTGCTACATTTGCGGCGTATAAGAACAAAAAAAGAATGCAATATCCTACAAAACGATTCTATCTACTCATCAATGTCGCATTTTTCAATGGTTCGTTGCGGCGTGTTGAAAAATAATCGCTATATTTGCAGCCGAAAATAAAAGAATACAAATATGACCGCTACAACTCAAATAACCCCTGCACAGTATGAAGTCCTGAATATGCTGTCAGTTATAAACAACGAAGACGACCTCAAGGAGTTAAAGGCAGTAATTGTCCAGTTCTTGAATAGCCGACTTCAGAACGAGATAGAGCGACTTTGGCAGGAAGGAACGCTGAATGAACAGAAAGTCGCTTCTTGGCAAGAGGAACACATGCGTACCCCCTTAACTGTCAGACAACTACAACTCGCAACAGAATAACGACCCGAAACTCATGCCCTATACACCAGACTATATCGAACGTCCAAATAATTAGTGCTAAACTGAAATACCCTATTCGCAAAATAGAAGGTTATCATCCCCTCCTCCACCGAGCGCGACCTCCCCGACTACGTCCAGCTCACCCAACTCCAGTCCTCCCTCGCCGGCGGCAGCACCTACCAAGTCACCAATCTCCCCACCTTCACCGGCTCCATCTGGCTCTGTCCCGTAACACTGTTTGTGCTCGGTGAGTATCCGAAGTATCTGTATGTGAGGAAAGCAGTAAAATGAAGAAAGTTTGGTGAAGAGAAATGCATCATTTATAACTTTATATCCTACAAAACGCCTTTTTTTTCTCATCGATGACGCTTTTTTCAATGGTTCGTTGCCGCGTGTTGAAAAATAATCGCTATATTTGCCGCCGAAAACTTATATAAGGTATGGAACGAGCACAAGTTGTCAATCAGATAAGAGAGACCATGCATCGCAGATTTCCTGCGACGCAAGTGATACTCTATGGCTCGGAGGCACGTGGCGACGCGCGCCCCGATTCTGATTTCGATTTGCTGATTCTGGTGGATACCGACAGGCTCACTTATAGTGAGAAGGATGCGATAAAGGCACCTCTCTATGACATTGAGTTAGAGACTGGAGCCGACATAAGCACCATGATCCTTCCTAGAAGCGAATGGGAAAACCGTCCCTTCACCACCCCTTTCCAAACGAATGTACAACGAGAAGGTATAACATTATGAAGCAAGGATTGACAGACGAAAATTATGATGCATTAGTCAACTATCGAATGCAACGTTCTCATGAGACTCTTGCAGAAGTACCTTTCCTTAAAGAGCAAGGTTTCTTCAACACGGCTACGAATCGACTCTATTATGCATGCTACTATGCAGCAGTGGCATTGTTGCTGAAGAATCGCATCACGACAGAGACACACGCTGGAGTAAAGTCAAAACTCGGACTTCATTTTGTAGCTACAGGCAGAATTTCAAAGGAAAGCGGTCGAGCCTTTACAAATATATTCGATTGCCGCCAGCGTGGAGACTATGATGACTACTATTATTCCTCCAAGGAAGAAGTAGAAGAACTCTACCCGAAAGCCAAAAGATTCATAGAAGAAGTCGAAGCACTTCTATCTAACGACAAAGAGTAATGCAAAATCAGATTTTATAATGTGATAAAGTATTGCAATCAATATGTTTAACCCTCAATAACCAACAATGATTTAGATAATTAACGTTTAACTAGACATAGACATAAAGGAAGTGTTTGCTTCTACTTGATGCATCTCGAAAATCGGCAAATTAACAAGATGTACATCAGCAGTAAAAGTGAATGCTCTCGCCGTTAGGTGTGAGCTTCATTGTTGTATGTACATAGGTGTTTGCCGATACCTCGAGATGACAACAGAGTGGTTTCACACCTTTCTTTTTGCCCTGTCGCAAATAGAATTCAATATGAAAAACGGAACTTTATTAAACATCTTGGGTTACATCATTCTTTTGGTTTGTTCGACTTCTTGCAGTGGAGATGATGCATTAGTCAATGATGGCAGCCATAACACTACTGACGTTGCCGTAACAAGTAATCCCACAAAGGTCGGTGTCTCCTTCGCTACAATTGACGGGTACGTAAACCTCAATTTAATAACTGCAAATTATAGCAAACAAGAGATTGGTGTAGAATTCTCTATGAATGAAGATTTAAAGTTCTCTGGTCGGGCAACCACCAAGGAATTAACAGGCAACAAACTTACTGTTCATGTAGATACGCTTACAGCTAATACAAAATACTATTATAGGACTTATGTAAAGTTGAATGATATTGTATACAATGGTGAAATTCGTTCTTTTAACACAAAAGATTTTAATAATGTTACATCAACCAGTGACGCAACGAACCTGACTTTTACCTCAGTCACATTAAATGGTATCGCTAATATAGGCTCTGTCGATGAAGAAGAAAATTTTACAATAGGCTTCGCATATTCTAAAATTAAAAGCAAATTGGTGCCTGACAGCATTAAATACACAAGTCTACGAGAGTGTCCTATTAATAACGTAAAAGACGAACTCTATTCCATCAATTTGACCGACCTACAAAATAGTACTACTTATTACTATTGTTCTTACATGAAGATGGGAAAAAAATACAAAACCGGGCAGATAAAAAGTTTTAGTACAAGAGATATTGATTCAGGCCTAATTACAGGTGAAGCTACTGACATCACCTTGACCTCTGCCACTCTTAATGGTATTAGTGAAATTGTTAATCTATACCCACTTAATTATACCATACGCCAAGGTTTTCTATACTCATCAAACGAAGACGATTTAATAAATGGCAATAATTATTGGAGTGGAATTAAAACGATTGATGCAGTGGTAAAGGGTAATGTTTTGACAGCCGAAATAAAAGAACTACAACCTAATAGTACTTATTATTATTGCGTCTATGCGACAATAGACAACACGACCTTGAAAGGACAGGTAAAAATGTTCACTACCAGTTCCACCGATAATGTGCTGATAACTAAACCTGCAACTGAAATAACATTCAATTCTGCAACATTAAATGGAACGACAAATTTATCCAACGTTTATAAAAATGGAACGAAACAGATTAGCTACAATTTTCGATATTCTACGAATAAAAATTCGTTAACCCAAGAATCTTATTATTCCAGCAACTATGCTTCCGTATCCCCAAGTCAGAATGGTAATTCTCTAGTAGCTTCAATAAATAATTTGAAAGACAATACTACCTATTATTATTGTGTTGAGGCCAATATTGATGGAACTCACCTTGTGGGAGAGATAATGAGTTTTACGACTCAGGCTATTGATTCGTCTATCGAAAAACTTGATGCTACGAATATCACTTTGAATTCCGCAAAGCTGACAGCTACAGTCAATAAGAATTGTGGCGATGACACACACTTTGCATTCCACATCTCCAAAGATAATTCAAACGTTACCTCTTCATCAAATCGAATCAATGCGACTTTTAAAGTAGAGAACAATAAAATTCAAATTCAAACCGACATTGATCATCTGCAAGACAACACAACGTACTATTATTGTTTAGCCATGACTATGAAAACAGGCCAAACTATTTACAGTCAACTGAAATCATTCTCGACCTATAGGAAGACCGATTACCTGAAAACAGAAGATGCAACCGATGTTACGACAACAACTGCTGTAGTTAATGGGAAGGGAAATTTAGAGAGCCTTTACCAATCTTCAATAACATACTATATATATTACTCTAAATACCAGAATATGACATCAATCCTAACAAAACAATGCGTGAAGGCCGGAAATAATTTACAGGCTGAAATATCTGATCTTTCAAAAGAAACCACATATTACTATTGCATAGCTGCGATAATTGACAGATTAGAAATTAGGGGAGAAGTCAAGTCTTTTATAACAAAAGGCGACGCGGACTATTTCTCAACCGGCGATGCTGGAAACATAACTCTGACGACAGCCAAGATTCACGCTATAAGCAGTCTTTCTTCTTTATATCCTGCTGATGCTATCAGCTATAGAGTTCAATATTCCACAAACAAAGAAAATGTAAAGACTGCAAGTTCTATTACAGCACCTTTGGATAAAATAAAGTTGGAAACGACTCTCACAGGACTGGCCATTAATACAACCTACTTTTATTGTTGTTTCGCGAATGCCGGTGGCGCAGAGTTTTATGGAGACATAAAGAGTTTTAAGACACTATCGGCAGAAGGAGCTATTGAAACAGGAAATGCTTCGAATATAACTTTCACCACCGCAGATATTGCTGGAAGTACCACATTGCCCGCCCTCACCTCCAATCCAAATGCCATTGAGTACTTTATAAAGTATTCGACAGATCAAAATATGAAGACCTCTAATTCCATTCCAGCGAAAATTGAAGGGAACCAACTATTTGCATCACTTTCTGGACTCTCTTTAAATACAACATACTATTATTGCTGCATGGCAAAGGTTGAAGGTTCTGAAATTATTGGCAGGATTAAGAATTTCAAGACACTAAAAGCTGAAGGAGGTATTCAAACAAATGATGCTTCTGACATCACGCTCACTACAGCAAAGATTAATGGGACAACTTCGTTCTCCGTTGAGCTTTCCAAAACGCTTAAATTCGCTATTAAATATTCGCCTAATCAAAACTTCTCTAACGCGAAAACAGCGACAGCCACATTGAATAATAATAGCTTATCGGCAGTCATTACAAATCTTCTTATTAACCAGACCTACTATTATTATTGTTTTACAGAGTTGAATGGCATAGAATATAGCGGTGAAGTAAAAAGTTTCAAAACCTTAGCTGGAACAGACCACATCTTAGCTGGAGAGGCTTCCGATATTACTGTGAATTCTGCCACAATTAATGGCAGTTCCACGATAACATCAATATACAAAGGAAATTCCACGATAAAGTATTCCGTCAATTATTCACAAAAGAAAGACTTTTCGCTTCCTGGAACAGCTAGCGTTTCAGTAAACGGAAGTTCCCTTTCTGCCAAACTATATGGCTTGTCAAGTTATACGACTTATTATTATAGATTTGTAGCAATTATTGAAGAACAAACCATTGTCAGCGACACTAGAGAGTTTCAAACAAAGGAGGTAGAATTACCACTTGGTTTTATTGACCTCGGTCTGCCATCAGGAACTAAATGGGCTTCTCAAAATATCGGAGCAGAAAATCCTTCATCTAGAGGAACATATTATGCTTGGGGAGAGACTACTACAAAATCCAATTTCAACGAATATAATTATAAGCATTCGAATAAAGATTTAAGTAGCAGTATTGCTGGAACTGACTATGATGCAGCATTTATGGCTGGAAAAGGAAGAATTCCAACTGCAGCTGACTTTGAAGAACTCATTACTTATTGCACTTGGAGAGAATCCACTTACAACGGAGTTGTCGGATACTTCATTGAAGGAAAAAATGGGAATCATATTTTCCTCCCATCTGCTGGTAGGAAAGAAACTAGCGCTGTATATTTAGGTTCATGTATGTATTGGACTGCGAATAATGGGAGTTCTAAAAAAGCAAAATGTTTTAAGGATAAAACAATTATAGAATATGAAAAATATTTTGGTTTGCCCATTCGTTCAGTACAGTAGGACTAGATGTTGGCCATTCTATAGGACTTCAAGAATAAAGAATACGAGAACAACTATAGCATATGGATATATCGATTAACGACGATTGAGGTTCAAATTGACGATGATTGACGACGAATCATGGAATTCAGTGTATCATGGTTCTCTTGGACGTCCGCTCGGCGCTAACTACGCTTGACCCTTCAAGAATCATCGTCAATCCTTACTTCAATCTCAATAAATAATTCGTTTATCACGCTGCCTTGTACCTGTCATACTTTTTTACCGAAATAAAAATTCACTATAAAACAACAGCACTTTAGCACTTTTCTATAGTTTTTCATTGATAATCAACGATATGAAATGGTGCTTTATGAGTGCTTTATGAGTGCTAAAGTGCTGTGTTAAGCAGAGAATGGACACAAATCCGCTCAAAAATGTATCAAAAGGGCATCGGATTTATAACAAAATCATCAAGGTATAAAGCAACATAGATAGACAGAAGAGACCGTTTAAATAGTAAAGGAGGCGATTTAGTAGGCAATTATAGATAAGTAGGTAAACAAAATTATTTAACTCAAGTTTCGCTTTAATAACTAATTTCGTTCACCTACTTAAAAAAGTGGCGCAAATGCAGGAAAACGTCACTTTCTGATGCAAAAAAGCACTTTAGCACTCATAAAGCACCATAAAAGCACTCTTTTAAGGCGCTTATGTTCAGCGTATTAAGCCACAAAAGTGCTAAAGTGCTGTGATTTTACAACAATTTTATAATACAATAAAAACTTTGGACAAATCCAAAAATCCTTCTCTCTATGCTCTTGGACTCGGCCGGCCAAGACGGAAGAGACTGCCTGGCAAGACGGAAGAGACTGCCTGATAAGACGGAAGAGACTGCCTGCCAAAGCGAAACCGACGAACTTCCAAGGCGAAACCGACGAACTATCAGGGCCTGTTAGAAATCGAAGGCTTACGTTTTCGTTGTACCATGGCGATGGAACCATTGTTCAATGGTGATGGAACCATTGTTCCATCGCCATCGAACCATCATAAGACCACGATGGAATAATCATTCGGCCATGGTGGAATCATCATTCGGCCACGGTGGAATTATCATTCGGCCATGGTGGAATGATCATAAGGTCACGCTCGAGCCATCATAAGGCCGCGACGGAGCCATCATAAGACCGCGGCGGAATCACCATAAGGCCGCGGCGGAATCACCATAAGGCCGCGGCTGAACGATTACATTGACCTAATGATTGACGCTCAGAGTGACGACGAATCATGGAATTCTACGTATCATGGTTCTTTTGGACGTCAATCTTACGTCAATCTTAACGTCAATCTTACTAAATGAGTCGTATATCACAAACTACTATTTGCTACGATGATGAACTATAGCTTGTCGAGAGTCAAGGGATAACCAAAACGGGTTAGGAAGCGATGGCGGCGAGGACGGCACGGACTTCGTCAGCTGAGGTCTGACGGAGGCCGTCAGGGAGGAGGCGGGAGCAGGAGCCGTGGATTTCCGTGGCTCCTGTTTCGGCAAGGATGCGATGGGCGTTGGCGCTGGCGACGCCGCCTCCCGGAAGGATGGACAGGTGCTCGCGAGAATAGTTCTTCAAGCCAGGACACCCTGCTGCTTCTTCATAGCTACCGCCAGGCAGGGGAGTTGTCTGCGCACCGATTGAGGTAGCGAGCTGGACGAGGGCACGAAGCTGAGGGATGCCGGCTTCGGCGGTGGGGGCTCCGCCAGAGGTGAGGATGCGACGGACACCTATTGCTTCGAGCTGACGAAGTGAGAGCGAAGGAAATCTCACTTGGTCGAAGGCACGATGGAAGGTGAAGGGGAGATCCTCGGAGGCGAGAAGAAGACGAAGGGTGGTCTTGACGTCGATGTCGCCATCGGGCGTGAGGGCACCACTGACGATGGCGGACGCACCAGCGGCCACGGCCTCGTGGATGTCGCGTTCCATGACGCGCACCTCCGCCTCGGTATAGACAAAGTCGCCTTCACGAGGACGGATGAAGACGTGGATGAGCAGGTCGGGATAGATGTGGCGCAACTCACGGATGAGACCGATGGAAGGTGTGAGTCCATCCAGCGAGAGCGCCGAGCAGAGTTCTATGCGCCGGGCTCCGCCTTCGACGGCAGCGACCGCAGAGGCAAGGCTTCCGCAGCATACTTCGAGTGTATTCATTTCCTAAAGATTATTGTTTCAGGACTTCAATCACAAAGTCAGCCTCGTCGAGGTCGGCAGGGAGCTGGATGGTGAGGACCTTGGCGCGCTTGTCGAAGGAGAATGTGAGAGGCACGGACGTGCTCAGTGCACGCACGCTCTTAGGCTTCTTCGCAGGCCAAGGGAGCGTGATAACAGCCCCAGAAGTCCCATCAACGCCGGAAGCCCCATCAACCCCGGAAGTTCCCTTAGCCCCTTCACCCCCGAACACATGGAGGAAGAGGCGGTTGTCCTTCTGGGTGGTGACGCCCCAGGGTTGTTCGCCTAAGGACGTGGCGGTGGTGCCGTAGATGCTCTCGCCATTCTTACGCATCCAGCGCCCGATGCCCTGCAGGCGGTCGAGGGCAGTGGCGGGCAGTTCGCCGTTGGGTTGCGGACCGATATTCAGGAGGAGATTACTGTTCTTGGCGGCAGCGCGGGCGATGAGGCGGATGAGTTCGGAGGTGGATTTATAGTTCTGATCGGCCACCTTGTAGCCCCACATACCGTTCATGGTCTGGCACATCTCCAGGGGCAGATGGCTGATTTCCTGTCCAGAGAGTCCTGCCGTGTTCTCGCCGGGCAGATCGCGTTCAAACATCTGGAAGTCCTCACCCTCGATGGGAGTGATGTGGTGGTTGTTGCCGATGAGGCAGGCGGGCTTCAGCGAGTGGATATATCGGTAGAACTCCGGCATGCGCCAGTCGAAGGGGATGCTGTCGCCATCGTGATCCCAGTAGCCGTCGAACCAGAGTCCCTCGACCTTCGGGTAGTCCGTCAGCAATTCACGCACCTGGGTCTTCATGAAGTTGAAGTAGCTGTCGTAGTCGGGTCGTGACTGACGTCCCGTCTTCAACCCAGTGCGACCGAGGGGATAGTCCGTTCGCATCCAATCAAGGATGCTGTAGTAGAGATGCAGTCGCAACCCCTGATGCTGGCATGCCTCGGCAAGCTCGCGGAGGACATCTCGTTTGAAGGGCGTTGCATCAACAATATTATAAGTACTCGCGCGCGTATGGAACATCGAGAATCCGTCGTGGTGACGGCTGGTGAAGGTGATGTAGCGGGCGCCTGAATCCTTGAAGGCTCGTGCCCACGCCTCGGCATCGAAGCGAACTGGGCAAACGTGCTGTAGATGCCCCAATGGAGAAAGATGCCGAAGCGGAAGCCTTCGAACTCCCGACGGGCTGCCAGATTGTCGTCCGAGGGAACGTACTGAGCGTGAGAGTAGGAATTTGAAAGTGGGAAATTGAAAGACAAGAAGAGGATAAGCAGACGAAGGTATTTCATAGATTTCTGGTAAGCAGTATTTTAGAATTATGAGATTAAAGAACGTCTTCAGGAGCGAGTGGTTCATAGGCTCCATCCTTGCACTCGAGGATGACGGTGGGTTCGAAGACCTCGATTCCGTGCCACTGTCCCACGGGAATGGAGAGTCCATAAACACCTTGCTTGGGGTCGAGGTGATAGCGAGCCGTCTCTCGCCGTTGGTCATCGTAGAAGATTTCGTCCATGCGACCACGCAGGACGACGACAACCTCCGTGCTCTTCATGTGGCGATGGATGGGCAGCACGGTGTCGGGTTCCAGAGCATTCAACATTCGCTGCGACTGGTCGGCCGCGGAGGTGCGGAGGTCTAAGTTCATGCGCAAGCGTTCGGAGGCACAAGCCCGCTGCGCCAGTTCATTCAGTAGTTGGTCGTTCAGTTCCATTACATTATCGTTTTAAGTTCGGGGCAAAGGTAGAAAAAAGTTTAGATTTTGCCGATTAAAGAGAGATGAAAAATGCGTCGGAGAGCATAAAATAGGAGCAAAAAGTAGGAAAAACGCGCACCGAGCGCAAAAACTTCAGTCTTTAATCCATAAACTTTCAACTTTTACGTATCTTTGCACCGAAAATAAACGCAACAACATAAAATGGCAAAATCAAAATGGTTTGGTGGCTTCCTGGGGTTGCTCTCAGGAGGCCCGTTGGGTGCCCTGGCGGGCTTCGTCCTGGGCGCGCTTTTCGATGTCGTCAACGAAGACGGCGCGCAGTTGACCGACAAAATCTACTCCCAAAACGGCGGCGGCAGCTATAGCAACTCCGCGAGGAGCACCGAGGAGGGCACACGCAACGGTTTCCTTTTCTCGCTGCTGACGCTGGCCAGCTACATCATCAAGGCCGACGGCAAGATCATGCACAGCGAGATGGAGGCCATGCGGCAGTTCCTGCGCACCAATTTCGGCGAGATCTCTGTGGTACAAGGGGAGCAGGTGATGTTGCGTCTGTTTGACCGCCAAAAGCAGATGGACGCCGAGCAGCCTGGGGCCTACCGACAGACCATCTACGAATGTTGCGCACAGCTGCGCAGGGTGCTCACTGAGCCCCAGCGCCTGCAGCTCCTGTCCCTGCTGGCAATGCTCGCCAAGGCCGACGGCAACGTGGCCACAGAGGAAATCAACGCCCTGCGGGAAGTGTCCATTCAGCTGGGACTCTCGGAGGCAGAACTGAACTCCATGCTGAATTTGGGCAGCACCACCTTGAAGGACGCCTACGCCGTGTTGGAAATCAGCGAGTCCGCCACCGATGACGAGGTACGACAGGCCTTCAAGCACATGGTCATCAAGCATCATCCCGACCGAGTAGCATCGCTGGGCGAAGACGTCAAGGCAGCTGCAGAGAAGAAGATGCGAGAGATCAACGAGGCCAAGGAACTCATCTACAAGGCAAGGGGGATGTAGTTGAGAGTTGAGAGTTTAGAGTTTAGAGTAGTTTTTAAGTTTAGAGTTTAAAGTTTTTAAGTTTAGAGTTTAAGGTGACTAATAATACAAACTGCATATGAAGAAAACGCTACTCATCGCAATTGCCCTGCTGACCTCTGTGCTGGCAAAGGCAGACAACGAGATGCTCTATGGCATCTATCAGGGTTCCGGCACGCTCTCCGGCGCCGGCACCCAGAAGGCAGAGACCTACGACGTGGCCATGCACCTCACAGATCCTTATCTGGTGGGCATGGAGATTCGCGGTATCAATGTTCCCGTCAACACGGGAGCCGACAATGCCGCCGACTACAAGGCTTGGATTTCCAAAGAACTGGCTCTGGAGAGCGGCGCGAATGCTGCAGACGTCGCCAGCGTGGACTTCACACCCGACGGCAAGTGGGCAGAAGTGACGTTCGAGCAGCCCTACGTCATCCCCGAAGGCGGCATCTATGTGGGCTATTCCCTCACCGTTTCCTCGGTGGACGTGAGCAATAACACCGATCCGAACAAGACACCTCTGATGTGCATCAAGAGCGACGCCATCAGCGACCTGTACGTTCACACCAGCCGCACCTACCGCAAATGGACCCCTCTCGGCCAGACGAGTATGGCCAGCGGAGCCTTTGCCTTTGTGGTACGCCTGAGCGGAAGCAAGGTCAAGGGGCGTGCAGCCCGCTTCGACACTCCCGACGACCTGAATGCCTACACGTTGGTAGGGAAGACGGTTTCGGTACCCCTCACGGTACTCAACCACGGCGTCGAGGCCATCACGAAAATCACCTATACCATAGCCGTTGCCGACACCATCGTGGAGAAGACGGCCAACGTCAAGGTGGCAGGTAAGTACTACGGCAGCACGGCATCCGTGAAAGCCACCGTACCTGCCGTGAAGAAGGCCGGCACACACGACATCCGCTTCACCATCACCAAGGTCAATGGCGAGGCTAATGAGGACGACGAGCCCACCACCACCTGCACGATGGCCTATATCGCCTCCTTCCCCAAGCACAAACCGCTGATGGAGGAGTACACGGGAACCTGGTGCGGATGGTGTCCGCGAGGAATGGCGGCCATGGAAGCCCTGGCAAAACTCTACGGCGACGACTTCATCGGCGTGGCATTCCACAACGGCGACCCTATGCAAATTACCTACAACTATCCCAACAACGTCTCGGGCTATCCACACTCGTTCATCGACCGCGTGGTGAATGGCTACGACGAGCAGGGAGCCGAGAAGGGACAGGATCCCTTCTACGGCAATTCCGGTGCATCGCTGGGCATACAGCAGGACTGGCAGGCACGCTCCAAAGTAGTAGCTCCCGCCACCATAGAACTGACGGCCGAATGGGCCAGCCTGGAGAACAGGATGCTGCGAATCACCTCGAAGACGCAGTTCATCCGCGACTTCACGAACAGCCCCTACCGCCTGACTTATCTGGTGGTTGCCGATGACCTCGCCTGCCCGCCTAATTCCGACAAGGACACACGCAAGAGCTGGGCACAAGTCAACTACCTGTCCGGACAGTCGAGCTATTCCGGCGACAAATACCTTGGACCACTCACTAGAATGGGAAGCCCCATCGTCGATATCAAGTACAAGGATGTCGTCATCTATGCCACTTCCCCTGGCAAGCAAGCCATCGAGAACAGCCTCCCCTCTGAAGTCAAGAGTGCCGAGCCCGTGGTGCATGAAATCAACGTGGATCTCTCGACCAACAAGCTTGTGCAGGATCCTTCCATGCTGCGCGTAGTAGCCGTCCTCGTCAACACCCAGACCTCAGAGGTCGCCCAGGCAGAGAAGGCCCAGGTGGGAGCCTCCACGGACATCCGCTCGCTGGCCGTTGATCCGCGCGAAGTCGGTGTCCGCTACTATGACCTCAGCGGCCGGGCCGTCACCTCCCTCGGACAGGGCATCTACATCCAGGCTACCACGAACCCCGACGGCAGCGTCACCACCACCAAGGTCGTCCGCCGCTAGTCCACTCCCCATCCCCTGCAAGCCCGCCCGCTTGCGACATCAAGAACACCCAAACTCCCCTACCCCAGAACTCAAAATCCGACTCAATGAAATACTATTCTCTCCTCCTTGCAGTACTGTTCTGTGCTGCAACCTCCTTCGCCCAGAGCGAGTCACCCGTCAAGCGTTTCCCGGCCTTTGCACCTGCAGCCGCTGCGGATGACCACGGCATCATCTACGACCAGCCCCAAGGCACCCACCGCCTATACGTCCGCGAGGGCAAGGCCACCTATGTGAACCTCTATTTCAAGGACGACCCGCAGGACGGCATCCTTGGCGAAGTCGTCTTCTCCGAGGACGGCACCACCGCCTGGTTCAAGAACATCCTCTCCCACGCCGCCACCGGCACCTGGGTCAAGGGAACCATCGAAGGCGACAAGATCACAGTCCCCCTCGGCCAGACGGTCTATTGGTTTGAAAACGACAACTACGGCATGAAGCTGGCTCGCGTCAAGGTGAACGGCAACATACGCACACCGTCCGTGTCCATCAAGGGAGAAATCACCTTCCTCATCAAGGGCAACGACCTCTACCTGCAGGACACCAGCGGCGACCCTGAGACTTCCACCTACGACGGCATCGGCCTCGTCTATACCGAATATAAGGATGAGAACGGGAACATGCAGCCCGCAGGCGAGTGGGCATACTACCTCGACTACAACACCATCTACCACTTCAAGGATGTCACCCCCGTCACGCCGCCCGCAGACCTCACCACCAAGCCTTATTCCATGGAATACCAGAGCACCAACGGCTTCCAGACGGGCAACCTCGTCGATGTAGGTTTCTACGACCAGGATGTCTACATCCGCGGCGTCAGCCACGACAACCTGCCCGATGCGTGGATGAAGGGCAACGTCAAGGGCAACAAGATCGTCTTCCCCATGCAGTATGCCGGCCACATGTCCAGCTTCATGCTCTACTTCTGCGGCGGCGAAGCCTACTACGACAGCCAGGCCTATGCATGGAAATACGTCCTCGGCGACGGCAGCGCCACCTTTGCCTTCGACCAGCGCAACATGAGTTTCCGCACAGACGGCATGCTGGCCACCAACAGCGCCGACGACCACGTCGACCGCATCGAGGCATACCTCCAGCCCGTATTCCGTCCATTCACAGAGAAAGCTGCCACCCCCGCCAAGCCCAGCATCGGATACTACCAGGACATGAATGCCTTCACCATCGTCATGCTGAACCTCCCGCTCCAGGACACCAACGGCAACTTCATCGACCCCGCCAAGCTCTCCTATCGCCTCTACATCGACGACGACGAACCCTACATTCTCTATCCCGACGAGTACAAAGGACTCACCGAGCCCATGGAGGAAGTGCCCTACTTCTTCCCTGAAGACAAGGTGGAAGCCTACTCGCGTTCCTATATCTATGAGCGCGGCTATGCCATCTACATCTTCCAGAAAGGATTCGACCGCATCGGAGTGCAGACCATCTATCGTGGCGGAGGAGAGGAACACAGCTCCGAAATCGGTTACTACGATATCATACCTGCCGGCATAGGCTCCGCAACCGCAGTACCCGGCACCGCTGGCCAGCAGTTCGACCTCACCGGACGGCCCGTCGCCAAGCAGCATAAAGGGCTGACTATCACACGTATGCCGGACGGACGCGTAGTAAAACGCCTCCAACGGTAGGGAATTTCCCCTCTACGTTTAGGAAAAATATGTTGTGCAGCTCGCTGCTTTCCTCTACCTTTGCAGCAGTCAAACAATAAAAACCTACCATTATGAAGCGTTTCTACAAGAATATCCGGGTGCTTGGCATCCTCTGCGCAGCATTCTTCGCCCTCTGCAGCTGCATGAACGAAGACGACCGCATCGGCAACAATATCGGCGGCCACTGGTTCGGAGACATGGACATGTTCTTCGACGGAGAACGAGCCCAGGGCTCTGAGATCGAGTTCTACAACAACGGATGGGGCTACGACCGCGGCACCGGTGTGCAGGTCGACTACTACCGTCGCCACGCCGTAACCTCTCACTTCGATTGGCGCGTGCAAGGACGGGTCATCTACC
This sequence comes from uncultured Prevotellaceae bacterium, assembly GCA_900318115.1. Classification (GTDB taxonomy): domain Bacteria; phylum Bacteroidota; class Bacteroidia; order Bacteroidales; family Bacteroidaceae; genus Physcousia. Next base: position 72,069 of record ONJJ01000010.1, on the reverse strand, counting down.
TCACTTTCCGTGAAGACCCCAACCTCGACTGCGCCATTGTGGACTACACCATCGGATACGACTACTTCCGGGGCTACATCGCCGACTACTACACACTTGAGAACGTCACCTACTTTGACCTTCGCAGCTACGACCGCTACTGGGATAGCTATGGCTACGGCTACTACGACTACTATGACTACTACGTCAAGGGGCAGACCCGTGCCGAAGCCGACAGCACCTTCGCAGTCTCCGACAGCACAGCCACCACCACCTACCACGGCATCCGTGGCGTGAACATGAAGAAATAATGATCCAAATCACCGTCACCCCAGAACTCCGACAGCGGTGCCCCGACTTTGTGGGCACCGCTGTCGTTGCATCCGTCTGTAACAGCGACTCCTCCCCTGCCCTCTGGCAGGAAATCGACCGCTTCATCGCCGACTACCGACAGCGTTATACCGTGGATAGTCTGAAACTGATGCCTTCCATTCAGGCCACCCGCGAAGCCTATCGCCGCTGCGGCAAGGATCCCAGCCGCTACCGCCCCAGCGGCGAAGCACTCGTCCGGCGGACCCTGCAAGGCAAGGACCTCTATCGCGTGGACACCCTTGTGGACCTCATCAACCTCGCCTCCATCGCCTTCGGCTACAGCATCGGCGGCTTCGATGCCGACAAAATTGCCTCTTCCACTGTCCACTCCGCTCCCGCGAGTACGTCCGGCGATTTTGCCGCGGGAGTCCCTCCCTCAGCCACCATCAGCCAGTCCGAGGAGCCCTCCCCCAAAAGCCCTCACCTATTCCTCGGCATCGGACGCGAGAACGAACCCTACGAGGGCATCGGACGCGGCCCCTTGAACATCGCCGGACTTCCCGTTTACCGCGATGCGCTGGGTGGTATCGGCACCCCCACCAGCGACCACGAGCGCACCAAACTCACCCTTCGGACCACTCATCTCCTCGCCATTGTCAATGGCTACGATGGCAACCGTCAGGGCACCACCGCCTGCGCCACTTACATCCAACAGCTCCTCCGCTCCTATGCTGCATCCGACGGCGGCCAGCTCATCCAGTTCTGACGGCCGCCCCCGTGCCCACCCACGAACGGACTTTTATTTAGTTCCGCAGAAAACGAGAAGAACTTATCTGCACTATGGAAACGATTCAACATATCATCATAGATGATACATTGAAGAGAATCGGTGAGCCACAGTTCACCGACTATCTCTGCCATGCCTATTGCCACAGCGGGTATTGCACGTTCGAGCGCAACGGGCAGGCATTCCGCTTCGAGGCTGGCGATTGCCTGATTATAGCTCGTCGAGGGGACTTGGTAGTGAACCTGATGGAGAGCGAGGATTTCCGCGTGGATGTCATCTACGTGACGCAGAAGTTCATCGAGCTGTCCACACCCCAGAGCAACTACGGCATGCGCGGCCAGCTCTTTTTGTTTCAGAATCCCATCATGAAGTTGACGCCCGAGCAGCAGGAGATATGCCGTCTGAATTTCGAGGCCGTGAAACGACGGTTGGAGCAGACCGAGCACCGCTTCCGCCATGATGCACTGATGAATGCCGTGGAGTGCATGATCATTGACTTCTTCGACTTCCATGCACGATTATATCCGGCAGACAAGATTAGTTCGCAGCAACATCAGCTGATGGAGGAGTTTATGGCGATGCTGGAACGAGGTGACTTCCGCCAGAACCGTGACATCGGCTATTATGCCGACAAGCTCTGCGTCACATCGAAATACCTAAGCGAGGTCTGCAAGAAAGTGAGCGGCTTGCCTGCAGCGTTCTGGATCACCCGCTACACGGCACTCGACATTAGCCGACTGTTGCGTGACCGCCGCCTCACATTTACTGACATCAGCGATATGTTTGGCTTCTCCTCGCTGTCACATTTCAGTCGATATGTACAGACAAACCTGGGTGCAAAGCCCTCTGATTTCAGGGAGTAAATGCACCAGACAAGCATCACCGGATGAACGATTTTCCGAAATTGGTAAAATCCCCCGAAATTTGTGTTAATGCAGTTTCGGGGGATTGCCGTACCTTTGCAGCCGAAAACTTTAATTCACGAAATTATGGCAAAGAATGTATTGATTGCGTACTACTCTCGTCGCGGAGAGAACTATGTGAACGGAAGTATCAAGAACCTTAAGTTGGGAAATACCGAGGTGGTTGCCCAGAAGATCAAGGCATTGCTGCCTGATGCAGACATGTTCCAGATTGACACGACCTACGAATACTCCCAATCCTATATGACCTGCATTGAGGAAGCCAAGCAGGAACTGCACGACCAGGCACGCCCTGAGGTGAAGAACCCGCTGGAGTCGATAGATGAGTACGACACCATCATCCTCGGCTATCCCAACTGGTGGGGTACGATGCCGATGGTGTGCTACACGTTCCTGGAGTCGTATGACTTCACGGGCAAGACCATCATCCCCTTCTGCACCAACGAAGGCTCGGGCATGGGCAGTAGCGTGCGCTTTATCAAGAAACTCTGCCCAGGGGCAACGGTCGAGGATGGCACTCCCATTCACGGAGCCGAAGCAGCCTATGCCGACAGAGAGGCAAGAGAAATAGCAGATAGGAGCCTCACCCCCAGCCCCTCTCCAAAGGGCGAGGGGAGTAGATAGTTTAATCGTAAATTCTCAAGTTGTCAAATGAAGCAGGTAGCAGTATTGGTTGGTGCTGGCAGCATCGGACAGGCCATCATCCGCCGCGTGTCGGCTGGTAAGCACATTGTGTTGGCAGACTATAGTTTGGAACATGCAGAGCAGGCTGCAAAGACATTGGAAAACGCTGGTTTCGAGTGCTCAACCATCAAGTGTAACCTTGGTTCAAAGGCTGACATCGTGAAGTTGGTGGAGTACGCCACCAGCAAAGGCGAGGTGACGAACCTGGTGAATGCCGCTGGCGTGTCCCCCTCACAGGCTCCCGTAGCTGAGATTCTGCGCGTTGACCTTTATGGCACAAGCGTATTGTTGGAGGAGTTCGGCAAGGTGATAGCCGAGGGAGGTTCGGGCGTGATTATCTCCTCGCAGAGCGGCCATCGTCTGCCAGCATTGCCCCAGGAGCAGAACGAGGCATTGGCTATGACTTCTGTAGATGAACTGTTGGAACTGCCGTTCCTGAAGGAAATCAACGACACGCTGAAAGCCTATCAGTACTCTAAGCGGTGTAATGTGCTCCGCGTAATGTACGAGGCTACTCGTTGGGGGCGTCGCGGTGCCACCATCAACTCGATTTCCCCCGGCATCATCATCACCCCGCTGGCAAATGACGAGTTGCACGGGCCTCGCAAGGATGGCTACCTGAAGATGATTGAGGGCATGCCAGCACGTCGTGCCGGGACACCCGATGAAGTGGGCGACCTCGCCGAGTTCCTGATGTCGAGCCGTGGTCGCTTCATCAGCGGTGCCGACTTCCTCATCGACGGTGGTTGCACGGCCTCTTATTGGTACGGCGACTTGCAATATCTTAAAGCAACACATTAAAAAATAAAAAGATGAATACAATCAAACTTTACAATGCTCGTGCCAACGAGAGCCATGAAAGCTTGCTCTCAAATGGCCGAGTGCAACCGAGTATCGTGTTAAACAACGGCGTGGAAATGCCACAGATTGGTTATGGAGTGTATCAGGTGACACCTGATGAGTGTGAACGTTGCGTGAGCGACGCCCTGGAGGTGGGCTATCGGATGATAGACACGGCACAGGCTTACGCCAATGAAGAGGGCGTGGGCCGCGCCTGGAAAAAGAGCGGCATCCGGCGCGAGGACATCTTCCTTGTGACGAAGATATGGATTTCCAACTATGGCTACGAGAAGGCGAAAGCCTCGATTGACGAGAGCCTGCGCAAGTTGCAGACAGATTATATCGACCTGATGCTGCTGCACCAACCTTTCTGCGACCGTTACGGAGCCTATCGTGCCTTGGAAGAAGCCTATAAGGAAGGTAAGCTGCGCAGCATCGGCGTGTCGAACTTCTATCCCGACCACCTCATCGACCTGGCCTCGAATGTAGAGGTGAAGCCAATGGTGAACCAGGTAGAGACTCATGTGTTTGACCAGCAGATAGAGGCCAAGAAATACATGGACGAACTGGACTGCCGCATTATGTCGTGGGGACCGCTGGCCGAAGGACGAAACGGTTTCTTCACAAACGAATTGCTGGGCGAGATCGGCAAGAAGTATGGCAAGACCATTCCGCAGGTAGCTCTGCGCTGGCTGTTACAGCGCGGTGTGATTATCATCCCGAAGTCAACGCATAAAGAGCGCATGGCTCAGAACCTTGACATCCTTGACTTCGAACTGAGTGCCGATGATATGGCTCAGATTCAGACCCTCGACACGGGCAAAAGCCTGTTCTTCGACCATCACGATGCAGAGGCCACGAAGATGTTCATGGGTTGGAGATAAAGAATGCCGCCCACATCGAGGGAGCCGTAAAGTCGCTCGACGTCCACCTCACTACCGATGATATCCGCTATCTGGAGGAGCCATACATACCACACAACCTCTCTGGCGTGATGGCAGTGAACAAGCCCGTGATGAACGAGGAACCTGTATGGGTATCGGCAAGCAAAAACAAATAATTTAGTGTAAATGAAACAGAAACTCTTTCTTATGTTGTTCGCCCTTGTGCTATCCGTCATGGCTATGGCACAAGGGAAAGCGGCGTCAGTAAATAACGAGGCAATGCTCGTGCGACTGGCCGAAATCGAAGTCTATCCGGAGCATCTGCAGGAATGCCTGAAGTTTGCCAACGAGGTGGACCGACTGAGCGTGGAGCGCGAGCCGGGAGTCATCTGCCTCTTTCCCATGCAGATTGCCGAGGACTCCACGCAGATTCGCATCCTCGAAATCTATGCCTCTGAGGAAGCCTATCAGAGCCACATCAAGACGGAGCACTTCCTGAAGTACAAACAGGGCACCATGCACATGGTGAAGAGTCTGAAACTACCCACTATGAAGCCCCTCGACCCAGAGACCATGAAACTGATATTCAACAAACAAAGGGTACAGAAGCTTAATCCAACATCATAGAGTGCAACACCGTTCCAACGATTGATAAGTAGGACTTGTAGCGCTGCAGGCCCACCCGTGGAGTCAGCGTCTGATTTGCTTCTTCAGTTTCAGTATGCGGCGCACGCTCTGGTTGATGCGTTCCTCGGTAATGGTGCCATTTTCCACAGCTTTGACCACAGCATCGAAAGCCTCCACGTAGTTCTTGGGTCCCAGCACAATATCGACGCCCGCCTGGATGCTGCCAACGGCAGCCTGACCACTGGTGTACTGCTGGGTGATGGCTCCCATCTCCATGCCGTCGGTGATGATGATGTTCTGATAGCCTAATTCGCGGCGCAGCTTGTCTTGCAGTACAACAGACGACATCGTGGCGGGCACGTCGTTGCCGGTGATGCCGGGGGTGCCGATATGGGCAGTCATGATGAGCTGGCAGCCCCATTGTATGCCAGCCTTGAAGGTGATCATCTCGCATCCCAGCATCTCGTCCCATGTCTTCTGCGTGCTGGCATATCCATAATGGGTGTCGGTCTTCACGTCGCCATGACCGGGGAAGTGCTTGATGCACCCGGTGATGCCGGCATCTTTCAGTCCTTGCAGGTAGTTGACCACCATCGGGGCGGCCACCTGCGGATCATCGGAGAACGCACGGTTGCCAATGATGATGTTATCGGGATTGGTGTTTACGTCGGCTACGGGAGCGAAGTTGATGTCGAAACCGTATTTCGTCAGGTATTGGCCGATGACATTGCCTGCGTGATAGGCATTCGCGGGGTCACCGGTCTTGCCGATTTCACTCATCGGACTTATCACCTCGACGTTGAAGTTGGGGTTGTTGGCAATACGGGCAATGCGCCCGCCCTCTTCGTCGATGCAGAGCAGGGGCTGGCCGTTGAGCGACCGGATGTCGGATATGAGGCTGGCCAGTTGGGGTTCGTCCTGAATGTTCCATGCATAGAGAATGATACCGCCGACAGGGTAGTCTTTGTTGATGTTGCGAATGTTGCTGTTCAACTCGGTCATCGGGTTCTCTTGCAGGTCGGCATAGTTGGTCCAATGGATGGTGCTATCGAGCGATTCCATGCGGGCAAAGAACATCTGCCCGACTTTTTCGCGGAGCGTCATCTGCTGCAACTGCGCTTCTACCTCGTCCTCTGGCATGGGAGCAGTGGTGTCGTCGTCGGTACATGATGTCAAGACAAAGCCGCAGGAGAGGATGGCGGCCAGCATCTGCAAAATTTTCTTTTTCATCTTTTGTTATTATGATATATTTGTATGTTCCAAGTGGCTCAATTTTTTTAGCGGCGACAAAGATAGTCAAATTGTACAGGATGTATGCGCAAAATTGACAAAAAAAGCAACGTGGTATTGCTTTTTTAACTGTATTTACGAAATAGGCTAAGAAAAAAAGAGCACCCAAACCTGTCCGGATGCTCCTTTGATATTAAAGAGTAGAGATTATTTGAAAATCCCTCTTGATGCTCTTACGTCCAGCTTCCTTGTCGCACTTCTGGGCAAAGTTCATCCTCAGAGAGTGTGTCAGATTGTATATAGTCTCAATGTCAGGATATAGTTCAAAGAGTATTCAAGCAGGTACGTACTGCGCATGAGCAACTCAGCCTTTGTCTCGTTGTCCTTTAGCCTCTCAAGAGGTTATGAACGTGACCCAAAATCATCAATTTTTCCAATTACACGTTGGATTCAGACGATTTTCTTGAAAAAACGTCGCATAATATACGCTATTTTGTAGTTTATTTGGCTATTCAACATTAATCCAGTATCTTTGTCGCAAGATTTGCGATGTTACAGTTCCTGGCAGAAATACTAAAATGAAGAAAATACCAGTATATAAATTCTATAAACACAAATATGGCGACGAGCTGTTGGTGGATGTCATCAGCTACGAGAAGATGATGCCCGACATCAGGCGCACGCTCGTGTTCAGTGAGACCTTCTACAGCATCACGCTGGTGCTGGACGGCTCTGACGTGATTGCAGTCAATGGAAAATCGCGTCGGCTGGAGAAGGGGCTGATTATCTGCTCCATTCCAGGCGAGGTGTGGTCGTTCGAGGCAGAACCGCAGATAGAGGCCCTGAACCTGATATTCGAGAAGGAATTCCTGCTCTCGTTCTTCAGCGACCCGCACTTTCTCGACCGCTTCAGCTATCTAAAGGCAGACCGCAGCAGTCCGTTCCTGATGACGGACGAAGCCGCCTTCGGCCGCATCCTCACGCTCTATCAGGAGATGCGCGGCGAGATAACAGACTATGCCCAGAAAGACCAGCACATCCTGCGGGCCATGCTCTACGAGACGATGATGCTTCTGCAACGGGTGCCGATGGTGGATGCACAGCATGTGGAACCCGTTCAGCGCAGTCTGCAGGACATCCCCGTGAGCCGCTACATGGATGACTTCGTGCAGTTGGTAAGTGACCACTTCCGCGAGGAACACGGCACGGAATTCTATGCCGACCGCCTCTGCATCACGCCCAACTACCTGAACAAGATCGTGCGCCAGTCGCTCGGCAAGTCGGCCAAGACCTACATCCTCGACCAGATATTGGCCGAAGCCTGCAGACAACTGAAATACACCACACTCCCGGTTGCTGACATCGCCGCAAAGCTGCACTTCGATACCGCCACCTACTTCGTCCGCCTGTTCAAGAAACACATGGCGATGACACCCTTAGAGTATAGAGAAAAAGGATAGTCCCGAAAAGTGACATTTCCGTCGTTATTTGTCTTGCAATGCATTGGGAAAAAGTCCGTACCTTTGCACCCGAAAACAAGAAACAATAAAAGCAAGACAAATATGGAAACGATTTATGATGTATTCAAACAGCAAGTGACGATGCGTCCCGATGCAGTGGCCGTGATGGACGAAAAGAAGTGCCTGACGTATGGCGAACTGGACGCATTGGCAACCGAAATCGCTGGTGGTTTCCCCGTGAAGCAGCCAGCCAAGGTGGGCATCGTGATGAGCCATTCGGTGGAGATGATTGCCACCATCCTGGCAGCATTGAAGTCGGGAGCAGCGTATGTGCCTGCCGAACCCTCGTTCCCCAAGGAGCGCATCAAGTATATGATGGAGGGCTGCGACTTTGTGGTGAAGGACGAAGGCATACAGGATATACATAATAATATAAATAAGGTGAACGACCTCGCCTATATTCTCTACACCAGTGGTACGACGGGCAAGCCCAAGGGCGTGATGGTGACAAACAAGAATGTGCTGCACTACGTCCGTGCTTTCCAGCACGAATTTCATCCCCTGCCGGACGACCATATGCTGCAGCACTCCGTCTGCTCGTTCGACATCTTCGTGGAGGAGGTCTTTACTACGTTGCTCAGCGGTGCCACGCTCTGCATCCCCTCTGAAGAGACCAAGGCCGACATCCGCCGACTGATGGAGTACATCGACCGCAACCAGGTGACGATGCTCAGCAGTTTTCCTTATTTACTATTAGAGATGAACAAGCTTCCCCGGATCCCCCGTTCGCTGCGCTTGCTGATTAGCGGCGGTGACGTGATTCGTGCCAAATACATCGACCGTCTGCGCACGCAGGATGTGATGATCTACAACACCTACGGCCCCAGCGAAACCACCGTCTGCGCCTCCTACTTCCGTGTGGATAATGCCCAGCCACTGGCTGACGGAACATTCCCCATCGGCAAGGCCGTCCTCGGCACGAGCATCGAAATTCTCGACGACCACCTACAACCCGTGAAGGATGGCGAGACGGGCGAAATCTGTATTTTCGGCGATGGTATCTCCCTCGGCTATCAGGGCGATGTGCCTGAAAATGCCAATTTCACTACGATGCCCGATGGCCGCCGCGTCTATCGCAGTGGTGACCTCGGCTATGTGTTGCCCGACGGTCGCTCGGCCCAAGGGGAGGCTTGTCAAAGCAAGAATCTGGCATTCCTCCACCGCAAGGACAAGCAGGTGATGATTATGGGTAAGCGCGTGGAGAGCGACGAGGTGGAGAACGTGCTGTGCGACCAGCAGGAGGTGGAGACCGCCGTGGTGTGTCCACAGACCGACACCGACGGGTTGTCATACCTTGTGGCTTACATTGTGCCTCGCAGTAAGAGATTCAGTCTGAATACGTTGAAGCGTTCGTTGGCCGACCATCTCACGTCGTTTATGATTCCTGAGTTCTTTGTCACCATGCCCTCGCTGCCGATGACTCCCAACGGCAAGGTGGACCGCCGGGCACTGCCAATCGTCAGAAAGGAGGGACGACTTTACGCCTAAGTGAAAAGAGAATAGTGAAAAGTGAAAAGTAAATAATCTGCTACCGCATGATGGAAAAAGAAACAGATATCGTGATCCGTCAGGCATCACTTGATGACCTTGACCTGCTGATACATTGGCGTATGGAGGTGCTGCATTGCGTGTTCTCCATCCCCGCCGATGCAGAAACCGCCGCACTCCGTCAGCAGAACCTCGACTACTACCGCAAGGCTTTAGCGAATGGCAGTCATATAGCTTGCTTCGCCGAGGAAGATGGAGAAATTGTCGGCTGTGGCGGTCTGTGCCTCTACGATGAGATGCCGTCGCCCGACAACCCCACAGGGCACTGCGCTTATCTGATGAACATCTACGTGCGCCCCGAGCATCAGGGACACGGCACGGGAAAACGCATTGTCCGCTGGCTGGTAGGCGCAGCACTCTCCCGTGGCATCAAGAAGATCTATCTCGAAACCTCCGAAGCCGGTCGTCTGTTATATTCCGTCCTTGGCTTCTGCGACATGAAAGATATGATGCATTTGTCATTTTCGGAATAAAAATGTAATTTTGCAATCAATATGAAACAGACATTACAGATTGGCGGGCGTGAGTGCCTGCTCTATAACGAAGGCGAGAAGCCGAAAGCATTGCTCGTCCAGACACTGGGCGCTCAGGAACGTGGGAGCATAGACAACGAAGTGGCGATGATTAGAGAGGCTATAGACGTGCCGTTCGTCATGGCAGCCTCTGCTATCGGCGACTGGGAAGTGGAACTCACTCCGTGGCACGACCCTGCCATTTCGAAACGTCAGGCCGTGGGTGAACATGCGGGAGAGACACTCCGTTTTATCACAGACGAGTTGATTCCCTCTTTGCATCAGGAATATGGTGAGCTCCCAATTGTCTTAGGCGGCTACAGCCTTGGCGGTCTCTTTTCCCTTTGGTCAGGCTCTGAGTCCGATTGTTTTACCGCCATTGCAGCCATGTCACCCTCGGTATGGATTGCCGGATGGCAGGACTATGCCCGTCAGCATCCCGTCAAGACACATTACGTCTATCTCAGCCTTGGCGACCGCGAGGAGCATACACGTAACAAGGCCATTGCGCAGGTTGGCAATAACATCCGTTGGGAGCATGAGCACTTGAAGCAGACACTCGGTTCCGACAACACGACACTGGAATGGAACACGGGCAATCATTTCGTGGATGGTGCCCGCCGTACCGCCAAGGGCTTTGCGTGGTGCATCAATAAAATAGTAAATCGAAAATAGTAAAATCGAAAATTATCATGGTGAAGATACAAGAAATTGAAGTGAAGTCGGTGATGACTAAGTCGAACCTGCCGGTGGCCGACTTCTCGGTGAATCCCTACGTGGGCTGTCTGCACGGCTGCAAGTACTGCTACGCCTCGTTCATGAAGCGTTTTACGAATCATCCGGAGCCGTGGGGCGAGTTCATCGACGTGAAATACTGGCCTGAGATTAAGAATGCCAAGCGGTATGCGGGCAAGGAAGCCTTCTTCGGTTCCGTGACCGACTGCTACCAGCCGCACGAGGCTAAATACAAGCGCACCCGAGCTTTGCTCGAACAATTGCAGGGTAGCGGCATCAGCGTGAGCATCGCCACGAAGTCGGACCTTGTGCTGCGCGACCTGGACCTCATCAAGACCTTTCCGCATGCCCGTGTGTCGTGGAGTATCAACACGCTCGACGAGTCGTTCCGCCGCGAGATGGACGTAGCCGTCAGCATCGAGCGTCGCCTGGAGGCTATGCGCCAGTTCTATGAGGCAGGCGTTGAGACTACCTGTTTCATCTCGCCCATCTTCCCCGGCATCACTGATGTCGAGGCCATCATCCGCAAGGCCAAGGACTGCTGCAACCTCGTATGGTTAGAGAACCTGAACCTGCGCGGCGACTACAAGGGAAAGATTCTCGCATGGGTTCATGAGCACCATCCCGAACTGGATCAGCTCTACCACGACATCTATACGAAAAAAGACCGCTCCTACTGGATGCAACTCGATATGCAGATGCGGGCCTTCTGCGAGGCTGAGGGACTACCCTACGTCCGCAACGACGACTCCGTGCGCTCGCGTCATGGCGAACCGCCCGTGGTGGTAAACTATTTCTTCCACGAGGAGATAGTGAACAGAGGGAAATAAGCAGTCACAGTGCTGATGGCGCCACACCATATTGCTGCTTGAAGATACGGCTGAAGTGCGTGGGATTCTCGAAACCGAGACTGTAGGCCACATCAGCCACGGACATCTGCGACGACTGGAGCATCTGATGGGCTTTCGACAATCGCTTCTCACGAATTCATCTGGCAGGCGTCTCGCCATAGATGCTCTGGAAGTCGCGTTTGAAACTGGAAAGATAAGTACATAGTTCAGACGCAGGCTGCGTCCGTACAGACGCAAGCTGCGTCTGTACGGACGCAACTTGCGTCTGAAGTTTGCATCAGGATGGATGGTTAGGGTTGATGGAGGTTGGAACGCTATTGCGAGAGAATAGGCAATCTGACATTGAAATCCAGACGTACTGCTTACATTTGTGACAAGAAATGGGGATTCTGGGAGCATTTCTACCTTAATCTACAATAAAAATGAGCCCTTTCTGCAAGAAAAAAGTGCAAAACGAGTGTCAAGTCAAGAGGATTTGTTAATTTTGCAAGCAGAATTAGCATAACACACATATAATCCTTCCCTCATGAAACGTCACTTCTCTACCCTACTCGCCTTCGGGCTCTGCCTCTCAGCCCTGGCAATCGACATTCCCGGCAAGCAAATCTACATTCCCGAGGAACTGCGCCAAAACAACTTCGAAAGCGACACCGCCCGCTGGAGCTACAGCCGCATGGCACTCACGCCCAACTTCGCCATTTTCTGGGAACGCGGCTTCGGAGCCGACCTCAGCAATCCGCCCCAACTCGAAGGGCGCCCCATGCGCATCGACCTCGAGAACCTGAAGCAGAAACTGGAACGCTTCTACACGTTCTACCGCGACACGCTGCACTTCATCGGCGCAGGCTCCAACGCAGAGAAGTACCGCATGATGGTCATGCTCAACTACTCGCTCGAGGGCACAGCCTACGGCGGCGACTACGATGAGTTCATCGGCGCCTTCTGGGTGGCGCCCAACCGCCTGCAGGATCGCTCGCTGAACTGCGTGGCCCACGAACTCGGCCACAGCTTCCAGATGCAGGTACACTGCGACAAGAAGGCACAGTCCGAGCAGCGCCGAGCCTCATCTGCCACAGACCAGTTCATAGACACCCAGGATTCCGACAAGCCTGAGCAAGGACGATGGTTCGGCGGTGGATTTTTCGAGATGACATCACAATGGATGCTCTGGCACGTAAACCCCTACTGGGTGCGCGATGAGCTCTATCACTGGCAGGCCTACCAGCGCACGCCACACAAGGCGTTCCTTCACTGGGAGAACATCTACCATTCGCCCTACGTGCTCGAATGGTGGTCGCAGAACCATGGACTGGACATCATCGGCGATATCTACAAGACCGCCCAGAATCCCGAAGACCCCGCCGATGCCTTCATCCGACTCGCCCACATGACAACCGCGCAGTTCAACGACGACCTCTTCGAGGCCAATCGCCATACCATCTTCCTGGACTTCAAGCATGCCCGCCAGGAGACCCGCCCCTATGCAGGGCACTGGCCGCAGCTGCCAACGGCCGGAGCTCCCGAGGCCGGAGGATTCGATGCACGAATGATGCCCAGACCACTTCGCGGAGAACGCATAGACGTCGAATTCCAGGGCAATAGCTCAGAGGCTGATGCAGGCTGGCGCTATGGATTCGTTGCCTTGTTGGACAACGGAAACTGCCAGTACAGCCCCATATATAATAAGGAACGCGCGCGCGTGAGCTACACAGCTCCCCGCGATCACGACGTGAAGGAATTGTATTTAGTGGTGATGGGGGCTCCCACACAGCGTCACCAATCCGGCGAACGCGGTCGTGGACGCCGCCATGCAGAGGAGCAGGCACGCACCTTTCCCTACAATCTTCAGGTCTCTGCAAGTCGGCATCTGACCTCCCCCAATGGCCGTCTCGCAACAACAATCGGCCTGAAAGACAACCAAGTGACCTACAGCATAGAGCTCGATGGCCAGCCCCTGCTCACGGATGGCCGCGCCGCCCTCGACATTGATGGCAAAGACGAATCCCTGAAACTGAAACTCACGAAGCAAGAGAGTCGGAAGGAGCACATCGACGCCTTCGCCTACCGCCAGAAGAGTTTCGATGCCACCTGGAACGCACAGACCTTCCGCCTCACGTCCGACCTGAGCATAGAATTCAGGGCTTACGACGACGGCGTGGCCTACCGCTTCATTCAGACGGCCAAGCAGCCTCTGGTCATTGCTGACGAAGTAGCAGTCTTCGCTCCCGAAGGAGACCCCGTGACCTACCTGGCCTACACGACCAATCCCAAGAAACCCGAGGCCATGGCCTTCCAGAACATCTACACCACCGACCAACTGTCGAAGCTTCAGGACCAATGGGCGTTCATGCCCATCACCATGGATTTCGGTCGTGCCAAGGTGACCATTCTGGAATCTGACCTCGAAGCCTACCCCGGTATGTTCCTGCGTCCTGTGGAAGGCAAGTTGCAAAGCGCACTCGCACGCTACCCGAAGAAGATGGAATACTACAGCTATCGGGGCATGAGCCACGTGACCGAAACGGAGAACTACATCGCCAAGACACAGGGGGCACGCACACTGCCCTGGCGCGTGATGTGCGTGACCACCGACGACCGGCAGATGCCCACATCCAACCTCGTCTATGCCCTGGCCTCGCCCAACCGAATCGGCGACACCTCATGGATTCACACGGGCAAGAGCGCCTGGGATTGGTGGCACGCATGGAACCTCAAGGGCGTTCCCTTCAAAGCAGGCATCAATATGGACACTTACAAGTATTACATCGACTTCGCCGCCCAGTACGGCCTGCAATATGCCATTCTCGACGAGGGTTGGTACGACTCCAACAAGGGCGAACTGATGCAGAGCATTCCAGAGATTGACGTGCAGGCGCTGGTGGACTATGGCCGCCAGAAAGGTGTGGGCATCATCCTCTGGACGGTGTTCAATGTGCTGGACGAGCACCTTGAAGAGGCCTGCAAGAAGTACGCCGCCATGGGAGTCAAGGGATTCAAGGTCGATTTCCTCGACCGCGATGACCAGACGGCCGTGGAGATGGCCTATCGCATTGCCGAAGTCTGCGCACGCCACCACCTCCTGCTGGACTATCACGGTTTCTGGAAGCCTACGGGCATGAACCGCACCTACCCCAACCTGGTGAACATCGAGAGCGTGTTCGGCATGGAAGAAGTGAAGTGGAACTCCGACAAGAAGGACATGCCGCTGTACGATGTCACCTTCCCCTTCATCCGCGGCATGGCAGGCTTCGTGGACTACACACCCGGCGCCATGCGCAACGGCACACGCTCCACCTATGCAGTCGTTTACACGCAGCCTGTCTCCATGGGCACACGTTGTCACCAACTCGCCACCTATGTCATCCACGACTCGCCGCTGACCATGCTGGCCGATGCCGCCACAGCCTACGAAGCCGAACCGGACTACACCCGCTTCCTCGCCTCCATCCCCAATGATATGGACGAGACGCGCGTCATCAGCGCCAAGATGGGAGAATACATTGTCGTAGCCCGCCGCAAGGGAAGTACCTGGTGGGTGGGCGGACAGACGAACTGGGATGCCCGCGACCTCACCCTCGACCTCGCCGCGGCTCTCGGCATCAGCGGCAACCCACATATCACTCTCTATGCCGACGGTCCTAACGCCGACAACAACGCTGAGGACTACGCCGTCTCTCAACCAGCCTTCGACGGCAAGCCACTGCACTTACACCTCGCCAGCGGAGGAGGATTCGTGATGCAAGTCACCGCGCAATAAAACAAACCGCGGGACCTCAGGACTTCCTAGACTTCCAGAGAAGCCAGGACTTCCAGGAGAATTCAGGACTTCCAGAGAAGCCAGGACTTCCAAGAGAATTCAGGACTTCCAGGAGAAGCCAGGACTTCCAGGAGAACCGAGAGAACCGAGAGAACCGGCCCCCCCAACCACAGAGAAGCCCCACCAAAAACTGGCGGGGCTTCTTTCTTTCAGTCAAAGGACAGAGGACAATGCCTTACTTCACCTTGTCGACGATAGCCTTGAAGGCTTCGAAGTGGTTCATGGCGAGGTCGGCGAGCACCTTGCGGTTGATCTCGACACCTGCCTTGTGCAGGGCACCCATCAGCTGGCTGTAGCTCATGCCTTCCATGCGAGCAGCTGCATTGATACGCTGAATCCACAAGGCGCGGAAGCTGCGCTTCTTGTTCTTGCGGTCGCGATAGGCATAGGTCAGACCCTTCTCCCAAGTGTTCTTGGCAACGGTCCAGACGTTCTTGCGGGCACCGAAGTAGCCGCGGGTGAGCTTCAGGATTCTCTTTCTCTTTGCACGTGAAGCAACGTGATTTACTGATCTTGGCATAATTTTGTTTGTTTGTGAACGTAAGCGAATTTACGGATAAATTTCTTTGTTGCTCAGCGTTCGATTTGACTTTGGGTGATTTCTTCTTTAGAGAAATACTTGTTTAACTCGTTACCTGATTTGGGATTAGCGAAGGAGGAGGAGTTCGCGGACCTGCTTGCGGTTGGCGGTGACGACGAGGTCAGCGTGCTGCAGGTTGCGCTTCTGCTTCTTGGTTTTCTTTGTCAGGATGTGGCTGTGATAAGCGTGGTGACGCTTGATCTTACCCGTTCCGGTGAGCACGAATCTCTTCTTTGCTGCGGAATTAGTCTTTACTTTTGGCATTTTTTTGTTTGGTTTAAATTGTTATTTAATGCAAGGACGCGGCTGCGCATATACCGGGCGCAGCGCGCAATCCGTCTTTTACTACTTGATGACTTCATGATTTCAGATAAATAGGATTAGGCTGCGCGAGCAATCCTGGGTCCATTCATCTTCTATCACTAAAATCCTTCGGGACGTCAGTCGTCGAAGTCCTCGCCTTCCACCTTGGGACCAGTGTATTCCTTCTGGGCCTTCTGCTGGGGTTTCTTGCGAGCGGGCTCCTGCACGTCCTCTTCGTCCAGCCCTTCCTCGACGTCATCTTCGTCGTCCTCGGGCAGTTCGACCTTCTTGGGTGCCGTTTTCTTGGGTGCGATGAACATGGTCATACGCTTGCCCTCGAGCACAGGCATAGATTCCACCTTGCCGTATTCCTCCAGATCCTGAGCGAAACGGAGGAGGAGCACCTCACCCTGTTCCTTGAAAAGGATGCTGCGACCGCGGAAGAAGACATAGGCCTTCACCTTGTCGCCATCGGAAAGGAAACCTTGGGCATGCTTCAGCTTGAAGTTGTAGTCGTGGTCGTCGGTCTGTGGTCCGAAACGGATTTCCTTAACTTCAATCTTGACTTGCTTGGCCTTCATCTCCTTCTGGCGCTTCTTCTGCTGATAGAGGAACTTGGAGTAATCGATGAGTCGGCACACAGGAGGCGTGGCATTGGGAGAAATCTCCACGAGGTCCACACCCTTCTGCTCTGCAAGTCGGATGGCGTCGCGTGTGTTCATGACGGTGGACTCAATGTCATCGCCTACGATTCGGACTTCACGTACGCGTATCTGTTCGTTGACACGGTACTGGCTCTTGATGTTGTCTTTCTTCATTCAGGTCGCCCTCTCGGGACGAATGTTAGTGTATGTTGTTTCGTATTTCGGGCGCAAAGTTAATACTTTTCTGTCATACTACGCACTTCTTCGTTGATTTTCTTTGCAAAATCCTCGAATTTCATGCTTCCTTGGTCTCCTTGACCCTGTCGACGTACACTTACGGTGCCTTCTGCTTCCTCTTTTTCGCCCACGATAAGCAGATAGGGGATGTGTTTCATCTCGTTGTCGCGGATCTTGCGACCAATCTTCTCCGCACGGTCGTCAATGATGGTGCGGACGTTGTTCTTGTCGAGGTACTGCTGAACTTTCTTGGCGTAGTCGATGTACTTGTCGCTGATGGGCAGCAGAACCACCTGGTCAGGTGTGAGCCAGAGGGGGAACTGACCAGCCGTGTGCTCAATGAGCACAGCCACGAAACGTTCCATGCTTCCGAAGGGTGCACGGTGGATCATGACGGGGCGATGCTTCTGGTTGTCCTCGCCGGTGTACTCCAGCTGGAAGCGCTGGGGCAACTGATAGTCGACCTGGATCGTACCCAGCTGCCAACGGCGGCCGATGGCGTCCTTAACCATGAAGTCGAGCTTGGGGCCATAGAAAGCGGCCTCACCGATTTCCTTGCGAGCCTTCATGCCCTTCTCGGCGCAAGCGTCGACGATGGCCTGCTCGGCACTGGCCCAGTCCTCATCGGAACCGATGTATTTCTCCTTGTCGTTGGGGTCACGCAGGGAAATCTGCACCTCGACGTTGTCGTCGCTGAAGTTGAAGGTGGAGAACACACGCTGGATGATGTCGATGACATTGGTGAACTCCTGCTTCACCTGGTCGGGGCGGCAGAAGATGTGAGCGTCGTCCTGAGTGAAGCAGCGCACACGGGTGAGTCCGTGCAGTTCGCCGCTCATCTCATAACGATAGACCGTGCCGAACTCGGCGCAGCGGAAGGGCAGCTCCTTGTAGGAACGAGGACGGTTGGCGAAAATCTCGCAGTGGTGGGGGCAGTTCATGGGCTTCAGCAGGTATTCCTCACCCTCCTCAGGTGTCTGAATGGGCTGGAAGCTGTCCTTGCCGTAGTGATCCCAGTGACCAGAGGTCTGATAGAGGATCTTGCCACCAATGTTAGGAGTGATGACCTCCTGGTAACCGTACTGCTTCTGAATCTTGCGCAGCATCTCCTGCAATCGCAGGCGAAGGTCGGTGCCTTTGGGAAGCCAGATGGGCAGGCCCTTACCTACACGCTCGCTGAACATGAAGAGTTCCATTTCCTTGCCAATCTTGCGGTGGTCGCGCTTTTTGGCTTCCTCCAGCATGAGCAGGTATTCGTCGAGCATCTTTTTCTTGGGGAAGCTGATGCCATAGAGGCGCTGCATGCTCTCGCGGGCTGCATCGCCGCGCCAGAAGCAACCGGCCACGCTGGTGAGCTTGACGACCTTGATGTCGCCGGTGTTGACCAAGTGGGGACCGCGGCAGAGATCTGTAAAGTTGCCCTGAGTATAAGTGGTGATGGTACCGTCAGCGAGGTCCTGGTCGATGTGTTCACACTTAAACGTCTGGCCATCGGCAGCAAAGAGCTTGAGGGCATCGGCCTTGGAAATATCGTGGCGGACCACGGGCTCCTTCTTCGAAGCCAGTTCCTTCATCTTCTCTTCAATGGTGGTGAAATCGCCTTCGCTGATCTGCTTGCCTTCGGGCAGCACGACATCATAATAGAAGCCGTTCTCGATGGCAGGACCAAATCCGAACTGGACGCCGGGATAGAGTTCCTGCAGCGCCTCGGCCAGCAAGTGGGCACTGGTGTGCCAGAAGGTGTGCTTGCCCTGTTCGTCGTCCCACTTGAAGAGCACCAGCTGGGCATCCTCCATGATGGGGTGGTTCAGTTCCACCGTCTCGCCATTAACGCTGCACGAGAGGACCTCGGCAGCCAGACGCGGTGAAATACTCTGAGCGATTTCATAACCCGTGACGCCAGCCTCGCGTTCGAGAACGGAGCCATCGGGAAGCGTAATCTTAATCATGCTTGTATCTTTTTCTTTTTTTATAAATTCACAATAACGGCCGCAAAATTACAACTTTCTTTCCGAATGACCGCAAAGAAATTGACATTTTCTCCGCTAAATGAATCAAAAAGAGTTTTTTTCGACACAAATCAATCGTTTTTCGCAGAATTTGTGTACTCGTAGCACCCCGCATCGGGCGCACCGTCCGCCATACGACTGCGGCCGAGGCG
Source organism: uncultured Prevotellaceae bacterium (assembly GCA_900318115.1). Classification (GTDB taxonomy): domain Bacteria; phylum Bacteroidota; class Bacteroidia; order Bacteroidales; family Bacteroidaceae; genus Physcousia. Next base: position 52,895 of record ONJJ01000010.1, on the reverse strand, counting down.
GTCCAGAGTCCAGGCTGCACTGTAGGCCGGATCCGCGATGCCACGGATGGGAGAATTCTCCACAGGCGTGAAGTCATAGAGGAAATTCTTGGTGTCGAAGAGGGTGAAGTTCTTCTCGTGGCGAGGCGTCTCCGAGTCGTCCGATGAGGACGAAGAACCCCACACATCGGTACTGGTCTTCAAGTCATAGACGATTTGCGAGAAGCGAGAGGTGTAGATTTCCAAGTCGGGTATCTCTGTGGCAAGGAAGCAGTTGGAAAAGGAATAATTAACTTGCGGGTCATCCACCTGGGGAAGCACAGAATCAGGCTCCAAAGGATCCACGAGGATGACATCGTCTTCGTAGCCCGTGACCACACAGTTGATGAAGTCCGCACGCTCCAACGGGACATACGATTCTTCATTCCAGCAGGTTACTTTCAGCGCCGTCCGTCCTAAGACCGAGATGGAATTGAACTGAGCCAACGTGCAATGGACGAAGGACGAACTGCCGCCCAACTGGTTGACGCAGCAACCTTGGGTGTTGGAAATCTGCGTGTTGGCGACTTCCACCCGGCTGTGCATCAGATCCAGGCCATGGCCGCCAATGTTATGGATGATGCTATTGGTCAGCAGGAGCTTACGCTCGTCCAGCGAGGAACTGTCACAACGAATGCCAAAGCCGCCGCTGTGCAAGTCCAAGTAATTGAGTTCGTGGTCCTTACTTTCTGCGGTGAGCACTACCCCGCCCCATCGGTTGGGCAGGTTGTCGTAGGGGAGGTTGTCGAACATTCGATCCGTCCGGTCGCCACGAAGCACCACAGGTGCATCCAGCGTGCCCTCGGCCAGCAGACGTCCGCGGACAATCATGTTGGCATCGTTGTGGAACAGGAGCTGAGTACCAGCCTGCAGCGTCAGAGTTGCCAACGGGCCGACAACCAGGCTGTCGTAGACAACTATGGGTCGGCGAGCCGTGAGCACGGTATCATTTAATAAGGTACGCGCACGCATGAAGAAGGCATTGCGTCCCACCACGATAAGCGGCACGCGCGCCTCTATGCCACTCTCCAATCGGAAGACCAAGGCGTCCTTGACCTCGCGGGGGGCATCCGACTGGAACTCAGGCAGGGTGACCTCGGCACGCACGATAATACTGTCACGCCTGCGCACCTCGAAGTCTTCCACATGATTCGCCGCCGAGCGGCTCATGTCCTGACCGTCGATATTGACGCGGAAAGGGCTGTTGGTACCTTGTTCCAGCCACACCTCACTGATACGCAGACCCTTGTCACCATGATTGTACACGGCCAGCGTCAGCGTGGACGAGGGCACAGTGGTCAGCAAGGTATCGAACTGCAGGGTGTCACGGCTGAAGCTCAGCGTGGCGTTGCGGTCTGTGGTGAACGAGTCGTAGTCGTCGCAGGAGAAGAAAAGAGGAAGAAAAAGAAACAGAAAAAGGACAGACACTTCCCCCGCCCTCCCTTGTAGGGAGGGAATGGTTACTTTTGATAATAATTCTTTTGGCTTGATAATCTTCGACATATTCCTAATCTTGAAAGTAACTACCCCCTCCCTACAAGGGAGAGCCGGGGTGAGTCTGCTCTTTACACATTCTCCAGAATGGCAAGCAGGTGGCGCCACACCATATCCACGGTGGGAATCAGCAGGCGCTCGTCGGGCGAATGCACACCACGCAGTGTGGGACCAAAGCTGACCATGTCCAGTCCGGGATACTTCTCGGAGAACAGTCCGCACTCCAATCCAGCATGGATGCCACGCACCACGGGTTCCTTCTGGAACAGACGCACATACTGCTCGCGGGCGATGCGCAGGATCTCACTCTTCGGATTCATGGCCCAACCAGGATATCCTTCGCCAATCTCCACTTCGGCACCTGCCAGTTCGAACACGGCGGCCACTGTGTGAGCCATATTCAGTCGGTTCGAAAGCAGGGAGCTACGCTGGCTGCTGTTGATGCGGATGACACCCGGTTCTGTCTGCTTGATACTGGCCAGGTTGCTGCTTGTCTCCACAAGAGCAATGTCTTGACTCATGGCATAGACGCCATTGTCCACAGCCTGCAGGGCGCTGATAAGTCGGCAGTTGACGTCCGCCGGCAGCACGGTGGCAGCAGCCTCGGCACTCTCCAGCAGGAACTCCATCGTGGGTTCTGTCGTGCAGAACTCCTCCTGCACCTCGGCGGCAAAGACGTTCCACTTCACGCGCGCCTGTTCCTTATATTTATTAGGGATTGCCACCAGACAACTGGCTTCGCGAGGGATGGCGTTGTGCAGACCGCCGGCCTGAATATCGCTCAGGCGCAGTCCCCACTCTTTCATGCCATCATAGAGGTAGCGCGCCAGCAACTTGTTGGCGTTGGCACGTTTCTTGTCAATATCATCTCCGCTGTGACCACCCGTCAGGCCCTTGATAGTCAGGCGGAGGAAGAAAGCGCCTTCGGGCGCTGCCTCTGGCGAGAAACGGAATGTGGCCTCTGTGCGGCAACCGCCAGCACAGCTGACGAACAGTTCCCCTTCGTCCTCCGAATCGAGGTTGATGAGCATCTGACCGGTCATGAAACCAGGTTGCATACCCTCGGCACCCGTCAGTCCCGTCTCCTCGTCGCGAGTGAACACGCACTCAATGGGACCGTGCTTGATGGTATTGTCGGCCAAGATGGCCATCTCCATTGCGCAACCGATACCGTCGTCCGCCCCCAGAGTGGTGCCCTTGGCCTTCATCCATTCGCCGTCGATGTAGGTCTGGATAGCGTCGCGGTCGAAGTCGAAGTCCACATCGTTGTTCTTCTCGCAAACCATGTCCATGTGACTCTGGAGAATGATGGTGGGTTTCCCCTCCATACCTGGAGTGGCAGGTTTGCGGATGAGGACATTGCCGGTTTCGTCAACCTTGGTCTCCAATCCGAGGTCTTCTCCGAACCGACGAAGGAAGTCAATCATCTTCTCTTCGCGCTTCGAAGGACGCGGAACAGCATTAATTCGAGCGAACATCTCGAACACATGAGCGGGTTTTAGTTCAATCTTTTCCATTTATACTGCTAAATTAGGTTAAAGTAGGCAAGAAAAGTAGCGCGCGAGAGCAAGATTGCTTATCTTTGCACCGTTTTTCAGCCACAAAGGTACATCAAACGATGTATTCTTCCAAGGATTATCATAAAAATAACGCAAGAAATGGTCAAATTATTGCTCTTTACGCTCGGAATTGTCGCTGCTGCGGTGCTCCTGCTATCGCTGAAACTGCTTTTGAAAGGCGATGCACGCGGTCCCATGACCCACATAGGAGCCTCCAAGGCCATGCGCCAGCGTGGAATCCACTGCGTGGAAAGCATGGATGCCATCGAGCGCCATCAGATTGCCAACCGACCTCATGCGGCCGAGCACAGCCCTCGCCGCAAATAAACCTAATAAGCCAAGTAAACCCATCAAGACCATAACTCTTAAAAACAATACAAGCAAAGAAATGAAGAAAATCTTTATCATCGCGCTCAGCGCCATCGCCGCACTGACCGCCTGCAGCAACAAAGCCGCAGAAAACGAAGCCAAGGGCGACGCCGCTGAAGCCGAAGTCACAGGACTGAAGGTGGCTTATGTAGAAGTCGACAGCCTGATGTCCCAGTACGAATTCGTCAAGGACTACAACCTGCTGCTCAACCAGAAAGGCGAGAACGCTCAGAAGACACTCGCCGAGAAGCAGAGGGCACTGCAGAACCACGCTTCTGCCCTCCAGAAAAAGTACGAGAGCAACGGATTCACCACACGCGATGAACTGGAGCGCGCTCAGAACCAGCTCGCCCGCGAACAGCAGGACCTCGCAGAACTGGAGCAGCGTCTCATGAGCGAACTCGCCAAGGAGCAGGAACAGCTGAATATGGAGATGCGGGATAGTATTCAAGCATTCCTCAAGACCTACAACAAGGCCAAGAAGTACGACTACATCTTCTCACGCTCCGGCGACAACATCCTCCTCGTCAACCCCAAGTTCGACATCACACGCGACGTCGTGGCCGGCCTCAACAAGCGCTACAAGGCCAAGCCCGAAGTGAAACAGGCCATCGGAGGAAAGTAAGGGCTCGCGCTCATGAAATACTTCGAACTACAATTCACGATAAGTCCCAACGACGAGGCGGCTAGCGATGTGCTGGCCGCCTTGTTGGCCGATGCCGGCTGCGACACCTTTGTACCTACGGACGAGGGGCTGACGGCCTATGTGCTACAGAGTGCTTATGACGAAACGGTCATCCAGGAAGCCACAGATTCCCTCGCCTCCCTCCTACCCGGCCACACCGCCACATTCACCTGCAGCGAAGCACCAGACGAGAATTGGAACGCCACCTGGGAGGAGGAACATCACTTCGAGCCCATCACTCTGCCCAACGGACAGCAGTTCCAAATCCTGCCCCGACAAGCCTTCGGCAGTGGCGAACATGCCACCACGCGTATGATGCTCTCCATGCTGGCCGAGCAGCCCCTTGCAGGAAAAACCGTTATTGATGCTGGTTGTGGAACGGGAGTACTGAGCATCGCGGCACTGAAGCTCGGTGCCAAGCGTGTCTTCGCCTACGACATCGATGAATGGAGCGTGGAGAACGCCCAAGCAAATTTTGCCCTCAACGATGTCGAAGGTGAAATCGTGGAAGGCGATGCCAGCATCCTCACCCAAGCACCTCAGGCCGACATACTTCTGGCAAACATAAATCGCAACATCCTGCTGGCCGACCTGCCCGCTTTCGTCGCCAAACTGCGGCCCCGCTCGCGTCTACTGCTCTCCGGTTTCCTCGAAGACGACATCCCTTTCCTCGTCCAGAAAGCCGCCGACCTGGGACTCACACACACCGGCACCTATTCCGACGGCGACTGGCGAGCCTTGGAATTCATCGTCTCCTGAAGCGCAGAAAAGGGATTTCCCAAACTGGAAATTCAGGAATCAATATCAGCGCAGAGCCGCGAAGAAATCTGCAAGGATATAGCAGCTGCCGCCAACAAAAATGAAGTCGGAGGCAGAGGCGGCAGAGAGCGCGGCGGAAAGGGCGGCCGGGACGGAGGGAAAGGACTGAAGGGAGGAAGAATTCAGGGAAAAATCAGAATCCAATATGGAAGAAGGCGAAGAGGGGGCGGAGCGGTGCGTGACGAAGGCCGAGTGGAGGGATGAGACGGGGAGAGCACGCGCACAGGAGGGTTGCGTCAAGTAGAAGGTGGTCTGAAGGCCACGGGAATGACGGACGGCTGCGAGGTGAGTGAAGGCAGAAGCCGCGGCCTGATAGTCTTTGTCGCTGACCATGCCGAGGATGATATGAAGGTGGGGAGCGGTTTGCTCGGCGAGCTGACGGACGACATACTGGATGCCGGCGGCATTGTGACCGGCATCGCAGACGAGGGTGGGATGCTCTTGCAACTGCTGCCAACGGCCACGTAAACCGGTAAGTTCCATAACGTGGGCAAGGCCGTGGGTTATGGCAGCGGAAGTGATGCGGGAGTAGAAGGACTGACGGCGAAGTTCGGAGAGGGCACAGAGAATCGTGCGAAGGTTGGCCGCCTGATAGCTGCCACGTAGCTGGAAGGGAGGAAGGGAGGAAGCAGGAGGAAGGGGCTCCTCATCGGCAAAGCGAAGTGAGGGAGAGGAAGCGAGGGAGGAATTGGCGCTGTGGAAGGCACGAAGGAAGGTGGCGCGGACAGAGGAGTGATTATTGGTTTCGCCGATGATGACGGGAATACCAGGCTTGATGATACCAGCCTTCTCGGCTGCGATGGCAGGCAGGGTGTCGCCGAGGAACTGCTGGTGGTCGAAGCTGATGTTGGTGATGATGGCGAGGTCAGGGGTGATGATATTGGTGCAGTCCAAACGGCCACCGAGACCCACTTCGATGACTGCCACATCCACCTGTTGCTCTGCGAAATATAGGAAGGCAAGGGCGGTGGTGAGTTCAAAGAACGAGGGATGAAGGGGCTCGAAGAAGGGTCGCTCCTGCTCCACAAAATCCACTACACGCTGCTCGGGAATCATCTCACCATTCACTCGGATGCGCTCGCGGAAATCTATGAGGTGTGGGGAGGTATAGAGCCCCACGCGGTAGCCTGCCGACTGAAGAATGGCAGCAAGGGAGGAAGAAACACTGCCCTTGCCGTTGGTGCCTGCGACGTGAATGGTGTGGTAGAGGGTGTGAGGGTGCCCAAAGTGTTCGTCCAGGGCACGGGTAGTCGAGAGGCCCTCCTTATACGCACCAGCCCCGACGTTCTGAAACAACGGGGCTGCGTGGTAGAGGTAGTCGATGGTCTGCTGATAGTTCATTTATTCAAACAACTTCTTGAAGTGATTGAAAAGACGCTGACGCACGCTTTGGCTGGGCTTCATGCTGTCGCTCTCACGCATGCGTTCAAAGGCTTCGCGTTCCTCGCGGCTGAGGGTTTCTGGAATGTAAACAGAGACGTTGACGATGAGGTCACCATTGCCATATCCGTAGCTCTGCAGGGCAGGAAGTCCCTTCCCGCGCAAACGGAGCACCTTTCCAGGCTGAGTTCCAGGATCGATTTTAATCATGACCTTCCCGTCCAAAGTAGGCACCTCGACCTGTCCGCCGAGGACAGCCGTGGGCACATCGATGAGGAGGTTGTAAATGAGGTCGTTGTCCTGACGTACAAAGTCCTTGTCTTGCTCCACCTCTATGAAGACCTGAATGTCGCCGGGAACTCCATTGTGGATGGCGGCATCGCCCTTGCCGGGAACGTTGAGCACCATACCGTCCTGCACGCCAGCCGGAATCTTCACCTCCACAACTTCGTCGCCCGACTGCACGCCCGTGCCTCCGCACTGATGACATTTGTTCTTGATAATCTGGCCTTCGCCCTGGCAATCAGGGCAGACACTCTGGGTCTGCATCATGCCGAAGACGGAGCGCTGGGAACGAAGGACATAACCATTGCCATGGCAGGTCTGACACGTCTGCGTGTCTCCCTTACCATTCTCAGCCCCACTGCCGTGGCAGTGTGAGCAAGTAACCTTCTTGCGCACCTTGAATTTCTTGGTGACGCCCGTGGCACATTCCTTCAGGGTGAGCCGCACCTTGAGTCGAAGGTCACCTCCGCGATGCTGCTGGCGGCGCGCTCCTGCACGTCCGCCAAAGCCTCCGAACCCGCCACCAAATCCTCCGCCGAAGGAAGCTCCTCCGCCAAAGAGATCGCTGAAGATATCGCCGAACTGACTGAAGATGTCGTCCATAGACATTCCTTGTCCGTCGAATCCTCCTGCACCACCGACACCTGCAAATCCGAACTGGTCGTAGCGCTGGCGCTTCTGTGGGTCGTGGAGTACATCATAGGCTTCTGCTGCCTCCTTGAACTTGGCTTCCGCTTCTTTCTTCTCGGCCTCGGACTTATCGCCCTGACGATCGGGATGATATTTGATGGCCATTTTCTTGTACGCCGCCTTTATCTCCTGCTCTGTGGCATTCTTGGCGACTCCAAGGACCTCATAGTAATCACGTTTCTGTTCTGACATATTGGACGCGGGCTGGACCCGTAGTTTAATGTTTATTGTTTAATGCAATACTGTATGACAAAATTACATGCCGACTGCCACTTTGGCGTGTCTGATGACTTGGTCGTTAAGTGTGTAACCTTTCTCTACGCAGTCTATGACGCGTCCTTTCTGCTCGTCGGGAACTCCGGGTACTTGCGCTATGGCTTCGTGTAGATCAACGTCAAAGTCCTTACCTTCAGTCTCTATCTGCTTTACTCCAAGTCCGGCCAAGGCTTTTAAGAATTTTTGGAGAATGAGTTCCACTCCCTCTGCCACAGCGGCCACATCGTCGGCATTCTTCATGGAAGGAAGTGCACGCTCGAGGTCGTCAACGATAGGAAGAATAGCTGTCACTGCTGATTTAGAGCCGTTTAGGATAAGATCAGTTTTCTCCTTGATGGTGCGGCGACGATAGTTCTCGAATTCGGCCTGACGGTAAAGGGCCTGAGTCTTCAGTTCTTCGATTTCTGAGCGGGCCTGAGCCAGGAGCTCCTCGGGGGAGAGCTCGGAATCTTCACCGACGGACGAACCGCCGGCGGCAGAGCCATCCAAGGAGGAGGTTGAATTGGGGGAACTGGCACCTTCTGATGGGGAATCAGAAGGAGAAACTGTTGTGTCGGCAGACGTATCACCTGCCGTTGAGCCTTCAGTCGACTGAGATTCAAAAGCGGAGTTGGTTGAATGCTGGTCTTCTGAATTGAGGAATTCTTTATCTTTCTGTTCTTCTGTCATATTTACTAAAGTTTATATTCATTAAGAGCTCCTGCAAAGAGCGTGCCAAAGCGGAGCTTGAAGGGAAGATTTTAATCGTCGAACGAATGGAAGGAGGAAAAAAACGATGGAGGAGTAGAAAGAACGGAGGCGGAAGCAAGTGAAGGGAACCCGGCGGCAAAGCACCGGGACCCATGATTAAAAGGGAGAGTCTAAAGGGAAGCGGAGTTGTTAATCGGCGGGGGCGCCGTAGAGTTTCTCCTTTTGCTCACGGATGCGGTCATCACTGATGTAATCATCGTATTCCATGAGTTTGTCTATGATACCATTAGGCGTGAGTTCAATGATGCGATCGGCCACGGTCTGGATGAACTCATGGTCGTGGGAGGCAAAGAGGATGTTACCTTTATATAATTTAAGGTTATTGTTGAAGGCCTGGATGCTCTCGAGGTCAAGGTGGTTGGTGGGGGTGTCAAGGATGAGGCAGTTTGCGTTTTTGAGTTGCATACGCGCTATCATGCATCGCATACGCTCGCCACCACTGAGGACGTTGACCTTCTTCAGTACCTCCTCTCCGGAGAACAGCATACGTCCAAGGTATCCTTTCATGAACACCTCGTTGCCATCGCCGTACTGCATCAGCCAGTCAACAAGGTTTTTGTCGCTTTGGAAGAAGGCGGTGTTATCCAGCGGGAGATAGGCCGTGGTGATGGTGAGCCCCCACTTATAGGTTCCAGCCTGCGCCTCGCGATTACCATTGATAATCTCGAAGAGGGCAGTCATGGCACGCGGGTCGTGGCTGAGGAAGACTGTCTTCTGTCCCTTTTCTATGTTGAACGAGACGTTGTCGAAGAGCACCGTACCGTCCTCCGCTACAGCCTTCAATCCTTCGACCTCCAGGATCTGATTGCCAGGCTCCCGATCCATGGTGAAGATGATGCCTGGGTACTTGCGTGTGGAGGGCTGAATTTCATCGACATTGAGCTTCTCAAGCATCTTCTTGCGCGAAGTGGTTTGTTTGGACTTCGCCACATTAGCGCTGAATCGGCGGATGAATTCTTCCAGTTCACGGCGCTTCTCCTCTGCCTTAGCCTTCTGGTTCTGGGCCTGACGGAGTGCAAGCTGGCTGGATTCGTACCAGAAAGAGTAGTTGCCAGCGAAAAGGGTTACCTTGCCGAAGTCGATGTCTACGGTGTGGGTGCAGACAGCATCGAGGAAGTGTCGGTCGTGGCTCACAACGAGCACCGTGTGCTCGAACTCGGAGAGATATTGCTCCAACCACTGAACGGTGTCGAGGTCAAGGTCGTTGGTGGGCTCGTCGAGCAGAAGGTTGTCGGGCTCACCAAAGAGTGCCTTGGCGAGCATGACGCGCACCTTCTCCTTACCAGAAAGATCCCGCATGAGCATCTGGTGCTTCTTCTCTTTGATGCCCAGTCCACTAAGAAGTGCTCCAGCATCGCTTTCTGCAGTGTAGCCACCCATCTCGGCAAATTTCTCCTCGAGTTCTGCCACGCGGATGCCATCTTCGTCGCTGAAATCGGCTTTGGAGTAGAGAGCATCACGCTCGTGCATGATGTCCCAGAGCACGGTGTGCCCCATGAGCACAGTATCCAGCACGGTCTGGTCATCGTACTGGAAGTGATCCTGCGAGAGCACACTTAAGCGCTCACCGGGTCCCAGCTCAATGGTGCCCTTGTTGGGTTCCAGTTCACCGCTGATGGCCTTGAGGAGAGTGGATTTACCAGCACCATTGGCTCCGATAACACCGTAGATATTGCCGTTGGTGAATTTCATATTGACGTCCTTGTAGAGGACACGCTTGCCGAATTGGATAGTGAGGTTGGAGACTGTTATCATTTCAATCTTAGAATTTTACGTTTTATGTTTGGACTTTTTATTATTTCTTGGTGAAAGGAAGGGACGGGTAGAGGGGAGGGAATGCCGCGATAAATCGCAAAGGAAAAAACGGGACACCCTGTGAGCCGGGGATTTACGCCAAGGTGACGGAGAGCTGGGGCTGGGGGAAGTGGCTGAGATGGGAATGGGAGTTTTTAATACTATATGACGATTTAGGATTTTTATTTTTTGCGGGCGCAAAGGTACGACAAAAAAATGAGATAACAGCACAGAAGATGAATTTTCTTTCGAAAAGAGGTTAAACCCTGTGTTTATATGCGTGTCATTAGTATTAATATAAACATTTAATCTTAATATTATTGCACTTATGAGGCACTTCTTATTTTCAGCCATTTTGCTTTGTCTATCAGCAATCTTTGTTTGCGCCCAAGACGCTCCACAACGTCGGCGTTGGCCCCGCCGAGAGGCTTTCCAAGTGGACACCCCCATGGTTCACGACCCCGTCATGGCCTGGGAGAATGGCACCTTCTACCTCTATTCCACAGGACTTCAGTTGGCTACTAGTAAGGATCGCAAGACATGGACAGTGCATCCTGAAGTTAAGATACTGGACATTCCGGCCTGGACCCGTGACAGCGTGCCGGGCTTCCGCGGTCACGTCTGGGCACCCGATGTCATCAACTACCGTGGTCGCTGGTGGATGGCCTATAGTTGCTCCACCTTTGGCCGGAACACGTCGGCCATCGGCCTCGCCTCATCCCCTACCCTCAACTTCGCCGACACGCTGCTGTACCACTGGCAGGATGAGGGTTGTCTGGTTTGCTCACGCGAGCACCGCGACCAGTGGAACGCTATCGACCCCGCGTTCATTCTAGATGAACAGGGCAGTCCTTGGCTCACCTGGGGGTCGTTCTGGGACGGTATCCAGTTAGTACGTCTGGATCCCGAGACGATGCACGTGGCTGAGGGCTGCGCCCCCAAGACCATCGCCCGCCGCATAGCTCTTCGCGATACGCTCAGTGCCGAACCCAACCCCACATCGCGTCACGCTGGCCGCAACGCCATCGAAGCTCCCTTTATCATTCGTCACGGCGGATATTTCTACCTCTTTGCCAGCCATGATTATTGTTGCCGCGGTATGCAGAGCAACTACAAGGTAGTGGTAGGCCGAAGCCGCTCTGTCGAAGGTCCTTACCTCGACCGTAAGGGACGAGATATGGCTCAGGGCGGAGGTACGCTGGTCATAGAAGGCGATAAGGTGGAGTTCGAAGCCGCCGGACATAGCGCATTCTACCACGTGCCTTCAGGGGTGGATACACAGGGCAACATGCTGCATGAAGACCTATTCATCTGCCACGGCTACAGCACACACCACCATGGACAAGCAATTCTCATCCAGCGGACAGTGGAGTGGGACGAACAAGGATGGCCGGTGCTGAAATAGTGAAAAAGGAAATTAAAAATTAAAAGAGAAAAGAGAAAAATGAATTAAAAGATAAAAATTGGCGCAGGGAAAAGTTTAACGTGAAATGTGAAGAATGAAGAGAGGAGAGGGGGAATGAGAGGAAGGGAGTGAGGTAAACTGCTAAGAGCCGGCACAGATATCCTGCAGGACAAGACCTGCAAGGGTAAAGCCGAAGATGGCGGTGATATGGGCCACGGTACCATTAACCTGCGCCTTTCGGGCATTCCAGTCCACGTGCTGCCGGACATCGTCCTCCAGGGGTATGACGTTGCCACGATTTGGAAGAACCTCGGGTGAGTAAACCACCTGAAACTTGCGGGCCGGGAAGAGGTGGTTGCGTTTGAATCGCTGCCGCAAGGCACGAGCCAACGGACAACCCTCCACCTGCCAGAACTCCGCAACACGGATTTTAGTAGGATCCATCTTCAGCGCAGCCCCCATTGAAGAAAAGAATTTTACACTTCGAGGTAAAGAAGTAGCCTTAAGGATGAGTAATGCCTTACATTCCAAGGAGTCGATAGCATCAATGACGTAATCGTAGGACTCCAGGTTAAAGGTGTCGCAGGTAGTGCTATCATAAACACCTTCAACAGCTTCAATTTTCGCATCAGGATTTATCTCCAACAACCTGCTTTTCATCGCATTCACCTTTACTTCACCGATGGTTTTCGTCGTTGCAGGGCATTGACGATTCACATTGGTGATACTGACTCGGTCGCTGTCCACCAGCGTGATGCGGGCCACCCCACTTCGCACCAATCCTTCGGCTACCCAGCTGCCGACGCCCCCCACTCCAAAAATGATGACTCTCGCCGCCGAGATGGCCTGCATCCCGCCGGAACCCACCAGACGTTCCGTCCGATTAAAAATGGCATATTCACTTTTCATTTCGGCCACAAAAGTACTCCTTTTGTCTGATTCCGCCAAGAAATCGAGCCTTAAATTTGCGTTTCCCGAAGAAAAGCCGTACCTTTGCACACGTTTTCGGGCGGCTTTCGCCTCGCACGCATTCATATTTAGATTCCAATTTTAACTAAAACATAAAATCCAACAAGAAAAATGACCAAGAGCGCATTGCAAATTGCAAGGGCTGCCTACCAGCCCAAACTCCCGAAGGCCCTTCAGGGCCCCGTCACCGCCAAGGAAGGTGCTGCCACCCAAAGCGTTGGCGACCAAGCCAAAATCAAAGAACTATTTCCCAACACTTACGGACTGCCCGTCATCGAATTCGTGGCTGGCGAGCAAAAGGCCTACGAGCCCATCAACGTTGGCGTTATCCTCAGCGGCGGCCAGGCTCCTGGCGGTCACAATGTCATCAGCGGCCTTTTTGACGGCGTGAAGAGCATTAACTCCGAAAGCAAACTCTATGGATTTATTCTCGGCCCCGGCGGACTGGTGGACCACAACTACATGGAGCTGACCTCCGACATCATCGATGAATACCGCAACACAGGCGGCTTCGACATCATCGGCAGCGGCCGCACGAAGCTGGAGAAAGTGGAACAGTTCGAGAAAGGTATTGAGATCCTGCGCAAGCTGAACATCAAGGCCCTCGTAATCATCGGTGGCGACGATTCCAACACCAACGCCTGCGTGCTGGCTGAGTACTATGCAGCCAAGAAGTACGGCGTGCAAGTCATAGGTTGCCCAAAGACTATCGACGGCGACTTGAAAAACGAGCAGATTGAGACCAGTTTTGGCTTCGACACCGCCTGCAAGACCTACAGCGAGCTCATCGGCAACATCCAGCGTGACTGCAACAGCGCTCGCAAGTATTGGCATTTCATCAAGCTCATGGGCCGCAGTGCCAGTCACATCGCCCTGGAGTGCGCCCTGCAGACCCAGCCCAACGTCTGCCTCGTCAGCGAGGAAGTGGAAGCCAAGGAAATGAGCCTCGATCAAGTGGTGGACTACATCGCCAACGCAGTATGCGTCCGCGCTGCCGAGGGCAACAACTTCGGCACGGTCCTTATTCCCGAAGGCCTCATTGAATTCATTCCCGCCATCAAGAAGCTCATCCGCGAGCTCAACGAAGTACTCACAGACCCCGCCACCGGCGAACCGCGCGAATTCCAGAGCGCCGACGAGCAAATCGCCTTCGTCGAAGGCAACATTGCCAAAGATAATCTGGCCGTGCTGAAGAGCCTGCCCGAGGACGTGGCACGCCAGCTCTGCCTTGACCGCGACCCCCACGGCAACGTTCAGGTTAGCCTCATCGAGACCGAGAAACTGCTCAGCCGTATGGTCGCCAAGCGTCTGGCCGAATGGAAGAAGCAGGGCAAGTACAACGGCAAGTTCAGCACTCAGCACCACTTTTTCGGCTACGAAGGCCGCTGCGCCGCTCCCTCCAACTACGATGCAGACTACTGCTACAGCCTGGGCTTCAACGCCAGTCGCCTCATCGCCTCTGGCAAGACTGGCTACATGAGCATCATCAAGAACACTACAGCTCCGGCTGCAGAGTGGATTGCCGGCGGCGTGCCCATCACTATGATGATGAACATCGAGCGCCGCAATGGTGCCGACAAGCCTGTTATCCGCAAAGCTCTTGTAGAACTCGACGGTGCTCCCTTCAAGTACTTTGCAGCTCACCGCGATGAGTGGGCCAAGAACACCTGCTACGTCTATCCCGGTCCCATCCAATACTTCGGCCCCACCGAGGTATGCGACCAGCCCACCAAGACCCTGCAGCTTGAACAAGGCAAATAACACTCGCAAGAGGAAAACAGCTACCAAGGGCAGAAGACAACCGAAGAAGAAGTCTTCTGCCCTTGTGCGGCGTGTGCCCCTTTGGGGTATTGCCGCGGGCGTGCTGATAGCCATCGCCATCTACATATTCGTCCTCATTACCTTCTTCGTTGACCCTTTCTCCTTCCGTTGGAACGCCATCTACGGGGAGGGTGTAAACCCCGACGGTTTCGAGGTGCGCGGCATAGACGTCAGTCGCTATCAGGAACGCATCGACTGGACCACGCTGCGCAATGCCAACATCAACGGTCAGCCCGTACGTTTCGCCTTCATCAAGGCCACAGAAGGCACAGATCTCATTGACCCCTACTTTAATGAGAACTTTTACCAAGCACGCAAAAACGACATTCTACGAGGTGCTTACCACTTCTTCAGCCCTCGAACTGACGCTCGTCAGCAAGCACGTTTCTTTCTCCGCCAAGTACACCTCGAGGCTGGCGATCTGCCCCCCGTGCTTGATGTGGAAACACGCGGCAACCTCTCCAGGAAAGAGCTTCAGGCCGGCGTCAAGAAATGGCTGGACGTAGTGGAACAGCACTATGGCGTGAAGCCCATCATCTACACGGGCTACAGCTTTAAGATGGAAAACCTCAACGACTCCATCTTCAACTCCTACCCCTATTGGATTGCACACTACTACGTCGAGGAGCTCAAGTACACCGGAAAATGGACCTTCTGGCAGTACACAGACGTAGGACACGTCGACGGCATCGGCACACGTCAGGAAGACGTCGTCGATTGCAACATTTTCAACGGAACCCTACAAGAGTTGCTCGACCTCACTATCCGAGAGGAACAGCTCGAAAACATAGACATATGAAATCCACGAACCTCCGAGGTCTCCTATGCCTCGCACTCCTCCTGCCTTTCTGTGGCTCCCTCCTGGCCCAGACACAGCTGAAATACTCCAACTTCGACCAATGGATTACGCGCCATGTCAAAGAGAGTGCCATCATTGGCGGCAACACCCAAACACTTTACGAAATCGGCCCCACCGGCACCTGGGACGGCAAAAAGCCCTATGTCAACCAGGGCGGCTCTCCTTGGGCCAGCAGCAACATTATGGCCAAGGTGGCCGGTGTAGTAAAAACCAATGTGAGCGTTTACCCCGAACAGCGCGGCAACGGCAAGTGTGTCAAGCTCGTAAGCCACATTGTGGGAGTAAAAGTACTCGGACTTGTAAACATCCACGTCCTGGCGGCAGGATCCATCTACGTCGGCAGGATGATAGAACCCATCACGTCCAGTTCCAACCCCTTCGGCAAGCTCGACTACGGCATTCCGTTTACCGACAAGCCCCGCGCCATTCAGTTCGACTACAAAGTCAGACTCTCCGACGAACCCGACCGTATTCGCCGGACAGGTTTCAGCCGCGTAAAGACGATTCCCGGCAAAGACATGCCAGGCATGATTCTCCTGCTGCAGCGCCGTTGGGAGGACTCCGAAGGAAACCTCTTCGCCAGCCGCATCGGCACCATCATACACCGCTTTAATAAAAACACCGACTGGGTTAACAGCGCCAAGTTCGAAATCCACTACGGCGACATAACCAAGGAGTCTTTCTTCCAACCCCACATGGGACTCATACAGGATGGCGAAAACCTGAAGTATGCCATGAACAGCCGTGGCAAGATTGTCCCCGTCAAGGAAGTTTCCTGGGGCAATCCAGACGAGACACCCACCCACCTCTGCCTTCAGTTTGCCAGCAGCTTCGGCACGGCCTACGTGGGCGCCGTCGGCACCACATTCTGGCTCGACAACGTGAAGTTCGTCTATTGACCTTCGCAATCATGAGATTGTGACAGTCCGACACTTCGAGATTTCAATACTTCGAGCCCTTATTCTTATCATTGTTTTATCCTTCACAACCGACTTCCACCTCCATGCGAACCCCATACTATCTCCTCAAGGAATCGCTCTTGCGCCGCAACCTCGCTCTCATTAAAGACGTTTCGGATCGATCCGGCGCCGAAATCATCCTGGCCTTCAAGGCCTTTGCGCTGTGGAAGACGTTCCCCATCTTCCGAGAGTATATTCAGCACACCACCGCCTCCAGCGCTGATGAAGCACGACTGGCCATGGAGGAATTCGGTTCGCCCGCCCACACCTACAGCCCAGCCTACACGGAGTATGACTTTCCCACCATCCTCCGTTGCTCCTCGCATATCACATTCAACTCCTTGTCGCAATACAGGAGATTCAGAACTAGAGGAGAATCCGTGTCCTTTGGCCTCCGAGTAAACCCCGAGTACAGCGAAATTGAGACTGAGCTATACAACCCCTGTGCCCCCGGCTCCCGCTTCGGTGTTTTGGCCGAGGACCTGCCCTCTCCCGAGGAGTTTCCCTGCGACATCGAAGGATTTCATATCCACTGCCATTGCGAGAGTTCCGCCGAAACATTCGCGCGCACGCTCGTACATATTATAGATAAGTTCTCCCCCTGGTTCTCCCGCCTGAAGTGGATCAATTTCGGCGGCGGCCACCTCATGACGCGCAAGGATTACAACGTAGAGCTCCTCATCCAGACCCTGCGAGACTTCCACGCCCGCTGGCCCCATTTGCATATGATCCTGGAGCCCGGCAGTGCCTTTGCCTGGCAGACAGGTCCCTTGGTGGCCAGTGTAGTTGATATCGTGGAGAACCATGGCATCCGCACCGCCATTCTCGACGTCAGCTTCACTTGTCACATGCCAGACTGCCTGGAAATGCCCTACCACCCCGTCGTCCGCGGTGCTCAACTCATAGATGAATCCACCCCCACGCCAGGCACCTCCCTCTCTTCCTTCCCCTATCGCCTTGGCGGCAACTCGTGCCTTTCAGGCGACTTCATGGGCACATGGTTATTTCCGCATCCCTTAGCCGTAGGCGACGAGATTATCTTTGAGGACATGATCCACTACACCACCGTCAAGACCACCACCTTCAATGGCGTCCACCACCCCAGCATCGTTCTGGAGCGCCTCGACGGCACACGCGAAATACTGCGCGAATACACCTATGAAGACTACAAAAACCGTATGGATTGACCCCTTTTTGCGAAAAAAGGCTCTTTTTTCGAAAAAAAAGCTCCAAACCTTTGGTCAATTCAAGAAAAACATCTATATTTGCACCCGCAATCAGGAAAGGTTGCACAAGTTCATTGAAATTCTGAACAACGTTTCATGCGGCAATAGCTCAGTTGGTAGAGCACGACCTTGCCAAGGTCGGGGTCGCGAGTTCGAGTCTCGTTTGCCGCTCAAATGAAACAATAAAGAGAGTGAAAGACCACAGCGGTCTCTACTGCAATGCCCAGGTGGCGGAATGGTAGACGCGCTCGTTTCAGGTGCGAGTGTTGAGAGACGTGCAGGTTCGAGTCCTGTTCTGGGCACTGAGAAGCTGAGTCTTGAAACCTCAAGCATGGAGAGGTGGCGGAATTGGTAGACGCGCTACTTTGAGGGGGTAGTGACGATTATGTCGTGGGAGTTCGAGTCTCCTCCTCTTCACTAACAATGTTCAGAATACAATGACGAAAAAGAAATAGCTGCCCAAAAGGCAGCTATTCTTTTTTATTCACTTTCCTTGTTCCCCCGACTCACAACGTTCCTGCTCTACCCTATCCTACTTATCTTTTGCAGCTTGACCTCGTCCATGATTTTAATCTTACGTCCGTCGATGGCCACAATACGTTCTGCGGCGAACATAGAGAGTGTGCGGATGGCATTTGATGTTGTCATATTTGACAAGTTGGCCAGGTCTTCGCGGCTGAGGTAGATGCTCAGCGTGCTTCCGTCCTCCTCCACTCCGTAGTTCTGCTTCAGGAACAGTAGCGATTCCGCCAGTCGACCGCGGATGTGCTTCTGCGTGAGGCTCACTGTACGCTCGTCCGCCTGTCCCAGGTTGGCCGAGAGCCGCTGGATGAAGAACCATCCCAGTCGGGCATTCTGCTGCAGCAAAGCGGTCACCGTCTTCACGGGACATCGCACGATGGTTGTCGGTTCGAAGGCCGCAGCACTTGTCACATAATCCTCACCCGCGAAGGCAGCACGATAACCGAAATATTCCACCGGCTTCACCACACGCACAATCTGGGCGCGTCCGCCCACACCCTCCTTGTATATCTTCACCTTTCCAGAAATCAGACAAAAGAGGTAATGTGGCACCTCACCCTCGGAATAGATGACTTCATTCTTCCGATAGAGTTGAATATTCGACTGCTGGAGCAGCGTTTCTTTCTCCTGCTCCGTCAGCAAATCTGTTATCGCTGCGAGTTTGGGGAGCACATTAACGATGTTTAGTGCCTTTCTTGCCATTTGAAAAGGGGTATTATTATGTTTTACGGCACAAAAATACACAAATGTTTTCGTTTTGACAAACTAAGGAGCAACTTTTCTTCGAAAAAATTTTAGCGGGTGCCGATTATTTGCTATATTTGGGGACGCTTAAAGCAAAATTCGCCCTTTTTGGCACTAAAAATCATACCTAACATAAACAACTTATGAGCTATTTACAGTTTGACAAGACCCTGATGACCAATCTGGAGGAAGCTCTGAAGAAAGAGGTGCTGCGTTCTAACCGCTCCGGTGCTTACTCGTGCTCAACAATCCTTGATTGCAACACGCGCAAGTACCACGGTATGCTCGTGGTGCCAGTGCCCGAGCTGGACGATGAGAACCACGTCCTCCTCTCCTCGCTCGACTGCACTGTCATCCAGCACGGCGCCGAATTCAATCTCGGCCTCCACAAGTATCAGGGCGACAACTTCAGTCCTCGCGGCCACAAGTACATCCGCGAGTACGACTGCCAGCAAGTGCCCACGACCATCTATCGCGTCGGCGGCGTCATCTTGAAGCGTGAGCTGATGTTCCAGCACTTCGAGGACCGCGTCCTTGTGCGCTACACCCTGCTCGACGCCCACAGCAAGACGACGCTGCGTCTGCAACCCTGGCTGGCCTTCCGAAGCGTGCGCGAATTCACCCATGAGAACCCTCGCGCCAACCGCGACTATCAGGAGGTGAAGAATGGCATCAAGACCTGCATGTACCCCGGCTATCCCGAACTCTTCATGCAGCTCAACAAGAAATCCGAGTGGGTGTTCCGCCCCGACTGGTATCGCGGTGTGGATTATCCCAAGGAGACAGAGCGCGGCTACGCCTCCAACGAGGACCTCTACGTTCCCGGCTACTTCGAGTTCGACATCAAGAAGGGCGAGAGCGTTGTCTTCGCCGCCGGCACCAAGGAGTGCAACCCCGCCAAGCTCAAAGAACTGGCCGACTACGAAGTCAATATCCGCACGCCTCGCGACAACTTCTACCACTGCCTTGTCAACAGCGCCCATCAGTTCCTGAACTACCGCGAGGGCGAGACCTACGTGCTCGCCGGCTACCCATGGTTCAAGTGTCGTGCCCGCGATATGTTCATCAGTCTTCCCGGCCTGACGCTGACCAACAACGAAGTGGAGCACTTCGAGCGCGTGATGAAGACCGCAGAGAAAGGTATCCGCGAGTTTATCGACGGCAAGCCACTCAGCGTGCGCATCTATGAGATGGAGCACCCCGACATTCTCCTTTGGGCCGTCTGGTGCATCCAGCAGTACTGCAAGTTCGTCGGTATGGAGAAAGGCATTCAGAAGTACGGCCAGCTCCTGCGCGACATCATGAACTTCCTCCAATCCGGCAAGCACGGCAACTTCTACGTTCACGACAACGGACTCGTCTATGCCAACGGGCGCGACAAGGCCGTCACTTGGATGAACAGCAGCCAGAACGGACGTCCCATCGTACCCCGTTCCGGATACATCGTGGAGTTCAATGCCCTCTGGTACAACGCCCTCATGTTCAGTGCCAGCGTATGCCGCGCTATGAACGATACTGCCGAGGCCGAGCCCCTGGAACAGCAGGCCGAGAAGACCAAGAAGAGTTTCGTCGAGACCTTCCTCAACGACTACGGCTACCTTCTCGACTACGTCGATGGCACTATGATAGACTGGAGCGTGCGTCCGAATATGATTTTCGCCTGCGCCTTCGACTATTCCCCGCTCGACGCCAAGCAGAAGAAAGGCGTGCTCGATATGTGCACCAAGGAACTGTTGACCCCCAAGGGCCTGCGCACCCTCTCCCCCAAGAGCGGCGGCTACAACCCCATGTACGTCGGTCCGCAGGTACAGCGAGACTACGCCTACCACATGGGCACCGCCTGGCCCTGGCTCGCTGGATTCTACCTCGAGGCCTGCCTGAAGGTGTTCGGATACTCCCGCGTCAGCTTCGTCGAGCGCCAGCTCGTGGGCTACGAGGAAGAACTCTTCTACCACTGCATCGGCACACTACCTGAAGTCTTCGACGGCAACCCGCCCTTCCACGGACGCGGAGCCATGTCCTTCGCCATGAACGTGGCAGAAATCATGCGCGTCGTCAAGCTTCTGGACAAGTACAATATGGAATAGAAGGCCCTCCACGCCCTCCTTAGGGAGAAAGCAATAGACTCCAAGTATTTAAAGAATCATCCATCTCTTAACAATGACAACCAGATAACGACCTCTCAACAGCATACTGCGCTCCCTTTATCGGGAGCCGAGGGAGTCTGGTTCTATAATAGCTTTATGAAAGTATTAATGTTCGGATGGGAGTATCCTCCTCATGTATTTGGCGGACTCGCCACCGCTAACTACGGCATCTCACAAGGTCTGAAGGCCCAGGGCGACATCGAGACCCTGCTGTGCCTGCCTCGCCCCTTCGGCGACGAGGACCGCTCTGCTGCCAAGATCATCGGCATGAACTGTGTGCCCATCGCCTGGCGCGACGTCAACTACGACTACGTCCAGCAGCGCATCGGCAACATCATGTCGCCCGATGACTACTATCGTTACCGCGACCACCTCTACGCAGACTTCAACTACATGCACGTCAATGACCTCGGCTGCATGGAGTTTGCAGGTGGCTATCCCAAGAACCTCACCGAGGAAATCAACAACTACTCCATCATCGCCGGCGTCGTGGCTCGCACGGAGCAGTTCGACATCATTCACGCCCACGACTGGCTCACCTACCCCGCCGGCATCCACGCCAAGCAGGTCAGCGGCCGTCCACTCGTCATCCACGTCCACGCCACCGACTTCGACCGTTCCCGCGGCAACGTCAACCCCACCGTTTACGGCATCGAGCGCAATGGCATGGACAACGCCGATTGCATCATGTGCGTCTCTGAGCTCACGCGCCAGACCGTCATCAACCACTACGGTCAGGACCCCGCCAAGTGCTTCGCCATGCACAACGCCGTCTATCCCCTCGCTCCCGAGTTGCAGGAGATCGTGGACCAGCGCCTGCCCTACAAAGACCGCAAGGAGAAAGTCGTCACCTTCCTCGGCCGCATCACCATGCAGAAAGGTCCCGAGTACTTCATCGAGGCCGCCAAGCGCGTGCTCGAACGCACCCAGAACGTGCGCTTCTGCTTCGCAGGCTCCGGCGACATGATGAACGCCATGATTGACATGGCTGCCGCCTACGGCATCGCCGACCGTTGCCATTTCCCCGGCTTCATGAAGGGCAAGCAGGTCTTCGAGATCTTCCGCGACAGCGATGTCTATGTCATGCCCTCCGTCTCCGAGCCCTTCGGCATCTCACCCCTCGAAGCCATGCAAAGTGGCGTGCCCAGCATCATCTCCAAGCAGAGCGGCTGCGCCGAGATCCTCGACAAGTGCATCAAGACCGACTACTGGGACATCGATGCCATGGCTGATGCCATGTACTCCCTCTGCACCAACGCCTCCCTCCACGAATACCTCCAGGTCGAGGGTAAAAAGGAAGTCGATGGCATCACCTGGGAGAAGGTCGGAGAGCGCATACGCAAACTCTACGACCAGTGCTTAGAGAGGTACTAACAGACCCAACCCCCGCTCGGCCCAAAGGGACGCTCGACACTTCGAGAACCCTCCCATAGGGAGGGAAGAACCTGCGGGGATGGAATTACATTCATATACTACAAGACTACAAGATTTTAACTATTAAAACAATGACCCTATAAGCCCTCTACGCGCCAGCCGTTCCCCTCCCTTGTCAGGAGGAATCAGGGGGCGGGTCTTCATAATATGAAAACAATTTGCTTATACTTCGAGATCCACCAGAACGTCCATCTCAAGCGTTACCGCTTCTTCGAGATCGGCAAGGATCACTACTACTTCGACGATTACGAGAACGAGCGCGGCATCACCGAGACCGCTGAGCGTTCCTACATCCCCGCCATCCGCACCTTCATCGAGATGGCCAAGACCTACGGCAAAGCCTTCAAGGTGGCCTTCTCCATCAGCGGCTGCGCCCTCGAACTCCTGGAGCAGTACGCTCCCGAGGTCATCGAACTCCTGCAGGAACTCAACGAGACTGGCTGCGTGGAGTTCCTTGCCGAGCCCTACAGCCACGGCCTCAGCTCGCTGGCCAACGAGGACGTCTTCCGCGACGAAGTAGCTCGCCAGGCCAAGAAGATGAAGGAACTCTTCGGCAAGAAACCCACCGTGCTGCGCAACAGCTCCCTCATCTACAGCGACGACATCGGCGGACTCGTGGCAGACATGGGCTACAAGGGCATGATTGCCGAAGGCGCCAAGCACGTCCTCGGATGGAAGTCACCCCACTTCGTCTACAGCTGCGCCCACAACCCCAACCTCAAACTCCTGCTGCGCGACTACAAGCTCTCCGATGACATCTCCCTGCGCTTCAACGACTCCTCGTGGAACGAGTACCCCCTCTTCGCCGACACCTACATGGACTGGATTGCACAGCTCCCCGAGGCAGAGAAGGTCATCAACATCTTCATGGAACTCTGCGCACTCGGCATCTACCAGCCCCTGAGCAGCAACATCCTCGAGTTCATCAAGGCTCTGCCCGCCGTGGCCAAGGACCGTGGCATCACCTTCGCCACCCCCTCCGAGATCATCGCCAAGTCCAAATCCGTGGCACCCCTCGAAGTGCCCTACCCCATGAGCTGGAACGACGAGGAGCGCGACACCAGCTGCTGGCTCGGCAACGTCATGCAGCGCGAAGCATTCAACAAGCTCTACAGCGTGGCCGAGCGCGTGCTCATCTGCAAGGACCGCCGCATCACCCAGGACTGGGACCGCATCCAAGCCTCCAATAACTTCCGCTTCATGACCACCAAGAACATGGGCGTAGGCTTCTATCGCGGTATCTACGACAGCCCCTACGATGCCTTCACCAACTACATGAACATCCTTGGTGACTTCATCAACCGCGTCAATGCCCTCTATCCCCTCGACATCGAGAACGACGAGCTCAACGCCCTGCTGACCACCATCCGCAACCAGGCCGACGAAATCACGGTCAAGGACGCCGAAATCGCACGCCTGCAGGCCCGCCTCTCCAAGTTCGAGTCCACCGAGAAGGAAGAAGAGAAGAAGGAAGCCGCTCCCGCAAAGAAAGCACCGGCCAAGAAAGCTGCTCCGGCCAAGAAGGAAGCTGCTTCCAAGGCACCTGCCAAGAAGGAAGCCACCAAGAAGGAAACTGCTCCAAAGGCACCCGCCAAGAAGGAAGCCACCAAAAAGGAAGCTGCTCCAAAGGCACCCGCTAAGAAAGCCGCTCCCAAGAAAAAGTAATCTGCCAGACTCCCCCTCCCATCAAGGAGGGGGATTTTTGCCTCTTTAGTCTAAATGGAAATGTAGAAACATTGATATATGACTAACGCTCCGACACTCTTTCATGTGGAGCGCTCACAATAGAGACAACTCCGCTGACTCGCGGAGGAGCTGGGTGTGAAGGGCGTAAGAGCTGGGTGTGGAGGGCGGTATGGCCTGATGTGTGAGGCGATAGGGCCTGATGTATGAGACGGTATGGCCTGATGTGTGAGGCGGTATGGCCTGATGTGAAGCGGTACGTCGGGACGTGTTGGCTGGTAGGTCGGGACGTAAGTGGAGCGGATGGTTCTGGTGCTGAAAAATGAATTTTGTTAAAAAAGCTTCAAGATTCACCTTACAACTTAAACCACTGAATCTTAACCGGATACAAGGTGAATCTTTATCCCGTGAAGTTTCACCATAGATTCACCTACCCCCCACGACAAAGATTTTTTTTCGATTGACGATTAGATTGAAGCGGATTGACGACTGCAAAAAGCATCAGAAAGGCTATATTTGGCCGTCAATCTTCGTAAATAGGCACATCAATCTTCGTAAATAATCACGAGGTGAAGCTTGGTGAATCTTCGCCGGATATAGTTTCACCTTGCAGATCGTTGATTATTATGCTGTTAATAGGCAAAGGTGAAACTTGAAGCTTTTTTAACAAAACTCATCAAAAAGGTAGTGAGCGGCCGTAGGCAAAATGTGACTGAATGTCACATTTTAGTGAACGACCGAGCGTAACTCCTACGTGAGGACGGGGGCAGACGGGCCGCCTGACGGGCCTTGTCAGGCAAATGTCAGACAAATGTCAGGAAGTTTATTTGGCTCAGAAGCAGAAATATGCGTACCTTTGCGGCAAAAAACGAAAGAGACGATGAAAAAGCTTCTATTGACAATGGTGCTGGCGGCGATGGCAATGAACGCCGCGGCACAAAGCGAGAACAAGGAAATGGCTGGTCAGAAAGAAAGAAGGGACTCCGTCGCGCTGCGCGAGGTAACAGAAAAGGCTGGTTTGGATGAGAAAAGGGACCTTGCCGTGCAGCAGGAAAAGACAGATTCCACAACGCAGGCAAAGAGACGAACCACGATGAAGGAGGTGACGGTGAAGGCTGCAAGGACGGTGCAGCAGGCCGACGGCATGTGGCTGTTCCCGACACGGAAGCAGTTGGAAAGTTCGCCCAACGGCTACTCGCTGCTGGCCAAGCTCTCCCTGCCGCATATCCGCGTGGACGAAGCCATGAGCAGCATCACGGCACTGAGCAGCATAGGAGGAGTGCAGGTGCGCATCAACGACGTGGCGGCATCGAAGGAAGACCTGCTGACGCTGGACATGGCGGGCGTGCAGCGCGTGGAGTACATCGACAACCCCAGCCTGCGCTTTGGCGAGGGCATCGCCTACGTAATTAATATTAAGGTGAAGAAGGCGGTGAGCGGATATACCCTCGGCGGCGACCTGACGAACACGCTGACGACCGTGAACGGCAACGAGAACGTGTTCGGCAAGGTGAACCGCGGACGCAGCGAGCTGGCCTTCAGCTACGGGCTGAACTACAACCGCTTCCGTGGCGAGCAGTACGACGAGCAAGCAACATACCACCTAGAAACTGTGTCCGGCGATTTTCCCGCCGGATCCCCCTCCTCAACCTCTAATACCATCACCCTCCACCGCCAACTCCTCAGCAAGCAGGACCGCGGTCTCGGACACAATGCACAACTGACCTACAGCCTCAGCGACAGCAACTTCGTCTTTCAGGCGAAACTCGCCGGCAACCAAACCCTGCACCCCAGCGAGAGCACAGCCACGATGGCGCTGGACAACGTTCCTTATCACAACAACTCCTCCTCAAGCGGCTACTCACCCTCGCTGGATCTCTACTATCACCAGGACTTTCGTCGCCACCAGTCGCTGACGGCCAACGTCGTGGGCACCCTCATCAAGAGCACGGGCGAAATCGAGCGCGACGGGGCTGAAGCCTATGTCTACGACACCGACGGCCGCACCCGCTCACTCTGGAGCGAAGCCCTCTACGAGAACCGTCTGCGACCCTTCACCATCACTACCGGAACTCAGTTCGGACTGCGACGCAGCCACAACCTCTACAGCGGCGACGTCGATGCCACCAACATGATGCACACCTCGGACGTCAATCTCTTCGCGCAGTTGCAGGGACGATGGCAGCGCCTCGGCTATATGGGAGGTCTGGGCGCCAGTCTGCGCTACTACCGTCAGGGCGAGCGGCGGCAGCACTTCTGGCTCTTCCGCCCGAAGTTCACCCTCTCCTACTCCATCACCGACCATCTGCGGGCACGATATGCCTTCGAGATATCGCAGCACGTCTCGCAGATAGCTCTCGTCAGCGACGTCAGCATCCGGCTGAATCAGATGGAGACGCTGGTGGGCAACCCCGACATCCATCCCAACCGCGTCACCAGCCACGACCTGCACCTGACCTACACGCGTCCCGGCTTCACCAGCGACCTGCAAGGCTACTACCGACTGAACTCCCATTGCAACATGGAGCGGTACATCCGCGTGAACGACCAGTTCTACCAGACGCAGACCAATGCCGACAACGCCTGCAACTTCTTTTACATCCAGAGCTACAACCAATGGGACATCATCCCCGAGCGCCTCAGCCTTTCCGCCTACGGCGGCATCTACCGCTTCTTCAACTACGGCGAGGACTACACTCACACCTACACCTCCTACAACGGCGGCTACTCCCTGCAAGCCTACCTCGGGCGCTGGACACTTGGAGCTTACGCCGACCATGGGTGGAACTTCATGGAAGGCGAACATCGTGGACATCAGGGTGCTACGTGGTATCTGACCGCCTCCTATCGTACCAAGTTCGGCCTCCACATCTCACTCTTCACGCAGAACCCCTTCTGCAGCAATCCTCGCACGAACAAGACCGAGCTGCTCAGCCGCTACATCCAGAAGACCGTAGTCCAGCACCAGCGTGACTTCGGTAACATGATCACCCTCCGCCTCGCCTACCGCCTGGACCACGGACGCCGCTACCGCGACATCCAGCGCACCATGAACCACACCGACCGCGAGACGGGCATCCTCTCGAAATAGCAGGATTCAACACAAAGAAAGGTTAAAAGCATTGATTCAACATATAATGACGTTAAATATCGCCGCAAATTCTTGCACAAATGGAATTTTTCGCCTTACTTTGCAGCAGATTTAACACCAAAACAGGTCGAAACTATGTACAAACTGACAGCAAAAGAAGAAGAAGTGATGGAGCACATCTGGACGCTCGGCGCCTGTGCACCCAAGGATGTCGTAGCCCTTTACCCCGAGGACGAACGTCCGCACATCAACTCCATCGCCAATGCCTTCCAGTCCCTGGAGAAGAAAGGCTACCTCACACATCGTACGCAGGGACGCGGATACATCTATGAACCTTGCGTGTGCAAGCAAGATTACGGGCGTTCCAAGCTCAGTTCCTTCGTCAAACGGTACTTCGATGATTCATACATGAGCGTCGTCTCGGCCTTCGTCTCGGAAGAGAAGGTCAGCGAGGCTGAGCTGATGCAGTTTCTGGCAGACAAAATGAAAGACAGTGCCTTATGATTTACCTCATCAAATGGGCGCTTGCCCTCACCCTCCTCTACTCGCTCTACGGACTTACCCTTCGCCGCGAGACGTTCCACACGCTGAACCGTGCCGTGCTGCTCATCATCCTCGTTGCCTCAGCCGTGCTGCCGTTATTCCATATCCCCTTGGGTCACGAGACGTGGATAAATCAGGGCTTCGAACGGTTGGAGAATGCTTTGGCTGCAGATTCCGCCCCCGACGAAACCTTTCTTTCGGGTCAATCAACCCAGATAAGGCGATTGCACGATGATGATGCAGCAATTGCACAATCATCATCGTGCAATCGCACAATCACGATGCAGCAATCCAACAAGCCAGGTTCCTTCCATTGGCCAACCGTATTCATGGGTACATACACCCTTGTGACCATCGCTTTCTGGCTGACATATCTCCACTCCCTCGTTGGCTTCATTCGCCTCATTCGCCGCTCAACGCTGATTGAGGAACGGGACAGAGTGCACATCCTCAGTAGCCCTGAGCTGAAGAACTCCTGCTCATGGATGAGGTGGGTGCTGCTGGCAAACGAAGACGGCTCCACCCCCTCCATCCTCACCCACGAACTCGCCCACGTGCGCCTCGGGCATTCGTGGGACAAGTTGCTCTGCGAACTGACCTGCCGCACGCTGTGGTTCCTGCCTTTCGCCTGGATGTTGCGCGAGGACCTAAGCGACGTACATGAGTTCGAGGCCGACCGCGCCGTATTACAAACTGGAATAGACATCCGAGAATATAATCAGCTGCTGATTCTCAAAGCCGTCCGCCCGGGACTGCAGCCCGTGGTGAACGCATTCAACCAAAGTAGAATCAAAAAACGTATCACAATGATGTTCAAACCAAAATCCAACAAGTGGCGTGCAGCCAAGGTGCTGTACCTGCTACCCGTAATGGCTTTTGCACTGGTGGCATTTGCCAAGCCAATAAGCAGCCCCACCCCGCTGTCCCTCCCTGTGAGCGAGGGAAGTAGTCACCAACTAAGTGCATCCACTTCTACTCTTGATTTTACCAAGCCCAGTGAATCCAATGTATCCATCAAAGAATTCTATGGCGTTCTCAGAATCGATGGCGAGCCCGTCACGTTGCCCCTTAGCGGCGACTGGCTCAATGACATCAACCTTAGTAAAGTCACCGTGACCAAGGACGAACAGGGCAATATCGTACAGATGGACCTTCGCTCTAAAGCCGCCAACGACTCCATCTATGATGTTGTCGAAGTGATGGCCGGCTTCCCTGGCGGAAATGCCGCTTGCTTTGAGTGGTTAAGACAAAACATTCACTATCCCGAAGAAGCTGTGACAAAGAAAATCCAAGGGCGTGTTCTCGTCCAGTTCGTCGTGGAGAGAGATGGTAGCATTGTTCAGGCCAAAGTATTAAAATCGCCCGACGAACTGTTGTCGAACGAGGCCTTGCGAGTCGTCAATCAAATGCCCGCCTGGGACCCTGCCAAGGTCGGAAATAAGACCGTCCGCTCTCACTTCATACTGCCGATAATATTCAAGTTTCCCCAAAAGTAAACGTAACAGTCAATAGACTCATCTGCCCCGCCGCATCGTGATGATGCAACGGGGCTTTTGAAGAGTAGAGCGGACGGACTCGCCAGGGAATTGATGCGGTGTGGCTTTCCTCTATCCAAACAGCTCGCTGTGGCTGCCAAGGCGCACCAGTTCTATGACATCCCGTGCCTCATCAAACCACACCAGCAGGAAGTCCCCTTGCACATGACACTCCATACAACCTTTATAGTCACCGTGAAGCATGTGAGGCTTGTACTGCGCGGGAATGGGTTGCTCATTCTTTAGCTTCTCCAATAACTTGGCGAGTGCAGCCAACTTGACAGGGTTATTTCTGTATCGCTTCAAATCCTTCCGATATTGGGTAGTCGGTTGAAGCTGTTTCATTCTTCGCTCAAGATATCGTTGAACATTTCTTCTACGCTACTATATATTTTATTGGGATTCTTGCCCGACATGGCCTCCTCAATGGCAGCCTTCGTGACCTCATTGGGTTCATCATAGACGGCATCCAGGAGCACACACTCGACATAGTTGTTTAACGTCCGGTTCTCACGGGCTGCATTACGCTTCATGCGTTCAAGAAGATCTGCCCGCAGACGAAAGGAAGCGGGCTTACGAACGATTGCTGTTGCCATAGTTTGTCATACATTTAATTACTTTCGGCGGCAAAAGTACAACTTTTCTTGGAACCACTCCTAAAAAAGGAAAAGAAAAGTGTTTCTTTGCAGTCGAAAGCGCCCTTTTTATGGTTCATTAACGTGGAAACACACTTCTAAGGCCCCGCTGTATCGTGAAAAGCAACGGATTCTTGAAGAAACATTCATTCATTTTACTGCCTTGATAGTCTTTTGCAGTTCCTCCAGGAGATACGCAGCATGACTTCCGTCCATCTGTGTATGATTAAATGAAGCCATCAAGGGCATGTCAGACAAAGCATAATTGTTAAAAAGGGGGATGATACGAGTGTCTTTATGATTGTTTAACACTGATTATTTATTGTTTTTCGATAAATATATCTACTTTTGCGGCGTCGGAAGAGGAAGCGCGCCCTCTGCTTCGACAAAGCGTCAAGTTAAACAAAAGAAAGTAGATTATTATGTCAGAACCGCACCCCACCAAGACCTTGCGTCGCATCTGCTATGCTGCGCTGGTCTTCTGCCTGCTGCTCGTCGTGGCTTATTGCTTTCAGGCATTTCATCGTTATGCTCAGATTGTACCGACAGACAACGCGAATCTGCGAGCCACCTTCCTCACGCTGTTCTATGGGCACTATGTAACGAAGCTTGCATTATTACTGCTGTGCGCGCTGTTCGCCATCTTCCAGTTGGGAGGCTTGCGGCAAGGCGACTTGTTCCCGCGGCGGAATGTAGGCATCATCGTCGCTGCCGGTATTGTGGCTTTTCTCTCCTCCATTTTCGAAGCGAATGTAGGGCAGATCTATAAGCCTGTCATAGAAAATTCCACTGTCATCGAGATTAAAGACGGAGCTATTGCCATCCTGCTCCTGCTGCTCGTCTTCGCACAGGTCTATCGAATCGGCGGCAACGCAGCCCGCGAAAACCAGTTGACAATATGATTATCGTGAACCTCGACGTCGTGATGGCTCGTCGCAAGATGAGTCTCAACGAACTCTCGGAGCGGGTGGGCATCACGTTGTCTAACCTCTCTATCCTGAAGACGGGCAAGGCCAAGGCCATCCGCTTCTCCACGCTCGACGCCATCTGCCGGGTGCTGGAATGCTCGCCCGGTGAGATATTGGAATATAGGAACGACGAAACGTAAATAGCACATGATGAGACACCTTCTGACAGTAGCGCTACTTGCGCTGCCAGCCATAACCATGGCTCAAACCGAAGTCGCAGACAGCAGCTTTCAGATAGCGCACGTACGCACGATGCAAGAAGTGCTGGTGCGTGCCGACGAACCCTCTTGGATTCGCGCAAAGCTCAAACGATTCATCAAGGAGCGGACGAAGAACTATCAGACGGAGCCGCGCTTCGGCGAGTATTCTTTCCGTTATCGGGATATGGGTTCGGATTTGCAGCGCGGTGACAAGCGTTTGGTTACAGACTCGTTGACCTCCAACCGCTTCGAGAGTCAAGGTCTCTTGTTAGTGCCATCGATGGCGCAGCTGCAGGACGACAGCCTCTTCAGGGTTGTGCCTGAGCAGAACATCGTATATGGAACGGACACCACGCTTGTGAGCAAGCCCGACAGCGTTTATCTCAATTGGAAGCATTTCAATGACATGCTCTACGACAACCTCATTCAGACATTGGACAGCCGCTTCCTGCGCCGGCATCGCTTCGCCGTGAACGAGCAGTTTGAACACCCGAATCGCGATGTCGTTCAGCTCATCTTTTGGTCAAAGAGATATGACCTCGACCGAGGCTACCTGAACCTCGACACGGCTCGTTGCATGGTACTTGAAGCCGAGCGCCACTGTGGATTGGAGTGTGCAAAGGCTGAATATGGCAGTCGCTTTGCACTCGGTCTGCTCCACCTCTTCCTGAAAACCGAGCTGAAGGACTGGACGGTCAACCTGCGCGCTGCCTACGATGCGGACGGCCAGCCTCGCGAGTTCCGCTATCAGAGTAGCCGGCATTTCACCACATGGAGCGATACCAAGAAGAAACGGCGCGAATGGATCGACAGCAAAAGCACCGTCGAGACTACGCTCATAATCCGTCCGACGGCCCGCACTGCCACCCCCGACGTGCTCCTCGACATTTATCCCACCAAGCATGTGGAAATCGTTAATTCCAAGAGCCGTAAATACAAGATGCAGCAGCGGCTGGGTGCGGTGCCACGAGCGTACAGGCTGGTGAGATAGGCGGTATGGTCCGTCGGCCTACAAATTCCAAATATCATCGTGCCATCGGATTTCAGGTGGCGTACCAGGTTCGTGGATGACGATGGCGATGACGGGATAGCGGACAGGCATGGGCGAGGGATGTTGCAGTTTCCAGGCCATCATGGCACGCCGGAGGAGGGAACGCTTCTTGGAATTGATGGCGTCCTCTGCTTTCCACTCCTCGCCGTGACGCGTCTTCACCTCCACGAAATAGAGCGTGCCCTCTTTCTGGGCAATGATGTCCACCTCCTTATGTTCGTGCCTCCAGTTGCGCGCCAGTATCTCGAAGCCCCGCTCCTCCAGATACCTGGCCGCCAGGTCTTCGCCCCATTTACCGAATTCGTTGTGACGTGCCATTATTATTGCAATTATTCACTTACCATTTTTCACTTTTCATTTGCTTCACCCAAATGAGCTTGCTTGTGTCGTAACCCCGTCGCTGCGCTTCCTTCAGTATCAGTTCCTTCGTTTCCTTGGAGAGCTGCGACCGGCGAGAGAGCAGCCAGAGGTAGTTGTCGCTGCTGCTGCCGATGAGAGCATATTGGTAGTCCTTGTCGATGAGGAGGATGCGGTAGTCGGAGTAGAAGGGTCCGAAGAATGAGATGCGCAACAGCCCCGCGGTGTCCGTGGTCTTCGCCTTGCCTTTCGACTCCTTCTGCTTGCCGTTCTTGATGCCCGTGTTCAGCACTTCTATCTTGCCGTCGGCCCGCAGCTTGTATGACGACTTCGTCTGCTCCATCCCTCGTTCGAACCAATGGTCGTAGCGCGCCACCTCGTACCAACTGCCGAGGAAGCGTTGCAGGTCAAACGACTTGACCGGGGTGTTGTCGATGTCGCCAGCCTTGCAGCCCAAGGCAAGGCAAATAGCAGCCAAAAAGAAGATAATCCGTTTCATAAGAGAGGTCTTTAGGTTTCCGAAAGCAACATCATCTTGCGTGACTTATCGCTTTTCATGGTGCAAAGATACAAAATTGTTAAGACCGCACAGCAAAATCCACTCGATTTTGTCTCCTAACGCCAACAAACAGCGTCCTTTTATGGTCATTACCTCAAAAAGAAGTACCTTTGCAGCGCAATACTTCCAGTCCCGAAACAAACTTTTTTTGCAGAGAGGGGTATTTGATTTCGCCTCCCGTGGGTCTTATAGGTGATTTGGAATTCCAACCATCACCTACTGAAACCCAGAAAAGACATTTATGGATTACAAGAAACCAACGTTTGAGCGCCTGTTCAAGGACAACTATCCGCACATGTATCGCATGGCATTCTCTATGGTAGAGGACGCCGACGATGCCAAGGATGTGGTCAGCCAGGTGTTCACACAGATGTGGCGAAGCAAGCCACAGGTGAGCGACGGCAGCATGAGAGGCTACCTCCTGGCCGCCACCCGCAACCAATGTCTCCACCAGCTGCGACAACGGCAATTACAGCGCGAGATGGAGGCAGAGTTGCAGCAGGCGGCGCAGGACAGCGTCGACGAAGAGCGCGAGGAACTAATGAGGCAACTGCAGCAAGTCATCGACGAGAACCTGACAGAGCAGGACCGCCGCGTGCTCAGCCTGCACTACGACGAGGAGAAAACCTACTCCGAAACAGCCTCTATCCTCGGCATCAGCACAGCGGCCGTGAACAAACACATCACGCGCTCGCTGGCTAAAATCAGAACCCACCTTAAAATTGCAAAGTAGTATGAAGAGTGAAGATATTGACAAGAAGATAGCAATGCCCGACGTGGATGCGGAATGGGCACGTTTTGAGCGCGAAGTCATCAACAAGGAGAACCCAAGACCTAAGCGCGTAGCAGCATGGGCGGCAGGCTTCGGCATTGCAGCCTCCATAGCGCTGATGCTGCTCGTGGGCATTCAAAACCAGACCCAGACTCAGCCCCCCCTCCCGTCCCCCATCCGCTCGGCCCAAAGGGACGCTTCAAACTTGAAGAAGGGGGGAAGTGGTTACCTAACCAGAACAGAAGGGGAAGCATCCAGTCTGACGCATTCCACGTCCCCTCTTCTTGAAGGACCAAGCGTCTCTTCGAGCCGAGCGGAGGGGGGACGGGAGAGGGGCCTTATTGACGTTGAAAGCCTCCAGGATGATTCTGAGGGAACAAGTTGGAGCTCTTCGTTGGATCAGCAGATCAAAGGCTTGACAATTGTCTCCAGCTCATCCAGCTTAGGACCAGGCAATACCATGCGGCTTGCAGGAACCCGCATTAATCATCCGAATCATGTTGAAGGCTGGGATTCCACCCTCACTACTCCCTTGGATCCGCCGATCAAGGGGCTGACAATTGTCTCCAATTCATCTGAATTAGGACCTGGCCATACCATGCGGCTTGGACATCCGTGTCCAAAGGTGGTGGAACTTAACGCCATGCGCCCCTCGCTCCAGGGGCAGATAGCAGGGCTCACGGACTCCATCGTGTTCATTCCCTACGACTCCATCCGTCAAGGAGCAAGCGCGAGCGACTCCATACGCTACATGGTCAACGGACTAGTGGATCCGGACTTCAATGCTTTCCAAAGGGAGAAGGGCAAACGTGTGGCTCCAGACTTCAACTTCGCGACAAGCGCATACCTCTTCGACAAGAATCAACTCTTCATCCATTTTGAGAAGACTGAATTGCAGCAGGACTCGACCTGGGATGAATCCACGACCAAAGAGAGGGCCATCAAACTGGTGCTGAACGCACAGACCGTGCCATTCAAGCCCACACGGGAAATGACGCCGTCGGAAATCAAGTCCCGCCAGACGGCCTACCTCCAGAAGACCTATCGCGCCCGCCTCAAGGGGGACACTCACAGCGACGCTTATTTCTCTCCCGACCTGTTTGGCTCTACCGCAGAAGAACGCCTGTTCGGATTGCTCACCCTCCAGTGGGGGAACGACTATATCCACGAAGCTTTTGGCCCCATGGCCAGCGACAGTCATGGCATCTATGTCCCTCTGGTTCGCGACGTGACACTACGAGGAGGCGACCGGTGCTGGTACGACAAAGGACGGCTGTGGGCGGTCATGGACGATCCCCAGTGCGATGCCGTCATCAGCGAGCTCCGGCAGGCAGCCGGGCTTGCCGATTCGCACGTAGAACTCAACGACAGCGTCGTCAAGCTGGCCATGATGAGCGGCGGCCGAGTGACGGCGGGCGAGCCCCATCCGTTCAACACATACATGCAGAGTGCCTTGACATTATCTTATCTGAACAAGAAATACAGTTCACTGGACCAAAGCGTCTTCTACTTCAAGCCCGAGGCCGACGCGCCCTCCTACTGGTGGGCCGAAGCCTACTATTCCACCCAGACGCTGAGGAACGTGGCCGTACATCTGCATGCCGTCCATAAACTCTACGCAGCAGACTGCCCCGAACTCCTAGCCAATCGCAGGCTTGTAGAAGGCTGGGTAGTGAACGAACAGGGCGAACCGCTGGCTGATGCTCACGTAAGCTTCGGCGCTTTAGGTTCCTTTGGCCCCGAGAGATCTACACAGGCAGATGCCGATGGCCGCTTCTCGTTCTGGATGCCCTTCCGCGATGCTCCCATCTGGGTGCTATGCCCGGACTACAAAATCGTGAGGGTCCAGCCCGCAGATTCCTCCATGACCATCCGTATGAAGGCCTTCTCGCTCATAATTCCAGAACTCAGGCGAAACATAAACGTCGAGGACTACAAAGGACTCAAAGGAAAGAAGGAGTTGAAAGGAATCATAGACTGAAAGATAAATCAGTCAAATAAACAAGCCCCGCTCCGTCTTTCCGACGTGCGGGGCTTCCTATATGTCCGGACTAGACTGACTTGGATCTGGCTTGTCAGTCTTCAGCAAAGAAGGAACCTGCTTCAGCTGCCGCCCCTTCAACGAGACGGGAATTATAGCGCATGCGGGCACTGCGCTCGCAAGCAAACATCTTTGTGGTACCTTCGGCATCCTCCTTGAATTCCAGATGTTCGTCGATAGCCATGGAGCGTGCCATCCCCTCGACGTCGAGGTTATCCGTACCGATGAGGGTGAAAGTCCAGCCCTGCCCTTTCAGTTTCTCGATGAGGTTCTTCACCATCGGCAGGGTGAATTCGTGGGAGTCGTTCTCGTAGCCATCCGTGATAATGGTGACCAGTGCCTGGTCATCCTTGCCCATCAAGGCATTGACCTTGCCCACGGCTTCGCCGATGGCATCGTACAGCGGCGTGCATCCGCAGGGCGAATAATCCTGGGGCTGGAGAGGCTTGGCCTCGGAAACGGAAGCATTGAAATACTTATAGTTACGATGGTTGCTATCGAAGAAGAGGAGGCTGACGTTCTGCTCCAAGTCGGAATGCTGACGGGCGAGAATCTGAATGGTCTGCAAGGTCTCGTTCAGGCCGCTGAGGGCTTGTTGCTGGATGACGGACATACTGCCGCTTTCATCTACGATGATCAGGTTGAATACTCGTTTCATAGTGTTTGAATGTGTTTAGGTTTATAATAACGTTTGGTTGCTTGGTGCGGCGCACTCTACTTATATAAAGGAACGAAGAAGAAAAAAATTAAGGCATGCGGCCTCTTTTTTCTGCTTTTTCTGCACTTTTTCCTCAAAAAACTTTCTCGTGCTCGCCTTTTTCACTACTTTTGCGGCATGAAAGACGAAGAAATCATCCAAGGACTGAAGCTCGGCGACGAAGACATCACCCGCCGCTACTTCTACGGCTACCTACGCATCACCTACAACGTCTATGACGTGCGCTATGGGCTCAGCCGGAAGACGGATATGGATTTCTACTCACTGGCCCACGACTACTATATGCGTCTGCTCTTGGGCAACTGGCAGCAGCTGGAAGCCCGCCGTGAGGAAGTCTCGCTGCGTTCGTGGCTGACGGGCGGGTTCCGTTTTCTCATCTTGGACCGCCTGAAGACCCATCATCCAGCAGGCGAAGAGCTCAGCGAACTGCGCTTCGACGTCCCCGACGATCATTTCCAGGAAGAAGTCCGCCAGATGCTGGAAGAAGTCATCGACACCCAGTTCTGGGGAGACCGCCAATCGCAAGGCATCCTGCGCATGATCCTCATCGGAGGATTCAAGAGCAAGGAGGTGGCAGCGCAGCTGGGCATCTCGCCCTCCGCCGTGTCGCAGCGCTATCGCCGGATGATGGATGAGGTGATTATTCCTTACTTCAAACGCAACTACGAAAGCGAGGTGGCTGTGCCATACGAAAAGACGGCTGCATGCTTCATGGAAGAAGCAGACTACGGCGACTTCACCCCCGCCAGCGCAGCACCGACTTTGGCCGTACCCAGCTATCCACGAACCAACAAACTTACTGATATGAACACCCAACGCATCACTCCAGATCACATCACCCGGCTGGCCGAAAATGAGGTCTTCGTCTTCGGCAGCAACCTGGCTGGCATGCACGGCGGCGGCGCTGCCTACATCGCCTATAAGAAGTTCGGCGCCCGCATGGGACAGGGCGTGGGGCTGCAAGGTCAGAGCTATGGCATCCCGACGATGCAGGGCGGCGTGGAGACCATCGTTCCCTACGTGGACGAGTTCATCGCCTTCGCCCGCCAGCACCCTGAGCTGCGCTTCCTCGTCACCCGCATCGGCTGCGGCATCGCCGGCTTCGATGCGCAAGATATCGCACCGCTCTTCGCCGAGGCCCGCGACGTGGAGAACATCACGCTGCCCCTGGACTTCTGGGAAGTGCTGGAGTGACTCTCCCGACAACTTGTTTCTTAATTCTCCATAACAATGAAAGCTATCAGCACTGCGGCTGCTCCGGCAGCCATCGGGCCTTACTCCCAGGCCATAGAAATCGGGAACCTCGTATTCTGCTCCGGCCAGCTGCCCATAGATCCGGCCACAGGTGCCTTCCCCGAAGGAGGCATTGAAGCACAGACGCGGCAGAGCCTGAAGAACGCCGCCGCCATCCTGGAGGCTGCGGGCACAGACCTTCGCCACGTGGTGAAGACCACCGTCTTCCTCGCCTCCATGGATGACTTCGCAGCCATGAACGGTATTTATGCCGAAGCCTTCTGCGAGCCCTTCCCTGCCCGTTCGGCAGTCGCCGTGAAGACCCTGCCTAAGGGAGCCCTCGTGGAAATCGAGTGCGTGGCCGAGAAGGTATAGCTGATCAGTTGCCAGCCAACAGGTCGTAGCGAATGTCGTCGCAGAGCATGGAGCAACCGGGTGATTCGGGCAAAGGATCTGGGGCAGGTTCTGCCTTCGCAGTCATCACTTGCTGAACAGGAACCCGGACGATGCGCGTCTGGTAGATGGTGTCGTGTACCACTTCGTGGATTACTTCGCGGATTATGGCAGGTTCAGGCTCACCCTCTCTTCCTGTGAGGGAGGGAGTAGTTATCTCTGAGGATTGAGCCTCAGCAAGTTCTTGAAGGTGACCACTCCCCTCTCCCATTTGAGAGGGGTTGGAGGTGAGGCCACCTCCTGCGACATATCCAATAATAAGTGCTGCAGCCGTTGCTGCCCACCAAAGCGGAGTGGGTTTGCGGCTGTTGCGCTTCAGAGGATTAGATGCCACATGAAGTCGTTCGTTCTGCTCGTCGCGAAGGTCGCGGGCGGCTGTGATGATATCGGAATCAGTGAGTTTCATATCTATCTGCATTAAACTTTAAACCTTAAACTTTAAACTGAGATAGCTCCTGCCGGATAATCTGCATTGTCTTGTGCAGACGGCTCTTTACGGTGCCTTGAGGGATATCGAGCACGAAGGCAATCTGCGGCACGGTGAGTTCTTCCTCGTAGCGGAGTGAGAAGAGGAGGCGAAGTGGTGGCGGCAGGTTATCAAGAACGTTGGCCAAAGCCTGACGCAATGTCTCGCGATCCATTTCTATTTCGATGTCCTCCGTGCTGACGGGTTCGGCGTCGAGCATAGCCAGGTAGTCGGCGGCGTAGGCATTTGTGCGGTAGCGGTTGCGGCAGAGGTTGTAGGCGATGGTGAACAGCCACGTATCCACCCGCCGGCCTTCGACGTAGCGGTCGCGTGCCTCATAGAGGCGGACGAAAGCATCGTGCGTGGCATCCGCTGCCGCCTCCTCGTCGCCGCCCAGCTGCCGGAAGAAGAAGCCTTGCAGGCGGCGGGCATAGCGCTGGTACAATTCCTCGAAGGCCGCATCGCTGCCTGCGCCGATGCGCGACATAAGCTGCTCGTCGGACTCTCCGGACAACGGATTAAACCAATTAAACGAATTCTTCATATTGAAATGGTTGAGATTGTCACACTCTATTTTATATTCGTATAATTCGAATAATTCGTTGTGGTGACTGGTTCTGTCCTGAAGAGCACCCTGGGTACCGCATCGCCGGGTATATTGTTGGCCTTGCGGCTGAAGGCATCGAAGCGCGTGGGGTCATCTATGACCTCATAGTGCAGGCCGCCGTCGGTGATTTCCTTGATGATATAGACACTTCCAAAACCTCCCAAGCCGACGAGTCCCTGTCGCCTCAGTTGCGAAAGGATGTCGTTGAAGAGGCTGTTGAGCCAGGCGTAGCGCCCAGGGGAATGAGCCTTGTAGTAGGGCATGAGGTCGTTGAGCAGCAAGAGGTAGTTGAAGGCAAGAAAATCTGTTGACTGTCTGAAGCGGCGTGTGTCATCCCGTTCTTCACTGGGCCGGAACGAGAGGCGCAGGTACTCCAGGCGGTAGCGCTCTTCGACGTTCCTGCGCTTCGCAGCCAGATTATCGTAGGGCTTAGCACTATAGCGCATCGTCAGCCCTTCGTTGTAGAGGCAGGCCTTCAGGTCGTCGGGCAGCCCTTCACCCACGATCATGCGTGAGAGCGAGCTGGCAGAGAAATAGACGGGGCGCTGCGCGTGCTGGCAGATGTGACGGATGTTGAGGCGCTGCTCTTCGAATTGTTCTTCAGTCTTAGCCCATTCACCTTCAGGGTCGAAGAAGTCCTGCGAGAGACCTGCGCTCTGGAAGAAAGCCTCGAGGTAAGGGCGATAGCTGGCGCAGTTGTCGTTGTAGAGCAGCTTGTCGCGATGCACGTGCAAGACCAGCTGGAGGATCAGTTTTCCTATGATGTCGCCCTCGGTGGCACCGATGTAGATAGCCCCCTTGTCCATTCCCTGTAGTTCGTTGAAGTGGTATTGCAGCTCCTCGGCAGGGTACAGTCCGCTGTCGAAGTAGCGGGTGAGCAGACGGGTGAGCTGCGTCGAGTCCTCGCCGGCTTTCTCCCGCATCAGGTAGGAGGCCCAGAGTTCGTAGTCGTCGGCCTGCGCATCCTCGGGCAGCAGCTCGATGGCGCGGTCGGCAAACTGGTTGCGGAAAGCCACATACTCGGCGATGCCATAGGGCTTTCCCCTATATTTCTCATACTCGTAGCCGCCCTGGTAGGCGCTACAATAAAAGGTGTAGCTCTCGGGGATGGCCTGCTCCATGCGCTGCATGATGTTGCACGCCTGCCTGTAGGCATCCTGCTGCTCCCGTGGAGTGATGACCTTACGGGCATTATAGATCTCGAAGAGGTTGCGCCATGCCTGCTCGTCCTTCGGCGATGCCTCTACACGCTCTTCCCAACTCCTGTACATCGAGTCGAGTTTCAAGGTATCGAAACTCCACATTTGTGTGTACGTGAAGCGCTCTTCAGTCTGGGCGCCGGTAGTGATGAATGCCACAATGGCAACTATGAATGAGAGAAATGCTCGTTTCATTGTTTCGTTTTCTTTGCTTTGTTTTTGAAGTTGTTGTTTCGTGAAAGCCGTGTGACGTCGTTTTGCTTTTCTACTACTGCATACACGCGAAAAAGCGAAACGTTCACGGAAAGTGCACCTTTTCTCGCTTTCCGAGAGCAAAGATAGTGAAAAGTTACGGGACAAAGCAACTATTTGTGGATTATTTTGTATTTTTGCGCCTGTTAATCGAGACAGGCAATGGATAATCAGCAAGAGTTATTCCCCTTAGTGGACGAAGACGGACGCGTTATGGGCTCCGCCACACGCGGCGAATGCCACAACGGCAGCAAGCTGCTGCACCCCGTCGTTCACCTGCACGTGTTCAACCCAGCAGGTGACATCTATCTGCAGAAACGACCCGTATGGAAGGATATCCAGCCCGGTAAGTGGGACACCGCCGTCGGAGGGCACGTAGATTACGGCGAGGTACCCCGCGCTGCGCTGCTGCGCGAGGTGCGGGAGGAACTGGGCATCACGGACTTCACACCCGAGTTCCTTGGCAAATATGTCTTCGAGAGCGCGAGGGAGCGTGAACTGGTATATGTCTTCCGCTGCACCTACGACGGGCTCATCCGTCCTTCTGCCGAAGAACTGGATGGCGGACGTTTCTGGTCGATGGATGAGATCCGTGCTGCAATAGCCCACGACACCCTGACGCCCAACTTCGAGAGCGAGTTCCAGCGCTTCTTCTTCGACCGTCTGGAAGAGGGGGAAAAGGAATAAGCGGCCAAAGAATCCGGCTCTAAAAAAAGAAGCAGGAAATCCGAA
This sequence comes from uncultured Prevotellaceae bacterium, assembly GCA_900318115.1. GTDB lineage: Bacteria > Bacteroidota > Bacteroidia > Bacteroidales > Bacteroidaceae > Physcousia. The sequence goes on along the minus strand of ONJJ01000010.1, from coordinate 11,595 downwards.
TCATGCTTCAGATTTCCTGCAAAAAGAAGAGGTCTTGCGTCCGGGCTTCAAGGAGCCCCGGCGAGGTGGCGGTGCTACTTTGCACCTCCTCCGAGGGCGATGTAGAGGGCGATGACAGCCTGGGCGCCATCATACATGTTCATGGCCTCGTTGAGTTGCGATTGCAGCAAAGACTCCTGAGCCGTGAGGACTTCGAGGTAGCTGGCCTTTCCGTTGTCCATCAGTTCGTGGGTACCGGCATATGCGTCGCGCAGGACTTCCACCTGACGATGGTAGTAGGCGTGCTTCTCTTGTGCACCCTGGTAGTCGGCCATAGCCTCGTTGACTTGGTTGCCTGCATCGATGATGGTCTGCACGTATTTCTTCTGCATGTCTTCCTCGGTGAGCTTGGCGATCTTGTGGTTGGCGCGGATTTTTCCGCGTGCAAAGATGGGTTGCACGAGCTGCCCTACGAAGTTGAGGAGCAACTTGCCCGGATTGGCGATGATGCCCCCGCCGGAGTTTGTCCATCCCAGGGTTCCGCTGAGGGTGACGCTCGGGAAGAAGGCTGCGCGGGCGGCTTGTGTGTTGTAGAACGCCTCCTCCATGGCAAAGTTAGCCATGCGAATATCGGGGCGATTCTCGAGCAATGCTGCGGGAACGCCGACCTTCAGGAAGTCGGCATCGAACAGGCCGTCCTGCGACTGGTGCTGATTCATGGGTGAGGTGCCCCACCGGCTGCGACTGATGCGCTGGGGGGTGATGGCCAGCAGGACGCAGATATTGTTCTCTACGGCGCGGATCCAGCGACGAGTGTCAACAATCTGTGTCTTCACATCCAGATACGAGGACTCCATCTGGTTGACGGCGGTGCTGTAGGCTTTGCCATTCTCCCAGAGCGACTTCTGAGTATCCAGCGAGGCTTTCCAGAGGCCGTCGGTCTGAGTGAGGATATCGAGCTGGAGATCCAGCACCTGGAGCAGGTAATACTGCTGTGCCACGGTGCTGACGAGGTTCGACCGCACGGCATCCGCATTCATCTGGGTCTGCAGCAGCACGGCCTTGGCGGCACGTTTCTTGTTCGTGATGCCGCCGAAGAGGTCTAAGTCAACGGAGAGCTGCAGGGGCAGTTCGTAGGCTTTCGCCCACGGGTTGGAGTCGAATTTAGACAACGTGCCCTGCGGCGAGAGATAGAGGGCAGGCAGGTAGGCCATCTTGGCCATTTTCAGCGCTGCCTCACTCTTCTCCACGGCGATGCGGGCGGAGTTCAGGTCGGTGTTGTTGGCCAGTGCTTGCTCTATGAGTTGTTGCAGCTGCGGATCGGTGAAGAACTCGCGCCAGGAGAGCTGGGCTAACGAAGTGCCGGTCTCGGCGGGAAAACCGCCGAGCACACTGCCATCGGCGGCGGCGGAAGGGCCGAGAGGACGGCCTTGGTCATCAGTGCCGAATATGTTGACGGGGGTCTCGGTCTGCTGCTCGTACTTCTTGAACAGGCCACAGCTCGTAAGCAGGAGGCCTGCGGCTGCAGCGATGATGATATTCTTGAGTTTCATAATATAATCTTTCGATGATTCGATGTTTCGATGTTTCGATGTTTCGATGATTCGATGTTTCGATGTTTCGATGATTCGGGGTTTCGGGATTTCGGGGTTTCGGGGTTATTCCGTGACGACAGCGCTCTTGACCTCACTGCCCTGGAAGCGCTCGTGCAGCTTCTGGAACACGATGAAGAAGGCGGGGACGACGAAGAGCAGGGCGATGGTGCCGATGGTCATGCCGCCGATGACGCCGAGTGCCAGTGCGCGGTTACCGTTGGCTCCTGCTCCTCCCTCGATGACGAGGGGTATCATACCGATGATCATGGTGAGGACGGTCATCAGGATGGGGCGCAGACGTTCCTTGCAAGCCTCGAAGGCGGCATCGCGGATGCTCATGCCCTGTGCACGGCGCTCGGAGGCGAACTCGGTGATGAGGATGGCAGTCTTGGCCAGCAGGCCGATGAGCATGATGACGCCCGTCTGGAGGTAGATGTTGTTGTCCATGCCCGGAATCTGGTATCTGTAGCCGATGTAGGCAAAGACGAAGGCACCCATCAGGCCGAACGGCACACTGAAGAGCACGGCCCAGGGGGTGAACCAGGAGTTGTAGAGCGATGCCAGGATGAGGTAGATGAGGATGGCGCAGACGAGGTAGATGATGGCCGTGGCATTGGAGCCGGAGGCTTCTTCCAACTCTCGCGACATGCCGCTGTACTCGTAGGTGGCGGTGGCGGGCATCACTTCCTTGAACACCTCGGCGATGACCTTGTGGACGTCGCCCTCGGTGTAGCCGGCCCCCGGGGTCACATAGCAGGTGATGGCCTGGAAGAGGTTGAAGTGCTCGATGTTCGAGGGACCTACGATCTGCTTCAGGCTTACGAACTCGGAGATAGGGGTCATCTTGCCGCCTTCCACCTGCATGAAGATGTTCTGCAGCGACTGCGGGTCGAGTCGGTATTCGGGCGATGCTGCGGCCATGATGCGATAGACCTTGCCATACTGATTGAAGTTGCCGATGTATGCGCCGCCGCAGTATGCTCCGAGCGTGTTGAGCACATCGGCAGGCGACACGCCAGCCCGGTCGCACTGGGCCGCATCGACGTCCACCTGATACTTCGGGAAGCGCTCCGAGTAGGTGGACATGGCGGAGCCTACCTCCGGACGCTCAGACAGTTTGGCCATGAATTGCTCTGTATGACGGGCGAACTCGGAGAGGTCGCCGTCGGTGGGGTCTTCCACGACGAGGTTAATGTCGTTGCTCGTGCCGTAGCCGGGAATCTGAGGCATAACGAAGGGGGTGATAACCAGCTCCTTGATGTCCTCACAGTCCTTGACGAAGCGCTCGCCCACGAAGGCTATATTGTGCTCGAGACCCTCGCGCTCGTCCCAGTTCTTCAGGCGCACGACCATGGTGGCGTAGTTCGAGCCGGCGCCCGCCAGCATGGCGTAGCCGCAGCTCACGGCATAGCTCTCCAGCTCGGGAATCTTCTTCACCTTCTCCTCCACTTTCTTCACCATCTCGCGGGTCTGCTTCAGCGTGGTGCCCTCGGGGGCATGAATCTCTACGAGGAACACACCCTGGTCCTCGATGGGCACGAGGCCTGAGGGCAGGCTCTTCATGAAGAACACCAGCAGGGCGGCAGCCACCGCCAGCAGCCCCCAGGAGAAGACGGGGCGCCTGATGAACTTCTGCACGGCACGGCTGTACTTATTATATATAGCGTTGTAGCTCACCTCGTAGGCTTTCTTGGTATAGTAGCCGAGGCTCTTGCCTTCCTTCTTGCCCTCCGTCACGCGCATCATGATGGCGCAGAGCGCCGGGCAGAGCGTCAGAGCCGAGATGCAGGAGAGTCCCACGGAGGAGGCTATCGTCACGCCGAACTGGGTGAAGAACGTGCCCGACGTGCCGGGCATGAACATCACGGGCACGAACACGGCCATGAAGACCAGGGTACACGAGACGACGGCCACCGACACCTCGTTCATGGCCTGGCGCGTGGCCTCGCGGGCGTCGCTGATGCCGTTCTCCATCTTGGCCATGACGGCCTCGACGACCACGATGGCATCATCGACCACCGTGCCGATGGCCAGCACGAGTGCGAACAGCGTCAGGATGTTCAGCGAGAATCCGGCCATCTTGACGATGGCAAAGGTGCCCAGCAGCGAGACGATGATGGAGATGGAGGGGATGATGGTGGCCTTGAAGTTCTGCAGGAAGAAGTAGACCACCAGAATCACGAGAATGATGGCGATGACGAGCGTCTCAATGACGTTGTGGAATGCGGCGAAGAGGAAGTCGTCGCTGGTCATGAGCGTCACGAACTCCATCCCTGCGGGCATGTTCTCCTTCACCTCCTTAAATGTCTTGTTGATGTTGGCATTCACCTCCGTGGCGTTGGCGCCCGGGGCGGCGTAGACCAGGAACATGGCACCCGGGCTGCCCATGATGCTCGACGTGAAATTGTAGCTCATGGCGCCGATCTTCACCTCCGCCACGTCGCTCAGGTGCAGCAGATGGCCGCCGCCGCTGGTGCGTACCACGATGTCGTTGAACTCCTCCACGGTCTTCAGCGTGCCCTTGTACTGCATGGAGTACTGGTAGGAGTTCTCCGACTGCTCGCCCAGCGAACCCACGGCCGACACGAAGCTCTGTCCGCCGATGGCGGCGAAGATGTCGTTGGGAGTGAGGCCGTACTGCGCCATCACGTCGGGCTTGAGCCAAATGCGCAGGGCGTAGGTGTTGCCGAAGCTCTGCACGTTGCCCACGCCGGTGATGCGCATCAGCTTCGGTTTGATGTTGATGTCGACGTAGTTCGACACGAAGTCCTCGTTCAGCTTGCCGTCGGCACTGCGCACGGCGAAGATCTGCAGGATGTTGTTCTGGCGCTTCTCCACCTTCACGCCGACCTTCGTCACGTCTGCGGGCAGCAGCGCCAGAGCTCCGCTCACGCGGTTCTGGACGTTCACTGCCGCCATGTCGGGATCCACGCCCTGCTTGAAGTACACGCAGATCTCCACATCGCCGGCCGAGGAGGCCTTCGAGGTCATGTAGGTCATGTCCGGGACACCGTTGACGGCCTCTTCCAGGGGCTGGATGACAGACTTCATCACCGTGTTCTCGTCGGCACCGGAGTAGTTGGTAGAGATCTGCACCGTGGGCGGCGCGATATCGGGATATTGCTCTACCGACAGGGTGCCGATTGATATGTAGCCCACCAGCGCTATTACGATCGAGATGGCACACGCCATCACGTATTTATTGATAAAGATGTTATTCTTCATGCTTTCGTTATTCCGTTAATACGTTATTATTCCGTTATTACGACATAACGTTATTTTGCCTTGGCCGGGAACAAGACCTTCTGACCTTCCATGACGTTGTTGGCGCCAGTGGTCACGATGCGGTCGCCGACCTTGAGGCCGCTCTTGATGATGTAATCCTTGCCGTTGCCGGTGTCCTCCATGGTCACGTCCACGGCGGTTGCCGTGCTGTCCGGCAGCACTTTGTACACGAACGCCTTGTCCTGCAGGCGCACCACGGAGAACTGAGGAATCACGATGACGTCCGCCTCGGAATAGGGCATCACCACGGTGCCCTGCACGCCCGAGTACAGGTGGCCTTCGGGGTTCGGGAACGTGGCCTTGCAGGACAGCGAGCCCGTGGAGGCGTTGACGACTCCGGTGAGGGTGGTGATGCGGCCCTTGTGGGGGTACTCCGTGCCGTTCTTCATCACGAAGGTCACGTCCGGGAGGTTGGCGATGTACTCCTCCTTCTGCTTGCTGGTCATGCCGGCCTGCACCATCTCCTCGATCAGGGCCTCCGTCAGCGAGAACTCGGCGTCGATGGTCGTGTTGCCGCTGAGCAAGGTCAGTTCCGAGAGGGGCGACACCTGGTCGCCCACGCGGACGGGGATCTCGCCGATGACGCCCGTCACCGGAGCCGTGATGGTGCAGAAGCCCAGCTCCACCTTCGCGCGGTTCACGGCAGCGCGGGCCTGGGCCACGGCGGCCTGAGCCTGCTTGTAGGCGTTCTCGCTGTTGGCCAGCATGTAGTTGCTGACGATTTTCTTCTCGAAGAGGTTCTTGTTCGACTCGAACTCCAGCTTCGCAGAGTTCTCCTGCGCCAGCGCGGCCTGAAGGTTGGCCTGAGCGGCCTCCAGCTCCAACTGAGCGTTGCGCGAATCGATCACGAAGAGGACCTCACCCTTCTTCACCTGCTGACCTTCGCTCACGGCGATGCGCATCAGCTGACCGCTGGCCTGCGGAGTAATCGTCACGTCGGACTTGCCCCTCAGCCGCGCGCTGAACTTCAGGGGGATGGTGATATCCTGTTTCTTCACTGTCAGCGTCTCGAAGGACGTCTTTTCCTGCTCGGGTTCCTTAGACCCGCACGAGGTGAGGCAGCCCGCCGCACAGGCAAGCGCCACGACCCATTTCAAATTCTTTGTAACCATGTAGTTGTTATTCATTATTGTTTTAAAAAAGTATTCAGGTATATGAAATTACATCTGCGGAGCGCTGCAACACTACTCGCGGCGGCAAAGATACTGAAAATATCTGAAATGCTGATGCCTTTTTGCGTTTTTTTTAGCGGAATGATAATAAATATCCCATTCGAGGTGCTGGAAGCCACCAGAAACAGCAGAGGAATGCAACTACTTATGCGCCATTCCCTGCAAATTATTTCTCTGACATCTCTCTGACATTTGCCTGAATAGAGGGGACGGCAGGCAGGAGACAGAAAAAAACATTTTTTAACTTGGAAAAGAGCGCACCTGTCACGGATAAAAAGTGTTTATATTGGTTTCCAAGCGAATGCATTCAGTGATCTCCTTTGAAGAAACGCAGCTGGAGGAAATTGGGACCTGAACGCAGGTGTAAATCCTGCGGGAGGAAGGGAGATAGTTCTATTTGGATAGGTGGGAAGTTCAGACGCAGGCTGCGTCCGTAGAGACGCAAGCTGCATCTGTACAGACGCAAGCTGCGTCTGTACGGACGCAAGTTGCGTCTGAAGATTGCATTAGGATGATTGGAAGTTGGTATTAGGGACGGAAGAGGAAGGGAAGGGGCGCCCGCGATAAAATCGCGGAATAAAAAACGGGACGAAGAGGAAGGGGAAAGGAAGAGGGGAACGCCAGGGGAAGGAAGAGGGGAAGGAGGGGGAAGCTAGAGGGAATGCTTGCGATTTTGTCGTGCAGCGCACGGGGGATTGAGCGGGGAAAGTGTGGGGCTAATGTTAAAAAGAGCCTTTTCCGAAGCCTGAGCCTCACATTTAGGAAAGAATCTTTGTTCATTCGGGCTGAAATCGTTACCTTTGCACATGAAATAACGTAACCGATTCCCTCTTTTCTCCTAAGACTATGAAGAAGATTCTCTGCTCCGCCTTTGCCCTGCTGCTGACGGCAATGACCAGCACTACGACCTCTGCCCAGCAGCTGGCCTTCCCCGGTGCCGAAGGCTTTGCGGCCTACGCCACCGGCGGCCGCGGCGGCACGGTGTACCACGTGACCAACCTCAATGCCTCGGGCTCAGGCTCGCTGGCCGATGCGGTGAGCAAGAGCGGCCGCATCGTTGTTTTCGACGTGGGCGGCGTCATCGACATCACCAACGCCAGCATCACCCTGGCCAGCAATCTGACCATAGCCGGACAGACTGCTCCCGGCGAGGGCATCACGATCTACGGCGGCCGCGTCATCGCCTCGAAGAGCAAGAACATCATCATGCGATACGTCCGTATGCGAGGAGGCAAGAGCGTCAACAGCAGCAAGTGTACGCTCACCCTGGACAACTGCGAGAACTTCATCATGGACCACTGCAGCATCTCGTGGGGGCCCTGGGACAACGTGCATATCAAGGACGCCAACAACGTGACGTGGCAGAACTGCATCATCGCCGAGGGTATAGAACCGCAGCGCTTCGGCAGCATCACCGACGGCACCCGCAACTGGACAGTCAGCCACTGCCTCTGGATCGACAACAAGAGCCGCAACCCCAAGATGAAGTGCTACCTGCAGTATTATAATAATGTGGTGTACAACTACTCCATGGGCATCATCGGCGGCCACTCGGCGGCCGACAACTACCAGGACGTGATGAACAACTACTTCATCGCAGGCCCCAGCACTTCTGGCGACAAGTACTTCGACGACTGGACGGCGACGGATCACCTCTACTCCACCGGCAACTACTACGACGGCAACAAAAACGGTCGCCTCGATGGGCGCCTGATCACCGACCACCACAGCGCCACCGCCATGCAGCAGCCTTACTTCAACGTCCAGCACCCGATGCACCTGGAGAGCGCCGCCGAAGCCTATGCGGCCATCGTGGAGCACGTCGGAGCCTCGCGGGTGCGCGATGTGCACGACCGCCGCTACATCGAGCAGCTGACGTCCCTCGGCACCAAAGGCGAGTTCATCGCCAACGAGGACAACGTGGGCGGCATAGGCACCGTGGCGGGAGGAACCCGGCCCACGGACAGCGACAACGACGGAATGGCCGACGAATGGGAGCGCGCCAACGGTCTGGACCCGCAGCGCAACGACGCCTCCGCCAGCACCCTCGGCGAAGGCTACACCAACATCGAGCACTACGTGAACAGCCTCGCCGAGAAGACCACCTTCCTCGTGCCGCCGCAGAACGTGCAGGTCAAGCTCGTCTCCAAGACCACGGCCTACCTCACCTGGACCAACGGCGAGGCAGCGGCGAAGTACATCGTCGTGGAACAGTCCGAGGACGGCAGCCATTTCACGGAAGCGAAGCGGCAGGGAGGCCGCACGACGACAGCCACCATCACGGGACTCACAGCCGGGCAGGTGTATTTCTTCCGCCTCAAGGCCGTCACCGACGAGGCCGAGTCCGGCTACTCCGTCGTCGTTTCGGTGAACAACGAATACATGAAGCCCGGGCGCGGCACGGCAGCCGGGACGAAGACCTTCGAGCCGCGCGAGGGATATCTCTACCGCATCGTCAACTACGCCACCGTGCCCTACAACTCCAGCACCAACCTGAACGGGGTGCCCAAGTACCTGACCTTCACCCTCGGAGGCAGCCTGGGCGCCACGGCAGACTTCCAATGGGACAGCCCCGCACAGCTCTGGGACATCGAGGTGGCAGACGGCGGCTACCACCTCCGCAACTGCTCCACGGGGACCTATATGTCTGCCGCCAACGGCACCACGGGCGACGGCGAAGACCGCATCGGGCAGAGCCAGACGCCCACGCTACTGACCATCAACTACACGGGCGACCAGCAGCCCTCGCAGTCGGGGCTCTCCACGGCCGTGGCGATGTACCGCATCAACTGCCCCGCCAACAAGAACTACCAGATTCGTGCGCGCGGCTTCGATGCCGACTGGATCTGGGGCTCGGGCACCTACGACCGCGCCGACATGGTCTTCACCTTCGCTGAGGTTCCAGCCTCGCAGGTGCAGGCTCTGGCTGGCTTCGACCCCACGAAGACGTACAACATCTTCAGCTACGGCACCCAGCCGGGCTCGGGCGCCAGCGTCGCGGGGCCGGACATCCAGCGCCGCTATCTCTTCAGTGTGCCTGCTGCCGACGGTCGCCGTGACTCCGTCGTCTATCGCATCGGCTTGGCAGAGCAAGCCATCCTCGCGGGCTCCGAGGATCCGCTGGCCGGCGAGGCGGCGGCGCTGTGGACGCTGGAGGCAGACGGCGACGGCCTCTACCGCGTGCGCAACGAGCAGAGCGGGGCGTACCTCGTCGTCGATAACTACCTCTCTGCCACACCTGCCGCCATCTGTCCGCGCTATGCCAAACACGACAACAACCACGCGGCCTATTTCCTGGAAGCCGACGCCACAGGCCAGCGACTCTTCAACGTGGGCAAACCAGACGCCGACGGCAACGGCGGTCCCCTGGACTTCTTCGCCCTTCATGCCGACCGCACACGCCTGCGCTGGGTCATTCTTCCTACTGCCATAGCCCCTTTGCGGACTGATGCTCGCCCAGCCCAGGCCGCGCCACTCGCCGTGCGCTATTTCAACCTCCAGGGAATAGCCCTCCCAGCGATGCCCCGCCGCGGCCTGTTCATCGAGCAGTGCCTGATGCCCGACGGCTCCGCGACGATGCGCAAGCGCATGATTCGCTGAGCGCTGCGCGCCGTTTGACGGCAATTCTGCATCTTTGTCGGTTCATTTCCTCTTCGCCTCCAGCCGGTAGCAGAAGGTGAGGCGGAGGTAGTGGTGCAGGAAGTCTTCGCCGCCCTCGGTGTGAGTGGTGGCGGTGACGGCGGCGCTGACAGACGCGAAAAAACATCTCCTTCCATACTATCCGACCCACAAAAAACGTTCTTTTTATAAAGAAATATTGTTTCTTTGTAGAAAAAAGACGCACTGGATTGTCTATACTATAGGAATCGCCCCGAAAAGAGGGCGAGAAAAGCTGAACGCAATGATTGACAAGACGATACTCCACAGGCTCTTCTGCCATCACTACAGCGAGATGATTCATCTCGCAAGGACACTCCTGTATGATGACGAGGAGGCTATGGACACGGTGCAAGACGTTTTCGTGCGACTCCTCGAAGGCGACTCCCTACCCGCAGAGGACAAAGCGAGAGCCTACCTGATGACGGCTGTGCGCAACGGCTGCATCAATCGCATCAAGCGGAAGACGCTGACTGAACAGTTCCAGAAGCTCTATTCCCTCGAAACCGAAGCCGACTGGCAGAACGACGAACAGCGAATGGCAACGCTGCAGGCCATCTGCGACTATGCCGACGGCCACCTCACAGAGCCCCACCGCACCATCTTCCGGCTGCGCTTCGAGGAGGACATGAAACTCAAGGACATCGCCAGCCAACTGGACATGAACCTCAAGACCGTCTTCAAGTATCTCAGTCAAGCCATCAAAAGCGTTCAGAAACAGTTCAAACCGTAAACAGGAGAAGATATGGACACGAATCCCAACATCAGCCGACTTCTGGAAATGCTGGACAATCCCAGTGCATACTCCGAACAGGAAATCCTCGACTGCATCCACAGCGACGAAGAGACCCTCGCCGCCTACCGCCTCATGGTAGCCGCCAAACAAGCCTACCGCCTCAAGCAGACGCAGCAGCCTGCAGACGTAGAGGAGGCGTGGCAGCGCCTCATGCGCGAAGCCTCCAATAATCCTTCGGCGGAGGATGATGAAATGAAGAATCAAGCGTCCTCGAAGACCAGTCGCCTCATTCTTCATTCTTCATTCAAGAAGATTGCCGCCATCTTCCTCGCCGTCGCTTTCCTCGGCGGCTTGGCATGGGCTTTCGCTCCTCTTCTACGCTCCAACCAAACGACGGAGCCCCATCAGCCCACTAAGGTATCCGCTCCCTCCCTAACAGGGAGGGCGGGGGGAGAGTCCGGTCTTCTCTCCTTCTCCAACCTCCCCCTCGACAGCATCCTCGCCGTCGTCTCAGCCCACTACAACTGCGAAGTCTGCTTCCGCGACTCGGCGGCCATGGGCATGAAGTTCATCACCACCTGGAATCCGGAGGACTCCCTCGCCGCCTTCATCGAGCACCTCAATATGTTCGACGGCCTTCGCCTGACCTTGCAGGACGATACCATTTTTGTGGAAAGCACTAACGACGAGGAGGGCGAACAATGAAACGGCTATACCTTATTATATATATGTGCTCTTTGGCGTGTTCCCTTTCCGCTCAAGAGTCCGACTCGCTTCTCACCGTTCTCCGCAACATAGAACGGTCTCAGTCAGAATACACCATCGACATCATCTCCGATGGTCTGGAAGAGCTGAAGGCACCGACCACAAAGGCTGATGGGCTGGACGCGGTGAAGGCTGTCATGCGGGCTTGCAAGCGTCTGCCCGTGAAGGTGAAAGTGCATGGGAAGCACATCTACGTGCAGCACGAAGGGGTAAAGGTGGAACGCCAGCTGAAGTTGCAAGGCGTGGTACAGGACATCCGTGCCCACAAGGACCTGATCGGTGCCACGGTGGTGCTGATGCGCTCGGACAGCACCGTCATCGAGCAGAAGGAAGCCTACCAGAAATGGTACGCCGAGGGCTACTCGGGGGAGACCAGCGAGTTCTCCTTCACCGTGCCGGCCAAGCC
>ONJJ01000005.1 GCA_900318115.1 uncultured Prevotellaceae bacterium | reverse complement strand
CTTTCGGAAGTGAGATAGTCACCGACCAGCGTCTGCGGCGCAGGGCGGGCTGGATGATACTCATTTATGTACTTGTCTATCTGGCAAACATTCCGCTCTGTTTCTGGCTTTCCGACAACCAGCAGCTTTTGGAGATGGTGTCCGTAACGCTCGATATGATGGTGACTTATCCCACGGTGTTGTACTTCATGCTTGATTTGCTGCAAGACCGCCGGCGCTGGGACAACCGGCTGTGGTGGCTTAGTCTGCTTGCGGTGATGCCCCTGACGGGGTGGCTTCTCACCCACTGGTCATGGTGGATTGGGGTGTTGTATGGTTTGTACCTGACTGAACTGGTCACTTTCATCGTCTGGTACGTCAGGGCAACGAAGGCCTACCATCGTTTTCTGGCCGACAACTACGCCGACCTGGAGCATAAGGAGCTTGTATGGAGTTGGATGATTCTGAGTTCTATATTTCTCTCCACCATCAACTATCTGCTGACAATGTTCCAGAGCGACATGCATACCATTGTTGTCTGCACGTATGCCATCCACCTTGCCGACACCATATTCATCGCCCTCATCGTCTGGCACATAGACCGCCAGCAAGTGCTGGAGCCGTTGGCAGAGGAGTCGGTTGAGGAAGTGCAAAAGAGTCAGGAAGCAGAGGCTGTGGAAACGGAGGCTATGGAACCGGGAACCATGGAAACGGAGGCTATGGAAACAATGAATACCCATGAGGTTCCTGCTTCGAGGAAAGACATCATCATCTATAAGACGGGTGAACTGCTGCGGAAGTACTGTGAGGAGGCGCAACTATACCTGCAGCGTGACCTGTCGCTCAAAACGCTGGCTCAGGCCTGCCACACTAACCGTACCTACCTGGGCCTCTAAAAGCACCACCTTCACCCTGCAGCAGTTGTCAAAAGACAGCGGCTTCTTAAGCTACAACACTTTCTCACGTGCTTTCGTCTCATGCACTGGCATCAGCGTCAGCAAGTGGCAGGAACAGGTAAACCTGGAAGGTTAGAAATGAATCGGTGAACGCAACGAGTTTGAAAACTTCATTGGGAAAAAAGCAGGCTGAAGAACGCAACAATATGATTGTGGTTGCTTTTCTCGAAAACCGTATATGTGACAGCCAGTTTTTCTTTCCGGTACAACGGTGCGTCGGTCAAGATAAAGCCGTTCAAATCGTCATCGCCGCAATCGAATGCGGCGACGATTTCCTGTTCAGCCATTCTGTGAATGGTATATCGTTCTGTAAACTCCTTGTCTTCCATATCACATGAAGTCGCAAACGCTTTTCAATGCCTCATAAGTGGCCTTCATTTCAGCCCGTTCTTCGGGCGATATGCGGCGGCGCTCCTTCATGCGTGCCTCGAAGCGTCGTGCGTCCTCACCGTAGAGGATGGGTGTTTCTTTAATCGGTCTGGCCATAATAAATACGTATTTATGTGAAATTTCGGGGGCCAAAACTGCGGTTCTTGGACAAGCCAAGCGGCAAAGCCGATCGGAGCGAGAGCAATGATGCTTGCATCAATTGCCGAGCGGGAGCAGTCATTCCCGACCGCTGGTCGCCTACCCGTAGCCTTTCGCACGCTTTCGCGTGCAAAGGTACGGAAAATAATTCAAAAAACGCATTTGGGGAGGATATTAACACGATTTCCACACTAAAGTGTGCATTTTGTCAAGAGAAGCTTTATATTGAGGATGGCTTTGGGAGGGAAATAGAGGTTAAAATTACTTGTCGTTGTAATGTTCCTCGGCTTGAACTACAAGCACCGTGACGCGGTCGTCGTAGATGTCGTATATGATGCGGTCATAGGCTGTCGAAATATCGCTGCATCTCCTCCGGGGTGCTGCATTTGATGGTCTCACCCTTAGCATATTCGCGGCGAGCCTTGTTGATGGAGCGGCGCATGGCGGGGGTGATGGTGTGGTCATCACTGATGGTGGCGGTACGCACTGAGGCTATGCCGCGTATCATTTTCAGTGCCCGCTTGATGTCGGCCACGAGCGCATTGTCTTCCAGCGTCACTATTATTTGGGATGTCTGTGGTAATGTCATTGTTGCCATAATCTGTATTTTTATTTTTGTTTTGAATATGAGATACTGCTGCGCTTGGCAGCGCGTCTGCACTGCAAAGGTACACATTATTTTCAATTATTGTTCTCTTTCCCCGTTAAAAATTCAATATGGTTAACGCCCATTCCGGGATGTCGTCGGTGTAGCGCTTGAAGGGCCGCCCGTCGGTCATGCGGAACAGCAGGCGGGCCTCGGCATCATCCACGGAGTTGTCATAGATGTACACACGGTCGGCGATGGCCGCCACGCGCTTGCAGTTGAGTATCGACTTCTGGTAGCGCGAGATGATCTTGGAAATCGGCACGTCGTGACCGCCTTCCATCACTCGCTGGGCAATGCGCGCGGCATTGATGGCGGGGTGAGCGGTAGAAACGAAGAAGATGCGGATGAAATAGCCTGCCTCGTGAGCGCGGCGGATGAAGTCAACCTTGCTGTCGGTAGAGAGCACTGTCTCGAAGATGAGGCTCTGGCCCTGTCGCAGACACACCTCGCGCTGCTCCTCGCAGTAACGGGCGGCCTTGAGCACGGCCTCGGGCGAGTTCCAGTCGCCGAAGCGGTCCTGCGCCACCTGGTCAGGATTCACGTAGAGCGCATTCTCCAACCATTCATGCTTGAGAATCTTCGAGGTAATCGTGGTCTTGCCCGACCCGTTTGGGCCGGCTATCACGATGAGTACGGGTTTGTGGTTCTCCTTTACCATACGGCTTCAATCTTTTGTGCGTCGCTTTTCAGCTGGTTAAAGAACTGTGCCGTGGCTTCGGCTCTTTTCCAGGCAGCCTCCTCGGCGGCCTCGCGCATCAGTTGCGAGAGCACCTCGTCGGTAGGCTCATCCATGCTGGTCAGTTTGTAAGTGTCGATGCTCATATCTGTATTGTTGTTATGAATTATCTGTTGTTGCTTTTCGCACGCTATGCGTGCAAAGATACAACTTTTTTTGCAAATAGCACGCATTTTTGAGGATATTAATACTGTTTGCGCACAAAAAATGTTCCTTTTTTCACGGAAGCCGTTATATTATGTATGGGAATAGTCCCAGAAAACAATTAAATTCTATTAAAATGATGAACAGAAAAGTTTTGTTCTGGCCGTTGGCGGCGGTGCTGCTGACGGCGTGTGAGAAAGGGCTCGTGGACGGCGTCGCGGATGTCGCTCCGGCGGGTCAGGCGGCGAACTCGGTGCTGCAGGTGCGAACGCGCTCCGGCGGTTCGGCTGGCGGGGAGGCGACGGTGGCGTACCCCGTGACGGTGTATGTGTTCAGCGGCGAGGAATGCCGGGCGGTGCAGACCATCGGCGACGAGGGGCAGACGCTGAACATCGGGCTGACGGAAGGGACGTACACGGTCTATGCCATCGGCGGCGCCTCTTCTTCAGACTACGTGCTGCAGACAGCTGATGATGCTTTGGCGACATCGGCCATTGCGCTTCGCGAGGGTCACAGCCACGGCGACCTGATGGCGGCACAGGCAACGGCAACGCTCACGGACGGCGGCACCAACACCGTCACCCTCGGCATGACGCGCAAGACAATGCTCATCCAAAGCGTGGTGGTGAAGAAGGTGCCCACGGCGGCAACGGCGGTGAGCGTGACCATTGCCCCACTGTGGCAGGAGCTGACGGTGAGCGGGACGTATAGCACGGCTGGGCAAAGTCAGACCATCGCCCTGACAAAGCAGAGCGACGGGCGCACGTGGATTCTCGCCGGGGAAAGCGGCGAGCACGTGCTGCCCCCCAGCAGCCAGCCCGCCAGCGTTTCGGTAAACATCACCATTGACGGCGCCACCAAGACCTACACCTATTCGTGCAGCGACCAACTGGAGGCAGGCTACAAGATCAACATCGACGGCACCTACACCGAGGCTGTGGGCGTCAGCCTCTCGGGCACCATCACCGGTGCTTCATGGCTGGGCGAAAGGACTATCAGCTTTGAGTTCGACGAAAGCGGTTCGTCAGCGAGTGAACCCAATAATCCATCCGACCCGAGCGAGCCCTCTGAGCCGTCGTCAGACTTCCCCGCCGTGGGCGACACCTATCAGGGATGCTATGTGCTGGCGGTATCAACGATTGATGAGACCTCGGCAGAACTGACGCTGCTCTCGCCCAACGAACAGGCAGCAACGACCACTGGGAATGCCGATGCCGCCCTTGCCGCCCTCGGCGCAGTAGGCATCAGCGACTGGGCCGTACCCACCAAGGCGCAGATGCAGCTCGTGGAGGCAAAGCTCCTGGCCGACGATGCATCGCTCGCAGGGGAAAAATACCTCTACCGCAAGAGCAACGACGGCCTCGGCTACCGCGCCCTCGGTGCTGCAGAGACTGCCTGGCCCACCGCCAATACGACGGACAGCTACCGCCTCCGTCCCGTCGCCGTAGTATCCATCACCAAAGACTGAACCACGAATTTCACAAATTGAACGAATTGTTTATGAAGAAGATTCTGTTTTTTGCGCTCGCCCTGCTCATGACAGCGTGCGAGAAGATTATCCTCGACGAGGATATTTCAGGAAAGAAAGATGCCAATGTCATTCTGCACTTCACACAGTTTGGGCAAGAGGCATTCAGTCGTACTGGTTCCATATGCGGCAATAGCATTTCCGCCACTGCCGCTACTCGCGCCGCCACCGACATCACGGAACTGTGCTCGCGCCTGAACATCGCCATCTTCGACGCTGACGGCACGAAGGTCAAGACCGTGGCGCAAAAGGAGAGCGATGCAGGCTACGGGACTGTCGCCCTAACACTTGCCGCCGGGACGTACCAGCTGGTAGTCATCGCCCATAACGGCGAAGGCTCGGCCACGATTACCTCGACGGAAAAGGTGACGTTCCCCAACAATAAAGTGACCGACACCTTTTATTATTATGGCGACCTGGTGGTGACCACAGAAATACAGAGCTATGACCTCACACTGACCCGTGCTGTCGCCATGTTCCGCCTGGTGTTGACCGACGATGAAATGCCAGCGAACGTCGCCAAGATGAAATTCTACTACCTCGGCGGCTCCAGCACGTTCAGCCCGAAGGACGGCTGCGGCTGTGTGAACTCGAAGCAGACGGAAATACGCCCTGTCAGCGACGACGGCATCTACGAAATCTTCACCCTGCCGCACACAGATGACGACGTGCTGACCAAGCTCACCGTCACCGCCCTCGACCAGAACGACAACATCATCAAGGAGAAGGTCTTCGAGAACGTCCCCGTCACCCGCAACCAGATAACCCGCTACACCGGCAGTTTTTTCGGTAGCGGCGGCAGCGGCGGCTCGTCCGACGGCACCATCCGCCTCACCGCCGACCCCGACTGGGACAGCGTGAACGGCTACACGTTCTGAGGCGCTTTTGACACTCGGTCATTTGCAAGTTACACGACTGGCCATGCTTGCATGACCAAACCTCTATTAACTTCGAGAGCCGAGGCTACTGTGCCCCGGCTCTCGTTGTACTTCCATCATGTCTTACACTATCCACTTGAAGTACACGAGTGTTATTATTCCACAATCATCCTGCGGGTCTCCACCACCTTGCCGTCAGCAATCAGGCTATATAAAATATGTGAGTTGTAATTTATTCCACCTTGCACCAGAAGGCACATATCTTAGATGGTCATAAATAGGGCCATCATCTATCTTTAAAATTTGTGCAAAACCTTTTGTTGCACAATAGATAAGTAAAAGAATAAGAAAGAGTCGTTTCATCATAAACCCCTTTTCAATTCTGATAAATCAATTGCATAGTACTCATATCCTCCTAATTGAGGAATCTGTTGTTTCATAGCTTCATCAAGCAGAAACACTTTCCCGGAAAACTTGACTGGAGTGTTCGCGGCACGGAATGACTTATCCATCTGAACGGGATAATAACATCCGACGTTGTCAATAGAACCTGGAACAGGCGCTAGTATGAACCATTTATCGAGGTTCTCATTGTAGCTGATGATGCCACTCAAATTGTTTTGGCTGCCAATGAATTCCCCTACGGCATCCAGGTTCTTGAATGGTGATTCGTCATTATCATCATTACACGAGGCATAACTAGTTGCCAACATAGCGATGGCGGCTAACAAAGAGAACAATTTTACTTTCATAGTTAGGTCGATTTAAAAATTTGACGATGCAAAAGTTTCTATGCTTTCTTCACGATGGTGAATACACCATTCCGCAATTCCACTTCCTTGTCATTCAAGAAGATGTGCTGTTCAACATCGATTTTGCCCGTCTTTTGGCTTAAGCTTTGTTTGAAATAGAGATGGAGGATGTCCTCTGTCCCATCAGGCCACCGAAGAACGATTCTCTCATCCTCAATCTCCTTACCTTGATAGAAATCGCCTATCGTCACCTTGTAATAAGCATCATACTCGTTTTTCCAGACGTATGCCCCAAGGAATAAACCGTAGGTGCCCTTTTGGAATAAGGAGTGAAGTTTCTCTTCCGAATAGGCTCCGAAATAGTAGGTCTGTATTTCACCTGTATGTTTGTTGCGGCAAGTGACAGCCACATCGTTTTCGCCGAAAGCATCCGGGTTTGACGGGTCTAGCAGATCATGACCTTCCTCGTCCAGAATCTGGAAGATAACGTCACAAGGCACCGGGTCGCCAAGCCAATGAGTCTCCGGTTCTTCTTTATCTCTGCAGGACGAGAGAATCAGCAAGGATAATAACAGACAAGTCAACTTTTTCATACTACTACGTTTTAAATGTTTGGATGAATATTGTATTTATTATATTGATTCGGCATTTATCATATATACACGACTCCGCCCAGTGATATTACATCATCGCGAAACTTTTATCATTCTTTAACAAATAGCCCGCTATTTATCAAAACCTTCCATACGTTTTTTCCGTTCGGACATCTGCAAGCGAGCTTGCATGCCGCTCACTTAATCAAAACCTTCCTTCCGTCCTTGATGTAGATGCCCTTCTGCGTGGGCAGAGAGGGGAGGCGGCGGCCGGAGAGGTCATGGATTTTAAAATTTACGGATTTACGATTTACCAATTTTTGAGTAGGGGAGTTGATGGAGGTGGGGAGAGGAAGGCCGTATTTGGTGGCTCCTTCAGGATCGAAATAAAGAACTTCATCGCCTAATGTACAGTAAATCAACTGGGCAATACCATTCCAGGATATTATATTTGGACCTATATTCTGTACGGAAGTCTCGTTGCTACCTATTCCTTCCATAAGATAGACGTTTTTCATAAATCGTTCTTCATTGAAGAGATGGCTTGTATAATAGAAAACCTTTTGTTCGCGACCACCCACATTCATTTTTTCTATGGACTTGATACACAACGTGTCACTCCAAAGATTTGCATACTCATATTTTTCGGACAGATATTTCCAATAATAGTTGATATAAAGCCCTTCTATGGATTGCGCTATGATGGTGTCGCCTATCTCTGCACCGAAGTTGAAAGCCAATCTGGGTTCCTTATCACCTTCTAAGAAAAGTCTTGTTTGATTTGCAGAGCTGGTTCTGCACCTCCAACAGATTCTCTGGCATATATTGCCAGCGCTGCACGCATCTGCGCCGTCCTCCGCATCTCATGGTGTACGCCGAAGGCGACTGCGCAGCACGCAGTCACCACGATGATTCCTATGATGAGACCTTTCTTCATTGTCTTTCGGCTGCAAAGGTAGGCGAAATCATTCAATCAGCCAAATCTTTTGCCCTTTTTCTGCATATAAGCGGAAAAAGTCCCTGATGTTCGCAGAGCTTTACAGTATCATTCATTCACGCGCGCGTAAGAAAGTTTGTGAAAAATGCCACAATCTTACGCAAAATGCATGTTTCTTGCTGTATATCAACGTGTTACGTTGCGTAAGATTTTGCGTGACATTCCATGTGATTGCGTGGGATTTTAGTCCATTTGCGCGGAAGGACATTTCAGAATGCTCAATCTTGGCTGATGCAGGCCGGACAAGAACGGAACAGGTGGGGTTGTACCAGCGGTGGTACACAAAAGTACCAGCGGTGGTACACAAAAGTACCAGCAGTGGTACAAATAAGTACCAGCAGTGGAATTCTGCTGGTACTCGTGTTCCGTCTGCCCTTCCAAGCAAGGGGAAATTCATACAGATTGGCACTGATTCTCGCGTTTCGCCAAAAAATGTTACGCAAAAACAGGAATCTTACGCATAATCTTACGCAGCGTAACGCATTAGCAATCAGTGAATAAGATGCTAAATGCGTAAGATTGTGGCATTTTTCGCGAAAATTATTACGCGCGCGGGAGAAAGTGTGAGAGATATCACTTCCCTATCCACACCTCCGGATTGAGTTTTGCAGTTTCCTTGCGGAGCTGGAAGTGGAGGACGTAGTTGCCCTGTCCGTCGTCGGCCACGGTGCCGAGGATGTCGCGTGCCTTTACCTTCTGCCCTCGGGTGACGATGGTAGAGGAGAGGTTGCAATAGACGGAGATATAGGAACCGTGGCGGACGAGTACGTTCTTCAGCGAACCGAGCTGGAAAACGGCAGAGACTTCGCCATCAAAGATGGCACGTGCACGAGCCCCGGACTGCCCCATGTAGTTGGTACCCTTGTTGTCGAGGGTGACGCCGGCCGTGACCTGGGTAAGCCCGAAGCGGCGGGCAATGCGATAGGGCCCAGTGATAGGCACGGGCAGACGCCCTTTGTTCTGCTCCAGATTGCCATTAAGCTTCTGATCCTCGGCAGTCAGCCATTTGGCGGGAGGCGGTGTTTTCTTTCCTGCGGCCGTACCTTTTCCTCCTTTGTCCTTAGTATTTGATTTGGCGTTTTTCTTGGCCTTGGCCAGTTCTGCTTCGCGCTTGCGACGGGCCTCAGCCTCGGCACGCTTGCGGGCCTGCTCCAATTCGTAGGCCACGAGTTCATCAATCTTCTTGGTCAGGGCGTTGAGTTGTTTCTGCTGCTCTGCCACCTGCTTCTCTATTTCCTTCTGCCGCTTCTGGAGCTGTGCCACATTGGCCTTGACGACGGAGTGTTCGGCTGCCAGCTGTTTGCGCTGGCGTATGACCTCCTGCACGAGTTCGCTCATCTTCTGCTTGGCCGCCAAGAGTTCGTTCTGCTTGTCGCGAGCGCGGTTCTGCTTGTCGATGAGCTGTATGCCGAGGTTCTTCTGCAGGGCAGCGAACTCGCGCGCATACCGCATACGCCGATAGATCTGCGGAAAGGTCTCGGCAGAGAACATGAAGAGAAGAGGATTGCGCAGAGACTGAGAGTTGCGAGCCTGGCGCAGGCTGGTGATGTACTTCTGCTTGCGGTCGTTGACCTGCAGTTCCAGCTGGCCCACTTCCTTCTCCAACCGGTCAACATTGGCCTGAAGGGTGTCTATCTCGTTCTCAAGGCGATGGATATACTCCAGTCGGTTCTGCAGCTGGTCTTCGATGAAATCGGCCGTTTGTTCCTTCTTCACGGTCTGCTGACGGGTCTTCTGCAGCTCGTTCTTGGACTGCTGAATGCCACGTTCTATCTTGGCCTTCTGGCTCTTGAGGTCCTTGACTTTCTTACTGTCGGCAAGGGTGCCGGAATTGGCCGATATTAACAGTAAGAGAAGGATTGCAAAAAACTTCGATTTCATCGGCTTCTAAGCTCTGTTTGGTGGATTTTGGATGGATTTTTGATGTGTTTCCGATGTGTACAGGTGTACTTTTGGTGAACTTTTTTTGTACATTTGGAACACTCTTTTAGGGATCTCCCTACATGTGGAGTCCCTTCAGCACTTCCTCGAGGGAGACCTGTGTGTACTTTCCGTCGGAGAGTGTGGTGGCGATATTTCCCATGGACTCGTCGACCTGCAGACGGGTGAATGTGAGTTCTGCCACATATTCCTTGGTCACGGAGATTGCCAGTCGCAAGGCCGCTGGAAACTGCTTGCCATCCAGCTGGCTCCACGACGAACAGTTACCGTCGAAGCGCAGTTTCCCGTTTCGGGCAATGAGGGTGGTCTGATAGACCAGCTTCTGGTCCTCATCCGTATAGAAGAGCAGACTGGCAGCCTCAGGTGCGTCCTTGGGTTCCAGCTTAGCCCTCAATCCGGAAGAGGATTGCAGGAAGTCGCTCTCGGAGGGCTCTGCGCTGCGCCCTGGCACGTAGAGCTCGTTCCAGAACAGGGCCTGGAAGGTGTTGAAATCCACCCCGGCACTCTTCAGCGAGGGTATGTCGCTCCAGGCGGACTTGAGATAGCGCTTGTGGTAGCGGTCCTGGATGAAGAGGTACTTGGGGGTCAGTTCCATGCGTCCGAGTTCCACCAGTCCCAAGGCGGTGATGGAGAGTTGGATGATTTCGTCGCGTTTCATCTTGATGCTGCCCGATGCGCTGAGGGTGTTGCCGTTGCCCAGACGGAGGCTGATGTTCATCTTGCCGCGGATGCCGCTGGCGGTCTGGCGGTTCTCATTGATGCGTGCCACGACCGAGCTCTTCTTGCTCTTGCCGGACTTGGCCGCCTTACCGGACTTCTTGTCTTTGGCGGATTCATCGGTCTTGGGGTTGGTGACGGTGATGCCATTCTCGTCCACGGACACCTGCGGCGAGGCAGCGGTCGTGGTGTCAGGTTCCGACTCGCGGGCGGCACGCTTGCTGGAGCGGCATGACGCGAGTGCGAGAGCCATAGCCATGAGGGCGACGGAGGTCAGCCGGAAGCAGTTTCTTGTTGTCATTTTGCGATATATTTTTTGAGTTTTATCTTTCGGGGAAGCAGGGCGGTGAGTCCATTGCCACCAGCCTGCTGCGCCAGTTGCCAGAAGCGGAGCGCCTGGTCCAAGTTACCGTTGCAGGCGGCGATGTCACCTGCGTGCTCGAAGACGACACCCGAGATCTCGGGGTCGGCCAGTAGCTCGGCGTCGGCAGAGTCTGGCGGACAGACGCGGTCGATGTAGATCTGCGCCTCGCTGTAGCGCTGCTTCATGAAGAGGATCCACGCGTAGGTGTCGAGGTAGGTCTTGTTGTCTGGTTGGAGACGTATGGTGCGGTAGCTCATCTCCTCGGCGCGGTCGAGGTCCGTCTCCTGGAGCGAGAGGTAGTAGGCGTAGTTGTTCAGGCACTGGACATTGTCGTCCTGATAGACGAGGCAGGAGTCGTAGGCAGCATAGGCCTCGCGCTCGGAGCCCATCTCGTGGAGGATGTCGCCCATGACGCTGTAGAGGTCTGCCACCATCGCGGGTCGGCTGTCCTCGTTCTTCTGTACGATGCCGGCCCGGAATGCAGCCAGCGCCTCGCGCTTCTTGTCCTGCTGATAGAGTGCCACCCCGAGGAAGTAGTGGCAGAGGAGTTCTTCGGGATGGGTCAGCACGGCTCGACGACAGATGTTCTCGAGGTGTTCGAAGTCCTGGTGTTCGGCATAGTATTGAATGAGGTAGAAGAGGGCTTGCGTGTTGGCGGGTTCGAGTTCGTTGACCCTATCCATGACGGCCACGAAGGCGGAGTCGTTGGACTTGTCGTAGGTGGCGAGGTAGGCGGCGCGCAGCTGCAGCAGCGCGAGGTCTTGGGGGAACGCTTCGTCCAGACGGGCGAAGGCCTGCTCCACGCGCTGCCGCCCGATGGAATCGTCCTTCATCTCGGAGGAGATGAGGTCGCGGAGGAGGGCAGCCCGGGTATCGGACTCGGTCTTGGGAGCATAGAGGAGCGAGTCGCGCGTGGCGCGGAAGAGGGAGTCCTGCTCGGTCTGGCGGTAGAGTTCGAGCATGGACAGCTTGAGTCCGAGGTTGTCCGGTTCGGTGCGCCGCACCTCGTCATAGACCTTCTCGGCCTCATCGATGCGCCCGGCTGTCAGGAGCTGATCGCCGATGGCCAGGCGGTAGCTCATCTCGTGGGGATATTCCTCGCAGAGCGACTCGAGTTCCGCAAACGCCTCTTGCTCCTTCTCCATGGATTTGTAGAGGGCGAACTTGCGGTAGCTGACGCTGGCCATCTTACCATCGAGGAGTTCTATGCGGTCGAGGGTGCGGATGGCATCGGCGGGGCGGTCCAGGTTGGAGTAGATAGTCACCAATTGCGAGAGGACGTCGGTGCGCTTGGGTTGCAAGGTCGCCAGCGTCTCCAGCTGCGGCAGCGCCTCTTCGGTGCGACGTCGCTGGAGGTAGAACGAGGCGAGGGCTTCCTTGTAATAGGTGTTCTGGGGATCGAGCGCGGCAGCACGGACAAAGAGGCGTTCGGCCAGGGAGTCCTGACGCAGAGCCAGCCGATAGAGTGCCAGGTCATAGAGGACCTCCGGCGCATCGGGGCAGATGTCATAGGCATGGCAGAGGAGGTCGAAGGCGCCGGAGTGGTTCTCCACCAGCTTCTGGCGCGTGGCTTCCTGATAGATGTAGTCCAGACGTGCACGATCGCTCGCAGAAAGCGAAGTCAGACGGGATTGAACAACGGGGACAGGAGCAGGAGCCGCGGGGGCTGCCTGCCGGGCTGTCTTGGAAGAATGGCAAGCCGCAAGAGCGACAGCAAACAAGGTCGCTGCCACACAGCGACATACACAATGGTTCAAGGATCCTATATTCTTCACTCTCTGATTTCTATAAATTCTAATGATGTATTCCCAGTATGAGAAGGAGAGAAAGCCTCTCCCAGGCGAGTGCCCGGGAGAGGCAAAAGTTTTTTTTATTCTTCGTCGAGGACGGCATCGTCGCCCCAGATGTCCCAGTCATCATTGACCTTGACATCGCCGACAATGCCGTCTTGCTTGTTGTTATCGACACCGAGGCTGACTGCGATGGGCAGACTCTGCGCGATGGTCACCACGGAGAGCGTGGGTTGGATATATGTCTTTTTCATAATGCGAATAAATATTTAAATATTTAAAGATTAAAAGAGAAAAGAGAAAGATGAGATAAAAGATAAAGGTTATAATCATAACGGCAATTCGTTCCCATCATCGTTTCCTTAACTTTTCCTTTTTACATCATTTTTCTCTTTTCTTTTATTCTCCTTTACTTTATTTTTCTTTTTTCTCTTTTACTTTTACTTAACGATCACTTTCTTTCCGTTGACGATGTACAGGCCGTGCTGCGTCTTGCTGACGCGGCGACCCGTGAGATCGAAGACGGGAGCGTTGTTCTGACTGTCTGCCTCGAGACCGTTGACTCCGACTTGGCCGTTGAAGAAGAAGGTAACGCCCTTGACACCAGCGCTGACGACGGGCACCTGGCTCATATCGATGTAAGCGCGGTTGGCACCGATGGAGCACCCTGTGCCGCACAGCACAATCTTGCCGCCAGAGAGCAGGTACATACCCTCATTGACCTCTTGACCTTCGAGGGAGCCGGTGAGACCATTGTTGCTGCCTGCGGTGGCAACGCTCTGCTTACCATAAGCAGCCACCAGCTTAGTAACATCCTCGTTGGCCTGGAAAATGTACGGTACTCCAGCTTCCAGCTCGCTGACTTCCTGCAGCGTGATGGAGGTGGGATCCACGGCCTTGTCCTTACCGGCAATGCTGTAGAACTTCACTCCTGAATAATCGTCTGCAGCAACATCATTGGGCAGACAGATGGTTCCCCAAGCACCTGCGGTGACTGTGCGAGTGTAGCCAGAGGCAAAGGTGTAGGCCTTGGTGTAGGAAGTGGCGTAGCCAGAGTTTCCTATATTGCTAACAGCATAGTTCTTGAAGCCTGTACCACTCTTATAAATGAAGGAACGTGAATCATAAACCCAGCTGGCATTTTCTGTATCTGCACTCCACTTTGAGGCTTCATCGGATGTTGCATTCTGACGGGTTAAGTTCGTGCTACTTCCATGACCTATATACTGATAGTATCCATTCTTATCTTTTGCCTTATTCCTGATACGAACGGTTTTCCCATCTAATATCTCCCAAGAGATAGCGTCAGTAGCCTTAGCAATGACCTTTCCATTGACAACCGCTTCAACTTGTTCTTCTGAATACGCACCACCATCCTTAAGCAAGTTCTTTAAAGCAAAATAGTTGCCGTTGTATTCTGCCACCAATGCATAGTAGATCACACTGGGATCTTCGACAAGGAGCTTATAAGAAACGGCATCAGACCAATAGTCATCGTTGCCTGCGAAAGTAGCGGTGATGACGACATCACCTGCCGCCTTAATGGTCACAGCACCAGTAGCTTCATCAACAGATGCGACATCCGGAGCACTGCTTGAATAGGTTACAACCAGATTATGAGGGTTGGTCAGCGTGGGGGCTGTGAAAGATTCACCAAGGTTTGCGGTGTAGGAGGCTGCTGCAAAAGCTAATTCGGGATCAGCTTTTTCAGAAAGGACCTCTATCAAATCATCTGAATAAACCACCAGCTGCTGCGTGGTTCCGTGCATGGTAGGGAAGGTAGTAAGGTTGAGTATCGCATCTTTTGTCAGATGTTCGATTGTCTTGTCCCCATTCTGACGAAGGGCGATGCTTGTGCCATTTTGCTCAATGGTTGCAGATTTGTTCTCGAGAGCTGAGGTCACTGTCACCCCCTCTACCTTAATGAATTTTGAAAGGTAGGAGGTGAAGTTGGCCGTGAGATCTGCCAGTGTTACAACAACGGGACTGGGAGCTGTTCCTTCCGTGAAAGTAGCACCATTGATGGCTGTTATCTCGGGAAGACTCTGGTAAACAGTATATGTTACCTGTGCAACGCCATTTGTTGTATCACCTACCTTACGACCATTGCTTGCGGAGAAATATAAGATTGCACCGGTAGCATCTTCTATATAACAGTAGGAACCATCGACATAGGTTACGACTGCATTCTGGAAATTAACGTAGTAAGAACCCGCTGCCTGAGTTGTCAATTCACCAAGAGTGTAAATAATATCTTTTTCGAAAGTCTCCGAGGCAATGGAACTTGCATTCTTTCCGTTTTCCACGGCAATGGCCTTGACTATCGTTGTGTTAGTTATCTCGAATGGTTGTGTGTATCTTGTGGAAGATGTTGTAGGATTGCTACCATCAAGAGTATAGTAGATAGCAGCTCCTTCAGCTGCAGTAATGGTCACGGTCTTGGATGAGAAGAACGGATTCGCATCACCCGTGATGGTCGGTTCCTCTGAGTCATTTTCACCGGCTTCCACCAATTTATATAAACTCAAAGCACCTCCAGTACTTGTGGCATAGCAAGCAAAGCCATACGTGCCATTCTTGCGTAAATTACAATTAATACTTTGGGCGGCATTTGCTTTGTTCACAAATTCGTATGTGCTTTCACCACTTGCTGTCCATCTTGAATTATCAGTAATAGAAGATTCTAATTTTGCTTGATTCTTAGTACCAGTACTTGCTGCATACTTCTTAGTTGATGTATTATACAACGTAAAGTAGTTTCCATCAGCGGCAATTGTCCAAATTAGGCTTGCTTCGGAATTACTAATCACATCATCCACGACGGTGACAGTGGCGAAACCTAAACGGTTACTGCTGACAGAAGCTTTCATGGCGCCACCATTATACACCACCAAATAATCGCCAGGGGTTAACTCTCCAGAATACAATTTGTAATTTTCTGCTTGCACTCCACTCACTGCTCCCATCAGAAGACTGACGAGCAGGAGTGCTCTTAGGTTCAGGGCGAGTGCTGCCCTCGATAATTGTTTCATAGGAATTTTAGTTTAAGAGTTATTTAAAGTTTACAATCGTTTTTTTCGCCGCAAAATTATCTCTTTTCTTTCGATTGAACAAAGAATAGAGGAGGAAAATCCTTTTTTTTGCAGTTTTTTTTGCGCGTTTCATAGAAAAGGTCTATCTTTGTGGAGAATTTTGAATGCAATGCTTATGAAAACCCGTAGAAATCTAACCCTAACACTACTATTAGGACTGTGCACTTTATCTCCCCTTCAGGCACAGGAAGAGCCCCTGCTGACCATCGCTTGTCTCTCGGATTGCCACGCAGAACGTTCGCTCATCGACCAGAGTGATATAAGCAAGATTAAGTTGCGCGGCTCGTTTGAACAGACGCTGAAGCGCATCAAGAAAGAAGAAAACATCGATGTCATGGTGCTCGGCGGCGACTGCACCAGCGACGCCACGATTTCCATGCAGAACTGGATGCGAGTGCGCGAGCTGATGGCCACCGCCACCCGCGGCGCATTCCCGGACGAGCACCCTACCCCAGTACTCTATGCCACGGGCAACCACGACTATGAGGTCGCCAACTGGGACCGTCTGCCCAAACCCTACAACGCAGGCGACTACTACACGTTTCCTATGCGCGAAGACGTGGGAGCACTGGACTTCGACGACGCCTTCTACGAGCAGGCACCCAATGGCGCCCTGGGACAGATGACGCTGCTCGCCGCCTATCATTATAAGGTGAAAGGCTTTGACTTCGTGGTGCTGAACTGCGGCAAGAACTTCTTCGCCTCTGCCTGGGACTATATCTACAGCGAAGAGTCCGTGCAGTGGGTGGCAAATAAACTGGCACAAATCTATGCCGGGCAGCCGGACAAGACGGTGTTCTTCGCCCTGCATATTCCTTTCGGCGACAGCAATAGCATCAGCAGCCCGCAGAAAGGTTTCTACCGCTCGCCCGGAGAACGACTGCTGAAGCAGACCCTGAGCAAATATCCCAACCTGATCATGCTTTATGGACACGACCACGGACGCAACACGGCCTATTCCCGCCGCAAGACGTCGCAGCGCGTGACACACTACGACAAGTTGGGCCATGTCATCGCAACGACGGATGCCACGCACGTGGACGGTGCCACCCAGGATCCGGAGAACGACGACAACCAATTCTATCTCCGCAACGAGGGTACTCAGATGTTCTTGGGCCTCGACAGCTACAACCTCACCGCCCTGGCGGCACGCACGGCCGTGACTTTCACTCCGCTGACCAACAATGCCTTCAGCGCAGATGTGGAGATCCTGAACGGCATGTCTTCAAAGTTCGTGCACGTAGGCACCAATGCACGTTTCTCCAGCGGCGACCCTTCGAACATCTATCTCTATGAGGTGACCTCCGACGCCGACGGAATCCAGGCCTCACGAGTTGCGCATCCAGAGGACGGAAAGACTTACCTCATGGTGACTCAGTACAACGGCATCTGGTATGCCTTGTCCGGAGAACTCTACAGCCCTGGCAGCGCAGAACAGCGACTGGAGGGCACACGCGTGACGATGGCGGGCAACAAACAGACCTTGACCGTCGCCACGAACAAATTATTAGAGTGGACTTTCGAATCTGCAGCCAAGGTTCCTGCCAGCACCACACGCTGGTACGTACAGAACAACAAGGACCAGCGCTATTTAGGGTTCAACAACGTGAACCTCACTACCGTGGACTACGAGAACCTGGTCACCATGGACCTGCAGAGCGAACAGACCAAGCAGTTCACGGTTGCCGTCAGCGGCAGCGGCTCTGAGGCCGCAGGCAGCTACATCGTGTCGAGCACCGACGGACGTTTCTCGTGCAGCACGGAGCGTAACCCCACCTGGATCTACCGCGTGGACGATGCTTCCGGCAGCCGCATCACGGCTACCAGAACCACAGAACTGCACGATGGCGACCAGGTGATTTTCGTTGCCCAGAACCAGAAGAATACCAATGAGCTGTACGCCCTGACCAACGCTATCTACTCAGCCTCGCCCTCCAGCTGCCGCCTCAACGGACTGAAGGTCACGGACAAGGAAGGCACCATCACCTTTGCCAAGTCCCGCACCGACCTCGTCTGGACGCTGCATGACGTGCCCGAAGCCGAACCCAGCTTCGTCTCGGCCTTCATGGGCTCCATGCGCTATTACTTCAACACCATAGACCCGGGCGATATGCCCATTGAGACGCCCAACATCGTGCAGGCGCTGATGGTCTATGTCTATCCAGACCGCGTGGAGATGCGCATGAAGAACTACAACCGTTCGGGCGTCATCAACAACGTGAAAGTCAATGCCCAGCTGGCTCCCTACACCCTCTATCGCAAGGTGGAGGTGAAGGACGATGTCCCCGACGAGCAGGCACGCCTGCAAGCAGTCATCTCTGCCGCCGAAGCTTTCGATCAGCAGACCTCAGAAGTGCTGCAGAACGCCCTGGACGAGGCACTGACGAAGGCACGCGCTCTGGTCGGAAGTTCCGACAAGACAGCCCAGGCTGCCGCTACTGCCGCCCTGAGCCGTGCGCTGGGCGATGCCCGCTTCGTGGACGTTTCCGTCCTGAAGACTGTCTATGCCGGTTGTCAGACTGCGGGCTACACGGGCGATGGCATGAAAGAAGCAGCCGAAGCACTGCATGAAGCGAAAGACATGAACGCGGTGAACACGGCCATAAACACATTGAAGGTGGGGCGCAAGCTGTTGCATGCCGAGAGCCACGACTACCCCTTCACGCCGGAGGTGACAGCCGCCAACAAGACGTGCTATCTATATAATGTAGGGCAACACCGCTTCTTCTGCGGCGGTGCCAAGTGGGGCGCACACGCTGCATTAGGATGGCCTGGCATCGAAGTCACCCTGAAGCGCATCAGCGCCGCCAACAACAGCTTTGCCATAGACACCCATCTGGGTAGCGGCGACAGCCACTGGCTCAACGAGAATGCCTACTGCGACCACGATGCCTCGACCTACGCCTGGGCTTTCGAGCGGCAGTCCAACGGATGCTATGTCATCCGAGCCGTGGACAGCAAGCTCATGCTGGGTTTTGCACCCTACCAGATGCTGGAAGGCGAGTACTTCTACGACCACGTGGCACAAATCAGCAATGGCGACACCAAGGATCCGAATAACCAATGGATGCTGGTCAGCCGCGAGCAGCGCGACATACTGCTGAACGAGGCTTCGGAGGAGCATCCCATCGACGCCTCGCACTACATCAAGATGCCCAACTTCTCGCAGCGCGAGTACGACGAAGTGGAAGGCGGATGGGACGGCAGCAAAGGTGCCTGGAAACACAACACGGTGGGCGATGCCGGCAACATCACCATCTCCGAACGTGGCGGCTGCTTCCCCGACTTTGCCTTCCAGTGCTGGAATGCCAACCCGCTGAACCTCACGCAGCAGCTGAATGTTCCCCCCGGGCGCTACAAGGTCACGCTGAACGGCTTCTACCGCGAAGGCGGCAAGGAGAACCACACCGCCATCCTCATGAAGGGTGAGACGCCCAAGCAGCCTGCCAAGGTCTATGCCAACAACGCTGAGATTGCCGTGCTGCCCGGCATCCACGAGGCGGCGAACATGCTTCCCGGCGTGGGATGGAAAGGCGAAGCGGGCGAGTGGGCAGACGTAGCACACGATGCCGTGGAGTACTTCCAGAACGGTTGCTACTTCGTGGAGAGCGAGGAGTTTGAGGTCGGCGAACGAGGCATCCTGACCTTGGCCGTGAAGAAGAACCTCTCGCGCACCTACGATTGGACGCTGGTGGACAACTTCCGCCTCATCTGCCTCGGAGTGACGGCTCCGGTGGGAGTCGGCGGTCTGACTGACGACCACACCACGAAGGACACTGCCACCTACACCCTGCAAGGTGTGCAAGTGCAGCGCCCCCTGACCAAAGGTATCTATATCGTCAATGGGCGAAAGGTGGTAATCAGATAAGGAAGCGAAGGAGGACTTATCCTGCCGTCAGCACCAGCAGGCTCTCGGGTCCCATATTGAACAGCAGGTCGGCGATGCTCAGGTCCGGCAGGAAGCCTAATCGCTGGGCAAAGACCTGATAGTACGGGCGCAGTTCTTCGGCAACGGGGAACTGCGCTCCCGTGTATTGCTCGGAGCGAGCGAGGGGCACGTTGAGGTCTATCAGCTCACAGACGAGTTCATGCAGGGCGAGGTTGAAGTCCAGCAGGAAGTCATAGCGCCGTTCGAGGTAGAAGGGAGCAAAGTCATCGGCGTAGTATTCGAAAAAAGGACTCTTGCCGTAGGCCGTGCGCAGTGCACTCCAGTGGTGATGCCTCCAGTTGCCGTGGTCGCTGAGACGTATGTCGCGGATGGGAACATGGGAAGAAGCGGCCTGCACGGGCAGCACCAAGTCTTGCGGACCATCGGGCATGGCGATGCGGCAACGGTTGCGCCACGTCTGCTTCACGTAATGCTCGTGCTGATCGACGACAGCTGAGTCGGCGGCAGCAAGGGCGCGATACCAGGAGACGGGTGCCAAATAGGATGTAGGAAGGGAGAGCACGGGAAATGAGAAAAATAAAAAAATGAAAAAATGAAAAAATAAAAGTGATGAGAGAGAAGGGGGGCGAGAAGGGGGGCGAGAAGGGGTGCGGCGAGAAGGGGGAGAGGCGAGAGGTGAGAAGGATTAAGGTCTCACCTCCTTATAGGAGGGGCAGGGGGTGAGCTTCCCTTTCAACCCGGATCAAGTGACGTGAGCCGTCGGCAAGGGTGGTGGCGATGAAGTGGGCGGAACCGCCTTCGCGCAGGTGGAGTTGCTTGCGCAGCTGAGCCACGGAACCCGGGAAGCCGCGGAGGGTGAGGTCGGCTGCGGGCACATCGGACAGGAGGCGTCGCAGCTCGCTCTTGGCAAAGGAACAACTGTCCATCACCTTCCACCGCCGGCCGGGGAAATCGACCACGGGTTCGTCGCTTGTGTAGAGGTGGGTGTCGGGTGCCAGCTTGCTGACAGGATAACGCTGGCAGAGCACCTTGAAGGCACCCGCCTTCAGAATCGCCGCATCAGGTTCGTAGAGGTATTGCTGCAAGCCCGCAGCCATCACGGCGTTGCTCGACCTTTCCTCGGACATTCGGAATGTCAGGGGAGGCACGGTAGGGCTGTAGGAACAATGTATGAGGGGTTCGGCTGCGGACGCTTCGGCAGCCAAGAGCAGCAAAAGTTCCTTGCACTCGCCGTCCACACTGACGACGTGCGCTTCCACGACTCCCTGCAACGAACGCAGGGCAGCCGTGAGGTCGAGCATGGGCGAGAGCTTGATGAGCACATAGTGGGCAGCGGCACGCAGTTGGTCTTGCAGCGCACAGACATCGGGCGTGCAGTCTTCTATGAGTGCCACCTTACGCCCGGTAGCATCACGGCGGGCGGGGTCGAGAAAGAGCAAGGTGACGGGGTTGTCGGCCAGTTCCTGCAGCACCTCTTCGGCACTGGAGCAGCGCACCTCGGCTTCCGGCAACCCGAGCAGGGGGAGGTTGTGGCGTGCGATGTCGCAGAGCACTTCCTGCCGCTCGACATAGGTCGCACGGGCGAACAGCGGAGCGAGGGAGGCGAAGTCCACGCCGAAGCCTGCCGTGAGGTCGACAAAGCAGACTGGAGGAACCGTCGCTGAAGCGACGGCCACTGCTGCGGGAGGGAGAGAGGGGGACGGGACGGAGGAGGAGACGGAAGGGAGAGAGGGGGACGGGACAGAGGAGGAGACGGAAGGGAGAGAGGGGGACGGGACGGAGGAGGAGGCGGAAGGAAGAGAGGGGGAGGAGGCGGGAGGGAGAAAGGGGGATGAAGCAGGAGGAAGAGAGGCGAGGAGGCGGCGAACGAGGGCTTGCTTGTACTGCGCCGTGGCTTCGCTGGAACATTGTTCGAGCGAGAGGCGGGGCGGAAACAGGAGGCCGTCAGTGGCCGCCCAAGCAGGAAGCTTGCGGGCAGCCAACTGACGACCTTCGATTTGAGTGAGAGCCTGACGCAAGACTACTCCGTCCGGAACGGGACGCAGTGCCAACTGGCGCACGTCGTCCGAGGCGTGGCGGCGGATATAGTCAAGCGTGGCGTCGTTCATTATTTCAGCAGTTCCTCGACCTTCTCTGCGAGCTTCTCGCCGCGGAGGTCACGAGCAACAATCTTACCGTCCTTGATGAGCACGGTAGCAGGGATAGCACGCACGACATAGGTGGCAGCACCTTCGCAGTCCCAGCCCTGCAGGTCGCTGATCTGCGGCCAGGTCATACCCAGGTCTGCAATAGCCTTCTTCCAGGCTTCGCCATCGCTGTCGAGGCTGACGCCGATGATCTCAAAGCCCTGGGGATGGAACTTCTCGTAGGCAGCCTTCACATTAGGCATCTCAGCGCGGCAGGGACCGCACCAGCTTGCCCAGAAGTCAATGAGCAGCACCTTGGCGTTGGCAGCAACCTCGCTGACGCTGAGCTCTCCGCCCTCAGGTGTGGCAGCCTTGATATCCTTGAAGTCCTGACCCACAGCCGTAGCGGCCTTAAGGTCGTAGTTCTCCTTGAGTGTAGCCAAATCTCCTCTGATAGCGCTCTCGGGCACGGCAGCCAGCTGCTCCAGGACAAACTCGTCGTCGAAGAGGCTGGAGTACTGAACGAGAGAGGTTTGTCCGGCGATGTTCTTGATGTTTTCCTTCACGAACTGCTTGTAGAGCTCGGTGGCACGTTCCTGGAGTCCTTCCAGCTGCTTCTGGGCTTCAGCCTGAGCCTCTTGCGTGGCAGCGGTATCGCCGAGCACGGCGAAGATGGTGCGGGCCTCTTCGTTGATGGCCTGCTCCTTTTTGTTGAGGGCGGTGAGGGCATCGTTGGCGGGAGTGCCGGTGACTTCAGAGGGCACGTTCTCGGCAGTGTCCAGCTTCAGCGTGATGTTGCCATTCTCCAGAGCGAGGGCAGCACCCATGATCTGGTCGGGATTCTCGTTGGACTTCCAAAGGATGTAGCACACCTGTGCGGTGTCCTGCACACCTTCCATGACGAACTTGCCGCCTTTGATGACAGCCGTCTGCAGCGTGTCGTTCTGCGTGTTGATGAGGACTACGGTGTCGCCGTCCTGACTACCATTGACGGTTCCCGTGAGTTTGTAGCCGCCGTTCTGGCAGGCTGCCACGCACAGCATCAGTGCCAGCGCAGCGAGAGAGAGTAATTTCTTCATTTTGCTTTTGTTTTTTGAAGGGTTATTTGAGAAGGGTTATTTTTCTGGAGGGGAGAAGGGACCTGACGGGGAACCGTCAGGCACCACAGCCGGCAGGGTCAGGCACCACAGCCAGCAGGGACAGGCACTACAGCCGAAAGCACTGCTACGGCACGGCAAGAGGGCAAGGGCACCGCTACATCGCGGCACGGAAGCCAGCACGACGCCGCTATATCACGGCAGGATGGCGAGGGCACGGTTCTCGGCAGCTTCCATCTGCTCGCGCTCGCCGGGTCCTTTGTCGTTGAGGCCGCAGAGGTGCAGCACTCCGTGGATGATCACGCGATGCAGCTCCTGAGCATAGACGACGCCGAGGCCCTCGGCGTTCGTGCGCACGGTGTCCAGGCTGATGAACAGGTCGCCACAGAGGGTGTGCGAGGTGCCTGGGGCTGAGGTGCCGTTGTCGAAGGTGATGATGTCCGTGTAGTAGTCGTGACCGAGGAACTGGCGGTTGACGCGCAGGATCTCCTCGTCATCGACAAACACGTAGTTGATGTCGCCAGCGCTGCGGCCATAGGTGGCAGCCACAGCCTTCACCCACGCCACGATCTTTGCTTCATCGATGGCGGGCATCTCTACGTTTATGGTCTGGAACGAAATCAAGGGAATTTACGGATTTAAAGATTTACAGATTTACGGATTTATAGGCTCCCTTTTCCGCACATCCGGCAGCTGGTGCAATGGCTGAGTTCGCCACGGAAGCGTTTGTCGATGAGGTAATGCAGGCGGTCGCGCAGGGGAGTGAGGGTGATCTGGTTGATGACCTCGCTGGCGAAGGCTTGCTTCAGCAGCAGGCGGGCTTCGGCCTCGCTGATGCCACGCTGGCGCATGTAGAAGAGAGCGTCGTCGTTCATCTGTCCCACGGTGCTGCCGTGGCTGCACTGCACGTCGTCGGCGTAGATTTCCAGCATCGGCTGGGTGTACATGCGTGCCTCGGGGGTGCAGACGAGGTTGGCATTGGTCTCCTGCGACTCGGTCTGCTGTGCTTCCTCGCGCACGAGGACACGTCCGGCAAAGGCGCCTGTGCTCTGCTCGTCCACCACATATTTATATAGCTCACGGCTCTTGCAGCCAGGGGCGCGATGGTCGATGAGCGTATTGTTGTCCACATGCTGTTCCCCGTCGGCGATGGCGCAGCCATAGAGGTTCACCGATGCTCCCCGGCCGGAGAGGACGACGTCCGTCTGGTTGCGCGTGATGCCGCAGGTCAGCGTCAGCGTGGCGTGGGTCAGATGAGCGCCAGCGGCCACGTCCGCCGTCAGATTAGAGAACCGACGGCAACGCGCATGCGTCTCTTCCAATTCATAGAGTTCCACACGGGCACCTTCGCCCACACGGACCTCCACCGTCTGTGTAGCCAGGAAATCCTGGTCGTCGGCTGCGTGGTCGCAGAAGAGTAGCTGCACCTCCGCCCCGGCCTCGACGATGATCTGCACGTGGCGGTTCACCATCAGAGGCACGGCGGAGCGCAGGATGTTCACCACCTGGATGGGACGTTCCACGCGCACGCCGGCGGGGATATAAATAAGGAGTCCTTCCTGGCCCAGCATCGCGTTGAGGGCGCTGATGGGGTCGGAGTCGAGAGCGGAAAGTCCACCAAGGACGGAGCGGCCAAGTTCGAGTGGAGAGTCCTCCAAGAATGGAGCGGCCAAGGAGTCCACAACCACTCCCTCGGGCAGCTTGGCCTTCGGCAGTGCTTCCTTGAAGAGTTGGTCGTTGACCACGAAATAGACGGAGGTGGAGAGGTTGGGGACATCGCAGCGGAAGGCCTCGTAGGGATTGGCGGGGATGCGCAGGCGCGAGAGGTTCAGCCCGTAGTCAGGGGCGAAGGCTGCTGCCACGTCCGTGTAGCGGTAGCGCTCCACCTTCCGCGAGGGGAACCCCATGCGCTCGAAGGCTGCCAGCGCCGCCTCGCGCCGTTCGTTGAAGAAGGGCGTGGAGTGGGCATCCAGCAGGGCGCGCTCGCTGCGGAAGAGGTCGATGTACTGAGCCTCGCCCCCTGCCCTCCCTTCCTGAGAGGGAGCTGTCACTGTTGCTGATTGGCTATTCTGCATAGGAGTCTGTTACTTTTAAGGTAATTTCCGCCCGCTCAGATGGAGGATGAGGGGAGCGTCTTTATCCAGTCGAATCCTCGCTGCTCTATCTCCATAGCCAGTTCGGGACCGCCCGTCTTGACAATGCGGCCGCCCAGCAGGACGTGTACGAAGTCTGGCTTCAGGTAGTCCAGCAGGCGCTGGTAGTGGGTGATGACGATAGCCGATGTCTCGGGCGTGCGCAGCTTGTTGAAACCTTCTGCCACGATGCGCAGGGCGTCCACATCCAGTCCGGAGTCCGTCTCGTCGAGGATGCACATCGTAGGCTCCAGCATAGCCATCTGGAAGATCTCGTTGCGCTTCTTCTCGCCGCCGCTGAAGCCTTCGTTGACCGAGCGGTTGGCCAGCTTGCCGTCCAGCTCCACAATCTTGCGGCGCTCGCGCATCAGCTTCAGGAACGCCGTGGCGTCCAGAGGATCCAGACCCTGGTACTTGCGCTTGGCATTGAGGGCAGCACGCATGAAGTTCACCATCGACACGCCGGGAATCTCCACCGGCTGCTGGAACGAGAGGAACAGCCCCTCGTGGGCACGCTCGTCGGGCGACATCGCCAGCAGGTCCTTACCATTGAAGAGGACGCTGCCCTCGGTGACCGTGTAGGCAGGATGGCCCACCAGGACGTTCGACAGCGTGCTCTTGCCGGCGCCGTTCTGGCCCATCAGCGCATGGATCTCGCCGGGCTTGATGGTGAGGTCAATGCCCTTGAGTATTTCTTTGCCACCGACGGTGGCGTGCAGGTTCTTTATCTCTAACATAGTTCTTTGGGTTTCTGGTTTTGTTTCTTAGGACTTCCTAGGGTTTCTTAGGGTTTCCCAGGTTCTTCTAGGTTTTCCTAGGATTTCTATCCCACGGTCCCCTCCAGCGAGACGCTGAGGAGTTTCTGGGCTTCCACGGCGAACTCCATCGGGAGTTTCTGCAGCACGTCCTTGGCGTAGCCGTTGACGATGAGTCCCACGGCCTCTTCCTGCGGGATGCCGCGTTGCTGGCAGTAGAAGAGTTGGTCTTCGCTGATCTTCGATGTTGTGGCCTCGTGCTCCACCACCGCCGTGGGGTTCTGCACGTCCATGTAGGGGAAGGTGTGGGCACCGCAGGCGGAACTGAGCAGCAGGCTGTCGCACGAGCTGTAGTTGCGCGCTCCCTCCGCCTTGGCAGCCACGCGGACCAGTCCGCGGTAGGAGTTCTGGGAGCGGCCGGCGCTGATGCCCTTGCTGATGATGGTCGAGCGCGTGCGCGGAGCCAGATGAATCATCTTCGTCCCCGTGTCCGCCTGCTGGTGGTTGTTGGTGACGGCCACGGAGTAGAACTCCGCTTGCGAGCCTTCGCCTGCCAGCACGCAGGAGGGGTATTTCCAGGTGATGGCACTGCCCGTCTCCACCTGTGTCCAGCTGAGCTTGCTGTCCTGTCCGCGCAGCAGTCCGCGCTTGGTCACCAGGTTCAGCACGCCTCCCCGTCCGTCCTTGTCGCCGGGGTACCAGTTCTGCACGGTGGAGTACTTCACCTCGGCTCGCGCCTCCACCACGATTTCCACGATGGCGGCGTGCAGCTGGTTCTCGTCGCGCATGGGTGCCGTGCAGC
Source organism: uncultured Prevotellaceae bacterium (assembly GCA_900318115.1). Lineage (GTDB taxonomy): Bacteria > Bacteroidota > Bacteroidia > Bacteroidales > Bacteroidaceae > Physcousia. The sequence goes on along the minus strand of ONJJ01000005.1, from coordinate 84,597 downwards.
CTTCGAGGTAGCTGACGTAGGCGTCCTCGTCGCAGACGATGAGCGTGCGCTCGAACTGACCCGTGCCTTGGGCGTTGATGCGGAAGTAGGTGCTCAGCTCCATGGGGCAGCGCACACCCTTGGGGATATAAACGAACGAGCCGTCGGAGAACACCGCCGAGTTCAGGGCGGCGAAGAAGTTGTCGCGGTAGGGGACCACGGAGCCCAGGTACTTGCGCACCAGCTCCGGGTGCTCACGCACAGCCTCGCTGATCGAGCAAAAGATGATGCCCTGCTCGGCCAGCTTTTCGCGGAACGTGGTCTTCACGGAGACCGAGTCCATCACGGCGTCCACCGCCGTGCCGCTCAGTGCCAGGCGCTCCTCCAGGGGGATGCCCAGCTTGTCGAACGTCTTCATCAGCTCCGGGTCAATCTCTTCCAGACTCTTGGGGCCGCTCTTCTTCTTGGCGGTCGGGTCGGCGTAGTAGGAGATGGCCTGATAGTCTATCTCCGGCATCTTCAGGTGGCCCCAGGTGGGCTGCTCCTGCGTCAGCCAGTAGCGGAACGCCTTCAGGCGGAATTCCAGCAGCCAGTCCGGCTCGCCTTTCTTCTGCGAGATCAGGCGCACGGTGTCCTCCGTGAGGCCGCGGTCGATGACCTCCGTCTCCACGTCCGTGGTGAAGCCGTACTCATAGGTCTTGTCCACCACCGAGCGCACAAACGCATTCTGCCCTTCGGGCTGCCGCTCGCCTGCCGCCTGCAGTTCTGCTGCATCAGGCCTTGCTGAGGGCTGCTGCTCGCCTGCCTTCTGCTCTATATCGTCGGTATTTATCATTCTCTTTATTCGCTTTTCGGCGGCAAAGATACATAAAATATCTGAGAACAATCTCTTTTTCACATCAATTATCATTTCCGAGCGCAGTGAGGTACAAAAAAACCTTTAATAATGTGACAAATATCAAGCACTCAGCCCGCCCTGTCGCCAATAAATCACGCTGTTCCGATGAATCGTATAACGGGGTGCCAATCGTGGGCGGCTGCACAGAAAAGATCGAAGAGGAGGCAGGTGGAGCAGGCCGCGTGGAGACGGGTAGAGCAGGCTGCAGGGAAGGGGAGAGCAGGCTGCAGGAAAAGATACAGCGGCTGTATCTTGGTACACATCAGGGCGAGGGACGGCAAAGAGGCAGATGCAGTGCTTGACGACCCAAGGGACGTCAAAGGAAAGATGCGGATCTTATGGGCAACACGTCCTGATGTGTTGCTTGACGACCCAAGGGACGTCAAAGCAAAGTTGAGGCATCGTCCTGATATGTCCTCTGATGCAGAGCGAGAGATAATCCGCCTAAAACTCGTTGTTGTTAAAACGATTATTTGGACGCAATAAAAGAATTCTCACAAATTTGTGGGGCACAAACCTGTGAGAATTTCTATTTAGGGTTCAGTCTAAATGACCAAGGATGCTATTCTGCGGCGTAGGAAGCTATTCCGTGGCGCAAGGATGTTATTTCGCCTGCTGCCATTGTCTCTTGGCGAGGTCGAAGGCGACGGAGGTGCTCTGCTTGAGTGGTTCGAAGAGGATGGATTGCTTCTGGGTTTCCTCGGGCACGAGGCTGGTGATGGAGAGCACGTTGGCTAAGGCGCCGAGGATGAGCCAATACTTGATGAGGCTGACGAGGACGCCGCCGAGGTTGTTCAGTCCCTCCAGGCCGGCCCACTCCAGGACTTTCGTCAGCAGTGCACCGACGAGCCCGAGCAGGATGGGGACGCCCATCCAGATGAGGGCAAAAGCGAGGATGCTGGCCACACTGGGTGAGGTGCCGATGTGGGGTGCCAGCTGGCAACCGACCTGCTCATAGAGCTTGTAGGCCACGTAGAAACCTACGAAAACGCCGATGAGTCCCAGCACTTCCTTCAGCAGACCATTGCTCCATCCCCGCCATGCTCCGATGGCGAGGATGACGATGAAGAGTATATCGAAACCGTTCATAATGAGGTCCCCACCCCGCAGGCTTCCCTCCCTGACGGAAGGGGCTGGGGGTGGGCCTTTTTTTACAATTTGGCCTTAACTTCAATTTCCTGGAAGGTCTCGATGGTGTCGCCTTCGCGGATGTCGCTGTAGCCCACGAGGGAGATACCGCACTCGAAGTTGGTGCTGACTTCCTTGACGTCGTCCTTGAAGCGCTTGAGGGCGTCGATCTGACCGGTGTGGATGACGATGCCGTCGCGGATGACGCGCGCCTTGTTGGTGCGGCTGACCTTGCCGTCGAGGACGTAGGCACCGGCCACGGTTCCGACCTTGGAGATGTGGAAGACCTGACGCACCTCGAGCTGGGCGGTGATTTCCTCCTTGAGTTCGGGAGCGAGCATACCTTCCATGGCCTCCTTGACTTCCTCGATGGCATCGTAGATGATGCTGTAGGTGCGGATTTCCACGCCCTGCTGCTCGGCAGCCTTGCGGGCCTGGGCAGAGGGACGCACCTGGAAGGCGACGATGATAGCGTCGGAGGCAGCGGCGAGGGAGACATCGTTCTCGGAAATCTGACCCACGGCCTTGTGGATGACGTTGACGGCAATCTTCTCGGTGGAGAGCTTGATGAGGGAGTCGCTGAGGGCCTCGATGGAGCCATCGACGTCGCCCTTGACGATGACGTTGAGTTCCTGGAATCCGCCCTGCTCGATGCGACGGCCGATTTCGTCGAGCGTCAGGTGGTGCTGGGTGCGGATGCCCTGCTCGCGCTGCAGTTGCTCGCGCTTGGAGGCAATCTCGCGGGCTTCCTGGTCGGTGTCCATGACGTGGAAGGTGTCGCCAGCCTGCGGAGCGCCGTTGAGTCCGAGGACGGTGGCAGCCTCAGCAGGACCGATCTCCTTGATGCGCTGGCCGCGTTCGTTGAACATCGCCTTGATGCGGCCATAGTTGGTGCCTGCCAACAGGATGTCGCCCACGCGCAGGGTGCCGTTGGAGCAGAGGACGGTGGCGACGTAGCCACGACCCTTGTCCAGCGAGGACTCGATGATGGAGCCTGTGGCCTTGCGGTTGGGGTTGGCCTTGAGGTCCAGCATCTCGGCTTCGAGCAACACCTTCTCCATGAGTTCGGGCACGCCTATGCCTTTCTTGGCGCTGATGTCTTGGCTCTGGTACTTGCCGCCCCAGTCCTCGACGAGGAAGTTCATCTGAGCGAGGTGCTCCTTGATCTTCTCGGGGTTGGCAGCGGGCTTGTCTATCTTGTTGATGGCGAAGACGATGGGGACTCCAGCAGCCACGGCGTGGTTGATGGCTTCCTTGGTCTGCGGCATGATGTCGTCGTCGGCAGCGATGATGATGATGGCGACGTCGGTGACCTGTGCACCACGGGCACGCATGGCGGTGAAAGCCTCGTGGCCAGGGGTGTCGAGGAAGGTGATGTGGCGTCCGTCCTCGAGACGTACGTTGTAGGCACCGATGTGCTGTGTGATGCCACCAGCCTCGCCGGCGATGACGTTGGTCTTGCGGATGTAGTCGAGCAGCGAAGTCTTACCGTGGTCCACGTGACCCATGACGGTGACGATGGGAGCGCGCGGCACGAGGTCTGCCTCATCGTCGGCTTCCTCGTGCACGGCTTCGCTGACGTCGGCACTGACGTACTCGGTCTGGAATCCGAACTCATCGGCCACGAGGTCGATGGTCTCCTTGTCCATGCGCTGGTTGATGCTGACCATGACGCCGAGGCTCATGCAGGTGCCGATGACCTGGGTGACGGGCACGTTCATCATGCTGGCCAACTCGTTGGCGGTGACGAACTCGGTGAGCTTCAGGATCTTGGACTCCTGCTCCTGCAGTTCCATCTCCGCCTCGATACCTGCGCGGATGCTGTCGCGTTTCTCGCGGCGGTACTTGGCGCCCTTGCCCAGGGTCTTGTTCTTGCCGGCGGTGAGGCGTGCCAGGGTCTCGCGGACCTGCTTGGCAACTTCCTCTTCGCTCTGCTCGACGATGACGACGGGTTCCTTCGGCTGGTTCTTCTTGCGGCGCTTGCCTTCGCCCTTCGCGGGCTGGGACTGCTGCTGGTTCTGCTGGCCGCCCTTGTTCTTCTTGGACTGCTGCTGGCCGCCTTGGTTCTGCTGCTTGGCGGCTTCGGCCTTGATATCCACGCGTTCGCCCTTCTTCTTCCCCTTGCCTCCTTCGGCAGCGCCATTGGCATTTCCGCCCTTCTTGCGCTTCTTTCCGCGCGGCGGGCGTGTGCTCTGGTTGAGGGCATCGAGGTCGATGTGTCCCTTGATCTGGAGGTTCAGCACGGGCTCTGCGGAGGTCTTCACGCGATAGACGCCGTCCACCTCTTCGAGCTCTACCCCACCCTTCTTCTTTTTCTTCTCCTGGCGTGGTGCCTCATCCACAGCGGGGACGTCATTCTGAGCCTCTTTCTGCTCGGACACATTCTCGGGATGAGTCTCTTCCGCCTGTTTCTGCACCTCTGGGGCAGCCGGTTGGGGTTCCTTGGGCGTTGCGACTTCGGCCACGGGTTCGGGCTTAGGCTCGGGCTTCACCTCGGGTTGAGGTTCAGGGTTGGACTCAGTGGCCTTGGGCTCAGGCTTCGGCTCTGGCTTGGATTCGGGCTTCGGCTCGGGCTTGGCCTCAGTGGCCTTAGGCTCGGGCTTGACTTCAGGTTTGGGTTCAGGCTTTGGAGCAGCCTTGGGTTTGCCGTCGAGGTCGATGTGGCCTACGATCTTAGGCTTCTTCACCTCGGTCAGAGGCAGTGCCTCGCCATCTTCGGTGAGGACGATGGTCTCCTTCTTCTCCTTGGGCTTGCGTGTGGCCACGGGAGGAATCAGGGGTCGGGGGCTCTGTCCTTTCTTGAACTCGGCCAGGGCAATGGCGTACTGTTCGTCCGTCAGGCTGGCATTGGGATTGGCTTCCACATCGTGGAATCCTTTCTTATTGAGGAAATCAACGAGGGTCTGGAGACCGACGCTGCATTCCTTAGTGACTTTATTGATTCTTATTGGCATAATATCGAATTACGGATTTTAGGATTTACGGATTTACAAAATTACTTTTTACTCAAGGGTTTGTATTATCATTGATTTACGGACTTACGGCTCACGGCTCTCAGCTGGCGAGCCGTAAATTCGTAAATCCGTAAATCCTTAAATCTCTGCTGGCGCTCCGCCTTCGGGGGCCTCTTCGTCGGCGAACTCCTGACGCAGGATGCGCAGCACCTCGTCCACGGTTTCCTCTTCGAGGTCAGCCTTCTGCACAAGCATCTCGCGCGGGGCTTCGAGCACGGAACGTGCTGTGGTCCATCCGTTCTTCTTCAGTTCGTCGATCACCCAGTCGTCGATCTCGTCCCTGAAGTCATCGAGGTGGATGTCGTCCTCCAGCTCATCTTCTTCGCCCTCGGGCAGTTCGCGATAGACATCGATGACGGTGTCGGTGAGCATGGAAGCCAGGCGGATGTTCATACCTCCCTTACCGATAGCCAGCGAGACCTGGTCGGGATTGAGATAGACCTCACAATGCTTGCTCTCGAGGTCGAGGTTGATGCTGTTGATCTCTGCGGGACCCAGGGCACGGGCAATGAGGATCTGCGGATTGTTGCTCCACTGGATGACATCGAGGTTCTCGCCACGCAGCTCGCGGACGATGCCATGGACACGGCTGCCGCGGACACCCACGCAGGCTCCTACGGGGTCGATGCGGTCGTCGAAGCTCTCAACGGCAATCTTGGCACGGTCGCCGGGGATGCGGGCAATCTTGCGCACGGCGATGATGCCTTCGGCTATCTCGGGCACCTCACCTTCGAGCAGACGCTGGAGGAAGACGGGACTGGTGCGGGAGAGGATGATCTTGGGGTTGCCGGTGGAGTTGTCCACACGAGCCACCACGGCACGAGCGGGTTCGCCCTTGCGGAAGAAGTCACCGGGAATCTGCTCGTTCTTCGGCAGCAGCAGCTCGTTGCCTTCCTCGTCCAGCAGCAGCACTTCCTTGTGCCATACCTGATAGACCTCGGCGGAGATGATCTCGCCCACCTTTTCCTTATACTTATTGTAGAGCGCATCGTGCTCCAGCTCCAGGATCTTCGAAGCGAGGGTCTGGCGCAGGGTGAGGATGGCACGACGGCCGAACTTCGAGAAGTCCACGGGCTCGGAGACATCCTCGCCGACCTCGTAGTCATCGGCAATCTGCTGTGCCTCGCTGAGGCTGATCTGCATGTTGGGGTCAGTGACCTCGCCGTCTTCCACCACGGTGCGGTTGCGATAGATTTCAAAGTCACCCTTGTCGGGGTTGACAATGACGTCGTAGTTCTCGTCGCTTCCCTGCATCTTGGCGATGACACTGCGGAAGCTCTCCTCGAGCACGCTCACCAGCGTGGAGCGGTCGATGTTCTTGGTCTCCTTGAACTCTGCGAAGGTTTCAATGAGTGCGTTGTTTGCTTTCTTTGCCATAGATATGTTTTTTATTTGAAGTCTATGATGTAGCGTCCGGACTTCACCTCAGCCATCGGCAGGTTGACGTCCACGTCCTGGAGCACAGGGCGTTTCTTTCCCTCGACCTGCACCTTCTGGCGCGTGGTGAGCACGATGTGTTCGGCATCGGCCTCGCGCAGGATGCCCTTGAGCTTGCGTCCGTCGGCTGTGATGATCTCCACCTGCTTGTCCACGTGGTTCTGCCACTGTCGCAGCACCTTGAAGGGCTGTCCCAGTCCGGCGCTGCCCACTTCGAGTTCGTAGTCCTCCTCATCGCGCGAGAGGTGTTCTTCGATGTAGCGGGAGAGCTGCACGCAGTCTTCAATCCACACACCGTCGGCGTGGTCGATTTCCACGGTAATGCAGTCGTCGGGAGTCACCGTGAGGTCCGTCAGGAAGTAGTCTTTGCCGTCGAGCCACTGGTCGACCAGCTCTTTTACTTTTGCCTTGTCAATCATCGTTTTAATTTACGAATTTACAGATTTACAGATTTACGTATGAACAGATTTACAGATTTACGTATGAACAGATGTACTGATTTACGTTACGTATTTTAGATTTGATGAAAGCCTTATTTTAAGCGTGAAGCGAAGAACCTTGTGGGCCCCTCGCTTCATTTCAGCGGTGCAAAAGTACAGCAAAATTCTGATTCCTCCAAGAAAATCAGCGACTTTTTTCAACATTCCGCCTCATTTAGTGACACTTTGGGGATTTGCAGCGGCGATTATACCCGCTTCGGGAATAAAGAAACGCTGAGAACCAATGAACAAACTGGAAACTGGCGGCAGAGGCGAATTGCGTCAGTTCCAACCCCATGGGTGTTTCGTTTTTTGTCAAATCTGATTCCTGTACATCGCCAGCAGCTGTTGGACGCCTTTCCGGATGCTCATGAGTCCGAAGTCCTCTGGGCGGATGTCTTCAGGGCGAAGCCAGAGGAGTTCGCCGGCGTCGTCGGCAGCACGGGCGCCCTCGGTGGACGTCACATGGCAGCGGTAGAACATATCGATGGTGTGGACGAGGAAGCCGGAGTACTCATACTGATTGGGCAGCGAGAAGAGGAACTCGGTGCGATCGACCTCCAGTCCTGTCTCTTCCTTCACTTCGCGGCACACGCCCTCCTCGCTGGTCTCGAACATATCCGAAAAACCACCGGGCAGGTCCAGCGTTCCCTTAGCAGGCTCCTTGGCCCGGCGCACACAAAGCCATTCCAAGCCCTCAACTTCGCGTTCTATCAATGCCACGGTGGAAGCAGAGGGATTGAAGTAGTATGTGAAGCCGCAAGCCTCGCAGTGCTTGGACTTGAAGTTGTGATCCACGAAACGGGGCGAGCCGCACTTGGGACAGTATCTGAATTGGTGAAGAGGGTGCATAGGGAGAAGGGAGAGATAAAATAAGTAGATGCTTACAATCCGGTTATAAGAATTTAGGCACAAAGGTACGGAGAAGAAGATGGCTCTGTGGCTCCGTACCTCTGTGTCCTAAAAACTATATCATTCTAATATGATTCATTGGGGTTATATCCCTAAGACTTCGCCGACGAGGTGGTCTGCATGGCCCCACTTCTCCATCAGCCAGAGGACGAAGCGGATGTCGACGCCGATGCAGCGGGTGAGGCTGGCATCGAAGGAGATGTCGCTGGAGAGGGCATCCCAGTTGCCGTCGAAGGCCAGACCAATGAGTTCGCCCTTGCCGTTGAACATGGGGCTGCCGCTGTTGCCCCCCGTGATGTCGTTGGTGGTGAGGAAGCAGAGGGGCAGCTGATGGCTCTTGGGATCCACATAGCGACCGTAGTCGCCAGACTTCAGCAGCTTCAGGATATCTGCCTGCATGGCGTAGTCGGGGTTGGCTGTGCCCTTCTCGATTTTCTCGATGAGGCTGGGCATGGTGGTCAGGAAGTCGTGGTGCGTGCCGGCGTTGGTGTAGTCACTGACGATGCCGTAGCTCATGCGCATGGTGAAGTTCGCATCGGAGTAGTGGGGCTGATCCATCTCTTTCTCCAGCACACATTGCGTCAGCAGGTTCTCGTTGTAGGCAATGGAGGAGCTGACCTTGCGCATCGCAGGTGTGATGACCTTCTGCACCATCTGCTCCAGTTCATCGGCCAGGCGCACTACGGCGTCGGAGGAGACGTATTGCTGATAAGCTTTCTCGTCGGCCAGCGACTGCTCCAAGGAGTCGTTGAGGGTGACGGCAGCGCGCACCTTGGCGTGAGTGAGTCCGTACCATCCTTCGTAGCTGGTGAGTTTCGTCTGCTGGAAGATGTCGTGGGCGAAGGCTTTGTAGTCGTTGTTGTACTTCTTGCGGATGTCGCCATAGAAGCGGGGCAGGTACTTCGAGCTTACCTGCTGAGCATAGTTCTCCAGGAGAGCCGCCATGACCTCTTCGTCCACGCGGGCGTCGTAGTCCTTGTATTGACCTTGGATATACTCTTCCAGCACACCTCGGTAGTTGGGATGTGCCTCAGCAAAGCGCTTGGCCATACGGGCGAAGCCGAAGAGTTCGATGCCGCGATAGAAGGTCTCGTTGACGAAGCCCTGAGCGTAGCGGGCATCGTGGCGAGCCTTGTAGCCCGAGTAGAGGGTGGGGAACATACGCGAGAAGCGGGCGCGGCGCGCCTTGTCCTCCGAGAACCAGCGACGCAGTTCCTGCTCGCGCTGCTGCTTCTGCTGGATGATGCCCAGACGCTGCACGGCTTCATTCATGCCCTGGGAGTTTTTCCAATAGTTGCTGGACGAGGCAAACTTGGAGGCATACTTAATGCCGATGGCACGGTCGGCCCGCATCCACTTGGTCCAGATGTCCTGCTTGACACCACGCACCTGAATCATCGGGATGTTGGTCACCTGGGTGCGCTCCTCGATACCATAACTCGAGAGGTAGCGGCTGGTGCTGCCGGGATAGCCGATGGTCATGCAGTAGCTGCCCTGGTCGAAGCCGTCGATGCTGACCTTGACCCAGCGCTTGGGATGCAGGGGAGTGTTGTCCTCGCTGTACTCTGCGGGCTCGCCATTCTTGTCGGCATAGATGCGGAAGACACTGAAGTCCGCCGTCTGGCGCGGCCACATCCAGTTATCCGTGTCGCCGCCGAACTTTCCGAGGGTCTGAGGCACGGTGAAGACGAGACGGATGTCGCTGTACTGGCGGTAGTAGTTCAGCAGGTACACACGTCCGCCCTCGAAAGACTTGGCTTCGCAGACGATGCCCTTCAGGCTGTCCTGCTCTGCCTTCCGCTCCGCACGGCTGGCGATGCGGCTGAGGATGCTGCCGAGGAACTGGTTGTAGAGCACTGCCTCGCGCTTGCGGCCCAGCTTGCGACCCTGAGATTCATCGGAGTAAATCTTCTGTAACTCGGCGTTCACCTCCTCGGTGACGTCCTCGCTGCGCTGCCAGATCTTCACGTAAAGTCCTTGGGCAGGACGCTCTTCCTCGTAGCTGCGAGCCACAAAACCATTGCCGAGAATGTCGTCCTCGGGAGTCGACAACTTCTGAATGGCACCGAAACCGCAGTGGTGGTTGGTGAAGACGAGTCCGTCCTTGGAGACAATGACGCCCGAGCAGAAGTCACCGAAGTCCACCACGCAGTCCTTCAGACTCGTGCCGTCCTCGCCGTAGAGTTCTGCATCTGTCAGTTGCAATCCCAGAGAGCGTGCTACGGCCATGGCCTTCGGATCCGTACGACCCAGCAGCCACATGCCTTCGTCGGCGCGCACATAGTTCACACTCAATAGCGCCAACATCAGCAGCGCCAACATCAATTTCATTTGTTTCATACGATTCTGTTTATTGTTATTCATTCTTATTTCACTTTCCTGAAATACTTCCCCACCACGGGCAGTGCTGCCAGCGGCAGGTCCTTCTTAATAATGTAGAGCACAAAGAGGGCGATAAGCACGGTGTTCAGCAGGACCTGTGCCCAGTCGGGCAAGTCAGCCGTCAGCACCATGCAGCCGTAGAAGGCAGCGGTCAGAGCGACGTAGATGCCAATCTCCTTCATCGGATAGTTGATGGGATTCAGGTGCTGGCCGACGAAGTAGCTCAGGATCATAGACGTGCCGTAGCCTGCAACACCTCCCCAGGCACAAGCCCAGTAGCCGAACTTGGGAATGAAGAGGAGGTTGACGGCCAGCAGCACTGCACAGCCTACCAGCGAGAACAGAGCACCATAGATGGTCTTGTCGATGAGTTTGTACCAGAACGACAAGTTGAAATACACTCCCATCATGATCTCGGCCACCATCACGATGGGAACCACGCCGAGTCCCTCGCGGTAGCCGGCACCGATGATGTACTGCAGCAGCGGCATCCAGCCCACCACACAGAGAAACGCCAGCAGCGTGAAGATCAAGAAGTACTTCATCGCCACGGCGTAGTACTCGCTCTTGTCGGCATCCTTGGACTTGGCGAAGACGATAGGTTCGTAGGCATAGCGGAAGGCCTGGGTGATCATGGCCATAATCATGGCTATCTTCACGCAGCCTCCGTAGATGCCCAGCTGCACGTTGGCCTCAGCACTATCGGGATAGACCAGCGGGAAGATGATCTTGTCTGCCACCTGATTCAGAATGCCTGCAATGCCCAGTACCAGGATGGGCCAGGAGTAGGAGAACATACGGCGAAGTAGCGCGCCGTCGAAGTGCCAGTGAATCTTGGCCATATAAGGCACGAACAGGAAGGTGATGATGCCCGTACAGACAAGGTTGAGCATGAACACATATCCGGGCGTGTCCTTGCCGAGGACAACATAGAAGAGCAGATTCAGACCGATGTTCAGGAAGATAAACAGCAGCTTGAGTGCTGCAAAGCGAATGGGGCGCTTCTGGAATCGCAGATAGCAGAAGGGAAGGGCCTGCAGGGCATCCAAAGCCACCACGACGGCCATGATCTGGATGTAGTCATGGTGCTCTGTGTAGTGGATGAGCTCCCCAATGGGGCCTATGAAGCCGAAGACCAGCACGAGGAACAGCGCCGTGAGCGCACCAACGACCGCCATTGCGGTGGAGAATACGGTGTCCGGCTGCTCCCGATCATCGTTGGCATAGCGGAAGAATGTAGTCTCCATGCCAAAGGTGAGGAGGACCATCAAGAGTGCCGTGTAGGCATAGAGGTTGGTGACGATGCCGTAGCCTCCGCTCTCTGCCGAGATGCAACGTGTATAGAGCGGCACAAGCATGTAGTTCAGGAAACGTCCGACAATACTGCTCAGGCCATAGATGGCTGTGTCTTTGGCCAAGGATTTGAGATCTGCCATGGGGAATTTGCTGTTTTTATCACTTTTACGGCGCGAAAGTACACTTTTTATTCCACCCGTGCAAGGACTTTTTGATTTTTGTGGCTAAAATGATGCAAAAAGTACTGCGAATTGACTTCTGCGAGGGGCTAAAGTACCCCCTTTTAGGCCCTGCATAGAAATTCTTGAGGAAAAAATTTGGCGGAACGGGGATTGTTTTGTACTTTTGACCCCAAATTTACTCATTTGCTACGCAATGAAGACGCTATTTCTTTACATAAGAAGCTATGCGCTGGTGCTCGTACTGCTATTCGCACCCGTCCTGACAGTCGACCTCCTGGCCGACCACCAGCAGACAGGTCAGATCATTCGTCGGCGCATTAACCAAGACTCCTCCTATCTGATGGTTCGTCGGATGGAGGTGCCCCAACTCCGCTCGCGTATGATGACTTCCCCGCTGCCAGTGGAGATTCGCCAGCAGGGTCGCCAGCTCTGCATCAAGAGCCAGTACAACCAGATGCTCCCCATCTACACTGCCGGAGGCACCTACTACTCCTCCATGCGCCTGACCAAGGGCACCAACTGGTTGACAGGACTGCCTCGCGGAGCCTATATGATTAACAACCAACGCTACACTATTAACTGATGGATACCAAGGGACTCGAAATAGACATAGACAAAATAGTTCGCGAACGTGCCGGGAAGAAGGCTAAATGGATTCCCAAATGGCTCACACGTTGGTTGGAGAACTTCATTCATCAGGACTACATCAACGGTTACCTTCGCCAGGGGCGTGAGGGTGTGGACTTCTGCGAAGGAGTGATTGAGTATCTCGGCGTTGACATCACCGTTGAAGGTACGGAAAATGTCCCCTTCAATGGCCGTCCGCTGACCTTCGTCTCGAACCATCCCCTCGGTGCCATCGATGGCGTCACCCTCGGTGCCGTCATCGGCAGGGCCTCCGGAGGCCGGGTCAAGTACCTCGTCAACGACTTGCTGATGAATCTCAAGGGGCTGGCTCCCTTGTGCATTCCCATCAACAAATTGGGTGCCCAGGCACGCAACTTCCCCCAGCAGGTAGAGGGTGCCTTCCGATCCGACAACCATATCATCATGTTCCCCGCCGGGCTGTGCTCACGCCTCATCGACGGCGAGATTCATGACATCCCCTGGCGCAAGGCATTCATCCAGAAGAGCATCCAGAACCAGCGTGACATCGTGCCTGTGCACTTCATCGGCGAGAACTCACCCCGATTCTACCGCGTGGCACAGTGGTGCAAGCGGCTCCACCTGAAGTTCAACTTCGCCATGACACTGCTGCCCGACGAGATGTATCGATCCCAAGGCAAGCACTACATCGTACGCTTCGGAAAACCCATTCCCTACACTACATTCGACCACTCACGCACTCCCAATGAATGGGCACAATGGGTGCAGGACGAAGTCTACAAGATATAGCACTCTATTTGTTTATTCCTAAATCGTAAATACCCTATCACATGGAACCCATCATAGCTCCTGTTCCCGTGGAACTGCTCAAGAGCGAGCTCACAGAGGAGAAGCGCCTGCGCTTCACCAACAAGAGCAACAACGAAATCTACATCGTCACCTGGCAGGATGCCCCAAACACCCTGCGCGAAATCGGACGACTGCGCGAAATAGCTTTTCGTGCGGCGGGGGGAGGTACGGGCAAGGCCATGGACCTTGATGAGTTCGACACGATGGAGAACCCCTACAAGCAGCTGATCGTATGGAATCCTGAGGCCGAAGAAATCATCGGAGGCTATCGCTATCTGCTGGGCACCGAGGCCCGCTTCGACGAGCAGGGACAGCCCATACTCGCCACATCCCATATGTTCCACTTCTCCGACCGATTCATCCATGACTACCTTCCCTACACCATTGAGCTCGGACGAAGTTGGGTCACATTAGAATATCAGAATACGCGCGCAGGCGCGAAAGCGCTCTTTGCCCTGGACAACCTCTGGGACGGACTGGGAGCTCTCACCGTGGTCAAGCCCGGTGTGCGCTACCTTTTCGGCAAGATGACGATGTATCCCAGCTACGACCGCGTGGCGCGCGACATGATTCTCTTCTTCCTCGAGAAACACTTCGGCGACTCCGAGGGACTCATCCTGCCCATGAAGCCTCTGGAAATCGAGCAGGATCGTCAGGAGATGCAACGCCTGTTCTGCGAGGAGGAGTTCAAGGCAGACTACCGCATCCTCAACCGAGAAGTACGTGCCCGCGGCTACAATATTCCTCCCTTAGTGAACGCCTACATGTGTCTGTCGCCAACGATGAAAATGTTCGGCACGGCCATCAACTATGGTTTCGGTGATGTAGAGGAAACGGGAATCCTGATTGCCGTGGACGAAATTCTCGACGAGAAGCGCGTGCGCCACATCGACAGCTTCGCACGAGAGCATCCTGAAGCCGTGGCTCCCACCAGCGGCGCAAATGTCGTCATCAGCTGAGAAGACTTGTTTGGTCCTCGGTTCGACCAGAACAACGAATATAGGCGAATTAATACGGGCTGAAAAGGCCATATTAATCCGCCTATATTCGTAGTATAGCACGCTCAGATGATGGGGAAGCTCATGCCGTTGATCTTTCGGTAAAGGTCCAGGGCATAGACATCTGTCATGCCCGAAATGTAGTCCAGCACCGCCATCAGCCGTTCGTAGAGGCGAGGAGCACGAATCTGATACTGACGCGAGACACGATTCAACAGCAACTGGGAATAAGCTCGATTGGGGTGCATGACAGCCTCAACCATCAAGTGCACCAGCTCCGTCATCACACGGAAACCTGCCAGCTCAATATCCACCACATCCTTGGAATGATAGATATGTCCGTAGCTCTTGCGGACGCAAGCATCGTAGGCAGCCCGCGGCACGTCCGAGATGTGCTGGATGAGCGTGCCCTCGTAGGTGCCGGCCAGGATCTCCTTCTCTGCCTCGACAAAAGCCTGCACACACTCGCCTTCCAAGCAGTTGATGACGCAGGAACGGAGATAGACAATCTGCTCGTTGACATCGTGGACGTCCAACCGGGCGATGTATTCCTCGATCTCGCGGCGTCGCTCCGGCGTGAAGTAGGCCAGCAGGAGTTCGCGGGTGTCGGCAGTAGAGAGTATTTTCAGCTTATGGGCGTCCTCAATATCCATAATCTCATAGCAGATATCGTCGGCAGCCTCCACGAGATATACAAGCGGAAAGCGAGCATAGCGCAGCGTTCCCTCGGGGCTGGGATGACGCAAGATACCTAATTCATCGGCTATGCGCTGATAGTCCTCACGCTCGGAGGTGAAGAATCCAAACTTCTGGTGGTCACCTGCCAGGTTGCTGGAGAAGGGGTACTTGACGATGCTGGCCAGCGTGCTGTAGGTCATCACGAAGCCTCCCTTGCGGCGCCCGTCGAAGTGATGGGTGAGCAGACGGAAGGCATTGGCGTTGCCCTCGAAATGAATCAGGTCCTCCCATTGCTCGGCCGTGAGGCGGTCGCCGGTATCGGGCTCCACATAGTCCTTCAGCCAGCTGCCGGCACCCTCGCTGAAATAAGTGGCGATGGCGCGCTCGCCCGAATGACCGAAGGGAGGATTTCCCAGGTCGTGGGCCAGGCAGGCAGCACTGACGATGCTGCCAAGTTCCGTGAAATGGGTCTCGCGCAACTCTGGATGGCGCTCAAGCAACAGGCGCGAGACATCGTTGCCCAGCGAACGCCCCACGCTGGAGACCTCCAGGCTATGGGTCAGGCGATTGTGGACGAAGATGCTGCCCGGAAGGGGAAACACCTGCGTCTTGTTCTGCAAACGCCGGAAGGGAGCGGAGAAGATCAGGCGGTCGTAGTCGCGCTGAAATTCCGTGCGGTCGTCGCGCTGCTGCCCGCTGCTTTCGAGGCCCAGACGTTTGCTGCTCAGTAATTGTGTCCAGTTCATCATGTGAGGCGATGATTGATTCATTTTGGGGTGCAAAGATAGTGAAAAAGAGGCACTGAAGACACATCTTATGCAGATTTCTTCACTGATTTAGTCCAAAGAAGTATAAAAAACATTGTATTCCGCACTCTCTGTGCCCAAAATTATATATCTTTGTGCCCAGAAACTTCGAAAAAAGTCATGCAAGTACCCATCATCAATCGTTCCCATCACGCCCTGCCCGCCTATGCTACTCCACAGTCGGCAGGCGTGGATCTCCGTGCAAACCTCGATGCTCCCATCGAGCTCCAACCCCTGCAACGCGCCCTGATTCCCACAGGACTCTTCATCGCCCTGCCCGCAGGCTATGAGGCACAAGTGCGCCCACGCAGCGGCCTGGCCATCAAGCACGGCATCACTGTTCTGAATTCCCCAGGCACCATCGATGCCGACTATCGCGGCGAGATTTGTGTCATCCTCGTCAATCTCTCCGACCAACCCTTCACCATCAACGACGGCGAGCGCATAGCACAAATGATCATTGCACGTCACGAACAGGCGGAATGGCAACTCACCGACACGCTGGACGAGACAGAGCGTGGCGCTGGAGGATTCGGACACAGCGGCAAAAAATAACCTCCCTCTCAACTCACATAACACAAACTTTTTAAACTTTCGACGCCTCACGGAGCGCCACAATTAACCATAAATTATGAAATCACTGTTTAGAAACTTTTTTGGAGCGCATTGCCTGGCAGTGTGCTGCGCTTTTGCCTTGAATGGAAATGTTGAGGCACAAACGTTTGATGATTACAAAGGGAAGACTGTTGTATTAGCAGCTCAAAAAGATGGAGTTGCCTATGCAATGGACGGATCAGCAACAGCTACAACTTACCCAAAGTTACAGATTAAAATAACAAAAGAAAATGAAGTTGTCTATTTAACAACGACTAAAAGCCAAAAAAATATCCTATGGGAAATAGGAGGGACATCAGGCAGTGTGGATATTACCTCTGTCTATGACAACAAAAAGTTATATATAAATAGCTCTGGGAAATTAGCAAAAGCAAACTCCGTGCCAGCATCAGGAACTGCATTTAAATACAATAATGATTATTATTCATTCACTTATGCGTCCACCAAACCAAAGGCCACATTTGGTTTAATAATGGAGCCATCCTCATTTAAGTTAGATTACGTTTCTTACATAACAAATCCAAGCCACCTCTACCCCATCGCCAAGCCCTACTTCCTCGCCGAGCACACCTGGCGCACACTTGGCTCGTCTAACTTCGGCACTATCTGCTTCCCCAAAGCCGTTCGCGCCGATGAGGTGGCAGGTGCTACATTCTATGAGATTGCAGCTAAAATCATGGACAATGGGGAGTTCAAGGGAGTGGTGCTCAACGAAGTCACGGGCGACCTCGCAGCAGGTACACCTTATATATTTAAGCGCGCGAGCGATGCAACATATATTGTTGCGGCCATGCACGGCGACGCAGCCGTGGCTACCAGCCACAACGGCCTCGTAGGCACGCTGACGGGCTCGGAAGAGGATGGCAGTTTCGAGGTCCCCGCGGGTATGTACATCCTCCAAGGCGACCAGCTCTGGCTGACCACTACAGGGCAAAGCCGTCTGCTGGTGGGGCGAGCATACATCAACCCTGATGGCATCAAGGAAGTCACCTCTGCCAATGCCTCACACGTAAAGGGCATCGTCCTCGGCACGGATGCGCCCGCGGATGGAATTCGTACTACTAAGGTAACCAAGGGCGCTCAGGGCGTTGCTTTTGACCTGCAAGGACGTCCGGCAACCAGACCGCAGCACGGGCACACTTACCTCATAAACGGGCACAAAGTCTACATCAAATAGCATTTACGTCAGAGCTTCAGATAACCGAGGGAAATCACCCCATAGAACACAAGGAAGGGCACTGCGATTGCAGTGCCCTTTTTCATATCTGCCAGAAGGGAGAAAGCAGGTCTTACTCTGCCTGCCATCCGGCAATTTTCGCCATGGCGGGAGCTATTTCGATGTTATCTATGCGGCCCTGGAAGACCTCAGTGCCGGGACCCACGGCGTAAACGGGCACGTAGCCATTGCTGTGACCACCGCTGGCCCAGCTGATGAGTGCTTGCTCGCTGATGACGTGCTTCACGGTCTCGCAGAGATCACTGATGCGGTCGTTGACCTTCTCGTTCCCGGCTATCGCCTTCTCGATATCGTTCCAGCGACGCGTCAGGCGAGCCGTCTGGTCGTCGGTGAGCTTGATGTTATCCCAGAGTCCCATGAGCTGCTTCAGCTGCTTTTCCACGGCTTCTTTCGTGAACTTCTTCGGAGCCTTCTTGTATTGCTCGTTCAGAATCCATTTCAGTTCATCGATACTCTTGTGCTGGAAGCGCAGCAGATCCGTGTGCAGTTCGTAGGGTCCCTTGCCCATGACCAGTCCGCCCGTCTCGTGGTCGGCACTGATAACGATAATGGTCTCGTCGGGGTGCTGCTGGTAGAACTCGTAGGCCACCTTCACTGCTTTGTCCATATCCAGCACCTCGTTCACGACGTTGCCGATGTCATTGCGGTGGCAGGCGTAGTCGATCATGCCGCCCTCGATCTGGAAGAAGAAACCATTCTTCTGTTTGCCCATGAGGTAGTTGATACCAGCGCGCACAATCTGCTCCAGCGTCAGGTCGTTCTTGTCCTGATCCAGGGCGTAGGGGATGTGGTCGCTGCCCAGTTTCTCGTTCTGGTAGTCGCTCTGGAAGAGGATGAGCTTGTCGGCCTTGCGACCTTTCTTCTCATACTCCTTGTAGCCGCCAGTGAGGATGGTGTAGCCGGCAGCCTTGGCCTGATCGCGGAGTGTAGGTTCGCCCTCCTTGGTATTTGGGCGATGGAAGTCGCTGCCTGCGAAGAAGTCGAAGCCACTCTTGCACAAATCTTGGCCTATCTCGTAGTACATATTGCGGTTGGGCTGATGACCATAGAAGCTGGCTGGGGTGGCGTGTGTGATGGCTACGTTCGTGGCCACGCCCACAGCAGCACCGGCCTTCTGCGCCCACACAGCAATGCTGGTGCAGGGGGTCTTCAGGTCTTCCAGCACGCCGATGGCTCCGTTCTTGGTCTTCTTGCCACAAGCCAGCGCGGTTCCGCCGGCAGCAGAGTCTGTCACGCCGTTGGTGGCGGAGTAGGTGTTCACCATGCCCACCACGGGGAAGCTGGACATCAGAATCGGTTCGAAGCCAATCTTGCCCTTCAGGGCTGCCAGGTAGGTCTCGGTAACATTGATTTGGTTGACGCCCATGCCGTCACCAATGAAGTAGAATACATACTTCACCTGGCTCTGGGCCATTGCCGCAACGGCAAGAACGGCCGTCAGCAGCAGGGAAAAGAAACGTTTCTTCATAGTAGATGAATGTTATAAAAGGTTGCAAGGCTGGGCATGTGGCCTCAAAACCTTGCAACCTTAGTAATTAATATCGGTATGAACGACCTTAGTCAGCCAGCTTGGCCTTGATGAACTCACGGTTCAGGCGGGCGATGTTAGCGATGGTCTCGTTCTTGGGGCACACAGCCTCGCAGGCGCGGGTGTTGGTGCAGTTGCCGAAGCCGAGTTCATCCATCTTGGCGACCATGGCCTTGGCACGCTTAGCGGCCTCGGGACGGCCTTGCGGCAGCAGGGCGAGCTGGCTGACCTTGGAGCTGACGAAGAGCATGGCAGAGCCGTTCTTACAAGCAGCCACGCAGGCACCGCAGCCGATGCAGCTGGCGCAGTCCATTGCCTCGTCGGCGTCCTGCTTGGGGATGAGGATGGCGTTGGCATCCTGTGCCTGACCGGTGCGGATGGTGGTATAGCCGCCAGCCTGGATGATCTTGTCGAAGGCGGAGCGATCGACCATGCAGTCCTTGATGACGGGGAAGCCGGCTGAGCGCCAGGGCTCCACGGTGATGGTCTCGCCGTCGTGGAAGCGACGCATGTAGAGCTGGCAGGTGGTGGCACCGCGCTCGGTCTTGCCGTGGGGCGTGCCGTTGATATAGAGCGAGCACATGCCGCAGATACCCTCGCGGCAGTCGTGGTCGAAGACGAAGGGCTCCTTGCCAGCCTCGATGAGTTCCTCGTTCATGATGTCGAGGGCCTCGAGGAAGGAGGTGTCGTCGGGAATATTCTTCAACTCATGTGTGTCGAAGTGGCCCTTCTCCTTTGGGCCATTCTGTTTCCAGAACTTTATTGTAACACTGATATTTTTAGCCATAGGACTCTCCCCCCGCCCTCCCTAAGGGAGGGAGTAGAATGTTTTGGGGGGTCATATTCTACTTTAGTTAATAATTATTTAAGGTGACCACCCTCCCCCTGTAGGGGGAGTGAGGAGGGGGTCCTAATTCTTATAGTTACGCGTCTGTACCTTGATTGCTTCGTACTCCAGGGGTTCCTTGATGAGCTCGGGATCCTTGCCCTCGCCCTGGTACTCCCAGCAGCCGACGTAGAAGTAGTGCTCGTCGTCGCGCTTGGCTTCGCCTTCCTCCGTCTGGTACTCCTCGCGGAAGTGACCGCCGCAGGATTCGTTGCGGCTGAGGGCGTCGTGAGCCACAAGCTCGCCCATGGTGAAGAAGTCGCGGAGGTGGATAGCCTTGTCGAGTTCCACGTTGAGACCTTCCTTGGAGCCGGGGACGAAGAGGTTCGTGTCGAACTCCTTCTGCAGCTCCTTCATCTTCTGGATGCCGGTCTTCAGGCCCTCGGCGGTGCGGCCCATGCCGACGTACTCCCACATGATGTGGCCGAGTTCCTTGTGGATGCTGTCCACGGAGCGCTTACCCTTGATGTTCAAGAGACGGTCGAGCTCTGCATTGACAGCCTTCTCAGCCTCGGCAAACTCGGGCAGGTCGGTGGAGATGCGCGGCCAGATAGCCTGGTCGGCGAGGTAGTTCTGGATGGTGTAAGGCAGGACGAAGTAACCATCGGCCAGACCCTGCATGAGTGCGGAAGCACCGAGGCGGTTGGCACCATGGTCGCTGAAGTTGCACTCGCCAATAGCAAAGAGGCCGGGGATGGAGGTCTGCAGCTCGTAGTCCACCCAGACGCCGCCCATCGTGTAGTGGATGGCGGGGTAGATCATCATGGGCTTGTAGTACTTCACGCCGTTGATCTCGTTGGCGAGGTCGCCGGGATAGACGTCGGTGATTTCCTCGTACATGTCGAAGAGGTTGCCGTAGCGCTGCTTCATGGCGTCGAGGCCCAGGCGGTTGATGGACTCGGAGAAGTCGAGGAACACGGCCAGGCCGGTGTTGTTCACGCCGAAGCCCTTGTCGCAACGCTCCTTAGCCGCACGGCTGGCCACGTCACGGGGCACGAGGTTACCGAAGGCGGGATAGCGGCGCTCCAGATAGTAGTCGCGGTCTTCTTCGGGAATCTCCCAGCCCTGCAGCGTGCCTTCCTGCAGCTTCTTAGCGTCTTCCAGCTTCTTGGGAACCCAGATGCGGCCGTCGTTACGCAGCGACTCGGACATCAGGGTCAGCTTGGACTGCTTGTCGCCGTGCACGGGGATGCAGGTGGGGTGAATCTGAACGTAGGAGGGGTTGGCCATGTAAGCGCCCTTGCGGTAGCACTGAACGGCAGCCGTGCAGTTACAGCCCATGGCGTTGGTGGAGAGGAAGTAGGCGTTGCCGTAGCCGCCGGTAGCGATGACGACGGCGTTGGCGCTGAAGCGCTCCAGCTTGCCCGTGACGAGGTTCTTGGCGATGATGCCGCGAGCACGGCCGTCGACGATGACGACGTCTTCCATCTCATAGCGGGTGAAGAGCTTCACCTTGCCGGCCTGCACCTGTGCGCTGAGGGAGCTGTAGGCGCCCAGCAGCAGCTGCTGACCGGTCTGGCCCTTGGCGTAGAAGGTACGGCTGACCTGAGCACCACCGAAGGAGCGGTTGGCCAGCATACCACCGTATTCGCGAGCGAAGGGAACGCCCTGTGCCACGCACTGGTCGATGATATTGTTAGACACCTCAGCCAGACGATACACGTTGGCCTCGCGGGCACGGTAGTCACCACCCTTCACGGTGTCGTAGAACAGACGATAGACCGAGTCGCCGTCGTTCTGGTAGTTCTTGGCTGCATTGATACCGCCCTGGGCAGCAATGGAGTGTGCGCGGCGGGGGCTGTCCTGGATACAGAAGTTGAGGACGTTGAAGCCCATCTCGCCCAGCGAGGCGGCAGCGCTGGCTCCGGCCAGACCGGTGCCGACGACGATGACGTCGAGTTTCAGTTTATTCTTCGGGTTCACCAGACGCTGATGTGCCTTGTAGTTGGTCCACTTCTCAGCAACGGGGCCCTCGGGTATCTTGCTATCTATTTTCTTTACTTGTTCAGTTGCCATAATGATTACGGTTTAATAGTTGATAAAAGGTTAGCCCCAAACGGCGAACTTAATAACTACGACGGCAAACATCAGCACGACGATGGACGACCAGATGAAGCCGATGCACTGCCAACGGTTGTGCCAGATCTTGCCACTCCAGCCCAGCGTCTGGATAGCGCTCCAAAAGCCGTGGTTCATGTGGAACCAGATTGCGCAGAACCATACGAGGTACAGCAACGAATAGAGAGGAGCACCGGCACGGTCATGGAAATTGTACACGATCCAGCCGTAGCCATCGGCTGCAGAGGGAATATTCGTGGCAGCGGCGATGGGGTCGCAGAGTTCTGCGAACATCATGTTGTACCAGAAATCCCAGAGGTGAAGACACAGGCCCAGGCAGACGATGCAGCCCAGGAGGAACATGTTCTGGCTGTACCACTCGACCTTCTCGGGCTTGGCGGTGACCTCATAGCGGTCGGTGCCGCGGGCACGGCGGTTCTGAATGGTCAGGATGATGGCGAAGACGAAGTGCAGGGCCATCAAGGCTGCCAGACCTACGGTTGCCACTACGGCATACCAGTTAGCGCCGAGGAACTCACAAATCATGTTGTAGCCCTCAGCGCTGAAGAGCGCTACGACGTTCATGCTCGCATGGAACGTCAGGAAGAGAATCAGTGCCAGACCGGTGACGGACATGACGACTTTCCTTCCGATGGATGAATCAATTAACCACATAAAATGATAGAATTAAAGAGTTTTGAGTTGAGATTTTGGCGCAAAAGTAAAGCTTTTTAACGATTCGGCAAAAGAAAAGAGCAAAAAGTTTACCCAAAAGCCTCCAAACTGAGGACTTTTGATTATCTTTGCGACCAGAAACTATCAATAAGCCCCATGAATAGAAGAGATTTCATCAAAAAAACCGCTATCATTTCCGTTGCCGCAGGTGCAGCGGAGGTCTCACGCGCAGCGAACCTTATAAACATGTCTCCGGCAGGAGCCCCCGAGGATGCTGCCATGAGAGCAGAGGACTCTGCCCTGACGCCGGAGAGTCGCCTCATCGCCTCGGCACCCATGCTGCAAAATTATGCCGAGACCAGCATAGGCATCGCCTTTGCCGTCAGCGATCTCGCCAACGGATACGTCCTCATCGGACTTCAGCCTGACCTCAGCGATGCCCGCAAGGTGCTGGCAGGTGGCTACCGCACCACGGAACTGAGCGACCGCGTGTGCCAAGTGCGCATCACAGGCCTCCAGCCAGCCACCACCTATTATTATCGTATCGGCGCAGACCGCATTCAGTACAAGGGAGGCTACAGCATGAAGAACCTGGGCACGGAGGAAGACACGCACACGTAC
The DNA here is from genome assembly GCA_900318115.1 of uncultured Prevotellaceae bacterium. GTDB lineage: Bacteria > Bacteroidota > Bacteroidia > Bacteroidales > Bacteroidaceae > Physcousia. The sequence continues at coordinate 61,333 of ONJJ01000005.1, read as the reverse complement.
CACTTCACGACTGCAGGAGCCGGCGCCAAAGCGCATTTCTGCGTCATCAACGACACTCATGCCTCCTGGCGACCATTCGGACTGGCCATAGAGAAGATAGCTCAGGTGGCGCCGGCATGCGTCGTCTGGAACGGAGATGCCAGCAACGTCGAAGAGACCATAGAAGCACAGATGCGCATCTTCCTCAACCCTGAAATCGAGCGAAAGGACTATGCCGCCCAGGTGCCCTACCTCTTCTGCCCCGGCAACCATGACTTCCGAGGCATGGCCAACCGGCACCTGGAACGCGTATGGATGTATCGCCAACCCGAAGAGCGCACGGTGCGCGACTGGGACCTCGGACGCAACTTTGCAGTCCGTATGGGCGAGGTGGCACTGATAGGACTGGACACGGGCGAAGACAAACTGGACACGAATCCGAAGTTTGCAGGAATCTTCCAGATGAAGCCCTACCGCGAGGCACAGACCGCATGGCTGCGCGATGCCCTTCAGCGCCCCGAAATCGCAAGCGCCCCATACCTCGTGGCTTTCTGTCACATACCACTCTTCGACGACAATCCCAAGCACAACCCCGGCGACATAGCACCTGCCGATAAGGACCCCAAATACAATACAGATTTTGCCATGTGGCAACGTACCTGTGCAGAAATGTGGGTGCCCCTGCTCGAAGAAGCCCGCTGCCAGCTCATCATCACCGCCCACCAACATCGCTACCAGTACTTTGCCCCCACACCCGAACGTCCGTGGGCGCAACTCGTTGGCGGAGGACCGGAAATGGGGGAAGAAGGCGGCAAGAAGAACCCGCGCCTCTACCCCACCGTCATAGAGGGCGAGGTGCATGACGCGCAGCTCCACATCACCATCCACAACCTCCTCAGCGGAAACGTGCAGCAGGCTCTGGCCATTGCACCCAGAGCGATACGCCAGAAGAAAAAAAGGAAAAGAGACAAGGCATAACATCCCCCGGGAGCTACAAAAGAAACAAAGCAAGAAGAACACTAAAAGCAATCTGGAAACCACGATGGCAAAACCAAGGTTGCCGATAAGAAACAATTAAGAAACAAAAAGATAATATGATGATACGCAATATCCTACTCGTCGTACTATTGACGATTGTCCCCATGCTGCCTCTCTGCGCGCAGACCAAGTGGGTGAATCCCCTGACGCAAGGCGAAGCCATCGTCCACGGCCGGTGGTGGCACAACGAACTGCAGGATAACTACCACCGACTGCCGACACGGGCAGAGAACGTTGTGCGAAAGGCTGTCTGGAACCTCTCGCGTCAGTCGGCAGGACTCTCGCTGGTGTTTCACACCAACGCCCCCAGCATCAAAGTGCGCTACCAGGTCAGCGGCGGACTGAATATGTTCCACATGCCCACCACGGGCGTCTCCGGTCTGGACCTCTATGCCACCGATGCCGAAGGCAACCTCCGCTGGTGTGCCAGCAAATTCAACCTCTCGTTCAAGGACACCATCAACTACGAGTTCAAGGACCTCACCTACTTCACAGGAAAGGAACGAGGCTACGACTACGAACTCTTCCTGCCGCTGTACAACGAAGTAAAGTGGATGGAAGTGGGTGTGCCCGAGGAGTGCGAAATCAACTTCATCCCCTGCTCGCGGGAACAACCTATTGTGGTGTACGGGACGTCCATCGCACAAGGAGCCTGTGCATCGAGGACGGGCATGGCGTGGACCAACATCGTTCATCGCGAGACCGCCTACCCCATAATCAACCTGGCTTTCTCCGGCAACGGGCTCATCGAGGAGGAGGTCTTCAACTTCCTCGCGGAAATCGATGCCAAGTTGTTCATCATCGACTGCCTGCCCAATATGGCCACGGAACGCACGGAGTTCGTCTATGACCGACTGATCAGGGGAGCAGAGATTCTGCGGGCCAGGAGCCAGGCACCCATCCTCTTCGTGGAACATAACTACGCCAACGGAGCCAGTTCCCAGCAGTCCAAGGATTGGTATTCTCACTCCAATGCCGAACAGCGTCGTGCCTTCGAAGCCCTGAAAGCAAAGGGTATGCAGGGGCTCTACCTCCTCACGCACGAGGAACTGGGATTCACACAAGATACCATGGTCGAGGGTATTCATCCCAACGACCTCGGCATGCGGCAGTACGCCGACGCCTACATCAAGAAGCTCCGCGAGATATTCCCTCAGGAAAAACATCAGAAGAGCTTTGCCAAATAAGTAGTCAACCTACAGGAAACATATCGCATAGGATAATGAATACGAACTGCGAAGTGATCTACGGACGGGGCATTGAGGTGCCAGAAGGAGTGGAGCAAGTGTTGCTGCATGCCTGTTGCGCTCCCTGCAGCAGCGCCATCGTGGAATGGATGCTGAACGTGGGTGTGCATCCAACCATCTTCTACTTCAACCCGAATATCTTCCCCCGTCAGGAATATGAGACGCGCAAGGCCGAGAGCAAGCGCCACGCCGAGAGTCTGGGAATCAAATGGATAGACGCCGACTGGGACCACGACGAATGGCTCAGGGGAGTCTGTGGATTAGAGAATGAACCGGAGCGAGGGTTGCGCTGCCAACGCTGCTTCGACATTCGGCTTCAGGTTGCTGCAAAGAAAGCCGTGGAACTGGGAATCAACGTCTTCACGACCACTCTGGCCTCCTCACGCTGGAAACGTCTGGACCAGATAGAGTTAGCTGGACATCGGGCAGAAGAATCCGTTGCCGGCTCACACTTCTGGGCACAGAACTGGCGCAAGGGCGGATTGCAGGAACGGCGCAACCAACTGCTGAAAGAATATGCTTTCTACAACCAGCTCTATTGCGGATGCGAGTTTTCAATGCCTAAGCAAGATGACTGACCATCATCTCAAGACTCCAGAGAGCCAACAAAACTGCCGCCTACGGCCTTTTCCGAGGTCGAAATAGGAATGTATCGATAGTTTTTCGCGGAAACTTTTTTTTCTCTCGCAGAATTAATGTATCTTCGCGCCGTGAAACTGAAAAAGAGCAACTTCCGTGGAACTGAATTATGACGTCATCGTGATTGGAGCAGGTCACGCCGGATGCGAGGCAGCACATGCTGCAGCGCAAATAGGTGCGCGCACTCTGCTCATCACTATGGATATGAACAAGATAGCGCAGATGTCCTGTAATCCTGCCGTAGGCGGAATTGCTAAGGGGCAGATTGTCAGAGAAATAGATGCACTCGGAGGTGCCATGGGACACGTTACCGACGCCACCAGCATCCAGTTCCGTATGCTCAATCGCTCCAAGGGACCTGCCATGTGGAGTCCACGTGCTCAATGTGACCGAGCTAAGTTCATCTGGGCTTGGCGCGAGGTGCTGGAGAACACGCCCAACCTGCATATCTGGCAGGACCAAGTGCGCCGGCTCCTTACGAAAGACAAGGTCGCCATAGGCGTGGAGACCTATCTGGGCATGACCTTCAAGGCTAAGAGCATAGTCCTCACCGCCGGCACCTTCCTCAACGGCCTGATGCACATCGGTCGCGTACAGCTTCCCGGGGGACGTTGTGCAGAACCTCCTTCTCTGGAACTCTCGGAAAGCATAGCCCAGCACGGCCTGCGCGTAGCTCGCATGAAGACAGGCACCCCCGTCCGCATCGACGCCCGCTCCGTGGACTTCTCCCTCATGACCGAGCAACCTGGCGACACTGAGGGACGGAGATTCTCGTACTATGAAGAGGAAGCCTCGCCCGCTCTTCAGGCTCGTGCTCAAAGAGAGTCATGCAGCCTCCCCCAACTCCCCTGCTGGATCACCTACACCAACGAAGCAGTTCACGAACGACTGCGCGCTGGTCTCCCTGACTCCCCACTCTACAATGGACAAATCCAGAGCATAGGCCCCCGCTATTGTCCCAGCATCGAAACAAAGCTCGTCACCTTCCCCGACAAGGATCAGCACCAGCTCTTCCTCGAGCCCGAAGGCACGAACACCCAGGAATATTATCTCAACGGCTTCTCTTCCTCCCTGCCCATCAACGTGCAGATCGAGGCCCTTCGCCTCATTCCTGCCTTCCGCAACCTCGAAATCTATCGTCCCGGCTATGCCATCGAATACGACTTCTTTGACCCCACACAGTTGCACCATTCGCTGGAATCCAGAATCATCAGCGGCCTCTATCTGGCAGGTCAAGTTAACGGTACCACAGGTTATGAGGAAGCTGCCGGACAAGGTCTCGTTGCAGGCATCAATGCCGCCCGCCACTGCACCAATCAGGAGCCGCTCGTGCTGAAGCGCGACGAAGCCTACATCGGAGTCCTCATCGATGACCTCGTCTGCAAGGGTGTGGACGAACCCTACCGCATGTTCACTTCCCGAGCCGAATATCGCATCCTGCTACGCCAGGACAACGCCGACGCCCGCCTGACACGCACCGGGTTCGATATGGGTCTGGCCAGCAGCGGAAGGCTGCACGGCTTCGAAAAGAAAGAGGCTGCCGTCCAGCGAATCATCGACTTCGCTGATGGCTATTCCGTGAAGATGCAGGACGTGAACGCGCTGCTCGAGCAGCTGGGCACCGCACCGCTCACTCGCGGGTGCAAACTGATGGAACTCTTGGGACGCCCGCAGCTGACGATTGACGCCATCTCCCCTGCCCTTCCTCGACTGCGTGAGTTCCTGGACAAGATTCAAGAACGGCGCTCCGAAATTGTAGAGGAAGCCGAAATACAAATCAAGTACAGCGGCTACATCCAGCGCGAGGTCGAGCAAGCAGAGAAGATGCACCGCTTGGAGAACATTCGCATCCGAGGCCGGTTCGACTATTCCACGCTCCAATCCATCTCCACCGAAGGACGACAGAAGCTCATCTCGCACGACCCGGAGACGCTGGCACAAGCCTCACGCATTCCCGGCGTTTCACCATCTGACATCAACGTCCTGTTGGTACTGCTCGGAAGATAGTTCCACGTGAAACCTAAATCATAACTATAAACAAGCAACACCCTTAAAATGAACAACGAAACACTCTTAAAGAATCTGAGAAATGTGCCCGACTTCCCCATCCCTGGGATACAATTTAAAGATGTAAGCACGCTCTACAAAAACCCGAAGTGCCTAAAGATTATGGTCAATGAACTGTATGACCTATACAAAGACAAAGGCATAACGAAAGTGGTGGGCATCGAGAGCCGAGGCTTCGTCGTAGGAGCCGCATTGGCCTATAGGCTTGGAGCAGGATTTGTCATGTGCAGGAAGCCGGGCAAACTGCCAGCAGAAACCTTGCAGGAAACCTACATGAAGGAATACGGCAAGGACACCATAGAAATCCATGCGGACGCCATCTCGGAAAAGGATGTAGTTCTTATCCACGACGACCTGCTCGCCACGGGAGGCTCGATGCTCGCAGCCTACCACTTGGTGAAGAAATTCAATCCTAAGCAGACCTTCATCAACTTTATCATTGAGCTCTCCATCGAGGGTCTGCATGGACGCAGCGTATTCCCTGAAGACGCAGAGATAACGACACTAATCAAGATCGAATGAGCGAACGAGAGGAACACATCAGGAGCATTCTGCAACGCCTGCCGGAATCGCCCGGCAGCTACCAGTACTTCGACGAGCACGGCACGGTCATCTATGTCGGCAAGGCGAAGAACCTGAAGCGACGCGTCAGCAGCTACTTCAACCGCGAGCACGACTCGCGTAAGACCGCCATTCTCGTATCCAAAATATGGGACATCCACTACACGGTGGTCAAGACCGAAGCAGAAGCTCTGTTACTCGAGAACCAGCTCATCAAACAATTCCAACCGCGATATAACGTCCTTCTTAAAGACGGCAAAAGCTACCCAAGCATCGCTGTCACCAAGGAATACTTGCCACGCATATTCAAGACACGACACATCGATCGTCGCGGTGCCATGTACTTCGGGCCATATAGCCACATCCCGACCATCAACGGACTCCTGGAATTATTCAAGAACCTCTACCCGATTCGCCGATGTCATCAGCCGATGTCGAAGGAGGGGGTTGAAGGCGGCAAATACAAACTCTGCCTGGAATACCACATGAAGAATTGCTTGGGACCATGTGTGGGCTATCAGAGTCACGAAGAATATATGGAATACATCGATGCGGCTATACGAATTTTAAAGGGAGACACCGCGGCTTTGCGCCGCGAGATGCTCGCACAGATGCAGCAGCTGTCCTCCGAAATGAAATTCGAAGAGGCGCAGGTGATAAAAAGAAGGTATGATCTGATAACAGCACATCAGGAAAAGAGCCAAATCATCACGTCCACAGGCCACAACATCGACGTCTTCAGCATCGACAACGACGAACGCATAGCCTACATCAACTATCTACATGTCGTGGAGGGAGCCATCAACCAGGCTTTCACCTTCGAATACAAGAAGAAACTCGATGAAACGAAGGAGGAACTACTGGTCAGAGGTATCATGGATATGCGCGATCGTTGGGGCTCAGAGGCCAAAGAAATCGTGCTACCGTTCCCCGTGGAACTTCCACTTAACGATGTGGAAATCACCATACCTATGCGTGGTGACAAAAGACAACTTCTGGCTTTGTCTGAACTGAACGTTCGTCAGTACAAGGTCGATCGGTTGAAGCAACAAGATAAGCTGAATCCAGAACAGAAGGCAGTCCGCCTGATGAAAGAAATACAGGATCACCTACAGCTCCCTACCCTACCCTACCAGATAGAGTGCTTCGACAACTCCAACATATCAGGCACCGATGCGGTAGCCGGCTGTGTGGTGTTCAAGAAATGCAAGCCCAGCAAAGCCGACTATCGGAAATACAACATCAAGACGGTCGTGGGACCTGACGATTATGCCTCCATGCAGGAGGTCGTCAGGCGGCGCTACAGCCGCATGGTTGAAGAAGGCTCTCCCCTACCCGACCTCATCATCACGGATGGTGGCGCAGGCCAGATGAGTGTTGTCAGAGCCGTCGTGGAAGATGAATTAGGGCTGCAAATACCCATCGCGGGACTGGCCAAAGACGACCGCCACCGCACCCACGAACTGCTCTATGGCAACCCGCCGATGACCATCGCTCTGAAGCAAGACAGTGCCCTCTTCCGCCTGCTCACACAGATCCAGGATGAGGTCCACCGCTTCGCCATCACCTTCCACAGAGACAAGCGCAGCAAGAGCCAACTGCGTTCGGAATTAGACACTATTCCCGGCGTTGGTCCCAAGACGAAGCAGGCTCTCCTGAAGGCTTTCAAAAGTGTGAAACGCATCCGTGAAGCAAGCGAGGATGAACTCACAAAAGTCATCGGAGAAGCCAAGGCTAAAGCTATAAAAAACTACTTCACACAAGGCAAAGACACCTCAGCGAACAACGAAGATAACGAATTAAACGAATAGAGAAACAGAAAAATGCGTATAATAATACAACGAGCCAAAGGCGCCAACGTCATGATAGACGGAAAAATCAATGCCGAGTTTCAGGGACTTGGCTACGTCATCCTACTCGGCATCGAAGCCTCCGACACGCAAGAAGATGTGGATTGGCTGGTGCGAAAGGTGGCAGCACTGCGCGTCTTTGACGACGAGAACGGCGTCATGAACCGCAGCATCCTGGACATTGCAGGAGAGCACGAAGGAGCGGATGGTAACATCATAGTAATCAGCCAGTTCACGCTCTTCGCCAGCTACAAGAAAGGCAATCGTCCCTCCTGGCTCCGCGCCGCCTCCCATGAGATTAGCATTCCGCTCTATGAAGCCTTTATCCAGAAGCTGTCTGAGGCCATTGGACGCCCTGTGGGACATGGAGAATTTGGTGCAGACATGAAGGTATCGCTCTGCAACGACGGACCCGTCACCATATTCATGGACACGCATAACAAGGAGTAAACCTTAATAACCAAAAGATGAAGAAAAAGCATTTACGCAAGTTATTCTTTACGCTGCACATTATTGGCGTACTCATTGCCGCTTTCAGCTTGATTGTCAAATTGCTATTTGCCCAGCTGGAGAACAGCGTCATATTGTGGATTCTCAGTATCACTCTCATCCTACCCTACTTAATCTATAAGCAATGGAAACAGGAAAACTGGACAAGGAAAGACTGGTGGCCTTACGCATTTCTTGCAGGGGTATGCATTATCTATTTACTAATCACCAATAAAAGATAAAACAATGGAACAAAACAAGTACGATCAAGCGTTGTCACAGTACAACCTGAACATCAGCGAGGCCCAAGTGGCCGCTGCCGTAAAGAGAATCATCGACGAGAAAGTGCCCGAGAACGACACCGTCGAGGTGAAGAAATTCCTCCTGGGCAGCGTGGAACTGACCACCCTGAAGACCACCGACTCCGAGGAGAGCGTGCTGGCTTTCACGGAGAAAGTCAATAAGTTCGAAGAAGCATATCCTGATCTGCCGCACGTGGCAACCATCTGTGTTTACCCCTGTTTCGCCCAGATTGTCTCTCAGAGCCTCGAAGTCGAAGGCGTAGAGGTAGCGTGCGTCAGCGGTAGTTTTCCGAGCTCACAAGCCGTTTTAGAGGTTAAAGTAGCAGAAACAGCTTTAGCCCTCAAAGATGGTGCTACTGAGATCGATATCGTCATGAGCGTGGGAAAATACTTGAGCGGCGACTACGAGAGCGTCTGCGACGAGATCCAGGAACTGAAGTGCGTCTGCGGCGACAAGAAGATGAAGGTCATCCTCGAGACCGGACTCCTCCCCTCCCCTACCGACATCAAGCGCGCCTCGATCCTGGCCATGTACGCCGGAGCCGACTACATCAAGACTTCCACCGGCAAGGAGAAGCCCGCCGCAACACCCGAGGCTGCCTACGTGATGTGCCAGGCCATCAAGGAGTACTATGAGAAGACCGGCATCCAAATCGGCTTCAAACCCGCCGGCGGTCTGAACACGGTTCACGATGCACTCGTCTATTACACCATCGTCAAGGAAGTGCTCGGCGAACAGTGGCTGACGAACCAGTGGCTTCGACTGGGCACCTCTCGCCTGGCCAACCTCCTCCTCTCCGAAGTCGTAGGCCAAGAGACGAAGTTCTTCTGAAAAAAGAGCTTCTGAGAATTGATTTTACCCGTCAACGGCCCGAGCGAGACAAATCCGCGCGATTCTCAGGACGTCAGAAAAGAGCCCAAGCCGCTAAAAGCAAGCGACTTGGGCTTCGATAATTCTGTATGGAAGTTCTTGAAATCTGGAGAAGAAATGTTAACGGACGTGAAAATCCCCGCCATCGGACCTCGATGACGGGGATTTCACTTCATTCAGGTAGTCATTTCAGACCTAAGCAGCCAACTTAGGCATCACGACATAAAAATTGCCCGTCTTGCGATGTCGGGTGACAAAACCGCGCTTCCTCAACGCACTGCCCAACTTCAACTTCAGCGCCATGGTGCACTTCACGTTAGGAAAGCGCACGGACACGAGTTCCACAATCTCGCCCATCGAGTACTCCCTACCCTGCTCTTCGCTTTCGGGTTTCTCGAAACAAGCATCCACCATCTCTTCGGCATCAGCTTCGTGCTGGAAAGGAAGGTTGTCCAGTTGCAGCTGATGCGTCTCGCCGGGATCGAACCAATAGCGCATCTTCCGTTCGCACACCTCCTCCACCAATTGTGCATACAGCTGGTCATAGTCAATGGGCAGCGTGTTGTCGATGATGGCACCCGGAGTGATGCGGATGCAGATGTAGCGGCGCGAACCCGTAGGATCCGTCAGGGGACGAGGATTGTTCGTCGTCGCCAGGAACGAAGCATAGCGATGCCTCACCACCTGAGCACCTTTCAGGATAGGACGCGCGTTGACCTCGCAGCGGGAGATGGCATACTTCAGCGCGGCCTGTTGGCTCACGGAGTACTGGTCGAACTCATCCAGCACTACGAACATATTGTTCGTCAGCGCCATGTCCTTGTCAAATTTGTTCGAGAGGTTGATGCGGTCGAGGAAGTAACCCTGCAGTTGCGCGGGCAGCAGTCGGCGGCAGAAGACCGTCTTGCCACAGCCCTGGTCGCCAATCAGGGTGGGCACCACATCGTTGCCGTGCAACTCATCCATCTTCAGCCAGTGAGCCACCGCAGAGCGCATCCAGATGCTGCAGCGCAGGATGTTCTCGGTGGAGATGCCCGGAATACGCCCAAACAACTCAGCCACACGGTTTTGCCCATCCCAACGGGGTAGGGTAGTGAGGTACTCGCGCACGGGGTCATACTCGGTCACCTGGTCAGAATGCAGCAGCATCGAGAGGATGCTTTTCACTCCCTTCACCTTTCCCAGTTCCGTCATCGCCTCCAGCACGATAGAGTTCTCAGCCTCGAAGGTCAATTGGCGAAAAGGCCCATCCGTACCATCCAGCTTTCTGTACTCCACACGCCCCGCCACCACATTCGTGCGCAGTTCATAATTTTCAGAGAGATACTGCCGCAGGAGGCGCAGATCCTCTGCTTCGTCGCTCTCGTCTTCTTGTGTATTCACCCCCATCGCCAAGCCGGCACTAACTGCCGTATCGTGGGAGTCTTGGTTAGTCGCAGTCGCCTCAGTGGGCGCTGCATTACTCGTGTTCTGCATGGTCCGCTCCATGCTCTCTTCGGTTAGATTTACAGGTAAATTTTCTACCATAGTAATAAAGTTTAAGGTTATAACTGGCAATACTGCCAATCATGATGCAAAGGTACGAAAAAAATCTGGAATGGCCAAATATTTTGGGACTTTAAACGTCCAAAAATGCAAAAAAACGAGGGCCAGCTTTTCAATCATTCTCCGACAAACGCCCCCGCGCAAAAAAAGAAATTCATCGAAAAAAGATTCACCTTTCACCATTCAGTCTAATCGTATCATTATCAACAGATTCCGTGGTGAATCTCTATCGCGCAGAGATTCACCGAGCTTCACCCTGCTACCCACGACTCCTCCCTAATTCCAATCCCCAGTCGGGCGGTGAATCTCCGGTGAATCTCTTCGCAACAGAGATTCACCACAGAACGATCTCATATACAGCACGTTTACCCCCTCTGGTGAAGGGTGAAGCTATTTTATCCAAATCCATTATTCGGCAAAAAAGCAACTATAATCAGTCGCGTGAGAAACTATAGTCCCACGAGGATGAGACTATACATCAGGCTGCAGGAGCCTACATGGCAGGCTGTATGAGGCTTCATAGCAGGCTGTATGAGGCCACACATCAGGCTGCATAAGGCTTCATGGAAGTCACAGAGACAAGACAGGGTTGGAATGTGACACGGTGCTTCATTTAAGAAATGGACAATATGGGTTGATAGAGATTAAACTCGGTGGCGATGAACTTATCAACGACGGTGCATCCGCATTGAAAACTCTTGCCGATAAGATTGACACGACAAAGATGAAGAAGCCTTCATTCCTCATGGTACTTACGGCTACCGGCGATTTTGCATACCAACGAAAGGAAGATGGTGTGTTCGTCGTACCTATTGGTTGCTTGAAGAACTAAATCAATGTGACGTGTTTCCCCAAAAAGCCTGTATCCAAATAGACCTGTAGAGTTATCTGAATACAGGCTTTCGTGTATTCGACATTACAATATCTAAGGTTTAGTTTCTTTTGGAAGAACACCTGTTTTTCCATCATAAACTGTGATGTTGTATCGTATTTTTAACTTCTGAATGACATTCCGTGCTAAAGTTAAGTAACAACTCAATCATGTGACATGACTGAGTTGTTATTTTGGGGGAATTCAAGCTACTATAGTTAGTCGCGCGAGGATGATGCAACCCAGCAGGCTGCAGGAGCCAGCACAGCAGGTGGTACAAAACTCTAATATATTCTTACAATAATGTGATAATATATTAGACACATAGATACGTGATCTTCAATAAGAAAGTATTACCTTTGCAAAAAAATAGGAAGTAATTAATGCGTTGGTCAAAATCGATACATATTATTTATAATCAGGCCTTTAAATTGATTGATGCCTGCTTGCTATATATACATCCTATATTTGGAAAATCAAACTCCAAGTTGGGATTATTTATTGTTTCACGTCATCGGCTTATTGAAACCATTCGAGTCTCTTTCAGACGAGAAAATTCATCTCGTCCTGTGATTTGGGTACACGCCTCGTCTTACGGGGAGTACAATATCGCACGTCCTATCATAAAGAGCCTGCGCTCAGATAAAAGCTACAAGGTCGTACTGACGTTCTTCTCTCCAACGGGCCTGCAAATGAAACCCATTCTTCTTGAAGAGGTAGATGCCGTGTATCCATTACCCCTAGATTCTACCGATAATGTTTCCAAATTTCTGGACATAATAAATCCTCAGAAGGTACTATTTATGGTATCTGAATACTGGTTAAACTATCTTTTCGAACTTGGAAAAAGAAACATCCCCGTATATCTCCTCTCTGCGAATATCAAGGGGAACGAGCCTTACTTTCGATGGTATGGCGGTATATATAAAGAGGCTTTAAATGTATTCAAGGAAATCTTTGTGCTCAATACACAATCCAAGGAGAGGCTAGACCGAATAGGCATTCACCAAGTCACTGTAACAGGAGATCCGCTTTTTGATAACGTGGCAGAGAAATCTTTATCTTCATACCACAATACAATTATAGAGAATTTCGTAGGAGAACATGATGTGTTCATTGCGGGAAGTATTCATAATGACCAGGATTTGCAGTTAATAGCTTCCTTAGCCAATCACCACCAAGAAACACATTTCTTGATTGTCCCACATGAAATAAGTGAAGAAATTCTTCATAAAATCATTAGGGAACTCCATGGTCGCTCTGTCCTCTATTCCGATTGCACTGAAAAGACTGACTTCTCAGTGACGCAAGTGCTCATTGTTGATTTTATGGGCTCCCTTACATATTTATATAGGTACGCTCGATGGGCATATGTCGGCGGCGGATTCACCCCTTATCTGCATAATGTTCTGGAAGCTGTCGTATATGGTATTCCCGTCGCTTTTGGCCCTAAAATCAAGCGCAAGCCAGTAGCACAAGACCTTATGGCTTTAGGCATTGGTCATGTTGCTAGTACGCCAAAAGAATTAGATGACTGGTTTACTGAAGTACAAGGAGATGAAGTTCATAAGACTTATGTCAAAAAGCAATCCGAATGCTACATGCGAGAACACATAGGCCAAACAGTTGATATAGTTCAACGAATAGTGAATGATAAAGCATTATAAAAACCAAATATAAAAGTTTGTTATGAATATTGTATGCGTAATCCCTGCTCGAGGAGGCAGCAGCCGCTTCTTTGAAAAGCCTTTGGCTCTTATTCTTGAAAAACCTATGATTCAATGGGTGTACGAGCATTGCAAGGCCGTGCCTGAATTCTCGGAAGTCTATGTGGCTACAGACAGCGACCGTATCCGTATGGCAGCAGAAACCTTTGGGGCTAAAGTTATTATGACTAGTAGTGACCATGATACTGCAACCGAGCGTCTATACGAGGTATCAACCAAGGTGGACGCCGACCTCTATGTGATGGTCAATGGCGACGAACCCTTGCTCACTCGAGAAGCAATCATCCAATGCATCCCTGCCGAAGTCAAAGAGGGTGAGCTATATGTGTCCAACCTGATGACCGATTTCGAGAATCCTGTGGAAGTGGTCGATGCCACAAATCTGAAAATCGTCACAGCTAATGATGACCGCTGTCTTTTCATTTCCCGTTCGCCCATTCCTTTTCCCAAGGGTGCCATGAACTATGTGTTCCATAAGTTCGTGGGAGTCGGTGCTTTCAATCGTAAGGCACTTGATTTCTATCATACCACACCTCGAGGTCCAATAGAAAAGATAGAAGAGAACGATTCCTTCCGCTTCATTGAGAACCATGTACCAATCTATTACTATAATTGCCATTGCAAAAGTTTGAGTGTTGATACGCCAAAGGATATTGCAGGCGTAGAGGAATATTTACAAGCTTCTATGAATCAATAACATAGATTGTTAGAGTAATGAAAATCCCATTTTCTCCTCCAGATATAACGAAGCAGGAAACGCAGGCAGTATGCGAAGTACTTGAAAGCGGCTGGATTACCACGGGTCCAAAAACAAAAGAGTTGGAACGTCAGATAGCGGCTTATTGCGGTACTAAGACAGCAGTTTGCCTTAGTTCAGCAACTGCCTGCATGGAATCTATTCTCAGACTTTTTGGAGTTGGCCCCGGTGATGAAGTGATAACTTCTGCATATACATATACAGCAACTGCAAGCGTCGTATGTCACGTAGGAGCTCGGCTTATATTAGTAGATGTTGCTCCAGGAACATTAGAAATGGATGGCAAACAATTGGCTGAGGCCATAACAGATAGGACTAAGGTCATTATTCCTGTGGATATTGGTGGATTAATATGTAACTATAGTCGTATATATAATATTATAGAGGACAAACGGCATTTGTTCAACCCAGCCAATGAGATGCAGAAACTTTATGGAAGAATCCTTGTGCTGGCGGATTCTGCGCATGCTTTTGGTTCAGAACAGAATGGTTTGCGTGCCGGTGCCATTGCTGATTTCACAGCATTCTCTTTTCATGCCGTCAAGAACTTGACGACAGCCGAGGGAGGTGCACTTACTTGGAAACGAAAAGAAGGTCTTGACGACGAACAGATTTACCGCCAATTCCAACTCCTCTCTTTGCATGGGCAAAGCAAGGACGCCTTGGCCAAAACGAAAATGGGTGCATGGGAGTATGACATAGAAGGGCCTTGGTATAAATGCAACATGACAGATATAACTGCCGCAATAGGATTAGTCCAACTCCAGCGATATCCTTCAATATTGGAACGTCGTCGAGAATTAATTCGAACTTATAATCAAGCGTTTATCGGACTCAATATAGTTGTAGCTAATCATTTTCGGCGTGATATGCCATCTAATGGTCATTTATACATGGTACGATTAATAGGTGAGACTTCAGAGTCGCGGAATAATGTTATCAATCAGATGGCAGGACATGGAATTGCCTGTAACGTGCATTTCAAGCCCTTACCGATGATGACGGCATATCACTCCATGGGGTTTGACATCAAAGATTTTCCAAATGCCTATAGGATGTTTGAGAACGAAATAAGCCTTCCCTTATATTCGCGGATGACAGATGAAGAACAGGCATACGTAATATCTAATTTCACAGAAATTGTTCAGAGCCTATGAAGAAGTGGCTGTATAAAATGTATATCAACCTTTTGGGTGCAATTGCTCATTTGCCTTTCAAAGTGTTGTATTTCATCAGCGACTGCATGTCCTTCGTTGTTCATTACATCATTCGGTATCGGCTATCATTAGTACGTCGGCATCTTCTGCTTGTATTTCCTGATATGACAATCAAAGAGCGCCTGACAATAGAAAAAGGGTTTTACCATCATTTATGCGATATTATTGTAGAAACTATTAAATTGTTGCACATAACAGATGCAGAATTGAAGGAACATATCAAAGTAAAGAATGTGCAATTAGTAGATGACATTGCTCTCCAGAAACGTCCTGTTATTTTATTATTGGGGCATTTCGGCAATTGGGAGTGGGTACAAGAGATACTTTATAGGTTTAAGGTAATGCGCATTGGCGGAGAAATTTACAAACCTCTTAGGGATCCTGTTTTCAATGATGTCATGTACCATATACGTCAGCGATTCAGCAGAAATCTATTGATAAGCCAAAATGATGCAGCTCGGACTTTGATAAGATTAAGGCAAAATGATGAGCCCTTTTGTATAGGTTTTATTTCTGACCAACGTCCAGATAGGCATCACCTGAGATATTGGACAAAATTCTTAGGCCAGGACACGCCTTTCATAGTTGGTGGGGAACATATAGGGCAAAAAATTGGAGCAGAGATTCTCTACATGGACATTGAAAAGCCAAGTCGCGGACATTATATCCTCACCTTTCGTCCAATTCAGCCTCAATCTCAAGCACCCGACTATCCCTACACACGTTCGTTCTTGAAGATGATGGAGACTTCCATTCGCAGAAGTCCAGAGTTATGGCTTTGGACTCATAACCGCTGGAAACACAAACGTAATGATTCTTCAATATCTTAATCTATGGATATATCCAACCAATTGAAAAGAGGGTTCAGGCGTACATGGTTTTACATGCGTTCCTTTGCCATATACTATATGCCTAAAGTCATCCGTAGGAAAATAGGTAAACGTACTCTTCGGTCTCTGACCGATGAAGAATGTGCAATCCTACAGAAAAGGGTTGACTATTACGTGAAATGTACAGAATTCCAGCAACCTCAGATACTTCCATGCCGAATATCAGACTACCGCTATCCCTATGGACAGAAACAAAAATTCGGGACTTACTTTCTTGATTTATATAGATCTCTTTCTTGTTTTCCTATTCATTTGCGTTTTGCCTATCTTTTTGGAGACATAACAGAGACTTTTGGAGTTCCTACGATAGTTAAAAGCCGTCCAATAGGATCGGTTTCAAATTCCGTATTGTTAAAATTGAATAGCGAGCGTCATTTCCAATGGGTCAAAGATAGTATAGCCTTTAGGGGAAAGAAAGATTTAATAGTCTTTCGAAACATCGTGAATCAACCTATGCGAGCCTTGCTTTTAGAAAAGTTCTGGCAGCATCCCATGTGCGATTTCGGTATGACAGGTACAATATATTATAAAGAACATCCTGAATGGTATAAATCATTCATGTCAAAAAAGGAGCAATTGGAATTTAAGTTCATTATGTGCATAGAAGGACATGATGTGGCCACCAATCTCAAATGGGTGATGTCCTCTCATTCTGTTGCAGTAATGCCACGCCCTAAGTATGAAACGTGGTTCATGGAAGGGACGCTCAAACCCAATTATCATTATATTGAGATAGCCGAAGATTATTCCGACCTTATTGAACGTGTACAATACTATATACAGCATCCTGAAGAAGCAGAAGCAATCATCACACACGCCAATGAATACGTTAAACAATTCCAGAATAATCGGCTGGAGTTTACGGCAGAACTACTGACCTTACAACGTTACTTCTTACGCACCAATCAAATTCCAGAGTCATGAAAATAAACTTGAAGAGCATAGCTTTTCTCCATCAAGTCTTTCCCTTTGGGGGAGCGGAGAAAATCACTATGGACATGGCCAACTATCTAGTAGACCAACACTTTGATGTTACAGTGCTCACCACTCATCACGATGAATCGGCCTATCCATCAGGTTTCCATAGGCTATTCAATGTGGTGGAGCTACCTCATGGAAGCATAAAGACATCACCCAGGATAGCTGGTGCTGTTCGTGATTACATCAAGTTTCATGAGGTCACCAGCATTGTTAGTTATAGGGAAGTCCTTTATGCACCATGGCTGCGGAAAAAGACAGGCGTAAAATTCATTTTTGCACTGATGAGCAAGCCTGGATATGAGTTCGACGGCCAACCTCTTCTTGCATGGTTCTACCGCCTTAAGTATCATCGCGTATTTCGCTCGTCTGACATATATGGAGTAATTTGCGAGAGTTATAAAGAAGAAATTGGCAAGATTATATCACTCCCTGCAACGACAGAGAAGATAAGAATAATTCCCTGCTTTATACCGCTTCCTGAAAATGTTTGCATGACGAAACAGAAGGTTGTTGTATATATTGGCCGATTGTCACGTAGAGACAAACGATTGGACAGGCTGTTGCGTATATGGCACTTAGCAAGCCCTCAAATGCCTGAATGGCAGCTGAAAATTGTCGGTCGAGGACCAGAAGAAGAAGCACTTAGACAACAGGCTGTAAATTTGTGCTTGCAGAATATATCCTTTGAAGGTTATTCCGACCATGTACAATTATATTTTAATGAAGCCTCTATCCTGTGCCTAACATCTTCTTTTGAAGGATGGCCGCTTTGTGTAGCAGAAGCTCAGGCCAACGGTGTAATCCCTATAATCTTTGATAGTTTCGGTGGAGCAAGGGATTTGATCAGAAATGCAAAAGAAGGAATCCTTGTCAAGCCGTTTGACGAAAATCTTTTTGCCCAAGAACTCGTTGGACTCTCACACGACTCTATACGATTTGCTGAAATGCAGAATGCTGTTATCGATAAGGCAAAGAATTATTCTATAGAGCAAGCTGGGAAAAAATGGATAAACAGTATTATCTCATAATATGACTAACGGAACTATAGAACATGAATATTCTTATCATCCGCCTTTCTGCTCTCGGTGATGTAGCCATGACCATCCCAGCACTCTACAGTGTCGCCAAAGCCTTTCCGCAGCATCGTTTCTTTGTCCTCACGACTTCTTTCTGTGCCCGTCTGTTTCTTCATCGGCCAGAAAATATTATCATGCTAACAGTGGAACCCAGAGAGGTGCTTGGCTTCTTAGGCACAGTGAGGTTGTTGTGTAAGTTAGCAGAATTCCATTTCTCGGCGGTTGCCGATCTGCACAATGTGCTTCGCTCATGGATCATTGACTGGGTCCTGTTTGCAGGAGGAGCAAAGGTGGTCATGCTGGATAAGAACCGTATGCAGCGCAGAGAAATCTTGTCACATCGGCAAGTGTCATCGCGGCCTTTTGTGCTTCGATATATGGATGTATTTGCACGCCTTGGCCTTCCGACGGAGATGACTTTCACATCTCTCTTCCCCGAGGACCTTCCCCAATTTCCGGCGCAGGGCATCTCGGCGAAAGGCACCCAACATTGGGTGGGTATTGCTCCCTTTGCACGTTATCAGACCAAGATTTATCCTCTGGCACAGATGAAAAAGGTGGTGCAACAGCTCTCTCATCGAGCTGATACGGTTTTGTTCCTTTTTGGTGCCCGAGGCGCAGAAGCAGAAGAACTGGAAAAATGGACAATAGGATATCCGAATGTTATCTCAGTCGCCGGAAACATGACTTTGGAAGAGGAGTTGGCCTTGATGGCTCATCTTGATGTGATGTTGACCATGGACTCGGCCAATATGCATCTTGCCAGCCTCGTGGACACGCGTGTAGTCTCCATTTGGGGAAGTACGACACCTGCGTGTGGCTTCATGGGCTTTGGTCAGAAAGGAGAAGACGCTCTTGTCGCAGGCTTACCTTGTCAACCATGCTCTATAGCGGGCTGCAAACGTTGCCACAGGGGAAATAATGCATGTATGGGAGCTCTTACTCCTGATGATATAGTTCAAATCATATCATAACGTTGTAGTATGAATTGTTCATTAATCATATCTGTTTACAAAAATACACGTTTCTTGAGAGCTGTGTTGCATAGCCTTTACTATCAAACAGTTCAGGATTTTGAAGTCATAATTTCAGAAGACGGAGAAAGCACCGAGATGAAAGAATTCCTATCTCGGTGGCCGTTCAATACGCCGTGGCAACACCTAACCCAACCCGATGAGGGATGGAGAAAGAATCGGGCATTGAACCGTGCTATTTGTGCAGCTCGGGCCAATCACCTTATCTTCATCGATGGTGATTGTGTCTTACATCCTCGTTTCATAGAGATGCATGAGCGACACTTTCATCCCAATGCAATTCTTGCTGGTAAACGTGCCCTGTTGAACCAAAAGTTGTCTGAAAGAATCATCAGCAACCCATCATCAATAAAGACCTTACAATCTTTCATGCTGATGGCCCTGCTATGGCATCGAGGCACCAAACGGGCAGAGGAAGGTATTTTTATATCACCAGACGGCTTGTTAAGTTTTATTCCCAAATCACGGAAGCTCAATTATTTGACGGGATGTAATATGTCCTTCTCTCGAGAGGCAATCGAACACATTAATGGCTTTGATGAGGACTATGTAGCTCCAGCATATGGTGAAGATACAGATCTCGTCTGGCGTTTTCAGATGGCAGGCTATCACTTTATCTCCTTACGTAATTTGGCAGTTCAATATCATCTTTGGCATCCGCTTTCATGGACAGACCAAAGTGAAAACATGGCATTAGGAAATTCTAAAAGAATGCAAGGAGAGTACAGATGTTTGAATGGCCTCAGCAAGCACAGTCCTACTTATTCAGCCACTTGAAATACAATGCTTTGAATCGCCCCAGCCTTTCTTTTAAAGGCTTTTTCCGCTCGTATTTCCGATATTGTATCTGGCGAATATCTTTGCATAGTTTTGCACTATAGAAACCCCTAATATGTAAATAGTCGTTTACAAATGCGTCCTCGATTCCAAGAATGGGATTCATGAGAATAAGATCTGGAATACATGAAGCCAATGGAAGAGGACTGTCAGATGCTGAAATACGTGCCCTATTAGTGTCAATAAGACTAATTTGCCACTCATGGCTATTACTGGAATGAGTGCAAAGCAGGTTACCGGGGTTCATATCTCTGTAAATAACTCCGTGCTGGTGAACATGAGCTACCAACAAGGCAGCCTGATGAGTAATCTTATGTATTTCTTCTCCTTTATCCTTTAGCTTTACAATCAGAGAATCCATTCGTTCCCCCTTCCCAACCTTGCTTATAAAGAAACCATATTTGAACAGTCCGTGACTCCAGACTTCCACGCAGGCAACCTCTTCTACTGCAGGCAGGCCACGACGACGCAATTCTACTGTGTTGTTGTATGCACGACGGCATTTGGGAGCACGGAAGAATGAATACCATATCCGTTGGAATAAGAAAAGACCATGATATTTCTTGATCATCACTTCGGGCAAATCCTGTATTCCCCAATCAGCAACCTCGACTTTCCTCAATTGATTCCGCGCATCATGAACAATCTCTCCAAGGCTGTCGAATTTCTGCGGTAGAGTTTCGACAAACGAGAGAAAGATGGGATTATCCTGCAAGACTGCATTACATTGCTGTTTGATCATCTCTGTGGAAGTATATTTGACGCGTGCAAAGATACACCTTTGACCTTAATGTAGCAAATTGCCACAATAAAATCTGCATGATTGTATAAAGACCTTGTACAGAATCGGCTACAAATATACGTCTGCAATAGGTCTCTTGTTATCGGAAAAGGCTGTATCTTTGCAGCAAAATTTGAATTGTGTCCCTTATGAAATTATTCCGCTTTATTGGCAAAATCTTTGTCACGATATTACTCATCCCCATATTGGCTGTACTACTCACTGACTTCAGTCCCATTTATCGCTTTCGCACAGCTACTCCTTTTGAGGGACCGGACATCTACAATCCATATCAAGATCTGGATTCTACTCACTGCTGGAAACGCGCCCTTTTCCATACCCACACCCGAGTGAAGGGACCGCTGCCTTTCAATGAATGCAAATACTGGCCGATGGAGACGTGGAAAGCTCTAGAGAAACTGGGCTACGATATTGTCACATTCTCCAACCACAATGAAATCACCCCGCATCCCTTTGACCCGTCCTTGCAAGTCAATGTCTATGAGCATGGTTATAGTCCTCTTAAATTCCATAAGTTGGTCTTCGGTAGCGAGAGGGTGATACATTTCGACCCGTTATTGCCACTGCTTGCATCACAGAAGCAGTTTGAGCTGGACTATTTAGGAGCGAACTCGGATTTTATCCAAATCAACCATCCTTATCGCACCATCGGAACCTGTAAAAAACACATGGAAGCGCTGTCTGGCTACCATCTCATCGAACTGGACACCGGTAAAAGTACAGAAAATGAGTATTGGGACTGGGCACTGAGTGCTGGTCACTATAGCTTCGGCCTGGCTAATGACGACTTACATAAACCTGACCGTTCCTATCACATTGGCGTACGCTGTAATTTCCTTTGTACCCCTTCCGGACACTATCAAGACTTGAAGAAAACATTGCTCAGCGGCTGCTTCTATGCCATGCGAGTGCCAGATTATGGGCACGGCGATTGGGCTGTTAAGTATAAAAAGAACAAGCGTCTGCCATTCATTCAGAACATTGGTCTCCTATCTGACACGATTTTCCTACAACTCTCCGTTGTTGCAGACAGCATTCGTGTCACTGGTCAGAACCATCAGACACTAGCGATGGTGAAGAACAGTGACTCCCTTCGTTACGTCTTTCAGCCAGCTGATCACTATGTCCGCCTAACCGCCTTTTTCCCCGAGGGAGAGGTCATTTATACCAATCCTTTTGCTCGCTACAATGCAGCCATCTCAACGAGCCCCTTCAATAATGCCCCTCAACAGGTGAACTGGCCATTGACAGTGCTGTATAACCTATTGGTAATTTGCGGGCTGTGTTTGACTTTTCGGATTTATTACCATATTATGTTCAAACAATGCAAGTGTTTCAGGAAACAGTAAAATTGAGTACCAAGTGCTTGGCACTGGCTGCTTACACAATAGTCGTCTTCAATCTTCCTTTCTTTCAACATGCCTTGCTACGAATGGAAGGTGGTTGGAATACATGGCAGCTCACAGCCTCTGCCGTGCTGATGATGTTGGGGGTGGACTACTTTTTTTACTATGTGATTCTATATCTGGGACGTTTCGTCGGAAAGTGCTTGATAACATTAACCATGATTGGCAATGCCATCATGTTATATTTTGTAAATTGCTATGAAGTTCTCGTCACAGCTGGTATGATGGGTAATGTGCTAGGCACACAGTACTCTGAAGCATCAAGTTTTTTTTCCTGGACATTGGGGGCATACGCCTTGCTCTTGGGACTTCCACCTTGCATCTATATATTCGTTCGAAAAACTGACTATGGCAGTGGACGGCGCTTCCTCAATAGAACAGGATGTTCTGTTGCAATACTGGTTACTTTGGCTTTGGTCAACATGAGCAATTGGACCTGGATAGACCAGAATGCGACGGAGTTGGGCAGCCTCATTGCACCGTGGTCCTACATCGTGAACACATGTCGCTACTATAACTCCAGCATGAAAAAGAAAGCAAAGGAAATCCAGCTTCCCGACGGTCGGATTGTAACCGAGAGTCGTGATGTGTGCGTGCTGATAATCGGTGAATCGGCCAGAAGGGATCATTTCCGCTACTTCGGATACTCGAGAGATACCAACCCCTACACGGCCAATGACAGCCTGACGGCTCTCCCTGCCGTGGCAGCTGCCACCAATACCATTTCCGCTGTGCGCGCCATGATGCAGCCCGCGCCATCGGACGAACTATATGAAATTCTGCCGAACTACCTTTATCGAATAGGTGTTGATGTATCTTGGCGCACCAGTAACTGGGGTGAACCACCCACGCATTTTCCAAACTATGTAAAAATCGGCCAGTTGCGGGAGCTCTATCCGAACGCAGACCAGTGGCAGTATGACGGCATTCTGTTATGTGGTCTGGAGGATGAGATCCGCGCGTGTGATAAAAAAAAGCAGTTCGTGGTCATTCATACCTATACTAACCACGGGCCTACCTATAGCACCAATTATCCGCCCCAGTTTGAAGTGTTCACCCCAGTCTGCAAGACTGTCGAAATGTCACGTGCCAACCATATGGAACTCTTGAACGCCTACGACAACAGCATAGTTTATACAGACTATCTCATCCATGCAGTAATCAGTCAGTTGCGCAATATTCCCGATTGCCGCTCATGTGTCCTCTATATGTCAGACCATGGTGAATCATTGGGCGAGAACAACCTCTACATGCATGGGCTCCCCATGTTCATGGCACCGAAGGAGCAAACGGAGATTCCTTTCCTCGTCTGGACTAATGATAAGTCCATGAAGACAAAGCATCTGCCCTTAGTGGAGCAATATTGCTTATATCATAGTGTGCTGGACTTTTTTAGCATAGACTCTCCTATATTAGATTTCTCTAAGAGCATTTTTAAACATTAGATATTCGATGAGGCACCTTGCTCGTATTCTGCCACATACTCATCGAAAAAGTTACGACCTAATACAAGGGAGATTCGGAGCAAGAGCTCTGCATCGATATTGGTACGCCGAAAGATGTCGTAGACGTTTTGGCGGTTGCAGTATAGCTTGCGTGCGAACCAGCTAACGCTGCGCTCTTGATGGCGTAGTTCCTCTTCAATTTGTTGGCCGATGGGTTTCATATAAAATAATGTATAGAAAAAGCGTGAATCTATTCAGGTACTTATCCTATGCTGAGGCACCGCCAAGCGCCTTGTAACCAGATAAGGCTGAACAGTCCACGCCTTGCGGCGTGAACCCTCAGACCTCATTCTCGGTTACTTCATTTGGCGGTTTTCAGCATAGAGAAGGAGTCTTTAAGCTCATATATAGGTCATCTAAATGGCCTTTTTATGTTGACGAAATAAATGTTTAGATAGGCAATTATGTTTAATGGTTGGTGACACTATTGTCGTGCGCAAAGATAGACCTTTTTCTTCAACCTACCAAATTTTATGCCCCAATCCTAACTTTTATTCACCTTTTGTACAATAACTTTATACAAAATAGGCAAAAGACATACTCCGCAAGTCATGCTTTCGTACGAATATAAAGCTGTACCTTTGCCGCCGAAATCACTTAATTATTCTCTTACTCACATGAAACATTATCTCTTATTTGCGGTTGCGCTTGTGTGCAACTATACAACGGCTCAAAACGTAGACTATTCCGTGGTCTATGTTCCGCAAGAATCTGGTATCCAGTTCACTCGAATGACATCAGACAACGATATGGTGTGTATGCCCATCGTCAAACGAACACGTCAAGGAGTAGGGTGGCTGTCTAATCGTATTTTGGACATCTCTTTAGACAACACTCAGCTGGCCTACCTCTCTGCCCGCAATGGCATGACCAACATCTTTATCAAGAATATCCAGCAGCAAGGCAGTTCCCGCCAACGAACCAATCGCCAGAGCGTACTGGACTTCAGTTATTCACCCGATGGACAGAAGATCGTTTTCTCTGAACAAAGTGGGAAACAGAACCAAATCTTTCAGACGGACGCAGAAAACGGATACGTATGCCGCCAGATAACCAGCGGCAATCAAGACTACTCGCCCGTGTACTCCGTGGATAAAAAGCAAATATTCTTCACCCGTCAGGAAAACAACGGATCGAACATCTGGAGCTATAGCGTGGAAAATAACTTCCTTTCTAATTATACGCGCGGAATGAACCCCTGTCCTCTATCGGACGGAAAATCTGTGCTCTGTGCACGCATGAATGCAGAGGGACGTAGTGAGATCTGGCGCATAGACTACACCACGAGTGTGGAAGAGTGCATCGTCTCTGATCCCCATAAGAGCTTCACCACCCCCTCCATCTCGCCTGATGGGAAATGGATATTGATGGTAGGCAGCTCGGAGATAGCCACAGAGGCGTTCAGCTACTGGAACACAGACATCTATGTCTGCCGCATAGACGGGTCGCAACTCTCGCAGCTCACCTACCATGCTGCCGACGACCTTAGCCCCGCCTGGAGCCGCGACGGAGGCTATATTTTCTTCATCTCCCAACGCGGCAGCGCAACTGCTACAGCTAATGTGTGGATGATGAATTTCGCTGTGGAATAACCCTATTTAATAACTATAAAACCACTTTTCACAATGAAGAAAATCATGCTTGCAGCAGCCTTCGTGCTGCTATCCTGCGGAACAGCTTTCGCACAGTTCACCAACGCCTCAGGTTCCACAAAATCTACAGGCAGTTCCACCCCAGTCGAAATCAAAGATTGGACCAGTGTGTACGTCCAGTATAACCCTTCAAGGTTTATCCCCAAGAATGGCGACAGCGAGTCTTTCAACCGTTTCACCTTTGGTGTCTCACGCGCTATCAATGTTATGCAAAGTCAGCCCCTCTATATTGAGGTTGGAGGTAATCTTCAGTTCGGATTCACCAGCGAATTTGTTGGTTCGGAATTGAAATGGAAGATGCTGTCAATCGGTGTTCCCGTAAACCTTACTTATGCCTGGCACATAACAAATAAGTTTGCCATTGCACCTTATTTTGGCTTCAACATGCGAGTCAACGTATGGGGAAATCTCACCCACGATGATTATGACAAATCCCTCGATATTTTCGACGATGACGATGTGTCTGATGCTCTGCAGCACAAACGATTCCAGATTGGATGGCAAATCGGTGCCAACTTCCAATTCAACGATGACATCTATATCGGAGCAGGCTACGGAACTGACTTCATGGAAATATTTGAGAAGTGCAAAATCGGACGCGCTCACATAACTCTCGGATTAATGTTCTGATTAAAAACATGGTTCTTCACAGGAATGACGTAATACCTGTGAAGAACCAAAAGCATAGCCCCTATGAAAAAGAATATTTTGTGGAGTATTATCGCCTTCTCGATGATGGCGATATTCGGAACAGGCTTTGCCTCATGTGGAGATGATGATGACAACAACAACAAACAGGCCGAAGAAGAAACAAGCACATCAATTATAGGGACTTGGCGCGACTCTTGGAGTGATGGGCCGAGGGGATACACCGCTTACTCCTTCTTCGATGACGGAACTGGCTTAATGTTTGACAAAGGCAATGGCGCGGAACGATTTACCTATTCTTTCAATTCCCAAACAAAGAATGTAAGTATTGAATATAGTGAATTCGATAAGGAGCAAATGACCGTTTCCAAAATCACATCAAATTCTTTAGTTATGGATGGCGAAGAATACAAAAAAGTGGAACTTACCTATGACATGCTGATTCTCGGAGAATGGTATTTGCATGTTGACGCTCGTAACACCTTAGGCAAAGGTACAAGAGTCGTATTCACTGCAGACTGGAATGTTGAAGGAACTGGAACCTATGAAGCCAAAGACTATTACAACGATGATGCTAGAGACGAATGGAATTATTCGTTCTCTGGATTGAGCGGAAAAGTCAGAGGTACTTGGTCGATTACAGACAAGAGATTGTCAATAAAAGGTACTTCTCAGATTGCAGGTGAATATATTATCGAAGGTCTTGTGGTAAACGGATGCCGTCTTGTAAGGGCAAGCCATCCAGATGAATATCCTTATCTGCTCGGTGGATGGCATCAAAGATAAAACATTAATCTAATAAATTAAGCGAAAATGAAAAAGAATTTATTGAACTGGATAACCATTCTGATGGTCGCAATCGTGAGTGTCTGCTTTGTGTCTTGTGGTGATAATGATGATGATGACGATGGCGGTGGAAATTCGTTAGTCGGATCTTGGACATGTAGCAATCACTATATAGATAGAGTGTCATTTAACAACGGTACAGACACTTACACATTTAAGTCAAACGGAACTTATGAATGGAAATGTCGTGGATGGGATAACGATAGTGGAAAATACTATTATAACAACGCTCTTAACACGTTGACAATTACAAATCAAAAAGGAACGACATGGGTATACATAATTTCTTCTCTAACAAAATCCTATTTTGTCCTGCTTGATGAGGATGGTGATAGTTACACCTATCGTAAAAATTAGGGGCTTTATAATATATTCTATATTTAGATAATGTTTTTCCAAAACTACTAAATTTAACAGAAATGAAAAAGTATTTATTGAACCTGACGACCATTCTAATGGTTGCAATCATGAGTGGTGGTTTCGTGTCATGCGGAGATGATGACAAAGAGGATGCTATTGTAAACACCCAATCGTCTTCAATTATTGGGACTTGGACCTGGATAGAACGTGATGGCAGCTATACTTTCTCCATGAGGATTACATTTAATTCAGATGGAACCTACAGGTCTATTATTCAAGAAAACAGTTCCAATGATGAAGAATATGGAAAATGGACTTATGACACGAATGATTATAGACTTACATTGACAACAATAAGCGGCGAAAAACCTGAGGCGGTTACATTCACAGTAAAATGGCAAGGCAACAAAATGACGCTGATTGATCCTGATGGTGACGTTTATGGCCCATTTACAAAACAATAAAAACCTTATTGTTTATCTTGACAGACTCAATGGTAGAGAAGAGAATACCATAAATGAGGCTGGAGGTATTAGATAATTATCTCAAAAATAATCATTAACATAATTTTTTAACAACTCACAATTATGCAAACATCCTTTTTCAATGTGCAGAGACGTTCACTGTGGACCTTCGCCATGGTGGCAATTCTAGGTGTCGGCATTGCCTCATGCGGTGACGATGACGACGATAATGGAAATGGCGTGACTATTTCATCTATTGTCGGGAGCTGGTCGGGCATAGGAGCAGATGACGACTACACCACGATAACATTCAAGAGCGATGGCATGGGATACCAGACCTGGCGTGGAGGAGATGGTGATGAGTATTGGGTATTTGAATATTCCACAGACGGAAACATACTCTACTTGTTCGAAGGAGATGAATATGGGGAATTCGAATATTCTGTCTCTGGCAATACCCTGACCCTCACATACATCAGAGAAAACGGACACCCTGCGAACGGAAGTTATACAATTTCCCTCACCAAGAGTGGCACACCCGTTTCAAGCACCAAACCTGTTGGCACGTGGAAAGGAAGTTATTATGAAGAAGAGTTTACCTTTACATTTAAAAACAACGGTAGCGGAAGTTATGTGTACCTTGATGGCTCCGAAAAGGATAGAGGAGATTTCAAATGGACAATGATCACCAATACTAAAGGAGGAATGATTATCGGTAATGATGAAGTGTATTTTGAAATCGAAGGTAACAATATGTTCCTCGTCTTCGATGTAGAAGGTAAAAACAAGATTGTACTTACCAAACAGTAAACATAGCTACTTATATTGAATCTGCCTGTTACCCGAAAACGAGTAACAGGCAGATTATCTTAATCCCTCCAAAGCCTTTATAACACCGCCGCAGATGCCCGCTTGATATCTATCAATGGCGCCAGAAGGGGCTTCTTCCGTCTTGCCACTGACATATTGTAGCGAGTCACTTTCTCCCGCATATGTTACTATTATGTGACTAATGGTAATTTCTCTCAGAGGCTGAAGTTGTGGTCGATGACGACGGTGATACGTTCATCGGGCAGCAGTGTCTGCAGTTCTGCCGTCAGTTGCTGGGCAAAGCGGGCCTCGTCGGTTACGGAGATGTCGGGAACTACATCGACGGAGACGCGGTGCTCGTCGTCGAAATAGCAGAAGCCATGCACTTGCAGGATCTCCTTGTGGCGCGAGAGGGTCTGCAGGACCATGTTCTGCACTCGGGTGTGCTTGTTGTCGCCGGTGGCGATGGCGTACACTCCCACGGTCATCACGATGTTCTGACTCGCCATCAGGTGCTCGCTGATCCGGCGTGTGAGCCGATGGATGTCGTGCGCCGAAAGGGTGTCGAGGACGCTGATGTGCAGCGAACCGATCATGATGTCCGGGCCGTAGCTGTGGAGAATGATGTCATAGACACCATGTACCTCGGGGAATGCCATCACCTCCTTCTTGATGGCAGCCACCAACTCGGGCGAGACACGGCTGCCCAGCAACTGGTTGATGGGCGAGGAGAGCATGTCGATACCCGCCTTGATGATGAGGCAGGAGATGAGCACTCCCAGCAGGCCGTCCAGGGAGACGTCCCAGAGCAGCATGACCAGGGCCGAGAGGAGCGTGGAGAAGGTGATGACGGCATCAAAGAGGGCGTCGGCACCGGATGCCACGAGGGCATCGCTCTTCAGACGACGCCCCTGGCGACCCACATAGAGGCCCAAAGCCAGCTTCACCACGATGGCCACGATGATGACCACGAGGGTGATGGTGGTGTAGGAGGGCAGGGTGGGGTGGAAGAGTTTCCGCAGAGACTCGATGAGCGACGAACAGCCGGCAGCCAGGACGATGACAGCGATGATGATGGCACTGAAGTACTCGATGCGGCCGTGGCCGAAGGGGTGCTCCAGGTCGGCCGGGCGCTGCGAGAGCTTGGCACCGATGATGGTGATGACACTGGAGAGGGCGTCGCTGAGGTTGTTCACGGCGTCCATGATGATGGCTACGGAGCCGGCCACAGCTCCCACCACAGCCTTGAAGGCGGCCAGCAACACGTTGGCGCCGACGCCCACCAGGCTGGTTCGGATAATCTCACTGGAACGTTTCTTTGCTTCCATAATACCTTGTTTCTTCTTTCGCTCGGCAAAGATACGCATTTTCGGTCGAAAAGTGGGACAATACGATAAAAAAAGTCAAATTATCAGCAAAACTGATAAGGAAATAGAGGGATAGGTGATATCTTTGCAGCAGATTTCAAAGCGAACTCAAAAGACTGAAGCCTATGAAGACCATTTATGAATGCACACAAAGCAAAGGGATAAAGTGGTTCACTGCCATCTTTATGCTCATTATGATTATTGCCATCTTGCTTGAGATATACTACGTCTCGCAAGGGCAGGATGTCACGAAAGCCATCCTTGTAACAGCCATCCTGATCGTGGTCCCACTCTCTTGCTTCTTCGTCTTTCCGATATATATTATTGCGGACGACGAAGGCATCGGCATTCGCACACTCCTGCGGACCATACGCATCCCATACGAGAACATAGATCATATCGAACGCATTGACAACCAGCATCGGCTGTTCGACTCCCCTCATAAATTCGGCAAGATTGGAGGAGGCTTCTCGTTCCAAATGGGAATATTCGGCGTCAACAACTGCATTCGCCTGTTCGGAATAGGCGGCGTGTTCGGATATATCGGTTTGTTCCGCACGAGGGGCATCGGAACCTTCCGCGCGTATGTCACTGATGCCCAGAAGGTTTTCCTGATCTACCGCACCAAAGGAATGCCTATTGCCATCAGCGTGAGCGAGCCCGACGAATTCATGCCTTATTACATGAAAGGAGGTCAGAAATGAATATCCTCCATGATTTCTCCTCGGCTCTGCTGCAAGCCCGGCAACGCAAGGGCGTGACGCAGGAACAGATAGCCTTCGCACTGGATATCTCGCAGGCGACCTACAATGCCTGGGAATGTGGCCATCGCATCTGTCCCTACAAGCACATTGTGGCCCTCATCGGCTATTTCGACGACGAGCAATTCACGCGCAGGATGCTTCGCATACTGCTTTCCCTGCAACACAATATGGCTGGATTGAACAGGAAATCCAAGGCCGAACTGACGACCTACTATATGAAACTCATAGCCCTGCTGGCCGACGAATGTGCCGAGTGGTTGAGGACGTTAGGACAGACGGGTGAAAGGTGACGAAAACGAACGTTCTGTCCTGAATCACTTCTTCAGGACGTACTGCAGGAACTCGCCGATGCGGTCGAGCCAGGTGTAGCTGCCCGTACCGGGTGAGGCAGTGCGCTGGAAGCAGTGGTTGCGCAGGGCCAACGTGTGGAGCTCGCTCTGGATGCCCATTGCGCGCATCTTCTCCCAGGTCTTCACGCTGCTCATGGCTGCATAGCCGTCGGCATCGCCGTGGACAAAGAGCATGGGCGCCGTCTTCAAGTCGAAGCTGAATTCGGGTACCAGCACGGCCGCATCGTCGTTGCCACCACCTTTGTTATGCCCGTCGGCACCATCGGTCAGGGCGTAGGCGGGATAGATACCGATGCCCCATTGCACGTTGCAGGGCAGCTTGTCGAGATCGTCGATGGGCCAGTAGGCGCGATGCTGCGACGAGGTGACACCCATCAGCGTGAGATGTCCGCCTGCAGAGCTGCCCATGATGCCTATCTGATTGGGATCCAGGCCATAGTCGGCAGCCTTGCTGCGCACGATGCGGATGGCTCGCTGCAGATCCTGCCAGGCGGTGGTGTGCTTGGAGAGGCCGTGGGGTCGGGGAGTGCGATATTTCATGGTGACGACGGTCATGCCACGCTCGTTCAGATAGCGCCGTGCCGGAGCCACTTCGAAGCCGTCGGGGTCGTTGCCCTCGTAGCTACCGCCCGAGTAGATGATCTGGATGGCCTTGGTCTTCAGCTCCTTGGGGAAGTGCCATTCGAGATAGGGCTTGCATTGGTTCCCCTGCGCATCGGGCATCTTGCCTTCCGGCCAGATGTCCTCCGTCAGCTTCTCGCGACGAGCATCGTCGCTGGCATATCGGTCCAGGAGAGCCACTTCGGGCTCCACCTTGCCGAGGAATCCCATCTGACGCATGAACTCCACGGTGCGTTCCAGCCCGAAGGCTCCGTGTCCCTTGGCGGGATAGAGATGCAACTCAGCGGGTATCTTGCGCTTGCGCAGCTCGCGGTAGATAAGCGTGGAACCGTTGGGGGTGTACTCATCGTTGCCTCCGTGCTGCAGGCTGATGGGGCAGGTCTTTTCGTCGAACTTGAAGACTGAGGAGAGGCGGACGTCCGTGCCGTAGCCCTGGCGGGTGGCCGGGGTACCCGTCTCGCCGTCCGTGGTCACGTAGGCGGGTGCATTCAGGAGTGCCCAGTTGATGTGGCAGGGCAGCTCGTCGATCTTGTCCACGGGGGCGTAGGCCGGGGTCTGCGAGCTGGTGGCCAGCAGCAGTCCCAGATGCGAACCGGCAGACATACCGATGACACCTATCTTCTCTGGGTCGAAGCCGCGCTTCTGCGCCTGGCTGCGCACCAGGCGGACGGCTCGCTGGCCGTCCTCCCACGCCGTCTGATAGACAGGCAATCCTGCAGGACGGGGCGTGCGATAGACGAAGTTCACGCACTGGAAGCCCAGCTCCGTGAAGCGCTCGCGCCACAGCTTGATGAGACCTACGTCGCAGCAGTTGTAGTAGCCTCCGCCGGAGATGAGGATCATGCAGCCGCCGTTCTTCACATCGGCAGCCGGGGCGTCGAACCATTCGAGATAGGCCACACGGTGTTTGTCGGCCTTGAACTTCTCGCTGCCGACCTCGTCGGTCATGGCGGCTATCTGATGTGCCTGGGCATCGGGCATCTTGCCCTTGGGCCAAATCGTCTCGCGGTCAAAGGCTTGGACATTCAGCGCCAGGCCAAGGGCGAGCAGCATCAGGAACATCCTGAGTACGCTCTTCTTCGTGGGGGAGTAGAGGAAATGTGTCATATACAATTATATGGTTAGTTTGCAGCGCAAAGTTCGTCATTTATTTCCAAACAAAGGAAATTTCTTGGGAAAAAATGCGTTACCGCCGCCCCATAGCGCATCATTTCTTGGAAAAAGGCATCGCTTTACGTCTTTTTCACTACCTTTGCACCAAAGAAAAGCCACACATTATGGATTCATTCATCACCTTTTGCAAAGAAAACTTCGACCTCATCTCCCTCATGGTGGGCGTGATTGGTGTGGTCATCAGCGTGATATCCGTGATTTACGAAATGAAGCAGCGGAAAAAAAGACAAGGAGGCAAGCACGTATGAACCAGCAGACACCTGAAACCATTCGCACCAACAGCCTGCGGGTGCCGACACTCTTGCTTTCATAAACCACAACCATTAATACTCACCAACTATGCAAATTGGAGACCAAGCGCCCGAGCTATTGGGCATCGACGAGGACGGACAGGAGATCCGACTCAGTCAGTTCCGTGGACAGAAACTCGTCCTCTATTTCTACCCCAAAGACAACACCGCCGGCTGCACGGCTGAGGCTTGCAGCCTGCGCGACAACTACAGCGAACTGCGCAAGCGGGGCTACGCCGTCGTGGGCGTCAGCGTGGACAGCGCCGCCAGCCACCAGAAGTTCAAGGCGAAGCACGAACTGCCCTTCCCGCTCATCGCCGACACGGAGCACACGCTGGTGGAGCAGATGGGTGTCTGGGCCGAGAAGTCGATGTACGGCCGCAAGTACTTCGGCACCGTCCGCACCACGTTCCTCATCAACGAGGAAGGCATCATAGAAGACATCATCCAGGGCAAGCAAATCAAAACCAAGACCCACGGCGAACAACTGCTGGCCCGATAAACAGCCCCCATCCTTCATGCCTGCCCCGTCCACCTCTCCCTCAACCAACGAATCCTTCACCTGGCTGCAGCCAGGCGCATGGCGGCAACCATGCATCGTGCACGGGCGCGAAAAGAACAAAAAGGGGGAGAAATTATAATGGGAGGAAGGGAAATTTGCATAGGAAAGAACGTAAATCGAAGGAAAAAGCAGCTCATAATGAAAATATTTGCAAAATAATTTGGTTTATATTATAAACTGAATTACCTTTGCACCGTCGTTCGAACACAACCTGTCCGATTCGCCCTTTCTGCAGGAGGGCGATGAGGACAAAACTAACAAAAGTATTAACCACAACAGGGTGGGGGAGAAGCTTCCAGCCAAGCAAGGCATTATCTTCCCTATCCACCTTCCAAACAACGACAAAGAAATGGAAACAATTGAGAACAACGAACTGACTGCAGAGCGCAGCTTGGAAATCATTACTGAGCAGATAGAACAGAGCCGCAAGGCGGTGTCGAAGAGCACGGGGCAGGCGCTCTACGTGGCTGGCTTGAGCATGATGGCCATGAGCATCGTCATCGCCATCACGAATTACCTGACGAAAACGCCGCTGGGCCATCTGCTTTGGTTCCTCCTTCCGCTCATCATCATTTGGGCACAGAAGAATAATAAGGAACGCGAGCACGCGCCCGTGAGCCTCATCGGCACGCTGGTGGGCAAGACGTGGTGGACCTTTGCCACCTTCACCCTCGTCTTCTTCCTCGTCACCATCATCTGGAACTCTGTAGCCGTCAGGCTTTACCAGCCCGATGCCTATATGCAGCTCAGAATCAGGGTTACACCCATCATCGTACTCCTTATGGGTATGACGGTGACCATCACCGGTCACATCCTCCGCAGCCGCTGGCTGGTGGTCTTCGGTTTTATTGCCGGGATAGGAACGTGCCTATGGGAGTGGTTAGGAATCAGCGAGGCACTGTTCATCCGCGTGGCAGGACAGTCACTATCCGAACTTGGACTGGTCAGGCCCATTCTACACTGCTTCACCTACCTGCTGTTTGCCTTCTTCGGCCTTGCCCTCCCCGGTTATTTGCTTAAACGCCAGCGCCTATGAACTTCAAGCCATTAGATCCCCTGCTTCACTCCGAGCTGCGATTGGCAGTAATGTCGCTGCTCATCGCCTCGGAGGAGGCCGAGTTCTCCTATATCAAAGAGCAGACAGGCGCCACGGCAGGCAACCTGAGCGTGCAGATCGACAAGCTCTCCACGGCGGGCTACATCCAGGTGGAGAAGACCTTCAAGGGCAAGAAGCCCTGCACCCTCTGCCGCATCACCGCTGAGGGCCACACCGCCTTCGAGAACTACGTGAAGGCGTTGCGCACCTACCTGCGGGTGAAATAAAGGTGCAAGTTCCGTGCTTATATCAATCGTCGTGAGAATTCGCCTCAGAAGAGAGCGAGTTCTCGCGGCGAAAATCCGAAGGTGTCATGCCAAACAACGAGCGGAAGCACTGACTGAAGTAGCGCGTAGTTTGGAAACCTATCTGAAGGGATATCTGATTGACCGGCTCGTTGGTTTCGAGCAACAACTTGGCAGCATGCTTCAGACGCACGTTGCGCAGGAAATCATTGGGCGTGATTCCTAAGAGAGTTTGCATTTTCTTGTAGAGGCTGGCACGACTCATTCCCACATCCGAGGCCAGTTGATCCACGGTGTAGTCACAGTTGTCCATGTTCTGCCCTATAGCCTTCAGCATCTTCCCGACCAACACTTCTTCTTCATGACTGGCAGCAATCTTCCCAGGATCGATGTTCACAGCCTGTGCAAACTGGTGACGAGCCTCCTCGCGCAGTTCAAAGAGTTGGTTGACACGATCTTCATTCTCACGCTCCATCAGTCGGCGACGATGCCTCAGATAGAAGGACAAAACACCGACAACGAAGAGCACCGTGAACAATGCATAAAGCAGTTTTGCCCACCATGTGAGCCACAACGGAGGCCGAATGCAGAACTCTACCATCGTAGATTCGCCCCAGGTTCCGTCCGGCAGTGAAGCTTGCACCTCAAAGCGGTAGTCACCATGCGGCAAGGCCGTATAGATTGCCGAACCTTGGCCTGTGACGCCACTACTGGTATTCCATTGTTGTTGCATAGGCAACAGGCGGTAGCGATAGCTGGTGTGGGAGGATGCTGCGTAGTTAAGTGTAGAAAACTGGAGTGTCAGGTAGTTCTGATCGTAGGGCAGACTGAAGCGAGGCAACTGCGCCAATAGCGACATCTCCCTTGCAGGACCTTCCCAGCAGCCCGTGATGACAACAGATTTGGGCATGGTATCCTGAGACAAAGAATCAGGATGGAACACAATGCCGCGATCACCGCCTACAGCGAAGACCAGCAGCCCCTCCTTCGTGGTATAGGCCGCGCGTTCCATCATCGCCACCGCAGGCACGCCATCCTCCACTCCCAGATTGAGCACCGAGGGCGTGATGCGCGAGATACCACACGAAGTTCCAGCCCATACATTGCCTCGCTGGTCAAGGACGAGGCTGCGGATGCAGTTGTTCGCCAGCCCTTCTATCCTCATGCAGGGATGTGCGGAGGAGTCTCTCGGCAACAACTCCACAGCATTGATCCAGAAGAGACCATTTTGGGTGCCAATCCAAAGTCGACCATCGTGGTCGAGCAGCAGGCAGTTGTACTTGGTAGCATAGCGAGAAATCTCTGCCGCAAAAGAAACAGAGGAAAGGCTGTCGGCCTGCGTGTCGAGCAGAAAGATTCCGCTCTGAGCATAGACAGCCGTCCATTGGCGATTGATAGGACAGGCACCAACGAAATGACGGTAAGCTTGCAACGCTGGCAGTCGGGTATTGAGGTTGTCGAACTGACGCGTCGCAGGTCTGAAATAGCCCAATGTAGAGAGTGAGTCGCACAGGAGGTAGCGTCCGTCGAGCAACTGGCAGACAAAGGTGGTGCGGTTGTAGGGCAGCCCCTGCACATTCTCTTTATTATATAAGGTAAAGATGGCGTTCTCCTCGACCTCTACACCATCAGCCTTGCAACGCCAGATGCGCCCTTGACGGTCTGTGTAGCTTCGCGCCACACCTATCCTCCAGTCGCCCCCCGTCAGTTCACGAGTTTGCATAGGTCTGGGCGAGAGATAGACGATGCCTTCATTTCGGGTTCCAATCCAGAGACCGCACTGATAATCCACGGCCACCGTGCCATAGTTCCTTGCCAGTCCTAAGGAATCAATGCGGTGCCATTGCTCCTCTGTGGGTACATCACGAAGCACCTCCCCTTGAGCAAAACGTCTGAGGACAGGATCCGTCAGCCGCTGTTCTATGTCATAGCGGAAAGCACGTTGACGGGCATCGAAAAGAAACAAGCGGTAGAAATCATGGAGCCACAGCAGGGAGTCGCCTTGCCAGAGGCGGCCATAGCCATTGGCATATTCTGGCAACTGGTAGGTACGACCGTAGTCACACGGCAGCACATCAAATCCCGCACCATTAGAGATGCAGAAGACACCCTCACAGTTGACAAGCATCTGCCGAGAGGGTAATTCCACAATCTGCCAAACCTCACCCGTCGGAAGGCCATCGGCTACTGTCCAACGTCGATGCCCTCCGGAACAAATCTCCAAGAAGAACAATGTCAGACTGCAGATTAGAAAGAGTCGCTTCATGTGCAATATCTTTAGAAATCTGTGTGCAAAGGTAGCTGATTCCACCAAAAAACAAGTCTTTCAAGGGCAAAATTCGTCTAAAAATGGTGCTAAAAAAGTCTATTTCTGCGTTTGGACTATCCTTTTGGTCGGTTTTAGACGATTGAAGAATGTGGATTTGCGCAAAAGCATTTACCTTTGCACCAAATTTCATTCACTAAATGACATAACTATGACGAGAAGAAGACTTTATCTTTTGGCACTGGCGCTGCTGACACTCCTCAGCAGCGTTCTGGCAGCAGAGGAGCATCTGCGAATGCACGTTGATTTCAAGCAAGTCGATGGCACCACCGTGACCGATGCTGTCGGCGGCATCGCGGCCAAACTGATTGGAGCGGCAAAGGTGGAACGCGTGGGCAAATACCAAGTGTTGAACCTGGGCAACAACTCGGGCTACCTCAACCTCACCGCAGCAGCTGGCGTACTGCTGAAATCCATGAATGACTTCACCATCTCCGCCTGCTACCGCATCGACGATGCAGCCTCGCTGGAAGGCAACGGCTATTTCCTGTGGGCTTTCTCCACCACGGCTGCCAACACCCAGACCACAGGGCGCTATCTGGCTTACCGCCTCAATGCACAACGCATGGCAACGTCTGCGGCAGGATGGGGCTCTGAGAGCGGTTTGGAGGTGGGCCGCTCTGCCGACAAAGGTCATTGGGCACACGTGCTCTACCGCCAAAGTGGCTCGAATGGTGAACTCTGGGTAGATGGCCGGCGCGTGGCGCAGAGCAGTGAAAT
Source organism: uncultured Prevotellaceae bacterium (assembly GCA_900318115.1). Classification (GTDB taxonomy): domain Bacteria; phylum Bacteroidota; class Bacteroidia; order Bacteroidales; family Bacteroidaceae; genus Physcousia. Next base: position 23,348 of record ONJJ01000005.1, on the reverse strand, counting down.
GCCTACCCCAAAAGAAGTCTTCACAGCCACTCCGGGCTACTGCTGGATGGGCCGTGCTCCATTCTCTGGCGACAGCTATCTCCGTCAGACCATGGTGGCAGACGTGCGCCTGTACGACGTGGCCGTCAGTAATCAGCAGGTGGCAGAGTTGGCAACCATCGCCACAGACTTGGAACGCGAGTACAATTATGGCACTCCGGGCGACTTCACCGCCCTGCAGACGAAGGTCAAGGAGTGCCGCTCTTTCGCAGAGGGCGACCTCGCAGGATATGCCCCGAACGCAGTGGCGGAACTGCAAGATGTCATTCACCAGGCCACACAGGAGCTGCAGGCCGCACGTGCATCGCAACAACTCATAGACCAATATGTGAAGCAGCTCAGCACCTTGCTCACCAACGCCGTTTCCACAGCAGGCTATGCACCTAAGCGGGTATTCGAAGTCACCGAAGACCACGGTTTCATCCACCCCGGAGGAATCGTCTCGAATCAGGACATAGAGCGAGCCAAACAACTGCTGAAGGACGGCGACACGCGCATCAAGCGAGCCTGGGAAATCCTCTGTGCCAACGAATACTCCCACGCGGACATCGCCACGTGGCCGACACCCACGGTGATCCGTGGCGGAAGCAGCGGACAGAACTATATGAATTGCGCGCGCGGAGCAGCCATGGCCTATCAGAACGCCCTCCGGTGGAAGATTGGCGGCACGCAGGAGAACGCCGACGCCGCCGTGCGTATCATGATGCAATGGGTGCGTGAGTGCAACGGTCTGGGTGGCGACACCAACATCTCCCTCGCTGCCGGCATCTATGGCTACGAATGGGCCAACGCTGCCGAACTCATGCGCGACTACGAAGGATGGAGCCGCGAAGACTTCGATGCCTTCCGCCAGTGGATCATCCGCGTGTTCTACAACCCCGCCATCGACTTCCTGCGCCGACGCCACGACACATGGATGAACTGGCGCTATCCCAACTTTGGCGAACGACCAGGACACTACTGGAGCAACTGGGGACTATGCAACGCACTGTGCGTCATGTCCATCGGAATCCTCTGTGATGACGTCCACATGTACAATCAAGGCGTCAGCTTCTACAAATACGACCACGTAGGCACCTTCAAAGACCGCTCCTCCCTCACGGTTATTCTCAACGACGGCTGCGACGAGTTCATCGGCAACCTCGTACCCGTGGTCCATACAGACGCACGCGGTCCGCTGGGTTTCCTTGGGCAAATGCAGGAAAGCGGGCGTGACCAAGGGCACGCCCTCATGGCACTGGGACTGGCACTGGACATCTGCCAGGTGGGCCTCACTCAGGGCGATGACCTCTTCGCCTACATGGACGACCGCATTGCAGCTGGGCTGGAGCACGTGGCAGCGCTCAACTTCGGAGGTGTTGCTGCTTCTGCATTACCTTGGACGAACTACAACTACGCCGACTGCCGCGGCACAATGGGTGCCGGCTGGCTCATGACCGGCCCCAACGAGGGGGGCAAGGGCGAGTACCGTCCCTATTGGGATCGAGCTATCGGCTACTACGAGGGACTGCGCGGAGTAAAACTTCAATATGCCGAGAAGGCCAGCGCTGCCGTGTGTCCCGACGGTGGTGGCGGCAACTACAGCCAGAATTCCGGAGGCTTCGACCACGTGGGATTCTCCACCCTCACCAGCTGGCGGCCTGCCATCACGCCCGACCAGGCCATCACACCCCTCCACGGCGACATCATCTATAAAGGAGAGACGCTGAAGAACCAGACCAACCTGGGAGGCCTGAAGTACAAATATGAGGCCGGTCCTTCCAAAGCCATCCCTGCCGACGGAGCCGACATCACACTCGTCCCGCAGTTGCCCGAAGGAGCCGAGGACAGCGGCAACTGGCTATGGAGTACAGGCGAGACCACACGCCAGATAACAGTCAAAGCCGACCACAGCTACATCTACCGCGTCACCTACACCGCACACAACGGCACCCAAAGCCAACAGGCCTTCGCCATCGCCGTCAGCGGCGACGCCGCACCGGACGTGATGACCAACGAAATCACCATCGACGGCAATATCCGCCGGGAAACAGAAGCCACCGTGCTCAGCGGAAAGAGCGTCATCCTCTATGCCGGAGCCACCACAGGCTGGACCGATGACTACCTCTGGGACAATGGCCAGAAGACCAGTGTCATCACCATTCCCAACCTCACCACCAGCCGCACCTACACCTGCCAATACGCCAACCAGAGCGGAGCCGTCAGCGAGAGCCGTTTCCGCCTCAACGTGGTCCCGGCGCAGCAATTCATAGCAGTCGGCAACGGAGAGAGCGAGGGCAGCGAGGTGCAAGTGCTCAGCGGAACAGAGGTGACACTGCGACTGCAGATTCCTGCAACAGCCGACCCCGACAACATCCTATGGACAGACGGCACTCGAGGCCCCAGCTGCACCGTGGCCAGCGTGAACGAAGACACCGAGGTCACAGCAACCTTCGACGGCAACTCCTACACATTCCATATATATGTGAAGGCCACAGACTATGCCTACTATGACCTCCTGAACTCCGAACGCGGCTACAAGCTCGTCTCTTCCACCGAGGAACTCGCAGCACTGGCGGCCAACCACTACTTCGTCCTGGCCAGCGATGAGGCAGACCTGCTCATCGGCCTCAAGAACGCCCCCAAGAATGGCAACAAGGCGCTCTTCTTCCAGACGCCGGCCGACCCGCTCACCGATCTCACCAAGGTCTTCACCATCGAACCCTCCGGCGACGCCTTCTGCCTGCGCAACATCGACTACGACGGACTGCTGCTGCAGACCGAATGGGACCGACCCGACCAGTTACGCACCCACGACCAGCCCCTGGCCTGCGAGTGGACACGGCTGCTCATGACATACGCCGACGGCGCGTGGACCGTGGAGAACGGCCGCTATCCCGGCAACTGGCTCGGACTCTGGACACCCGCCAACGGCTACCGCGACGGAGAGGAGATTGCCTGCAACAAAACCGGCGACGACATCGCCCACCTGCAGCTCTTCGCCATCGAGAAAACACGCTTCCACGCCGACCTCGTCGCAGCACACGGAGAACCTACGGCCACGAACCCCATCGACCTCACACCCCTGCTCGTCAACCCACAGTTCGTAGGCAACGGCTTCGGATGGACCATGACCGGCACCTGGGGCAACCAGCGCTACAACGGAGCCGTAGAAGTGTGGCACAGCTCTAATTTCCACTACACACAGACCATCAGCGGACTGCCCGCCGGACTCTACACCGTCACCTGCCAGATGGCCAACGGCGAGGGTTCCAACACCGGCTACCTCTACGCCACCTCCGGCAAGCAGACGGAGAAAGCAACCGTCAGCCAGAGCGCCGTCGGCAGCAACTTCGATGCCGAACGAGACAAGATGGCGGGCAACCCGAAGTACGGACTCCTCTCGGTGGACATCGTGGTGGAGGAAGGAACACTCACACTCGGAATACGCGAACCCTCGGCGGGCAGCACCTGGCTCGTCTGGGACAACTTCACACTCACCTACAAAGGTGTCGACACCCCCGTGCACGACACCTCGAACACCCTGCACTCCACGCCACACGCCTTCGACCTGCAAGGACGCAGGCTCAATCCCCGGGCCATGCCACGCGGAGTTTACATTATCAATGGCAAAAAATACCTCCGATGAACAAACTGCTCTTCACCCTCACACTCTGTCTCGCTGCGTCCTATCAGGGCGCAGCGCAGACTTTTGTCCACTTCACGACCACCGAGTCCAGCGCCTGGAGCCAGACAAAGGCCAGGCTCTCCGCGAAAGTGGCCGGCGGCGTATCCGCCGAAGCTTCGAGTACCGCCGCTTCCTCCGGCATCCTGCTCCAGCTATCTGACCTGCAGCCCGGCCACGAGTTCCGGGCCTGGGGCACCTGCTTCAACGAACTGGACCTCGATGCCCTGGAACTCCTCACGCCCGCCGAGCAGGAACAGGTCATGCACGACCTCTTCGCTCCAGACGGCGACCTCCGATTCACACGCGGACGACTGACGATGAACGCCAACGACTACAGCCGCGCCTGGTACTCCTGCGACACCGTCAGCGGCGACTTCGCCCTCAACCACTTCAACATCGAGCACGACAAGCAGAACGTCATCCGCCTCATCCGCATGGCCCAGCACCACCAACCCGACCTCACCTTCTGGATGTCGCCATGGAGCCCGCCCGCCTGGATGAAAATCAATCAGGACTACCCTGTCCTCAGCAGCCGCTACAACCGGCAGCCCAAGGAGAAGGACGCCCTGCTCTACGCCGGCAGCGTGGTCGGCGGTACGTCCGCCGACGTAGACCCCGAGGAGATGCAGCTGCTGGGCGAGCGCAACGGAGTCTTCCCCCGCCGGCTGGCCACGCAGGACTACATGATCCAGGACCCACGCTACCTGCAGGCCTACGCCAATATGTTCTGCCGGTTCATCGAACTCTATCGAGAAGAGGGAGTGCCCATCGACATGATCATGTACCAGAACGAAGCATACAGCTACACGCCCTACCCCGGCTGCGCCTGGACGGCAGAGGGCACTATCCGCTTCAACCACGACTACCTCCGGCCCACCCTGCAGGCCCGCCTGCCTGAAGTGAAGCTCTACCTCGGCACCTTCAACACCAATCGCCTCGACTACGTCCAAAAGATTGTCGACGGGCTGCAGGAGGACGTCCTCGGGCTGGGAATACAATGGGAGTGCCGAGAGCACCTGAGCTACCTGCGACAGCGATATCCAGACCTGCACCTCATCAGCAGCGAGAGCGAGTGTGGCAACGGCAGCATGGACTGGCGGGCCGGCGAGCACACCTTCCACCTACTCTGCGACTACATCGGGCGAGGATGCGACGAGTACTTCATCTGGAACTTCATCCTCCAGGACAACGGTCAAAGCCCCTGGGGATGGAGGCAGAACGCACTCATTCAAGTGGACTCGCAAACCCGGCAGCACCGCTACACCGCCGAATACTACGCCGTGAAGCACTTCTCGCACTACGTCACACCCGGCAGCCGTCTGCTCGCCTACAAGAGCAAGGACGAGACACAGGGCACACCACTCATCGCCTTCGTCCGAACAGACGGCAAACGCATCATCATCACCGCTAACTTCACAGACTCCCCACGCACTACCTCCCTGCAGCTGGGGCGCAGATTCCTCAACCTCACCCTGCAACCCCACTCTTTCCACACCTATGTGGAGCAATAAGAGAAAAAAAATTGGAATAGCGTGTAGTTTTTCTGCCTTCCTTGCGTCTAAGGAGTAGAAACTTGATTCAACAGAACAGACAATGGAACAGAAAGAACAGACATTCAGCCGAATGGTCCGCGAGCAGAAGAGCACCATCTACACCGTGTGCTATATGTTCTCGCAAAACCAGGACGAGGTGAACGACCTCTTCCAGGAAGTGCTCATCAACCTCTGGCGCGGCTTCGAGGGCTTCGAAGGTCGGAGCGACGTGCGGACGTGGGTTTACCGCGTGGCCCTGAACACCTGCATCAGCCAGGACCGCAAGCGCCGCAGCCGCCCGAGGACCGAGCTCACGGTGGACATCAACCTCTTCGAGGACCGCGACACGGACACGCAGCAGGTCGACATGCTGCACCGCCGCATCTCGCGCCTCCGCCCCTTCGACCGCGCCATCGTCCTGCTGTGGCTGGAGGACCTGAGCTACGAGGAGATTGGTCAGATCGTGGGCATCTCGGAGAAAAACGTCTCTGTCCGCCTGTTCAGAATCAAGGAACAACTGAAACGCATGTCTAACTCGTAACAAAAAACTACACCATTATGACTGATAAGGAATTTCAGGAGATGCGCCAGCAAATGGACCTCCTCAAAGAGAAACTCAACCGCCAGGAAGTTGTCAACGAGCAACTGATGCGCAAGGCCGTGGAGACGCGCCTGCAGCGCATAGGCCTGAACCATAAAATCAAGCGCGCTTACATGGTGCTTTGCATCCTGTTCATCCCCGCCTTCCTCATTGGAGTCATGGAACTGCCCGTCTGGTTCGGCATCGCCACCGTGGCCATGCTCGCCCTGTCGCTGGTCTATCACGAAGCCTTCATGGAGCACGTCAGCGCCGATGACCTCAACCGCCTCAGCATGAAGCAAATCAGCGAGAAGGCCATCCGCCTGAAAGAGCAAGGTGCCCGCTGGATATGGATTGGCATCCCGATGCTGGTGGCCTGGTTAGTGACCTTCTGCTACGTCGTGCTCCATCGTTCCGACTACGAGACCGAAGGGCAATACATCCTCTACGGCATCAGCTTCGGCATCATCATCGGCGCCTGCCTCGGAGTCATTATCTACAAGAAGCAGCAGCGCATGATCGACGACCTCCGGAGCGACATCCAATAATCCGTCAGACTCCAAACCGCCTTGCGCCCAAACCTTTCTTTCCTCTGACCTCAAAGGAAGTTCAAAAGGTATGGATGGGAAGTTCCGGGCAAGCTGATACAAAGCTCCGGGGAACCTGATACAAAGCTCCAGGGAACCTGATACATAGTTCAGAGGAACCTGATACAAAGTTCAGACGCAGGTTGTGTCCGTAGAGACGCAGCCTGCGTCTGTATAGATGCAACTTGCGTCTGTACGGACGCAGCTTGCGTCTGAAGAATATGGCCTATTGAGAGGAAGAAGGCTGCCTACCGGAAGGAAGAAGGCTGCCTGCCGGAAGGAAGAAGGTCTGGAGCAGAGAAGCAGGAGGGGGCTTAAAGAATCTGCCACTCATGCGCGCGCATATCCACGCACCCGTTCTCTTTTATACGCACCCCCTCGGACATGAGGAGCACGGCCTGCTGGTGCCAGCCGGGCACGGTGCGGCCAGCGCTGTTGACGACGCGGTGGCAGGGGAGGTTCAGCTCCAAGGGAGCATCGTGCATGGCGCGGCCCACGAGACGCGAGTGGCGGGGCCACCCGATGAGCTCCGCAATGCGGCCATAGGAGAGCACCCGCCCGGCAGGTATCTGCCGGACGACGTCATAGACTTCCGCATAGAAGGAGTCGTGGTCAGGCGCCATGGCGGGCAGGGATCAGTCCTCGAAGTCGTAGCGGTCGAGGAGCTTTCCGCACTTGGAGCAGAAGACTTCGTGCTTGTAGATGACACCACCGCAGTCGTTGCAGCGATAGGTGCGTTCTTCTTTCTTGGGGTTGCTGGATGTTTCCATTGTCTGAGTTAGGTTTAGGGGATTATCAGAGGTAAATGTTTGCAGGAATCGAAGCGAGATGGAGGACGAAACCGAAGGGAGGGGTCTGAGGCTGCCGGATGGCGGCTGAAGGCTGCCGGACAGGTGTGTGAAATCAGTCGAAGACGCGGAACTCATAGCCCTGCGCCAGCAGCCACTCGAGCGCCTGGGGCAATATCTTGCGGAGTTTGTCGATGCTGCGAAGCGAGTCGTGGAAGGTGATGATGCTGCCGTTGCGGGCATATCGCTTGACGTTCTCCAACACTTCCTCGGCAGTGAGGCGACAGCTGTAGTCGCGAGTGACGAGGTCCCACATGATGATGCGGTAGCCCTGGCGGCGGATGGCCCGGTACTGGAGCGTGCGCATCCATCCATGAGGCGGACGGAAGAGGGGCGGGAGGTGAGGCGGCTGGGCGGCGGGAGTCGCAGTCGGGAGGGCCTGGGCGGCGAGCTGGTCGTCGATGATCTGCTGGGCTTTCTGGGTGTTCTCCAGATACTTCCACGAGAGCCAGCGGAAGCCTCCAATGTGGTTGAAGGTGTGGTTGCCGATGCGATGGCCGGCGGCCACTACCTGGCGGAAGACATCGGGGTGCTTGCGCACGTTGTCGCCCACCATGAAGAAGGTGGCCTTGACGCCGTAGCGCGCCAGCACCTCGAGCACATAGGGCGTAGCCTCCGGGATGGGTCCGTCGTCGAAGGTCAGATAGACGGCCTTCACCGACGGATCCATACGCCAGACGGCATGAGGATATATCCACCGCAGGAAGCGGGCGGGTTGCTCGATGATCATTAGTAATTGGCTCTGCTCTGGAACTCGTCGAAGAACGAGCGGAGTGCTGCATCGTAGGCGGCGCTCTTCTTCTCGTCGGTCTGGTCGAGGATCTTCAGGGCATTGGAAAGCTGAAGGAGATAGTAGTAACAATCGTCGGCGCTGGCTTGCAGTCGACGGTCGCTGAGGCTGATGTACCAGGCGCAGTATTCCGAAGCGATGCTGGCCACGGCATCGGCCAGCGCTGTGGCCTTCTGCTTGTTGCCCAGCGAGAGCCAGGTCTGCGCCATTTCCAGCGAGCCGCTCTGGTAGCTGTGGGGCACGGTGGCGGCAGGGATTTCCTTCTCCACCTTCTCCAGCACGCGCTGAGCCTTGTCCTTCTTGCCTTCGGCCAGCAGCTGTTTGGCCAGCTGGGCGAAGATGCGGCGATGGGTCTGGCACATACGCATGACGGTCTCGTCGAGATAGATGTCCGGATTGTCGATGCCGCCGAACTTGAAGCGGTTCATCAGGTTGTCGTACATCTTCTCCGTGTCGATGGTGCGGCCGCTGGCCTTGGTGTTGAAGGGTGTGATGCGGTTGACGAGGCCTTCCTGGACGAAGTTGTCGCCGAGGTTGCCGTAGTTATCGCGACCTACGGTCATGGCCACGAACAGCGGGCGCTCCCAGTTGCAGCGGGCCAGCATCTCGTACATCATCATCTCGCTCTTATAGACGGCTCGCTTGCCCTTGAGGCTGATGTGCATGACATCGGGGATGCTGTCTGCGGCAATCATCATGCCGGAGCGCTTGACAGCTTCCTTGTCGATGGTGATGACGATGGAGTCTGTCGGGAAGATCTGCATGTCCTTGTTGTCGTTCAGGATCCACTTGTCGATGATGTTGGAGAGCTCGTAGGGGTTGTCGCCCAACAACTGACGCATGGCGATGGGATCTTCCTTGTAGTACTCGATGGCCTGTTCGAGGGTGCCGGGCTGCACACGGATTCCCTCGCGGGTGCCGGAGACGTACTGCAGGCGGGTCCATGCGATGGGCACGCTGGGGGAGTCGTAGGCAGGCCGCTTCATCTGGTCGATGTACCAGTCCGTCTGGAGGTAAGAGAGGTTGCATACGCGAGCGTCTGTGCGCACGCCCTCTGTCTCCTGGTTATACCAGAGGGGGAAGGTGTCGTTGTCGCCGTTGGTGAAGATGATGGGATTTCCCTCCTGCGGCAGGCTCTGGAGGTAGTTCTGTCCGAAGTCGCGGCAGGTGTAGCGCCCGCTGCGGTCGTGGTCGTCCCACGTCTGCGAGACCATCTGCGCAGGCACGAGCAGGCAGACGAGCGAGAGGAGGGCTGCGGGCATGGCCTTGCCACTCTTCTGGCTGATCCAGTCGGCGATGGCAGCGGCGCCCAGACCGATCCAGATGGCGTAGGCGTAGAAGCTGCCGGCGTAGGCGTAGTCACGCTCGCGCGGCTGCATGGGCGTCTGGTTGAGATAAACGACGATGGCCAGACCGGTCATGAAGAAGAGGAAGAAGACGACCCAGAACTGCTTGACGCCCACGGGGTCGCCCTGCTGCTCCTTGCGCACCTGCCAGAAGAGACCTAAGAGTCCCAGCAGCAGGGGGAGGCAGAAGAAGACGTTGCGCCCCTTGTTCTCGCGCAGGTCGGAGGGCAGCAGGCTCTGGTTGCCCAGGCGCAAGTTGTCCAGGAAGGGGATGCCGGTAAGCCAGTTGCCATGCTCCAGCTCGCCATTGCCCTGGATGTCGTTCTGCCGTCCGGCGAAGTTCCACATAAAGTAGCGCCAGTACATGAAGTTGACCTGATAGGAGAGGAAGAAGCGGATGTTCTCCAGCTGCGTGGGCATCTTCACCATGATGGGCTCGCCACAGCGGTCGTAGGGGATCTGCTTGCCCTCGACGCCTCCGAGCCACGACTCATAGGCCTGGGCGTGCTCCGGACGGTCGCTGTACATACGGGGGAAGAGCATGTTCTGGGCATAGACGTACTCGATGTCGTAGCGCTGGATCTCGTAGCGGTCGGGCTCGTCGGGGCTGGCTTTCTCCTTGCGCTGATAGACGGGGGCGCCTTCCTTGGAGACGGGCACGCAGTAACCGCCCTCGCTCTTGAGCTTCACCTGCGAGTTGTAGGACTGGCCGTAGAAGAGGGGACGGGAACCATACTGCTCGCGGTTGAGGTAGGTGCCCAGCGTGAAGATGTCTTCCGGGGAGTTCTGGTCCATGGGGGTGTTGGCGGTGGAGCGGATGACGATGACGGCGTAGGATGAGTAGCCGATCATGATCATCAGCATGCAGAGCAGCGAGGTGTTCATCAGGCGGGCACTGACCAGCGGCTTGCCCTCGCGCTTCCAGACGAGCAGTCCGTAGAGGGCAGCGAGGATGACGCCGCCGATGACGATGCTGGTCCAGCCGTAGCCGTAGAAGGGAATACCGAGCATGGCGACACTGACCAGATAAGCAATGTTCATGCGCAGGCGGCTGCGCTCTGCCACGGTCTCCCAGATAGCCCACAGCACCACGCCTACGAGCAGGATGATGTACACGATGAGGCCCGAGTTGAAGGGCAGGGAGAGCGAGTTGACGAACAGCAGTTCGAACCAACCGCCCACCTTCACGATGCCGGGCACGATGCCGTAGAGCACGGCTGCCACGAGCACGAAACTGCCCAGCAGGGCGTAGATGCTGCCCTTGAGCGTGGCGACGGTGGAGCGCTTGTAGTAGTAGATGAGCACCAGGGCAGGCAGACACAGCAGGTTCAGTAGGTGGACGCCGATGGAGAGGCCCGTGAGGTAGGCGATGAGGATGAGCCAGCGGTCGGAGTGCGGCTTGTCGGCATTGTCCTCCCACTTCAGCATCAGCCAGAAGACCACGGCGGTGAAGAGCGAGCTGTAGGCATAGACTTCGCCCTCGACGGCAGAGTACCAGAACGTGTCGCTCCAGCAATAGGCCAGAGCACCCGTCATGGCAGCGCCCTCGACGGCAATGAGCTGCGCGGTCGTACTGACCCATCCGCCCTTGCAGATGAGCTTGCGCGCCAGGTGCGAGATGGTCCAGAAGAGGAACATGATGCAGGCGGCGCTGAGGAGCGCGTTCATGATGTTCACCATCAGCGCCACTTTCGAGGGGTCGCTGGTCAACTGGGTGAAGAGGTTGCCGGTGAGCATGAAGAAAGGTGCCCCTGGCGGGTGGCCTACCTCGAGTTTGTAGGCCGTGGTGATGAACTCAGGGCAATCCCAGAAGGAGGCCGTGGGCTCCACGGTGGAACAATACGTGAAGGCGGCGATGGCAAATGCCAGCCAGCCCATCAGATTGTCCACTAAGCGAAAATGTTTCATAATGTATGCGCGGTCACTGACCGCAGTTAAAGGTTGAATGTTTATTGTTTAAAGAAGTCATGAACGCCTCCATCGGGCGCACATGAGCGCATAACGCGGTGCAAAAATAGGTAAAGTCGCGCGAAAAGACGAAGAAAAGCGGAAGTTTCTGCTTGCAGGTCAGCAAAACTAAGGAAGTTTTACATTTCAGACGCCTTTTCTGCGCCTTTTCCGCGCTCACGGGGCACATACATGATGGCAGGAACCATCAGCACGAAGCCTACGAAGCAGGGGATGGGTGCTGCGCGGATGCGACGGGCCTCGAAAGCGCCGGGACCGGGGCAGGGGGCATAGCGGCCGCCGACGGTGTTGCGAATATCGACTGGAGGCAGCATCAGCACGAAGCCTGCCACGATGAGGAGCACAGACAGACTCGTCAGGGCGTAGTTCTGCCAGCGGAAGGCGGTGTGCCAGCGGGAGGAGGAGGGGACCTCGCCGAACGGCGAGGCCACTGCGGCGGGGGAAGAGGGAGACTGGGAGGCGGCAGGAGGCATCGGCTTCTTTGCCGCTGTTTGTTTTGGTTTCATTGGTTTCTGTGTTTAGGAGTTTGACATCGGTCTGCAGCCTCGTGGGTTGCTTTCCGGCTGCAAAGGTACACAGAAACCCATCGCCCACCAAAAATATTCGCTGACATCTTCCTGACATTTCACTGACATCTGCCTACGCGGCTGATTGTCAGCAAGAAGGAAGATGCTCAGAACAGGGCGACAAAGTAAATGAGAACGGAATAGCGGATGGCCTTGCCCACGAAGATCGTGAAGAACGACATCCAGGCATTGGCACGGGCGAAGCCCAGCGCCACGGAAATCGCACTGCCGACAATGGGAACAAAGCTGAACAGTCCTATCCACGCGCCGTAGCGCTCCATCCACGCTGAAGCCTGCTCCACCTTCGATGCCTTCACGTGCAGGTACTTCTCTATCCACTCCATCTTTCCGAACGAACCCACCCAATAGTTAATCATGGAGCCTGCCGTGTTGCCCACCGTGGCGGCGATGAAGAGCTGAAGCGGGTCCAGTCCTGCCAGCTGCAAGGCCGACAGCACAATCTCGCTGCTGAAGGGAAAGACCGTGCCGGCGATGAGCGCAGAGACGAACATTCCCCAGTAACCCCAGGATTCAAGCAGTGCAAAGAAGGCGGACATGAGTTTAGAGTTCAAAATTTAAAGTTGAAGGAGGAACGGATTGTCAGGGGATATAACGTTGAATAAGGTGGAGTAGGGGAGAGGATGGGATGGAGAGGTCGCCCTGCGGCTGTTGCCAATCAAAGAGGAAAGGGAAGAGGAGGGTGCAGACGCCGACGGCCAGCAGCGCCAGCAGGAGCAGAAGGAACCACGCACTGCTCTGCCAGCTGCGAGAGAAGGCTATGAAATGAGCTGCAGCTGGCGCCGTCGTCAGCAGCAACAAGGGGAAGAGCCAACGGAAATAGCCTGGCACCAACGCCAGCCACAGCAGCAAGACCAGCTGCATGGCCATGAAGCTATAGTGACACATTCGCACTCGAATCTTGTCGTCGAAGCTGGAGCGGACATAATGTACGAAACCCGTCAGACCCAGCAACACCACAAGAAGCAGGGCGGCACATGCCGGAACGTGCGACGTCACACGCGCTTGCAAGGCGGCAAGGAACTGCGGCCAGAAGGCTTTCCAATCTGCCGTCTGAGCCAAATCGACCAGCCACTGCCACTGGAAAGCATCGAGCACCGAAGCGATGATGCCTACAGCATGATCCACAAACGGCTGGATGTCATTCAGCGCAAAAGCTACCGCCGCCCACGAGGCATAGGGCAGGAGCACTCCTGAAAGGGCTGCTCCGAAGCTTCGCCAACGCAGCGAACGGAGGAAGACGCCTTGGTTCCAGAGTTGAACCAGCGTCAGGAGCAGCAGCGGTGACCACAGCAGGCTGCCCAGCGAAAGGGCGAGGTAGGCGTGCAGCGTGTCAACCTCCGGACGCTCGGCCTCGTAGGTGCGCAGCAGACAATAGAACGAGAGCGCCACACAGAACAGAGCCACCGTCCCCGAGGAGACGGGATGCAGAAAACCGCAGGCGGCCATCAGCAGGAGAAACAGGCTGGAGACCATGCGCGAACGCACGCGCAGCAGGGCATTGAGGGCTGCGGTCTCGATGACCACATAAGCCGTCAGCACACACAGCAACCACCCCAGCAAGTACTCCGTAGAGTAGCCTCCTTGGGGCAGCCACCAGAGCAACGTCGTCAGCACGCAGGCTGTGGGCAAGGTCGCAGAGCTCTGGGCAATCCTATTTTGCAGCCTCTTTGTCAATGTGCTTCAGGGTAAAAAGTCGTGCGCAGAGTGAATTAGTCGTGAGCAGGGGGGAGGGGAGGAGCTGGCATAGTGCACACTGGAGGGGGCAGGACTCAGTTCAGGTCCGCACCGATGTCCCTGCGGAAGTATCTGCCAGAGAACTGTATCTTCTGGGCCTCGGCAAAGCTCTTGGCCAGTGCCTCTGCCTTGTCCTTGCCGTAGGAGGAGACGGCGATGACGCGACCGCCAGCCGTGAGCGTACGCCCTTCGGCATCCCGTGCGGTTCCGGCGTGGAAGACCACGCTGCCTTCGACGTCGTCGATGCCCGTGATGACCTTTCCTTTCTCATACTTGCCGGGATAGCCTCCGCTGACCAGCATGACGCATACGGCAGCGCGCTCGTCGATTTCCAGCTGCCGGCTGGCGAGGTTGCCCTCTGCCACACCCTCGAGCAGGTCCACGAGGTCGCTCTTTGTCCGGAGCATGACGGTCTCGGTCTCGGGGTCTCCCATGCGGCAGTTGTATTCGATGACCTTGGGATTGCCGTCGCAGTTGATGAGTCCGAAGAAGATGAATCCTTTGTAGTCCAGTCCTTCGGATGCCAGACCCTGCACCGTGGGACGGATGATGCGGTCTTCCACCTTCTTCATCCACGCCTCATCGGCAAAAGGTACGGGCGAGACGCTGCCCATGCCTCCGGTGTTCAGACCCGTGTCGCCTTCGCCTATGCGCTTGTAGTCCTTGGCTTCCGGCAGGATCTTGTAGTCCCGGCCGTCGGTGAGGACAAAGACGGAGCATTCAATACCGCTGAGGAACTCCTCGATGACTACGCGCGCCGAGGCCTGACCGAACATACCGCCCAGCATCTCGCGCAGCTCCTTCTCGGCCTCCTCCAAGGTGGGCAGGATGAGCACGCCCTTGCCGGCACAGAGTCCGTCGGCTTTCAGGACATAGGGCGGTTGCAGGGTCTTGAGGAACTGAATGCCTTCCTCCACACAGGTGCCGTCGAAGGTCTGGTAGGCAGCCGTGGGGATGCCGTGGCGCTGCATGAATCCTTTGGCGAAGTCCTTGCTGCCTTCGAGCTGAGCACCGGCCTTCGAGGGACCGATGACGGCTACGTGACTCAGCTGGGCATCGTCGCGGAAGAAGTCGTAGATGCCCTTCACCAGCGGGTCCTCAGGACCCACCACCACCATGTCCACCTGGTTGTCGAGGACAAAGTCCTTGATGCCCGCAAAGTCATCGGCTTTCAGGGGGATGTTCTCGCCCACGGAGGCGGTGCCTGCGTTGCCGGGGGCAATGTACAGTTTCTCAATCTTGGGCGACTGGGCTATTTTCCATGCGAGGGCGTGTTCGCGTCCGCCACTGCCTAAAAGAAGAAGCTTCATAGGTCTGATAAAAGTTATTCGTTAAATGTATGTAAATAAGCATATTGGTTCAGGCGCTGGTACCTGTCAGCGGTCTGGAGCAGCTGTTGGAAAGGCTGTAGGCGGCTGGGCGGCATCTTGCCCTTGGCCAGCTGCTTCTTGTTGAACTTGATCCAATTCAGCATCTGGTGCTCTTCCAACCGATGCTTCGAGGGACAACGACGTTGTGACCTCATGAACTGCATCACTTGTTCGAAATGCAACTCCCAGCGCTCGTCCTGTGTCATTTCAGATAATCTTCGAAGTAGCGCGTGATGCGCTCGTGGAGGTGTATCTGGTCGGTGCCGAACATGTTGTGACCATCGCCCGGATAGGTGAAGAGGTCTGGCTGCGTGCCGGCATCGATGCAGGCACGGATGAACGAGAGCGTGTGCTGCGGCACACACGTGGGGTCGTTGTATCCGAGGATGATCTGCAGGCGACCCTTCAGGTTCTTGGCCTTCGGCAGCAGGCTACTGGAGGCATAGCCATCGGGGTTCTCGTCCGGACGATCCATGTAGCGCTCGCCGTACATCACCTCATAGTATTTCCAGTCGATGACGGGACCTCCTGCCACACCCACCTTGAAGACGTCAGGATAGGTGCACATCAGGTTCGTGGTCATGAACCCGCCGAAGCTCCATCCGTGCACGCCGAGGCGGTCGGCATCCACGTAGGGCAGCGTCTTCAGGAACTCCACTCCGCAGAGCTGGTCCTTCATTTCCTCGTCGCCGAGGTGGCGGAAGGTGGCCTGCTCGAACTTCAGGCCGCGATACTGCGAGCCACGATTGTCGAGCACGAAGATGACATAGCCCAGCTGCGCCATGTAGATCTCCCACCCGCGGAAGTAGTAGCCGCGCGAGGCCTGCACGTTGTGGGCGTGCGGACCTCCATAGACGTAAACCACGGTGGGATATTTCTTTGCCGGGTCGAAGCCTACGGGTTTGATGAGCCGATAGTAGAGGTCCGTCTCTCCGTCGGCAGCCTTGATGCTGCCGCTGGTGATTTCGGGCACGTTGTAGTCGCGCCAGGGGTCCTCGGCCGTCAGCAGGTTTGCGCTCTTCCCGTTCTTCGTGTCGATGAGTTCCACCTTGCGGGCAACCGTGGGCGAGCTGTAGGTGTCGATGAGGCGCGTGCCGGCAGCGCTTAGCGTGGCATTGTGGACGCCCTCGCCTGCGGAGAGCAGCTTGCAGTCCTCGCTCTTCACCTTTCCGCCTCTTAGCTTCACGCCGTGGATGGTGTGGTGCAGCGGATGCGTCACATTGCCGACGAAGAGCGCACTCCGTTCCTTCTCGTTGAATCCTAAGAAGTGTATGACCTCGAAGTCGCCGGGCGTCAGCAGCTGTGTGGCCACGTGGTCACAGGTGGTACCTCCGCCTGCTGCGCCGCGCCATTCTGGATAGACGTTCTTCTTGAGATCCAGCAGGTAGAGGTGGTTCCAGTTGTCCCGCCTGCTCTGCATGATCGCCTTGGTGGCATCCCAGGGCAGGAACGTGAGGGTGTGCAGCGGCTCCACGTACTTGGGATGCTTCTCCTCCACGAGGGGCTGGGCATCCTTCTGACCCGAACGTGCATCGTAGCCATAGAGCTGCATGAAGTTCTGGTCGCGGTTGAGTTCGAAGACATACAATTTCTGCCCGTCGGGTGACCAGGAGAGGTTGGTCATGTAGTCCGTCTGCGGCTTCGGGTTCTGCAACCAGACGGTCTGCTCGCTGGCTACGTCGTACACGCCGACGCACACATCCTCTGTCTCCTCGCCGGCCATGGGGTACTTGTCCACATAGGTGGCAGCTATCCGCTGGGTGATGTCCACCTGCGGATAGCTGGGAATGCGGCTCTGGTCTTTTTTGTAGAAGGCCAGACGCTGTCCGTCGGGACTCCAGAAGAGACCGTTGCTGATGCCGAATTCGTCGCGGCTGACGCTGTGGCCATAGACGACATCATCATTGCCGTCCGTGGTCAGCTGTCGGCGTGTGCCGTCGGCTTGCTGAATATAGACGTTGGAGCCGATGCAGTAGGCCATGTTCCTGCTCTTGGCGTTCCAGACCAGCTCGCTGGCTCCCTCCTGGATCTGCCCTCGCCATTCCACGGCCTTGCGCTCGAAGTCGATGAGGATGATTTCCTTTGGCGTCTGCACCTTCACGAGGGGGCTGGACGGATTAGGAAACTCCACACCGGTGCAGGTCCTGACCACCTTCTCGCCGAGAATGGCATTGAGGTCGTCGGTGGTGAAGAGGGGCTCCTGCCGCTGACCGTTGAGGCCGATGCGTACAGCTTTCTCCACGCTGAGTTCCACGGGTACTTCTCCCCACCAGGTGGAGAACATATACTTCGGCTGCAGGTTCCAAAAGGTGGATCCTCCTCCGAGCAGGTCGTTCAGCGTAAAGCTCTTCTTTGTGGTCTGAGCCATCATTGTCACTGCGGCCAACAGCAGGGCTGCCAGCAGTCTAATTCTTTTCATTTCGGTTACGTATGCGAATTATCTTGTTACTTCACGTACTCTGCCAGGTCGGTCAGTCGCATGTCGCCCTTGCGCAGGAAGGTGTCGTGCATGGCGAAGGCAGCGCTGAGGCAGTGGTGGGTGTGGCCGCTGTACTTCTCGGCATACTTCAGGTAGTCGCGAAGCAGGGGCTGGTAGTCGGGGTGAGCGACCTTGATGAGCTCCTCGGCCTTCTCCATGGCGCACTTGCCGCGCAGGTCTGCCACGCCGTACTCGGTGATGACGGCATCCACGAAGTGGCTGGTGTGGTCGATGTGGCTGGCAAAGGGCACGATGCTGCTGATGGCACCTCCCTTGGTGGTGGAGCCGCAGGTGAAGATGCTGAGGTAGCTGTTGCAGGTGAAGTCTGCGCTGCCGCCGATGCCGTTCATCATCTTCGTGCCGCAGATCTTGGTGGAGTTGACGTGGCCGTAGATGTCAGCCTCGATAGCGGTGTTCAGCGAGCAGACGCCGATGCGGGCGATGACCTCGGGGTTGTTGGAGATCTCGGACGGGCGCAGCACGAGCTTGTCCTTGAAGAAGTCGATGTCGTCGTAGATGCCCTTCAGGCACTCGTTCGTCACCGTCAGCGAGCAGGCGCTGGCGCTGAGCACACGTCCCTCGCGCATGAGCTGGATGGGTGCATCCTGCAGCACCTCGGTGTAGATGTTGAAATTGGGCACTTCGGTGCTGTGGCCCAGAGCGCCGAGGACTGCATTGGCGCCGCTGCCCACACCGCTCTGCAGGTTGAGGAAGGTGGGAGGAATCTTGCCGTCGCGCATGTTCTGCACGAGGAAGTCTGCCACGTTCTGACCGATCTTGGTCGTGATGGGGTCGGGGTCCTTGAAGGAGCGAGCCTCGTCGGGGATGTTGCACTCGATGATGCCCACGATGCGGTCGGCGTCGACTTCTACGTAGGGTTTGCCGATGCGGTCGTTCGGGTGGCAGATGTTGACGGGTGTGCGGTAGGGGTGATACTCGATTTCATAGACATCGTGCAGGCCCTTGCTCTTAGGGCTGTGGAAGGCATTGAGCTCGACGAAGATGCCGCGCTTGGCCATGCGGCAGACGGTGGGGCTGATGCCCCCGGCAGCGGTGAGGTAGATGTGTGCCTTCTGTCCGTGGATCTCCACGTCGCAGGCCTCGATGATGCCCCAGTCCGGGCATGGCAGGTAGCCCTGACGCATCTGCGTGGCCATGTTGCTGAGGTTGAGGTCGGTGTAGCGAATCTCGTTCAGATTCACGTGCTTGCGGAAGTCGGGATTCGTGGTATAGGGAGCTCGCAGACCGATAGCCTGTTCGTTGGCGAGCATGCCGTCGCAGCTCTGCCCGGTGCTGGCTCCGGTGAGGATGTTGACCTGGAAGGGTCTTCCGGCCTCGTGCTCGGAGTGGGCTTTCTTGGCCAGTTCGGCGGTTACGGACTTGGGTACGCCGGCAGGTGTGAAGCCAGAGAGGCCCAGCGTGTGGCCATTCTCGATTTGTGCTGCGGCTTCGGCAGCGGTGATGCGTTTGATCATCTCGTTGAATGAATTATTTGATTAAGGATTTTAAAATTGCGGGCGCAAAGTTACACAAAAGTTTGCACTTAACCCCTCGTGCGCGATAGTTTTTTTAGGAAACAGAGAGGTTTTGGCCAACTTTTTTGCCCAAATACTTGACTTCGCTTTTTTTATGTCGTATCTTTGCAGCCGATTTTGAGCTATATGGCAAATACAGAGCATGAAAAAACTTCTGATTGAGACATACGGTTGCCAGATGAACGTGGCTGACTCCGAAGTCGTGGCTTCCATCATGCAGATGGCGGGCTACGAGGTCACGGAGTCCATGGACGATGCCGACGCCGTCTTCCTCAACACCTGCTCCGTGCGTGATAATGCCGAGCAGAAAATTCTTTCACGACTGGAATTCCTGCAGAGCATCAAGCGAAAGCACAAAGCCGACGGCAGGGTGGGGGAGAAGCCCATCGTGGGCGTACTGGGATGCATGGCAGAGCGGGTGAAGAACCAGCTCCTGGAGCAGCACGGAGCAGACCTCGTATGCGGACCGGACAGCTATATGTCGCTGCCTGACCTCATCGCGCAGGTGGAACTGGGGCACAAAGCCATCGACGTGGAGCTATCCACCACGGAAACCTACCGCGACGTCGTTCCACAGCGACTCCACACCAACCACATCGGAGGATACGTCAGCATCATGCGGGGATGTAACAATTTCTGCCACTACTGCATCGTGCCCTACACCCGTGGACGCGAGCGCAGCCGAGACGTGGAGAGCATCCTGCGCGAGGTGCGAGACCTCCGCGACCGAGGTTTCAAGGAAGTGACACTGCTGGGACAGAACGTCAACAGCTACAAGACCCCTGAGTCTATACTTTTCCCAGACCTCCTGCGCATGGTGGCGCGGGCTGTGCCCGATATGCGCATACGCTTCACCACCAGTCATCCCAAGGACATGTCCGACCAGACACTCCACGTCATCGCCGAGGAACCCAACGTCTGCCGCCACATACACCTGCCTGTGCAGAGCGGTTCGGACGCCGTGCTGGCACGTATGAATAGAAAGTACACGCGCGCATGGTACCTCGACCGCGTCGAGGCCATCCGCCGCATCATCCCCGACTGCGGACTCTCCACAGACATCTTCGTCGGCTATTGTGGCGAGACGGAGGAGGACCACCAGCTTTCACTCTCCCTCATGCGTGAGGTAGGCTACGACTCTGCCTTCATGTTCAAGTACAGCGAACGACCTGGCACCTACGCCAGCAAACACCTGCCCGACGACGTCCCCGAGGAGGTCAAGCTCCGACGCCTCAACGAGCTCATCGCCCTCCAGACACAACTCAGTGCCGAGGCTGCACGCCGATGCGAAGGACGCACCTACGAAGTGCTCATCGAAGGCACCAGCAAGCGTTCGCACCAGCAGCTCTTCGGGCGCACGGAACAGAACCGCGTCGTCGTCTTCGACCGCGGACAGCACCACATCGGAGAGCGCGTCATGGTCAAGATCACCAGCAGCTCCTCTGCCACACTCAAGGGTGACGTCATAGAAAACAATTAGAAAATCATCCAAAGAAACAGATACCCGAAACGACAATGAAGAAAAAAAATACTTCCATCGGTCGATGGCAATGGTTCACCTCCTGCGTGTCCACCACGCTGGTGCTACTGCTGCTGGGACTCGTGGTCCTCTTTGGTCTCACTGCGCGAGAGCTCTCGCGCAGCGTGCGTGAGAACCTCACCGTCACGCTCCTCCTCGACGACGACCTCGACTCCCTGGAGGCTCGCTCCTTCCAGCAGCAAATCGACCACCTGCCCTACGCCCACAGCACCACACTCATCACTGCCGAGCAGGCGCTGAAAGAGGAGACAGCGCGCATGGGAGCTGACCCCACGGAGTTCCTCGCAGGAGAGAACCCCTACACAGCCAGCATCGAAATGAACGTCCTGGCAGACTACGCATGCACCGACAGCCTCCTCTGGATCTCAAAGCAGCTGCGAGAGATGTGGCAGGTCAGCGACGTCATCTACCAGCGCGACCTCGTCGATAGCCTCAACCACCGCCTGCGTCAGGCCACGGGCATCCTCGCTATCCTAGCCATCCTGCTGACCATCATCTCCATCGTGCTCATCAACAACACCGTGCGCCTCAGCGTCTATGCTCGCCGATTCAGCATCCACACCATGCGCCTCGTCGGAGCATCCTGGAGTGTCATCCAGCGACCCTTCCTGAGCCGAAGCCTCGGCATCGGACTGACCGCAGCCATCCTCAGCTCTGCCCTCCTCCTGGGCGGCATCCACTGGATGATGCAGCAGGACGACTTCGCCGCCACCATCATCACCCGCCAGACCATCATCATCATGCTCGCCACCATCTTCGCTGCCGCCCTGCTCCTGACCCTCGTCAGCACCTGGCTATGCGTCAACCACTTCCTCCACATGCGCGAAAACGAAATGTACAAATAATCCCCCCATCACCCCTATTATCCCCTATTATCCCCTTAACCGCCGCCCCATCATCGCCGCCCCATCATTTCCACCGCCCGCCCACTAATTTCCACCCTCATCACCGCCCCCGCCGCGGTGCCCTTCGCGTCCGCGAAGGGTCCTCCTCCTCCTCCCTCCCGCCCAATATTCCCCTCAAAAATCCCCTCCTCCCTCCCGCTCCCAGCGCGTCCCGTTTCTTCCACCGCGATTTTATCGCGGTCCCCTCTCCTCCCCAATAACAATCCCCAAATTCCCCAATATGAAAAATTTCGCATTCGACCGCACCAACTACCTCCTCCTGGCCATCGGCATGGCCACGGTCGTCATCGGCTTCATCCTCATGTCTGGCACAGGTTCCAGCGAGGAAGCCTTCAACCCCGAGATCTTCTCCGCCATGCGCATCAAGGTTGCACCACTCGTCTGCTTCGCCGGCTTCGCATTCATCATCTACGGCATCATGCACCGCCCCAAGGACACCACTAACACAGAGAAGCAATCATGAGCGTTTTCGAGACCATCATCATCGCCATCGTCGAGGGACTGACGGAGTTCCTGCCCGTCTCATCCACAGGCCACATGATCATCACCCAGAACCTGCTGGGTGTGGAGAGCACCCCCTTCGTCAAGGCCTTCACCATCATCATCCAGTTCGGAGCAATTCTCTCTGTGGTATGCCTCTACTGGCACCGCTTCTTCCGCCTTGACCACACACCCGCTCCCGCTGGCAGCACACCCCTCCAGGCCTTCCTCCACAAGTGGGACTTCTACTGGAAGCTCCTCGTGGCCTTCATCCCTGCCATCATCATCGGATTCCTCGGCAAGATGTCCGGCCTCATCGACCGGTTCCTCGAGAGCGTGGAGGTCGTGGCCGTCATGCTCGTCGTCGGAGGCATCTTCATGCTCTTCTGCGACCGGCTCTTCAACAAGGGCAGCGAGCAGACCCCGCTGACCGAGCGGCGTGCCTTCCGCATAGGTCTCTTCCAGTGCATTGCCATGATTCCTGGCGTATCACGTTCCATGGCCACCATCGTGGGCGGAATGGCACAGAAACTCACCCG
This sequence comes from uncultured Prevotellaceae bacterium, assembly GCA_900318115.1. GTDB lineage: Bacteria > Bacteroidota > Bacteroidia > Bacteroidales > Bacteroidaceae > Physcousia. Next base: position 822 of record ONJJ01000005.1, on the reverse strand, counting down.
CCGTGCTGCAGCTGAGTTCTCCTTCTTCCTCGCCGTACCCACCATGGCTGCTGCCACAGCCCTCGACTTCCTCCAGCTCTTCTTCGGAGACGAAGCAGACGCCAGCTGGGCCACACGAGACAACCTCCTCATGCTTGCTCTCGGATGCGTGGTGGCATTCATCGTAGCACTCCTCGCCATGAAGTGGTTCGTGGACTTCCTCGCCAAGTATGGATTCAAGGCGTTTGGAGTCTATCGAATCATCGTAGGCCTGGTCATTCTCGGCCTTCTTTGGACTGGTCACTCACTCGTAATGGTAGACTAATGAACTTTCAGACAGGAGAAATACTCTACATCGACAAGCCCTACCGCTGGACTTCCTTCGACGTCGTCAACAAGGTGCGATGGCTGCTCTGCAAGCGCCTGGGAACCCGAAAGCTGAAGGTAGGCCATGCCGGCACGCTCGACCCCCTGGCAACGGGCGTCATGATCGTGTGCACTGGACGAGCCACCAAGCGCATCGACGAACTCCAGGCCCACACCAAGGAGTACGTCGCAACACTACGCCTCGGAGCTACCACTCCCTCCTTCGACCTCGAACACCCCATCGACGCCTACTACCCCACCCAGCACATCACCCTCCCCCTGGTAGAAGACGTCCTCCGGCAGTTCATCGGCCCCATCCAGCAGATTCCCCCTGCCTACTCTGCCGTCAAGGTCGATGGCAAGCGCGCCTACGACCTCGCACGCCGCGACAAGGAAGTGGAACTCAAGCCCAAGCTCCTCGTCATCGATGAGATAGAGCTCCTGGACGCCTCCAACCTCCCCGACTCCCCCAACCTC
>ONJJ01000058.1 GCA_900318115.1 uncultured Prevotellaceae bacterium | reverse complement strand
GAGCAAGGGTGCCGTGACGCTGAAGGAGTTCACGGAGAGCAACATCCAGGAGATCCGCGTGAACTTCACGCCCTCCAAGCACTTCGAGAACCTCCGCGCTGACGCCAGCCTCCACAAGGTACCCTCCCGCAAGGTCGTGGCTGCCGCACTGGCTGCTCAGATGGAAGGTCTCACCACTGCCGACTGGACTCCCAAGCCCGAGGACGGCGAAGGCGGCGAAGGAAACGACGAACCGTAAAAAGCCCACCCCGCCCCCAACCCTTCCTCTACAGGAAGGGGAGGGGCCTGCGGGCAGGGATCTTTGAGACAACGGATTAGACGGATTTGACGAATTTTCAAGGTCCCATGCCGGGATTAAAATCAACGGATTTGACGAATAAACCGCAGGGATGGCATTCGAAAGCAGCGAAGCCTTTCGCAGGTAATTCAAAAAATCCGGAAATAATTCGAAAAAAATCGACTGAAGGATAAATAATTCGTATAATCCGTATAATTCGTTGTCTATAAAAACAGGTCTTTGCCCGGAAAAAGAAATCAACTGAATGGAAGTGGACGAAAGGAGGTGTAATGCTATGAAGGAAGGTACGAAGAGGACAGTCAAGAGGATTGTGGACATCGTGATCACGGTGCTTACGGCGCTGCTCACGGCGCTGACCACCACCAGTTGCATGGGACACGGCCCGTTCTGATGCCGAATCACGGTGCCGAAGGGATAATTCCCGGAAAGAAACCAAAAGGGCGTGCGGAACGCTTGGAAATGAGGACACCCCGTCAGGTCAGAGGACTTGGCGGGGTGTTTCTTGTTTTGTATCGAGCCTCGCGGGCTTTATTTCATGAGTACCTTGCGGCCTCCGATGATGACTTTTGGGTATAGTGCCGCGAGGAGATTACTTCATGAGCACCTTGCGGCCTCCGATGATGACGATGCCGCGATAGCCGGGGCGGACCTGCTGGCCGGCAAGGTTGTAGCGGGGCGCAGAGAGGAGGTCGTGGGGTTCGGCGGCGAGGTCTTCGACGGGCGTGTTGAGGGTGCAGCGGAACTCCACCTTGTCGATGTTGCAGTTGGCATCGGTGATGGTGAAGCGGAGGATCTGCTCGCCCTCGCCCAGCCGCTTGGTGAACTTGCCGGACATCACCTTGTAGGTGTCCCAGCCGCCGGTGGGCGTCACGGTGACCTTTGCCAGCTGCGTCACGGTGGTTCCACGGACGAGGTTGATGGTGAATCCTCCGTTGGAGCTGGCTCCGTTGGAGCAAGTGGCCTCGAAGGCATATTCGCCGGGCTCGGTCACGCGCACGCTGTATTCCGTCCATTCGTTCTTGGCGGTGTAGCCTATGGCCGCGCCTCCGTTGCCCTTCACGAGGTCCAATCCCTCGTTGTCGGTGCGGCACTTGGCGTCGCCCTGGTCGGTGTCGTCGGTGTCGTGGAAAGTGAACGCCTCGCCTCCCTGGTCGAAGTCCTCTGCCTCGATGATGCCGGGCAGCTCGGCCATGGTGTTCTTATAGGGCACTCGTTTTCCGTTGACTTTCAGGGTCTTCTTGGTCGAGGTGCGTGACTTGCCCTGAGTCGTGGTGGCCACAGCGACGATGCTGTAGGTGCCCTTCTCTGCCGGACGGAAGGTCAGCTCATAGGGTTCCTCGGTGAGGGTGCCGATGAGGAGGTTGTCGGCATAGACGGACACGTGGTCGATGGGTGCGTCTTCGATGCGGGAAGTGGCGGTGAAGGTGATGAGCGCGGAGTCGCCAACGGAGATGGTGCTGGGCGTGATGGTCTTGATGGCAGCCACGATGTTGGCCTTGTCCTCGTCGTAGCGGTTGAAGGTGAGGCTCTTGATGATGAATCCTCCCTTGGTGACGTTCAGGCAGATGACGTGGCGTCCTGCCGTGAGGGGCATCTGCAGCTGGCCGTGCAGGACCTGGAAGTCGCGCTGGCCGCCGGTCTTGGGCACGTCGATGAACTCCGTGAGGAAGTCGAGGTTCTCGAAGCCGTATTCTGCGAGGTAGAACGATCCGCCGCTCTTGGTCGATGCCACCTCGGCGTCGAAGGTGTAGATGCCTTCTTCGGCGACGTCCACGGTGTACTCCATCCAGGCTCCGTCCTTGGTGGCTGCGATGCCGCGTGTGGCGTTGTTGTAGCTCACGCCTGCCAGTCCTTTGTCATACTCGCCCACCTGGATGGTGCCGGGCAACTGAGGGACCGCAGGCAGATAGGGTTGCCGCTTGGTGGTTCCGCTGAGGACGGTGAAGGAGGAGTAGCGCTCGTAGGTGGTCCCGTCGGTGGCGGTGACCACGGCCTTGAGGGTCTTGGCGCCGGCCGACGTGGCGGTGTACTCTGCCAGGTAGGGGGGCTCCGTCATCGTGGCCACGAGGGTGTTGCCGACGTAGAGTTCCACCTTCTCTATGGTCTTGGTGGCCATGCGTGCCCTGACCATGATCGGCAGGACGTCGTTCTTGGCCACGTTCATGGAGGCGGGTCGGATATAGATGGACGCTTCCTTCTTCATGCCGGGGAAGGGGCTCACGGCTTTCTGGGCGGCCTCGCTGGCCATGTACTCCTTCAGCCAGGTCATGGCAGGGCGTTCCTGGCCGTTGCGGTAGATGCCGGAGTTGCCGTCCGTTGTCCATGTGCGGCCATAGACGTAGCCCCAGAGAGTGATGCCTGCGCAGTAGGGTTTCTCCCACATGTAGGGGATCTGTTCCTTGTAGCGCTGCAGCTGCTTGGCATCGTCGGATGTGCCGATGTCGTACTCGGTGCTGTACATGGGCATCTTCAGTGCGTTCTGAATCTTGGTCTCGGCGTTCTTGAAGTTGTTGAAGTCGCAATCCGTGAGGTCGTGGCTCTGGCACCCATAGGCATCGATGGGCGCTCCGGCGTCGCGCAGGGTCTTGACGAGTTCAATGTACTCGTTGGTGTTCCACTGGAAGGTGTTGTAGTCGTTGTAGATGAGGATGGAATTAGGCCATCGCTCGTAGGCCATCTCGAAGGCCTTGATGAGCCAGTCGTAGCCGGTCTTTCCGCCTCCTCCCAGGCTCTCCTTGATCATGGGGTTGTCCTTCTGGTGGTTGCCCACGGCCTCGTTGACGACGTCGAACATGGGCATCGTGGGATACTTCTTCTTCACGGCATCGAACCAGTTGACGATGGCGTTGAAGCGTTCCTGGGGCGAGAGTGCCGGCAGCCACCCGGGATACTGGGCGCCCCAGACGAGGGCGTGGAACTTGTAGGTGAACTGGTGCTGCCGGGCGTAGCTGAAGGCGGTCTCGCACCCCCAGTTGTAGGAACCGCGTGTGCCTTCCACCGACCCCCACTTGGATTCGTTCTCGCAGGTGATCTGATTCCAGAGTTTGTAGAACTGCGGCACTCCGCCTCCGGCATCCACCTGATAACCGGTGGTGATGTTGCCGATGAACTTGTCGGGGTTGGAGGAGAGCTGAGCCGCCGCGCCCATGGGCATCAGGGCCAGCAGCAGGAATAGTATTCGACAGGGCTTTTTCATAGTTGTACGTCAGAATGATTTTGCGCTGCAAAGATACGTCATCCCTCGCACGTGCGCATACACCTGCGTTCCTTTTTCTTCTGCTAATGTTGCAAATGTATCAAATCAGGCTCTTTGGCGCCCGGGGACTCACCGACCCTTGTACATATCGTCGTAGTACTTCTGGTAGTCGCCGGAGGTGACGTTGTCCATCCATGCCTCGTTGTCGAGATACCAGCGCACGGTCTTCTCGATGCCCTCCTCGAACTGCAGGCTGGGTTCCCATCCGAGTTCGCGCTGGAGCTTGCGGCTGTCGATGGCGTAGCGCAGGTCGTGGCCGGCGCGGTCGGTGACGTAGGTGATGAGGTCGAGGTCGGCACCTTCGGGACGCCCCAGCAGGCGGTCCACCGTCTTGATGAGCACCTTGATGATGTCGATGTTCTTCCACTCGTTGAAGCCGCCGATGTTGTACGTCTCGGCTATCTGTCCCTTGTGGAAGATGAGGTCGATGGCGCGCGCGTGGTCAACGACGTAGAGCCAGTCGCGCACGTTCTCGCCCTTGCCATAGACGGGCAGGGGCTTGCGGTGGCGTATGTTGTTGATGAACAGGGGGATGAGCTTCTCGGGGAACTGATAGGGGCCGTAGTTGTTGGAGCAGTTGGTGACGATGGTGGGCAGGCCGTAGGTGTCGTGGAAGGCGCGCACGAAGTGGTCCGAGCTGGCCTTCGAGGCGCTGTAGGGCGAGTGGGGCTGGTACTTCAGATTCTCGGTGAAGAACTTCTCGCCGTAGGCCAGATGGTGGCTCTCGGAGGAGGCGGTGGTGGTGAACGGAGGCTCGATGCCCTCGGGGTGCGTCATCTCCAGTGCGCCATACACCTCGTCGGTGCTGATGTGGTAGAAGCGCTTGCCCTCGTACTTCTCCGGCAGGGATTCCCAGTAGAGCTTGGCGGCCTGGAGCAGGGAGAGCGTGCCCATGACGTTGGTGCGGGCGAAGGTGAAGGGATCCTTGATGCTGCGGTCCACGTGGCTCTCGGCGGCCAGGTGGATGATGCCATCGACGTGCTCCTGCTGCATCAGCTGGTAGAAGGCGTCGAAGTCGCAGATGTCCATGCGGACAAACTTGTAGTTCGGGCGGTCCTCGATATCCTTCAGGTTGGCCAGGTTGCCGGCGTACGTGAGTTTGTCGAGGTTGATGATGCGGTAGTCAGGGTACTTCGTGACGAAGAGGCGGACGACATGCGAACCGATGAAGCCGGCGCCGCCAGTGATGACGATAGTTTTCATATTTTTTCTGTTTTGTTTTTGAGAGTTTTATTTTTGAGGTTTTCGAGATTTCGAGATTTCGACTTCGAGATTTCGATATTTCGGGATTTCGATATTTCGACATTTCGACTTCGAGATTTCGAGATTTCGGGATTTCGGAAATTTGGTTAATCAGAACGGATTGTCGATCTCGCTGAGCAGTGGCAGGGTGAGGTCCTTCTGGCTGCGGATGGCTTCGGCGGTGGGAATACGCCAGTCGATGCCCAGGGAGGGGTCGTCCAGCTGGATGCCTCCGTCGGCCTCGGGGTGGTAGAACTCGTCGCACTTATATTGGAACACGGCGGTGTCGGAGAGCACGGCAAACCCGTGGGCGAAGCCTTTGGGGATGAAGAACTGACGCTGGTTCTCGCCCGACAGCTCCACGGCCACGTGCTGCCCGTAGGTGGGCGACCCCTTGCGGATGTCCACGGCAATGTCCAGCACCGTTCCGCTGACCACCCTCACGAGCTTCGTCTGCGTGAAGGGCGGGCGCTGGAAGTGCAGGCCGCGGATGACGCCGCGAGTGGACATACTCTCGTTGTCCTGCACGAAATGCACGTCGCCCACCTGCGCCTCGAAATCGCGCTGGGAGTAGCTCTCGAAGAAATAGCCGCGCTCGTCGCGGAACACACGGGGCTCGATGATGAGCAGCCCCGGAATCTTGGTTTCTATCACCTTCATTCCTGCACCTCCTCCTCGAAATCGTTCTCGCTGCGGGTGTCGCGCTCGATGGCGATGCCGCCATTGGCGTCCACGTGCAGCAACAGGGGTTCCACCATATCGCTCTGCGGCAGCGTCACACTGACGGCGAAGCAGAGGCCGGGCAGCGAGCGATCCAGCATCATACCGTCCAGGATGCCCTTCTGCTGGAACTCGGCCGAGAGGTGCGAGGCGAAAGTGCCCTTGGTGAACTCGCGCTCGAAGCAGGGCTGACCATCGCGCTGGATGCTGAGCGTGTAGCGGTTGTCCGAGTACTGGTTGCCCTCCTCGTCCGTCACCTTCTCCAGGCTCTCGTCGGCCTCACGGTGAATGTTGCAGACGTAGGTGTGCCCGTCCGTGTGCAGCGTGTCCGTGTAGTCATAGATGTGCATGCGCTGGATGCCGTCGGCAGCTGCGCTCTCCGTATCGAACTCCCCCAGCGAACTCTGCTCGGCCGCCGGCTGAGGCTTGCCGGAGCAACCTGCGAGGGATGTTGCAAGCAAAAATGCGAGGGCAGAAGCCCCCAAAATGTCTCTTTTCATTCTTTTTTCCATGAATTACGGCGCAAAGATAGGAAAAAGTTTAGAGTTTAGGGGCTGAAAGGAGAAAGTTTTTGTAATTTTGCAGCGGAATATGAATAGAAAAGTACTTTTTCACCTACTCTGCGCCCTCGCACTCGTCGTACAGGGAGCGTGTACGAGGCAAACGCCACCCGCCGAAGCCCCCGGCGACCTCGCCGAGACGGGCGCCGACGAAATGGACCCAGCCGTGGACGACTCCGTGGATATGGTCCTGCGCGTGCGGCAGACATCACGCCTCTACACCGCCGAGTACCAGGTCCACAAGATCATCACCCACGCCGACGTCAAGCACCTCAAAGCTACACTCCTCGGCCATGAGTACGACACCCGCCTGTCTTTAGGCGACCGCAAGGTGGCCATCCCCATCGACGTCACCCTGCAGGCTTACATCGACTTCTCCACCTTCCACAAGACGCAGATCCGGCGCTCGGCCGACGGCCGCCCCCTCCACATCATCCTGCCCGACCCCAAGGTCGTCGTCGTAGCCTCCAAGGTGGATCACGAATCCGTGCGCCA
>ONJJ01000024.1 GCA_900318115.1 uncultured Prevotellaceae bacterium | reverse complement strand
AACTACTGCTCTTGAAGCAGGATGGCGTCTCCAACCGCAAGGCAGCCGGTATAGTCGGCATCAACAAGGAGACAGCAAACCACTACGTGAAGAAGGCCCGCTTCCGCTATCAGGCCTCAATCAGCGAGGTCATCTACGACGGCAAGCGCGGAGTGGACAAGCAGAAAGTGCTCAACCTTGCCACATGCGACTATGTACGCAAGGGAGTATCCGTGCTCATCACAGGAGCTACAGGAACAGGCAAGAGCTGGCTCGGTACTGCCCTGGGGCATCAGGCCTGCATGAACGGGTGGCATACTACAATGTCTACCGCCTCTTCGAAGAGATTGCCCTTGCACGCATCTCCAGCACACTGCACCGTTTCTTTGCCAAGCTTGCGCAGACAGACCTGCTCATACGGGACGACTTTGGCATGAATGTACTCGACGGTCAGCAGCTGCTTGACTTCATGGAAATCATAGAGGACAGGCACGGGCAGAAAGCCACCATCATGATCTCACAGTTACCAGTATCCGACTGGTATGACGTGATGAAGGGAAACACCACAGCCGCAGATGCCATCCTTGACCGTCTGGTGCACACAAGTGTACGATTCGAACTAAAAGGAGCCTCTCTGCGTCAAAAAAGTAATCAAAGATGTACGGAATCAGAAAAAATGACTAATTTTGCATCGCCATTAGGCTAAAGAGTCAGAAAAGTAAACGGATATCCCCGTTTTGGGTGGGTGGATATCGTCCGTTTTCAGCACCGGATGGTGTGCTCCGTTTTTGTGCCGGTTTCCGTATACCAGTATACCAGTATATCATTTGCGAAATCTGAGCCCGCTATTCGTTGGCCAGTCCGCCTTCGGACCAGTCCTCCAGCTCCTCTTCGTACCTTTGCAGGAACTTGCTGTAGTCGGCGGTTCGTTGACTATATGCCTTGAACTGGCGCATAGACTCCATAGTGGGCAGGTTGCATGCATATTTCTGCAGCTCCGTTGGGATGATGATTTGTTCTGGGCTGGCTGCTATGTATTTAATGTTAACTTCTTCACTTGTTCTTTTTACACTTTTCACACCGAAGAATTCCAGTTCATCTTCGCTCATGCTTTCGCTTAAACGAAGTTTAGAATTAGTGAATTCGTTGGAATATGTTTGAGGGTCGTACTTATAACCTTTTTTATATATAAATTCGTCTATCCATATTTCCGCCTCAAAGTTAATGGGTTTCATCCCCGTCTCCATGGCCAAGCTGACGAGCCGCTCTCTGGCATAGCAGAAATAGGCTGCTGTGAGTCCCGGCATGGAGCCTTTGTCGGATGCGTTGGATGCGAAGAACATCATCAGCATATAGCAGAACTTCTGGCGGTTAGAATTGAATTGGACCTCCGTCTCACTGTCGTCGTCGTGGTGGATAAAGATGTGGTATTTCCTAATCCTCGGACGTCTGTCTTTCCTGATTTCCAGCTGGCAATTGAGATTGCACGCGCCCTCGACTTCTGCTATCAGTTTGCTCAGCGGTCTGCCCTCGCCCTCGTAGCCCAGCTTTTCTGCCATTCGGAGCATGGCCAGTGCCTTGTAGGGTTCAGCCTTGCCGGTGCCTTTTTTGGAATTGTACAGGAGGCCCAGGAGATAGTACGCCTTGGCATAAAGATTCGAGTATGTCTTATTATAAGGATTCACCCATGTACCATCTCTTATTATTAAAGATACAGGGGTTTCGCGGTATTCTTTCTCTTCATTGCAAACGGATTCCAGAATCTCGCGAGCCTGATTGAAGTTGCATTTCGTACCCCATCCTTCTATCAGGCACTCTGCCATCGAGACCTTTGCTTCGAGGTCATCCCGTTTTGCTCCTTCCTGATAGAGTCGGAAGGCTTCCTCCTGGTCCTTGTCCACTCCCAGTCCATGGAAGTAGCAATCTCCCAACAGTGCAAAGGCGCTACTGTAGCCCTTCTTGCAACTTTCCTTAAACCAGCGTACAGCCTGTGTGAAGTCTTGTTCCACACCCTCACCTTTCATATACATTTGACCCACCATCACCTGGCTTATGGGATATCCTAATTGAGCAGCCTTGATGTAGTATTCCGCAGCCTTCTGTAAATCCTTTGGTACGCCTTCTCCATTAGAATAGCAATTTGCCACATTATTCAAGCAAGACCTAACTCCCTTTTGAGCTCCCTGGAAAAACCAATTAAAAGACTTCTCATGGTTCTTGATGACACCCAATCCGAATTTATACAAACATCCTAAAGCGTTTAGAGCCCAAAAATTTCCCTTTCCTGCAGATTTCTCATACCAAATGGCAGCTTGAGCATAGTCCTGCTCTATGCCAATAAGTGGCAATCCTTTCTTATAGATATTTCCCATTATTAATTGAGCATGCGCATCGTCCTCCGTTGCAGCAAGCTCGTAAAAAGCATCATAGACTTCTAGATAAAGTGCTTTGGCCTTCTCCAGATCTTTCGCGATAAAAAGCCCTTTTTCATAGAATTTTGCGACTTCTAGCTTTCCAAGTGGGTCACCTTCCTCTGCAGCCCTGCTGAAGTAGCCAAATGCTTTCTCCAGATCTCTTTCTACCAAATCACCTTCGAAATAGATGCAACCCAGTGATACTATGGCATCAATCAAACCTTCACCAGCTGCTTTTTCCAACCAGTACAGGGCTTTCTCTAGATTTTTGCTCACACCAAATCCATCCTCATAGCATTTCCCAAGATTCGCCATTGCTGTTACATTACCAGCCTTAGCAGCTTTTTCAAAGTAAAAGGCTGCATTCTGGAGATCTATATCAACACCTATATGTAATAGATAGCAACATCCTAGTGCCCCTGCACAGTCTGGATTTCCAGCCTTAGCTCCTTTCTGAAAGTAGTAAATAGCCTGCTTCTCATCCTTTTCTACACCTATTCCCTCTATATAAATAGAACCCATGTCGAAAAAGGCACGAGCGTCTCCCTCTTCAATGGCTTTCTTGAAACAAGCCATAGCCTCGGCATACTCTTCGCGTCCCATGAGTTCGCATGCCTTGTCGTACCATTCACTATCTGCCATAATCCAAATTTTTTCGTTGTTTTTGCAAAAATAGCAGAAACAATCCGACGGGGCAAGAGGGAGACTGGATTTTCTGCCGGAAATATGCTAAAGAATATAGTTTCCAAGAAAAAACGGGGGGAGGCGGGTTTTGCTAGCTAGCAAAGCTTGCCAGGGTCGCAGCAAGTCCGTACCTTTGCAGCGGATTTCAAATCCAACCGGTGTTCAATACCTTATTATTCATTTTAAAATAACAACAACTATGGAAGAAGAAAAGATATTATCGAGACCCAGCATGGAAGTGCTGAATGAGTATGACAAACTGGAAAAGAAGTTCCTCGAGCGGGGAATGACCGACGAGCAGTTAAATGAGGTGATGGAGAAACTGAATGCCATCGTCGACGCTTACGACCTGACGAACTATGTGTTCGAGGATCCTGCCACGGGCAAGAAGGGAGTCAAGGATCCTGCCGGACAGATCCTGGTTCCCGCCGAGTATGAAGGCTTCACCTTCGAGGGTGATTGTTATGCATCCCGAATGTCCCAGGTGGCTGCGATGAAGAACGGCAAGTACGGCATCGTGGCCGCCGACGGCACCGGAAGGGTGATCTGCGACTTCCGCTTCGACCTGCTGAAGTGGTACCACTATGCCGGACTCTACATAGCATGGTGGGACGGCGACGAGAGCCATTTCGGCTTGGTCAACCCCAAAGGCGAAGTGGTCGTTCCGAACGTGATGGAGAAATACTATGAGTCCATGAATGGATTCATGCCACTGGAGCGCGACGGCAAGTTCGGCGGTATAGACACCTCGACTGGCTACTTCGTGATGCCGGAGTACGACAGCGTAGAAGGAGATATCGACGAGAATATGATCTTCCACAAGGAAGGCGTGGAGGGTTATGTCGTCGAGGAGACGGGCGAGTTCGTACCCAAGGAGGTGTTCGAGGAGGACGAGAAGTACGACGGGGTCCTGGTGTACAATATGTTTGTTGACTGAGCCGGACGCATAAGTTGGAAAAAGAAGTGGTTGTTTCCAAAATGGAAATAACCACTCCACATGGAGCTATTGAAGGAATGAAAGTCCGTACCTTTGCCGCCGAAAATAACATAAGTCTCACATTTAAACCCCACCACTATGAGAAAACTAGCAATACAACGTTTCCAGTCCACGACGGACTTCCCCGACGTGGAGACAAAGGCTCCATGGCAGCCTAAAGAATATAAGGAACCCGCGCGATGGGACATCATCACCGCACTGAGCAGGATCGTGGAACTGGCTGAGGGCTGCGCGCTCTCCGAAGAGTTCTGGGAGTCTGCCAAGAAACCCCTGGGATACCTCTCGAAGAAATTCGGCATGACGAAGATGCAGGTTGTCATCCTGGCCATACTCGTGGAATCCGGCGAGGCCATGAGCTGGAGGGGGATTGGCAAGTTCCTGAACTGCACACGCATCTCCATCATGACCTACACGGACGACATCGACGCCCTGGTGACCAGAAGATGGCTGATACGCAAGGCCGTGAGGGAAAACGGAGGCAAGTTCCAGGGATTCAAACTGCAGTTCGGCGTCGTCACCGCATTGCGCCACAACGAGGTGTTTGTGCCGGAGAAGATCGACAACCTGACGGTTGAGGAGTTCATCAAGGTGATGAGCCGCTACCTCCGGAAGTCGTTATTCACCCGGGATTGCGGCATGGATGACATCGAGGAGTGGATGGTCATATTGTGCAAAGCCAACCCCCAGCTGCCCCTCTGCCAGAAGATCTACGACTACAAGGATGACATCCACATTCAGTCCCTGCTGCTGTTAGCCATCCATGAATACAATTTGTGGGCCAACACGAAAGATGAAGGGTTGACCATTCCATGCCTGAACGACTGCTATGTGGACATCATAGATACCGACGAACTTCAGCGGGAACTCCAGGACGGGACGCACCCGCTCATCGAGGACGGTCTGCTGGAGCCCAAGTGCAACGAAGGCATGGCCAATAACGAACAGTTTGTACTCACAAGGAAGTGCAAGGAGGAACTGCTGGAAGGCTACGAGCCCAAGACGAAGCGCAACGTTCCCAGCCAGGAAGAGCTGCACAACCTGAAACGTCATAATTCCATCGAGGTGAAGAGTATGTTCTACAACGACGAGGATGGCGAGCAGATAGAGCAGCTGCAGCGTTTCCTGGACCGGGATCATTTCTGGAGGATTCAGCAGCGCCTGAGGGAAAAGGGACTGCGACAGGGATTCGCATGCCTGTTCTACGGCGCTCCCGGAACGGGAAAGACGGAGACGGTGCTGCAGATTGCCCGCCAGACGGGACGCGACATCATGGAGGTCAATATCGCCGGCATGCGCGACAAGTTCGTGGGCGAGAGCGAGAGGAACATCAAGCAGGTGTTCCAGCAGTACCGCCGTGCCTGCCAGGCATGCAAGGTGATGCCCATCCTCTTCTTCAACGAGGCCGACGCGCTCATCAACAAACGGACGGAAAAAATAGAACAGGCCGTGGACAGGATGGACAACGCGATGCAGAACATCATCCTCCAGGAGATAGAGAACCTCGACGGCATCCTCATCGCCACGACGAACCTCACCAGCAACCTGGACAAGGCTTTCGAGCGCCGCTTCCTGTATAAGGTGGAGTTCCACAAGCCGAAGGAGGAGGTCCGGGCAAAGCTGTGGGACAGCATACTGGAGGACATCACGGAGGAGGAAGCCCGTGTGCTGGCCGCTCGGTATGACTTCACCGGCGGACAGATCGAGAACATCGCCCGCAAACTCACCGTGGACTTCATCCTCACGGGGCAGCAGGCTTCGCTGGATGTCATCGGGAAGTACTGCGAGGCGGAGCTGATGGACAAGAGCCGGACGATAGGGTTCACGTATAAAAAGAATTAATAACTATTCACCCCGGACCCGCATGCCAGTATACCAGTATATCAGTATATCATTTGCGAAATCGGATGTGGTGGTGAAGCAGGCTGAGAGGAGGGTGGCGATGGACTACTCTCCTCTCAGCGATCTGTCCAACAAGCGTTTTTGGGCTTCTTCCTGGAGTCCTTTTGCATCCTCAGTGATCTCATCGAAGAGGATGACAAAGGGCTTGGTCTTACTGCCATGACAATTGATTTCGAAAAATCCGTAATCGATATTGTCGTTCAATCTCCGTGCCAACTCGGGGTCGATGGAGAAGAGGTTGTTGAAGGTGAATCCCCGGCTCAAGGAAAGCTGGAGAGCCAGCAACTGGACGTACTCTTCGTCGCTCAGTACTTCGAAGTAGTTTTCGCGGGTCATCTGCTGCTGTTCATCGTCGAAATAATAGAAGGAGAACCGATAGAGGTAGTGTACGTTGTCGAGGTCGATGGAGGGTTCAACAATCCCGTGCGAATCGGCTTCCCGCGATACCTCCTGGAACCGGGAGTCCGCCTTGCTGTCCAGCGTTTCCCAAAAATTGAAGGTTTCTATATCACTGAGGTACTTCGAGAATTCCTCCCACGAATGGACGGGGTCTTCGGGACAGAGCTCGTTGGCGACTTCAATCATCTCTGCCTTGAGTGCGGCTACGTACTCATCGGTCAGGGGAATGAAAATGCTGCAAGGACGCTCTCCGGAGACCCTGTCTTCCCAGTCTTTGCCACGGACCTGGTAACACTTCTTCCTTTCTTTCCTGGTCAAATACTCGCTGGCCAGCTGCTCGCAGATGGCGTAGCGTTCCTGATCATACTCGCTGAGTGTGGTTAATTCTTTCATAAGGGTATGGGGGATTAATATTGTAAATAGTTGTGGACATCGAGGGTAAATATTAGGTTTATGGGGGGGTTAGCCGAGGTTGAGGCGGACGGGACAGCCCATGACGGAGTAGTAGATGAGGGTGTCGCGGACGGTGAGACCGGAGGCAGATAGGACATCGCGATAGGCCTGGAGCTGGGAGGCATAGTGGCCGGCGTAGTGTGGGTTGTCGGGGTTGGTGATGGTGGCCCTGCTGCCGGGGAAGTTCTTGAAGTCGACGAGCACGCACTCGCGGTCGCTGAGGTACCAGAGGAGGTCTATCTCGCCATGCACGACCTGGCCGGGGAGGGGCTGGATGAAGGGGACTTCATGCTTGATGGCGGTGGGATTGCCATAGGTGGCTTCCAGCCAGGCGTAGAGGTTTTCGATGGAGGTGACGACCTTAGCGACATCGGGGATGACCTCGTACATATTGTTGCCATTGCGGATACGTGTGGCGCGGGCGACATTTTCCTCGCGGGAGAGGGCGGGGTCGTAGACGGCGAAGATGTTGTGGATGCAGGTTCCTGCCGCCGCTTCCGTCTCGGGCTTGGTCTTGTAGGGCTCGATACGGCAGTCGAGATCTGCGAGGATACGGATGTTCTCCGGGGCGAACTCTATCTTGGGCAGACGGCTGGGGGAGAGGTACTTGGGATCGCGGGTGAGGTCGGGGCTGTCGGGGTAGGCATAGCGGGTGTAGTGTGGGGTTGCGGTGGCTGCGGCGTCCTCGGTATCCTCGGTATCCTCGGCGCTATCGACATCTGGGAGGTTCTCGAAGGCAGGAGCCAGATCGTGGTACTGCCAGAGCGCGGAGGCATCGCTGTCTACGGCACCATCGGAGATACCGGTGTTCCTTATCCAGGCGAGTACCGGCTGCTTGTCGGCAGATTTCTGAAGGCTCAGCGTGGTGAGGTAGTCCCGGGCACGGGTGACGCCTACATAGAGGAGGTGGCGCAGTTCGTTGCGCTCCTTGTCCAGCAAGGTCTGGTACAAGGGCAATTTCTTGCATTCGTCGATGATGGGTTGCGGCAGAGATGTGTTGCCGCTGCTGATGATGGAGGGCAGGAACTGAATGACGTAGCCGTATTGCTCACTGGGCTGGGGATGGCGCAGCTCATGGACTCCCCAGAAGTTCTTCTTGGTGAATTCCTTGTCGGCGAGGCTGTCGTTGCTTAACGAGGAAAGGATGACATAGTACCACTCCAGGCCTTTTGACTTGTGGTAGGTGAGTACCTTGACGGCATCGGTGGCATTGTCGACCTTGTTCTCGACGGTGGCATAGGAGAGGTAGGTGAGGAGTCCGCCCACGGAGGCCCCGATGCCCATCTGGAGGCAGTGTTCGTCGTAGTTGCGGGCGAGGGTGCTGAGGGTGTGGAGGTTCTGCCGGCGGTTGTCGACATCGCCCCATTTGGCCACCACCTCGGGGAGGGCGAGGACGTAGATGATGCTGTCGAGGAGGTCGCTGACGGAGAGGTTCCGCACGGTCTGCCTGAACTCCTTGAGGCGGCTGATGAGGGGGCAGTCTGTGTCGAGCCACTGGTCCTTGGGCCTGTCGGCCTCGTCGGCAGCGTTCTCCTGCTGCTGTCTGAGGCTGACCATGTAGTCCAGGCGCTGCTGGAGGATGTCCTCGGTGGAGGTGTCCTGGAGCAGGCGCAGGAGGTCGGCACGCACATGTTTGTTGGAGGAATCGACCATGAACTTCAGCAGGGCGAGGACCAGCTGCACTTCCGTCTGCTGAAGGATGTCTTCGTTGACAAAGCATACGGGGATGCCTTTGCTGATCAGCGCCTTGGCAAAATTCTTACATTCACCGTTTGTACGACAGAGGATGGCAATGTCGCCAGGGCGGATAGCACGGAACTCGTCTGTGTTCTTAATCTGGATTTTGGTTTGGCTATCGAGCAGCAGATGAATGCGGTCGGCTACTTTCTCGGCAAACTTTTCTTGATTGGAAATGCGGAAGTTCCAGTGGGACAGCGGATGCGAGAGCTGTTCATTTTCCGTCCGGGCGGCCTTGAGAACCACCTTCTCCTTATCTATGATGCCCTCGAAGGCGCGTGTGAAGCACTGGCTGGTGAGGTCGACCAGCGGCTTGCGGGTGCGCCAGGATTGTGACAGGTTGGAATTGGTGAGGTTGAGTGCAGGGTCACGATGTTCGTCGTAGAACTGGCGTGTGATGTCGTTGACCAACTGCACATCCGCCCCTCGGAAGCCATAGATGCTCTGCTTGGGGTCGCCGACCCAGTAGCTCTGCTCCATGAGGTCGGACAAGCGCTTGAAGATCTCCAGCTGGATGGGGTTGGAGTCCTGGAACTCGTCGACCATCATCAGCTTGTATGTACCGCGAATCTCAGCCTCCACCTCGGGCTTATGAAGGAGGTCGAGGAACAGGCGTTCCATGTCGTTGTAGTCGATGATATGGCGCTGTGCCTTGAAGGTGTGGAAGTCGTCGTTCCATCGGCGGGCGATGTCGAAGAGGATGTTGATGAGCCGCTTCATCATGCCGCCGGGGCTGTCGTCGCCGACAGAGGACATCTGATAGGCCTTGAGGTTGGCAACGAGGGCGTCATAGTTTGTGTCGCCGATGGCAGACTTAAGGTCTTTTCTGTTGGTCGTGCCTAAATAAGGTTTTTCTTTAGTAAGCTCTTTGTATAGTTTTATGATAGTGGCCAAGGTGATGGGGCTGTTTTTCAGACCATCAAATATGGATTGATCATATTTCTTGACGTTATCACTATATCCTTCGAATTTTGAAATAAATTTATCGGCAAAAAGTTTAAGCAGCTCGTGATTCAGGGCTGTGTTGCTATTGAACACCTGCTCAACGACTTGGCAGCTATCCGCCTTGCTTCGCTCGATGTCGACATTGTAGTTGTTGACCTTGTCGATAATGGTTAGCAGATGGTCTTTCCAGAAATCGAGGTTGACATGCGACAGGGCGTCTCTTAAGTCGAAGAAGCGCTGATAGGAGCGGAAGAACTCCAGGTCCCCGGTGTTCACGTAGTTGCCCAGGGACTCGCTGATGTAGACCTGCAGGTCGTCGTCCGACATGACTTTCATATCGGGTGATACGCCTATCAGGTACCAGTACTTCTGGATGAAGCTGAGGGCTACGGCATGGACGGTGCCGATGGCTGCCGAATCCAGTTCGGCTGCCGTGTCGGCATGGCCGCTGTTGTAGAGGGCTTCGCGGGCCTTCTCGCGGAACTCGGAGGCTGCCAGCTCCGTGAAGGTGGTGAGGATGACCTCGGAGGGTTTGTAGGGACCACTGAGCTGCTCGGACAGGATTTGTGTGAGCCTGGTGGTCTTGCCGGAACCTGCGCCGGCGTTGATATACTGAATGTTTTTCATACGAGTCTGCCTTTTAGGATGGGGTGAGTAGTCTTGATTTCCTTGGGATCTGTGGGCTTGTCCCATTTGGGCTTCTGCTTGGCGAAGGGGGGCTTGTCCTTCTTGACGTAGGGACAGGCTTTCCTTTTCTTTGACTTATCCTTGTCGCTAGAGTCAGCTTTTATGGGATAGAGCGGCTGGTCGGATGGTTTGTCCGTGGTGTAGGGGAGTTCGGCAATGTCGGTCAGTTCGCCTTCCTCGATAAAGCCATCGTCCAAGGAGGTGCGACGGTAGACGTAGGAGTTTTGTACTTCCGCGAAGAGGTTCCGCACGGCTGCGTCGGCTTTCACCGTTACTTGCTTGACGTGGTCGGAATCGGGGTAATCGGTGGTGAACAAGGTCATCATGGGGAAGAGGTAGTAGCCGACACCAGCGACCTCGCCTTTGAAGTGCTGCTCTACGGCCTGACGATAGAGTACGAGCTGCATGGCTGTGTTCTCCTCAAGGTATTTGCGATAGGAATTTTTCTCAGACCATTTCATGTCGAAGATGACATAGCGGCCGGCGGCATCCTTAAGCAGGAGGTCGATCTTGGCCTGGAAGTTGCCGATGGTGGGGAGTTCGACATTCAGTTCGACCTCGCTGCCGAGAGGTATCAGGCGCAGATGCTTGATGGTGCGGGCCAGGGCGGTGAGGCTGTCGTGGAGTAGGGCCTTGAACTGCTGGCATTCGATGTGATATTCCGGTAGCATGAGTATGGCTCCTTTCTGGGCTATGGCAGCGTTGAACAGCTCGTCGCGTGCCGCGGCACCGAGGCTGAGATAGTAGTCGGCCATCTGTCCGAGATGTTCTTTCACCAGCGTTTCCACCACGAGGTGTGCGACAAGGCCCTTGGTGGTGTCGAGGTCGGGCAGCTTGCCCACTGTGGGTTCCTTGAGGCGGAGCAGATATTCCATGGTGTAGTCGAACGGGTGCTGGATGAGGAGGGAGACGCTGGAATAACTCTCTTTGTCGCGACGGAGAGCGGCCATCGAGGAGAGCTGATAGGAGGTCTGCGGCTCAAGGGTTGAGACATCGCCGCTGACGGTCGGGAGGTTGGGCTGCTCGTCTGCGTGGAAAAGGGTGTGCCAGTCGGCCTTGTGCTGCTGCCTGAGTTCGGTGACAAGCGGGTGTTCCTCCTGGCGGGCATTGCCGTCGAACTCCCAGGTGACGAGCACCAAGCGGATGATGTTCTTCAGGGCCTCCAGCTGCAGCCGGTGGTGAAGGGTGTAGAAATCGGACTTGGCAGGGATGGCGATGCCGGAGAGGTTGAGGCTCTCGCATTCTGTCTGGTTGAGGAAATCGAAGGGATAGGGCTGCACGGAGGCTCCGACACATCCCAGCCAGCACACCGTGTCGGCGCGGTCGGCCAGCTGTGTGACGTCTGAGACGACGTCGGGCGAGCCCTGCTGCGCCCGCATGTGGGTGAAGGACTGGGGGCGGTAGATGCCGTCGACAAGGGTCTTGAGGTTGTCGGAGGTGATGAAGCCCTCGGCGGGGAGGATGGCGAGCAGGGAACGGCAGAAGGCTGCCAGGACCACGAGCTGCTCCTCGCGCTCGTCGGCGACATGGCCGGAGTAGCGCAGGAGGTCGCACCAATGGGCCAGCTTGCCGGTGTAGGTCCTGACGTCGGAGACAGGGATGCGCTCGGGGGAGTAGTCGGCATTGATCATCGCGATGAAGGCGAGTTTGTCGTCGCGGCGGTCCTTGCCTTCGTCATCGGTGAAGTCGTAGTTCGAGATGACCTCTTGCCATTTCTCGTTGATGCCGCCCTCGTCGGCCAAGACCTGCGCCAGCTTATAGGCAACGCCGCCGAGCGGGTTGCCGGGAACCTGAAGGTAGGAGAGGAGGTTGTAGACGTTCAACGGGCGGGCGAAGAGCGACAAACCCAACTTGAACAGCTGCAGCAGCTGGGGATTGCTGTTCTGCGACTTGGAATTGACCGCAGGGCGGCCCATGGCTATGGCCATATCGTTGAGGATGCGGTTGTCGGCGCTGACGGTGACGCTGACATCAGCGAGGGCTTCGGGCTGGGAGAGGTACCACTGGTAGGCCTGGGTGCGTGTCTTGAAATGATATACGCTGACATCTGAGGGTGTGGTGCCTTCAGTGGTCACGTAGTTGACGGTGGCCTGCGAGGAGAGCTGGACGAGCGCAGCCTTGATGACGGGCGGTATCAGCTCTGCGGTATGGACTTCGATGACATCGTCGTTGCTGAAGATGGTATGATTGCGGAGGCAGGCAGTGAGCTCTTGCCAGCGCTGGGCCACATGCTTGCCCTGCACGCCTTTGGCGATTTCGGCAAGGGCCTCGAGTTTGTCGGACGGGGCAGGTGCGGCAGGGTCCCATCCCGCCATGAGGAGGTTGTCGCACCACGTCATGAGCTGACGTGTGACACCCACCTCATCGGTTCGGAACGACTGCTCGAAGACGGTGCCGGCTACCTTATTCTTCACGGATGCGTGGAAAGCGACCAGGCGTTCGGGTTCGCTCTGCTCCGCAACCGCAATGCCTGCGCGGAGCTCGAGTTCGGAGAGCAGTTCGGCCGAACCGCACACCTTCAGGCCGAGCCACTGACCCTGGCGCTGCTCGAGGTTGACGTAGCTCGTGGAGTTGAAAACGGGTGAATAAACGATGTTCATAACTGTTCTGTATTGATTATTCGGGCACAAAGATAGAAAAATAGGGGCAGAAATACGAGGATTGAGCAATCTTTTTGCTGGTTCGTGGTCTCATACCGGAGTTTTTTGGACTATACGGGCGGTCCGAAGAAGTTGATGATACTCATCAGCAAGTCCAGAAACCACGAGAAGATATCTACGGGATACTCGAGTATCAGGTAGAAGAGGTATATCATGCCCAGGAGGAGTAGGATTCCGCCGATAATCAGTGCGATGATGTAGATGCTGCAGCCGAGGACGGAGCGCCGGGTGAACTTGTTGAGCTCCTTCTCGTCCTCGATGACGTAGGAGAGGTCGTCGTTGTGGAAAATGTACTTCATGATGTTCTTGAATTGGTTTTTGACAATGGTTTGACGTTTGGAGGGGGAGAGGACGGCGAGAGGTCAGTACTTGAGGGTGTAGCTGGCAGGTTCGTCGCGGATGCCATCGAGGTCGCAGCCCACGCGACAGGCCACGAATTCGTTATCGTCCTGACAGTGGACCCAGGCGGCATAGTCGTCCATGATATAAAAGTGGTATTCTTCCACCAGCTCTTCGTCGTCGAGGTCGCATCCTTCCTCTTCCTTCATCTGGCTGAACTCCTCGATGGTCATATCGGGCTCGAAGAGTCCCTCCTCGATGTCGTCGTCGATGCATTGCTCCAGGGCCTCCCGCTCACATTCGTTGTCGGCCTCGTGCAGCCAGAAGCATTCTACCATATTATAGTATTCGTCGCAGGCCTGGTCGTGTACATCCTGGAGTTCGGTGGCTCCCTGGCTGATGGCCTCAGCCACCTGTTCGCAGGATGCCTCGGAGGGGTGGATTTTCCTCAGTGCTGCCAGAGCCTCGTCGCTGACCTCAAGATCCACGGTGTCATGACTTGAGTAGCTGCCGAAGTGGCTATAACCGTGGCATGCTGCCAATAGGACTTTAATTTCTTTCATAGGGCTTATTCTTTTAATGGTTAAACGTGGGGTTGTATGTTTTCGGCTGCAAAGGTACGGACTTTCTGTTATCTGAGCAAATCGTGCTAGCTAGAATTTGTCAATCAGTATATCAACATACCAGTATATCAGTATATCATTTGCGAAATCGGATGTGGTAGTGACAACAGAAAGAGAGGAGGGTGGCCTCCTCTCTGCCTGTTGGTGTTAATACTGGTTCTTTATCTCCACCTGGCTGCGTCCTTCACCTTTCCGGACGACACGGATCTGGACGGGAACGGGTTCTTCGAGTTCCTTGCGATGGGAGATGATGCCCACCCGCCGGTTGGACTGACCGGCAATCTCCTGCAGCCTCTCCAGGGTGGCCATCACGGATCCCAGGGTGCTCTCGTCGAGGGTGCCGAAGCCTTCATCGATGAAGAGGATGTTGACGTTCATGTCGGGACGGTTGAGGGAGGAGAGTGCGAGGGAGAGAGCCAGGGAGATCATGAAACGTTCGCCGCCGGAGAGCACGGTAGCGCTGCGAATCTGATTCCTGTTGTAGTGGTCGTGGACAAGGATGCTGAGCTGCTCGTTGGTCTCGTTGCAGGTGAGGTGGTAGCGGTCGGTGATCCGCTCCAGGTAGATATTGGCGTTGTTCAGCAACGGTCGCAGGATGTAGGTCTGCACCAGGGTGCGGAACCGTGTGCCTCCGAAGTAGGAGTCCAGGCGTTTCCACCGATTGAACTGCTGCTCGGCTTCATCCAGCTGTGTCTTCAGCTTCTTCAGTGTCTCGGCGCTTTGCTGATGTGCCTCCAGGCGGATTTTTACCTGCCCCAGCATGCCCAGGATCTCATCCCTGGCGGTGTTGGTGGATGTCCTTTCCTCCTCGAGCTTCTGCTTGTCGGGCAATGCCGTGCGGTCGGCGATTCCGAGTTCCTGCAAGGCGGCATTGATCCTGTTCTGAGCCGCCGCGATATCATCCTTGAAAGAGTGCAGTCTGGCATCGATATCTGTGACGAAGCGGCGGGCTTTCACCACTTGCTGTTCCTGCGTTGTCAGCGCCTGCAGCGTCTGCTCCGTCTTGCCTGTTTCCTGATAGTAAGCACCCAGGAACGCTTCGGCCCGGGTAATGTCGGCATGGCATCTCTCGAGTGTGGCGACGAATGCCGAAGCCTTGCCCAGCAGGTCTGTCCATTCCACATGGATGTCTTCGCAGGCGAAGCTCTGGGGCTGGGCTTCCGACGGCCATTCCGGGCAGGTAGCAAGGATGTCCTGGCGGTGCTTGGTGAGGGTGGCTATGCGGCTCTCGTCCGATGTCCTCCGCTGCAGGTGTTCCCGTAGTTGTTCCTTCTGCCGGTTGTATTCTTCTGCCTCCTTCCTGAGGTTCTTCAGGGTAGCCTCCGCGTCGGTCTTCCAGTCCTCGGCATAGCCTGCCAGCTGGTAGCTAATCGCCTGTTCTTGTTCGGAGCACTCCTGTGCTATGCGCTGGCACTCTTTCTCCAGTCGCGAGATCTCGTTGGCATTGGCATTGAGCTCACCATCAGCCCTGACTTTGGCTTTCTCTGCTTCGAGTTTGCGGGTGTCCAGGGGTTTCTTTTCTCCTGTCAGGCGGTTGATTTCTCCCTGCAACCGCTCTGCTTCGCGCTGGGCGGCCTGCAGCGCCCCGATCTCTGCATCCAGCTTTTGCAGGGCTGCACTGACTTGTCCGTCGAGAGGTTCGTGGGTGTCGAATTTTGCCTCGGATGCCTGCCCGATGATGCGTTCGCGGGTGGCTTTATTCTTCTGGTCTGCCAGGGTCAGCTGCTTCTGCCGTTCCTGCAGGGCTCCCTGTTTCCCGGCATAGGTCTTTTTCAATGCATCCAGCCGTTCCGAGGCTTTCTGCAGCGCTGCCGCGGCCTGCTGCTGTTCCTGTTCCAGGGGAGTGAGGATGCCCTGGAAGTCGTCATCGAGGAGGGCGTGGTCGACAGGCTGTCCACAGAGGGGACAGATGTCCGTATGTTCTTTGTACATTCGACGGCGCAGGTTGACGATGGTCTCGCTCACACTCATCTGCATGGTCGTCAGCCGCTTTCCGGCAGCATCAGCAGCCGCCAACTTGGTATTGTAGTCTTCCGTGGCCTGGTCGCAGAGAGCCTTGTCTCGCTGCAGAGCCTCCTGCACGGCTTCGATTTCTTTGCGGAGCTGCCCGGCATGCTGTTGTTCTTCCTGCAGTGTCTTCCATGCCTCCAGCAGGATCTCAAGGGCGTGCCTGTCTGACTCAGCCTTGCTCAGCTGGTCGTTGACCTTCTGCGGGTCCATGGCTTCGCGCTTGCGTCGGAGGGCATCAATCTCTGCCTCCTTGGCCTTGACAGCCTGTCCGGCTTCGCTGACTTGGGTGAGGGCTTGCTCCACGTGCTGCCTGAGTCCTCCGGTCCTGGCATGTTCCTTCACCAGGGAGGCGGTCAGCTCGCCGGACTTCTTCCGTGCGCTGAGGTACTGCTGGATCCGGGCCTCGGTTTCATGCGCCCTGGAATACAAGGTGTCGTGCTGCTGGCGCTGCTTCATCCAGCCCTCGAGCTGCCGGATCTCCTCTGCCAGGGAACTGAGCTGGTTCTGGCGAAAGGCCAGATCTGCACAGAGCCGGAGGAAAGTTTCCTGCAAGGTCTGCAGGCCTGTGTGTGCGGTCTGCTCTTCTTCCCGGGCATGCTGGAGCTGGAGGAACTGCTGGCGCTGCTGTGTGGTGGCATCCCAGTCCGTGAAGAGGGTTTTGCTGCACTGGTACTCTTCGCCCGCCACGATGGCCTCTTGCTGCTGTACTTTCTTGCGGGATTCTTCCAGGATGCGTTCGCCTTGCAGCACCTGGTCCAACAGCCGCAGCTGGGTATCCAGGAGCGCCAACCTGCTGTCGAGAGTCGTCTTCTTCTGCTGGCTTTCCTGCTGCTGTTCCAGGAGCTGGCCAAGCTCCTCCTCGCTGAGTGTGTGGGGCAGTTCGGTTTCGTAGCTGGTCTGGATCTGCTGCTTAACTGTCTTTGCCTTATTGAACAGTCTGCTGATGGCTTCGCCGTAGTCGGAGAAATGTTTAGTATTGGTCAGCTGTTCCAGGATGTCTTCGCGCTCTTTCTTGTCGCCCGTGAGGAAGTTGGCAAACTGGCCTTGTGCCAGCATGGCCATGCGTCCGAACTGCTGGAAGCTGAGTCCCACGGCCTGCTGCAGCACCTGTTCGGTATTGTCCCTGATCCAGTCGCCGTCGTCTATGCGATACTCCCACGTGGGGGTCCTGTGTTTCAGTTTGAAGGTCTCGTTACCCCGGGACCTCATCATGCCGAGTGACAGACGGGCATGATAGGTCCTGCCGTCGTTGCCCTCGAAGACCACTTCGCTGTAGCACTCATCGCGCTCAGAGATGCCGATGCGGGTATACTGCTCGATACTTGAAACGCTGATGGTCTCGCCTTTGGCATCAGGGTATTTGTTATTTTTGGAGTTGGCGACGCCGGCAATTCGGGGTGTTTTCTTATACAGCGCCATGGAGATGCCGTCGAGGATGACGGACTTGCCGGCTCCCGTCTCGCCGGAGATCAGGAAGATGGGGGCTGGGGTGCCTGTGACGGCATCGTTCAGCCCGTTCTCGAAATCGATGTCAGCGCTCTCGATGGAGGCGATGTTGCGGATATGGAGTTCTTTCAGTTTCATAGTGCTATGGTTATTCGTTTTGGAGGTTAGTGTCGGTGAATGAATTCCGGGAGTTGGCGGTTTTGCCATGCTCTTTCTCTTCCCGCATCCGCTCCAGTTCCATACGGACGTCCTCGAAGGCCTGGCGGACGTCCTCCAGCTCCAGGTCGGGATACTGGTCTTTCGTCCGCTCTATGAACTGCATGGGGTCTGTCATCTGCTGGAGTTCAGCGACTTCGAATTTCTGTTCTTTCTCCTGACTGGCGGTGTCGGCTGTTTCTCCCGTCCAGATCATCTTGGGGTTGAAGCGCCATTCCTCCTGCGTGGGTTGCAGGATGTCATAAACCATCTGACTGAAATTCGGGGGCAGTACGGCATTGTGCTCGAAGCGGAAGCGGAAGTAGCCTCGCGGGCTGTCTGCAATAAGGGCTTTCAGGCCTTCAAGGGCTTCGTCGGAGGAGGTGAAGGAGCTGTCGTCCTGCGGCAGGACATGGAAGTGGCGCAGCTCATCGATGCGCAGCTGACGGACGGCGACCTGTCCTCCGTGGCGATCTATCTCCACGAGGCTGACGGAGTGGGGGTAGGTCTCGTCGCAGCTGACGTGCAGCGCGCTGCCCGAATATCTCGCCACGGGAGCGTCGTAGGTGGCTGTCTGCAGGAAGCCCTCGGTGGGATGACCCAGGGTCTGGGGCATGTGGAAATGTCCGAGGGCAAGGTAGTCATAGCCCTCGCCGAGAGCGCTGACCTCGAGCGTCCGGAGGGTGCCGACCTCGAAGGGATGTCCCGTGACCTCTGCGTTCTTGATTGCCTGATGTGCCATCAGGACTACGGGCAGGTGGGACTGATTCTCGCGAGCTACGGTGTCGAGGAGGGACTGCACCACGGCCTTGCGGTCGCCGGACATATAAGGCAGGGCGACGACGTAGCCGCAGTCGAGTCGGACGATGTACTGATCCTGCCAGCTGGCGTCGTCTGCGCTGACATTGGTGGCTGGCGGCACTCCCACGAGGTGGACGTTGGCCAGCTGCCACACGGAACTGTCGGCCTGGATGCGGGAGGCAGAGTCGTGGTTGCCGGCCGTGATGACGATATGCAGCCAGGGGCAGGAGCGGTAGAGATCGACAAAGTAGTCCGTAAATGCCTTCTTCACAGCGGCAGAGGGGTATTGGATGTCGAATACGTCGCCGCTGACGAGGAGAACATCGGGATGCTCCGTCTCGCACCAGCGCTGCAGCTGACGGAAGAAGTGGGCATGCTCGTCGCTGCGGTCGTAGTTCTGATAGATAATCTGACCCAGATGCAGGTCGGCTGTGTGCAGTAGTTTCATTATACCTTATATTATTTATGGGTTAATTATTCCGAGGCGAAACCTTTTGATTTCGGGGGCAAAGGTACGAACTTCTGTTGAAACAAAATCATAGTGCTAGCTAGAACATACTTCTTTCATGTTTTTTTCCTCGCTATTTATTTTCTTTGGCATATTTTTGGCAAAAAAGCCAACCAGCGGGGATTGTGGGTTCGAGGGTGCTCGTTCGTAATTCTGTATATAAGTATATAAGTATACCAGTATATCAGTATACCAATCGGAGGCTCGATGGGAAAAAATGGGGGAAAAATTTGGCTGGTAGGCAAAGAATGTGTAATTTTGCGGCGTGATTTGTAAACTGACTATCTCACAAATACCTATAAGTATATATAACGCGTAAACAAAGAATATCGTGATTCGCAAATTCGACTTCCTCATCATCGGCTCGGGCGTGGCCGGAATGAGTTATGCCCTGAAGGTCGCTCAGAGCGGCAAGGGCAAGGTCGCCCTCATCTGCAAGACCACCATCGACGAGGCCAATACGGACAAGGCTCAGGGTGGCGTGGCCAGTGTGACTAACCTGAAGGTGGACAACTTCGAGAAGCATATCCACGACACGATGGTGGCGGGGGACTTCATCTCGGACCCGAAGGCCGTGGAGCAGGTGGTAAGGAATGCTCCCAAGGGCATCGCAGACCTGGTGCGCTGGGGCGTGAACTTCGACAAGAATGCCGAGGGGGAGTTTGACCTCCATCGCGAGGGCGGGCACTCGGAATTCCGCATCCTGCATCATGCGGACGACACGGGGCACGAGATCCAGCAGGGTTTGATACGGGCCGTCAGGGCCGACAAGCGCATCACAGTGCTGGAGAACCACTTCGCCGTGGAGATTATCACGCAGCACCACCTGGGGCGCGAGGTAAACCGCCACATGACGGACATCGAGTGCTACGGAGCTTACGTGCTGGACCCCGACACGCAGAAGATTGACACGTTCCTCTCGCGCGTGACGCTGATGGCCACGGGCGGCACGGGGGCCGTGTATGCCACGACGACGAATCCGAACATCGCCACGGGCGACGGCATAGCCATGGTCTATCGTGCCAAGGGCATCGTGAAGGACATGGAGTTCGTACAGTTCCACCCCACGGCCCTCTACAACCCCGCCGAGACGCATCCGGCCTACCTCATCACGGAGGCCATGCGCGGCTACGGCGGCATCCTACGACTGCCCAACGGCGAGGAGTTCATGCAGAAGTACGACAAGCGCCTCTCGCTGGCACCACGCGACATCGTGGCCCGCGCCATAGACAAGGAAATGAAGATTCACGGACTGACACACGTCTGCCTGGACGTCACGCATAAGGATGCCGAAGAGACGAAGCACCACTTCCCGAATATCTATGCGAAGTGCCTGAGCATCGGAATCGACATCACGAAGCAGATGATTCCCGTGGTGCCCTGTGCGCACTATATGTGCGGAGGAATCAAGGTGGACCTGAACGGCCAATCGACCATCAACCGCCTGTACGCCGTGGGCGAGTGTTCGTGCACGGGTCTGCACGGCGGCAACCGTCTGGCCTCGAACTCGCTGATCGAGGCGGTGGTGTATGCCGACAAAGCTGCCGAGCACTCGATAGCACACATCGACGAGTATGACTTCAACGAGGCCGTGCCGGAGTGGAACGACGAGGGCACGCTGACGAACGAGGAGAAGGTGCTCATCGCACAAGACATGCGCGAGGTGGGGCAGATCATGTCGAACTACGTAGGCATCGTCCGCTCGGACCTCAGACTGCATCGAGCCTGGACGCGTCTGGACATCATCTACGAGGAGACGGAGGAACTGTTCAAGCGCGTGAAGGCATCGAAGGACATCTGCGAACTGCGCAACATGGTCAACGTAGGTTATCTCATCACCCGGCAGGCCATAGAGCGCAAAGAGAGCCGCGGACTGCACTATACCGTGGACTATCCTAAACATGCTTACGACCAGAAATAAGCGGTGTGAAACGGACACTTATATTGACATAAGTCAAGGAAACACAATATTTTTGCGGTAAAAAGCAAAAAATATTTGGCAATAGTGTATAAGTTACACAGAAAGTCCGTACCTTTGCACCGTCAAAACAAGACAAGACGTCTCGAGCGCGAGACTCAAAGATATACGGTTTTTCATGGTATTAGGTTAGTTTTAAAGGTTTTCATCCCTGAGTAGCGAAAGCTACTCGACTTTAGGTAAGTTAGTTAAGGTAAATTGATTGCAGATTAACCAGCCTTCCGGCGCAGTGATGCGACAGAGTGGATAAAGTGCATGTGAGCACTGAAAAAGTTAATCTGAAAGATTCAACAAGATTTGTTCATAGCTAAAAACGGTTCATCGTGAGATGAGCCGTTTTTTTTGTTGACACAAAAAAATAAATTAAAAGAGAAGAAGAGAAAAGAGAAAAATGAAGGAAAAAGGGGAAGAGAAAAAAGAAAAGAGAAAAAAGAAAAGGGAAAGAGAAAAGGGAAAGAGAAAAAAAGCCGGAGTGTTTTTTCGGGAATTCAGGATTAGAGAATCGAGATTCCGAAAATACATTCCGGCTATTTGAGCCTTTCGGCAGGTTGTCTGCTTTATTTAGGCTGCTTGCCGATGTAGGCGAGGATACCGCCATCGACATAGAGAATGTGACCATTCACGGCGTTGGAAGCCTCGGATGCGAGGAAGACGGCGGGACCCGTGAGTTCCTGAGGATCCAACCAGCGGCCAGCAGGTGTCTTGGCGCAGATGAAGCTGTCGAAGGGATGGCGGCTGCCGTCCGGCTGACGCTCGCGCAGAGGAGCCGTCTGGGGAGTGGCGATGTAGCCCGGGCCGATGCCGTTGCACTGGATGTTGTACCCGCCGTACTCCGAACAGATGTTGCGGGTGAGCATCTTCAGGCCACCCTTCGCAGCTGCGTAAGCGCTGACGGTCTCGCGACCGAGCTCAGACATCATGGAGCAAATGTTGATGATCTTGCCATGACCCATGGCCATCATGTCGGGCAGCACAGCCTTGGAGACGATGAAGGGAGCATTGAGGTCGATGTCGATGACGCGGCGGAAGTCAGCAGCCTCCATCTCGTGCATGGGAATACGACGGATGATGCCGGCGTTGTTCACCAGGATATCGATGGTACCCACCTCTTCCTTGATTTTCTTCACCAGAGCCTGAACGGCAGGTTCGTCTGTCACGTCGCAGACGTAGCCGTGAGCCTTGATGCCCTTCTCCTCGTAGGACTTCAGACCGCGATCCACGAGTTCCTGGTTGATGTCGTTGAAACAGATAGTTGCACCCTGCTCAGCGAAAGCGCTGGCAATGGCAAATCCGATGCCGTAGCTGGCACCCGTCACGAGAGCTACCTTGCCCTCGAGAGAGAAATTCAGATAGGGATTCATTGCTTATACTTTAATGTTTAAAGTTTATGGTTGAATGATTTTAAGTGCCGCAAATATACAATATTATTTTTAAATAATGGCTCTGGTTCGTTAAAAAATGAATACGGAGCACAAAAATAGAAGCAGAATGCAGATATATGTCGTACTTTTGCTGTACTTTTGCGCCGAAAAAATGAATAAAATAGCCATCATAGCACTCCTGATGACTCTTTCTACGGCTACTTTCGCCCAGACGGAGTCCGATGACCCGTGGGCGAACGAAGAACTGATGCCCGAAGGCATCAAGGAGATGCCATCGCTGGTGAACCTGCAATTCTATAGATATAAATATCCAACGGTGGTCGATGGCGATACGATGTACACGTATCTGATGCCGGAACTGCCGGTGTACAAGAAGAAAGTCTTCCGCAACGAACGAGAGCGCCAGCGCTACACACGCCTCATATATAATATAAAGAAGGTGCTACCTCTGGCAAAGCTGGCAAAGATGATGCTCGAAGAGACGTATGAGGTGCTGGAAACGCTGCCGAACAAGAAAGCGAAGGACGAGCACATCAAGCAGGTGGAGCACGACATCAAGAAGCAGTACACGCCAGTGATGAAGAAGCTGACGTTCTCGCAGGGCAAGATTCTCATCAAGCTCATAGACCGCGAGTGCAACCAGGAGGCGTACGACATCGTAAAGGCTTTCCTGGGTCCCATGCGAGCTGCTTTCTATCAGGTCTTCGCCTGGACGTTCAAGGCCAGCCTGAAGAAGCACTATGACCCGGAAGGCGAGGATGCGGAGATAGAACGAATCGTGCGGCAGATAGAAGCGGGGCAGCTGTGAGAAATTAAAATAGATCGCGGATTACGCGGATGAACACGGTTCGTTATTTATATAAGGTTCGTTATTTATATAGAACTTAAAAAAAACGCGTAATCCGTGGTCTTTTTTATAAAACAGCACCACCTGTTGATAACTCCGTTGAAAGCGGTTGAAAAAAAAATCAAAACTTTACGCTAACTAATTTGGAAGTCTCGGAAAAAGACCACCTAAATATTCATTTCATATATGCAAATAAGTTAACGAAAAGTTAAAAATGAGTTTTCAACAACTTTTCTTCAGTTATTAACAAGCTATTTCGCTGAAAATATGTACCTTTGCAGAGTTATTAACAGAATTAACAGCCTATCATCATCATCATAAAGTTTTTTTTCGGAAAAAAGAAATGAACAATTATATTAATGTTATGTCGAAAAAAGAGTGGAAAGAAGCGGGCTACGTCAATGAGCCCATTGCCGAAGGCACAGACCTGAAGGCAGAAATACGGCGGCTGGCAAAGGAGAAGAACGCCGTCATCATGGCACACTACTACGTGGACGGCGAGGTGCAGGACATTGCCGACTTCATCGGCGACAGCCTGGCGCTGGCTCAGCAGGCTGCCAAGACGGACGCAGAGATCATCGTGCTCTGCGGCGTGCATTTCATGGGCGAGACGGCTGCCATCCTCTGTCCGGACAAGAAAGTGCTGGTGCCGGACCTGAACGCCACCTGCTCGCTGGCAGAGAGCTGTCCGGCAGACGAGTTCGCCAAGTTCGTGGAGGCACATCCGGGTCACACCGTCGTCAGCTACGTCAACACGACAGCAGCGACGAAGGCCGTGACGGACGTGGTAGTCACGTCGTCCAACGCCCGGCAGATCGTGGAGTCGCTGCCGGCAGATGAGCCCATCATCTTCGGTCCAGACCAGAACCTGGGCAACTACATCAATTCCATCACGGGCAGGCAGATGCTGCTCTGGAACGGTGCCTGCCACGTGCATGCACGATTCAGCGTGGAGAAGATTCTGGAACTGAAGGCTGAGCACCCCAACGCCAAGGTGCTGGTGCATCCTGAGTGCAAGGGACCCGTGGTGAAGCTGGCAGACAAGGTGGGCAGCACGGCTGCGCTGCTGAAGTTCGCCATCGCCGACGAGGCTGAGGAGTTCATCGTGGCCACGGAAAGCGGCATCCTCCACGAGATGCAGAAGTCTGCTCCGCAGAAGACCTTCATCCCTGCACCACCCGACGACAGCACCTGCGCCTGCAACGAATGCGAGTACATGAAGCTGGTGACGCTGCAGAAACTCTACAACTGCCTGAAATACGAATGGCCGGTGGTCAGCGTGGACAAGGAAGTGGCAGAGCGAGCCATCCGACCCATAGAAAGAATGCTGCAGATCAGCAAGGAACTCGGACTGTAGAGGGATGATGCGCAAGCTGAAGATAACGGAGATGGGACGCATGAGCGTCGAGCAGTTCCACGAGGCCGAGAAGATGCCGCTGGTGGTGGTGCTCGACGGCGTGCGTTCGCTGTACAACGTAGGTTCTGTGTTTCGCACGGGCGATGCTTTCCGCATAGCTGGAGTGGTTCTCTGCGGCATCACCGCCACTCCTCCGAATGCCGAGATCCACAAGACAGCGCTGGGAGCAGAGGACTCTGTGGTATGGCGTCATTTCAGCGACACCATGGAGGCGGTGGCGTGGCTCAGAAGCGAAGGCTACACGCTGCTGGCCGTGGAACAGTGCGAAGGAAGCACGATGCTGCAGGATTTCAGGCCGGAGATTTATAGGTCGGAGAAAAATGAAGCGGAGAAGAATGAACTGGAGGCAAGCGAATCGGAGGCAAATGAACCGGAGGCTTATAAAAAGTACGCTGTGGTCCTCGGCAATGAAGTTAAGGGAGTGCAGCAGCAGGTGGTAGATGCCTGCGACGGCTGTCTGGAAATTCCTCAGTTCGGAACCAAGCACTCCATGAACGTCAGTGTGACGGCAGGAATCGTCATCTGGCATTTCGCCTACATGGGTATGCTGTCCGCTGCTGCTGCTAATTCATAGCAATAAAGTAGCAGCAAAAGAAAATGAGACATCATTGGAAAGGAGTGTAAATAAAAAGAGGTATCTTTGCCGCCGAAAAGCAACTTTCTAACACATTATTATTAATAAACTATCCTGAAAAGATGAAAAAATCGCTTCTCGCAGTGCTGTTCTTGGCCAGCAGCGCAGGCATTTGGGCCCAGGGCCTGAAGGATGCCTACAAGGATTATTTCACCATCGGCGTGGCTGTGAACCAGCGCAACGTCACAAACACAGACCAGCAGGCGCTGATTATCGGAAACTTCAACAGCGTGACTGCCGAAAACGACATGAAACCCCAGCCCACAGAACCCAGGCAGGGACAGTTCAACTTCAACAACGCCGACCGCATTGCCAACTTCTGCCGCCAGAATGGCATCAAGATGCGTGGTCACTGCCTCATGTGGCATGCGCAGATCGGCGAGTGGATGTACAAGGACGACCAGGGCAACCTGCTGCCGAAGGAGGAGTTCTTCCGTCGCATGCGAGACCACATCCACACCATCATAGGGCGCTACAAGGACGTCGTCTATGCGTGGGATGTGGTGAACGAAGCCATGTCCGACGACCGCAACGCCACAGACCCCTATCGCCAGTCGCCCATGTATCAGATTGCTGGCGACGAGTTCATCGCCAAGGCTTTCGAATATGCCCGCGAGGCTGACCCCAACACGCTGCTCTTCTACAACGACTACAGCACCGTGGACCCCCACAAGCGCGAGCGCATCTATAATATGGTGAAGAAAATGAAGGATGCCGGCGTGCCCATCGACGGAATCGGCATGCAGGGTCACTACAACATCTACTTCCCCACAGAGAGCTTGCTGGACAGCGCCATCACGCGCTTCAAGGAAATCGTAAAGCACATCCACATCACCGAGCTGGACGTCCGTGCCAACGAGGAGATGGGCGGAGGACTGCAGTTCAGCCAGGAAGGCATGGAGGTCAGCGACTCGCTGAAGCAGCATCTTGCCGACCAGTATGCCCGCATCTTCCGTGTGCTGCGCAAGCACAAGGATGTCATCGACAACGTGACGTTCTGGAACCTCTCTGACCGCGACTCCTGGCTGGGTGCCCGCAACTATCCCCTGCCTTTCGACACGGAATATCAGCCGAAGAAAGCCTACGACTACATCCTGAATATGCGCAATCCCGACTGGCAGTTGCCGAAGCGTCCTGCCCGTCGTCCGCGGCCTGAAGGTCAGCAGCAACAGAACCAGCAGCGTCGTCGCGGACAGCGTGGACAGCAGGCTCAGCAGCGTCCTCCCTTCAACGCCTCGCTCGCCTTCCCTGAGAAGCCTGAGGTGAAAGAGGACTTCAAGCCTTGTGCCACGAATCTCGCACGCCAGGACTATCCGCAGGTGAACTCGCAGGGCTACGTCCGCTTCCGCATCGAACTGCCCGATGCAAAATCCGTGGTAAGCACCATCGGCGGCAACGGGGGAACGCCTCTGCATCAGACTTACGACGGATCGTGGGTGGGACAGACCCAGAAGCCCGAGGACGAGGGATTCCACTACTATCACCTCACCGTGGACGGAGGCTTGGTGACCGACCCCGGCACACATATCTATGCCGGTGGTGCACGCTACGAAAGCGGCATCGAGGTGCCTGCCCACGACCAGGACTTCTACGCCGTGAAGAACATTGCTCACGGCAACATGCAGGAGGTGCTCTTCTGGAGTCAGAGCACACAGCAGATGCGACGTGCATTCGTCTATACTCCTCCCACCTACGGCAAGGACAAGAAGAAATACCCCGTGCTCTATCTGCAGCATGGATGGGGCGAGGACGAGACTTCCTGGAGCCGGCAGGGTAAGGCTGGCATCATCATGGACAACCTGATTGCCGAAGGCAAGTGCGAACCCTTCATCGTGGTGATGACCTACGGCATGACGAACGATGTGCGCTTCGGCGGACTGGGAGAGTTCACAGCCAAGGAGTTCGAGACCGTGCTCGTGGATGAACTCGTGCCTTACGTGGACAGTCATTTCCAGACCCTCGCACGTCGCGAATCCCGCGCCATGGCAGGTCTCTCCATGGGTGGTTTCGAGACCCGGTTGATTACCCTGCGTCGTCCTGAGGTTTTCAGTGCCTTCGGACTCCTCAGCGGAGGCACCTATAGCCCTGAAGACCTGCAGAAAGCTAACCTCGTGCCTGCCGGAACGAAGGGTGCCAAGGGCTCGCAGCCCGTCAGTCTCATCTTCCAGAGCTGTGGCAGCAAGGAAAACCCCGACGGCATCAACAACTCCACAGCAGCCCTGAAGAATGCTGGCTTCAATGCCGCAGGATATGTCTCGCAGGGCACTGCCCACGAGTTCCTCACCTGGCGTCGCAGCCTCTATCAGATGGCACAGCTGCTGTTCCGCAAGTAAGTTATTTCTCGAGTTTGTTAGGGAAACTTGGTGAATAGAAAGCCCCACCTCATCATCACGATGGGGTGGGGTAATTTTTATTGTAGTGAGTATTTATGTTTTTGAGGAAGAGTGCTCACAGGGCTTCCTTTTCTTCCTTCTGCTCTTTCTGCGAGAACTTGTACTCGATGGCGAAGGCGATGATGAGTCCGATGCCTATGCCACCGGCGACGGTCATCCAGTAGTAAATATCGTGGTAGTCCACACCACACAGGGCATTGCATAGAGCTCCGAGACCTGCACCAACGAAAAAGCAACCGGTGCGCAGAGAGCCATATTTATCTTTTTTCTTGGATTTTTCCTCAATGAGGATTTTAGCCGTTTCGGCGTCTGTGCCTGCCTGAATGAGAGCCAGTCGCAGTTCCGTGTCGTGCTTCTTCTTTTGGATTTCACTGATGAAGACCATCAGGATGGCCACGATGGGGATAGAGAGAGATAAGACGATGGCGAAAACGCCTTCAAGGTTCATTGCTTCCATATTGTTTTGTTTTTTGAGTAATAGATAATTGCTTATTCAGAGAGTGCTTTCTATAGTTAAGACCCTCGGCAGGCAGTTTTATTACACCTCTTCAGCAGAAAAAGTTTTGAGGACATAGATGGTAGAAGCCGCAAGAGCCAAAGTAGGCCACACCATCAGGGAGAGCGTGAAGGGCGTGGCATCGTGTTCTTTTATATATAGGTACGCGCACGCGAGCCACACCAGCAGTACCAGCGGCAGGCCGAAGCTGAAGACAATGATGCGAGCCCACTTGCGAAACCACGCACGGCGAGCCCTCCGACGAACGTCTGCGATGATGATTCGGTCGAGGTATCTGACGAGTTCCTGGCGGTGCAGGGTATCGGTGATGAGGCGGTCAATGAAGGTATCAGTCATTTCGTTCATGGGTCATTGCTTTTTTTAGTCGTTCGCGGATGCGATGCAGTTTCACGAGGACGTTGCTCTGCGAAAGTCCTGTCTGGCGGGCGATGTCGGCAGTGTGTCGCTGGTCGTAGTAGTGAAGTCGCAGGAGTTGCTGGTCTTGCTCGGGCAGTTGGGCGATGGCGGCTTCCATCTGTTGCAGCTGCGCTTCGTGTTCTTCGGAGTAGGTGGAGGTCTCGGCGGGAAAACCGCCGAGCACACTCGAGGGGAGGGTGTCGAGGGGGGTGGTGTGCCGTCGGCGTTCCTTGTCCAGAAGTTTCAGGGCAGTGTGGGTGGCGATGGCGGTGAGCCAAGGAGTGAGTTCTGTGCCTCGCCAGGAGTCGAGGTTCTCATAGGCACGGACGAAGGTTTGCTGTGTCACCTCCGCCGCCCCTTCCTCTGTATGCATCACGCCCAAGGCTTTCGAGAACACCATGCCTGAATAGCGATGGACAATCTCGGCGAATGCCTTGTGGCTGCCATGCAGCACAACTTCCTGTGCGAGTTCCTTGTCTGTCATTTTTCAGCTGTTTCTGCTAATAAGACCCGCAACCTTACAGATTATTACACCTTACTCAAGAATTTTTTTCGAGGGCTGCCAGTTCTTGTGCCATGAGGTTCATGGCTTGGCATTGTTGGGCAGTGACTTTTTGGTGGTCATTGTGATGAGGCCAGGGTGAGAGCATGAGCAGTCGTCCTTCGGCACAGGCATAGAATTGTTCGCCATGGGGTTTGGAGAGCGGGGTGAAGCCGTTTTCCATGATGACGACGGTGGGGAACTTGGCGTCGAAGGCGGTGCGCATGACGCGCTTTTCGCCAGGAGAGATAGCTGGGGAGATAAGGACAGTGCCCGACTGGGCTGCGTTCATGTAGCGATGCAGTTCTTCTTGAAGCTGGATTTCGTTGTTGCGGCGAGAGACACGAACGGCAAGGCGATGAGGAGCGCGAAGGAGCGCAAGGTTGCCGATGCCGCTATAGATGTGGGAGCCGAGGTGGAGGTCGAAGAAGGGGCGAAGGTATTCTGGATGGCTGTGTTTCATGAGCAGGCGGCGGGGGTTGTCTTTGACGTAGTTGATCAGGGTGGGGAGCATGTCATAGCTTTTGCAGATCAGGTCGTTGTAGTTGGGTTCGAAGAGGAGGCCGTGGTGGCGGTCTTCGTGGCGCTCGCGGGGGGACGGTCGCTGCGGCACTGCCGCAGCATACGCCGAGCAAGAGTTACCTACTCTGCTGACTGGCATTCCCTGCAGGCTACTTGATTGCTGACTGCCTGGTTGCTGGCTGGGAGTTGGCTGCTGGCTGGGAGTTGGTTGCTGACTGCCTGGTTGCTGGCTGGGAGTTGGTTGCTGGCTGCCTGGTTGCTGGCTGGGAGTTGGTTGCTGGCTGGGAGTGT
Organism: uncultured Prevotellaceae bacterium; assembly: GCA_900318115.1. Taxonomy (GTDB): domain Bacteria; phylum Bacteroidota; class Bacteroidia; order Bacteroidales; family Bacteroidaceae; genus Physcousia. Next base: position 18,081 of record ONJJ01000024.1, on the reverse strand, counting down.
GTTCCTTGCTTGGTGTAGACTGCGGCAGTGCCGCAGTGAAGAACCTGTAGGCCTTGTTGCACCCCGTCTTGAATCCGCCAATGATGCGCCCCAGATGTTGCTGCATCTCCTCCTTGATCCAGAGGATGCCATGCAGGTGGTCGGGCATGATCTGGAGGGCGAGGATTTCCACCTCTGGATGTCGCTGAGGAATCTGCTGCCAGCAATCGAAGACAGCCCCTCCCAGCGCCGACAGCTCAATCCGCGGTGCATCAGCACTGCCATCAGCTGCCAGGGGATTGCCCACCACCTGTCCCAGCAGCGGTCGTCGCCCTTCCACAGCCAGTGTCACCAAGTAGATATGGCGCCCGTGGTAGTCATTGACGTCGCTGCGTCGTTTCATAGACGCCTGCTTCTCGCCAGCAAATTCCTCTATGTCTTTCTTCCGCTTTTCAGTCATCATCACCTTTTTCTACTGCAAAGATGGCCATTTCTGCGGACATCACCAAGAAAAAAGCAGGATTATTTCCTTTTCACTCAGATTTAGACATAAAAACATCATCGCGACGAGCTGCGGCTATAGCTAAGAAGGATCATCAATCCAATCCTTGTCCGATTTTTGAAATGCTGGGAACAATAAAAGAGGAAAGTGTTCGTTTTAAATAATAGAAATCACCTAAACATTATTATATTATGCAGCAGAAATTCATTCGGCATTCAATATTCCAAGCGCCACTTTTCATGCTTTCCCTTCTTGTCCTTCTCCTGACCTCATGCAATCACGGCGTCACCATTCACCCTTCGAAGCTGACACCAGAAATGCGAAAAGAATGTGCAGCAGCGCTGGCAGGACTCTACGACACAAAGGTGCGAGTCATCTCGTCCATTGCCGGCACGGAGCGCGTGGTGAAGATTGAGAATGGCAAGCGCGTAGAGTACTTCGAGAGTCAGGATTCCACCTTGCAGCTGAAGACTACCATCCTGGATTATGACAACGGCATGAAGCTCATCCTGCATAACTTCCCCCTCTCCACGATAGCCAAAGCCCTGCCCGACTCCCTCGGCGACCTGCGCACAGCCATCGCCGACGAGAGCGATAAGGAGCTGACCGTCAACTATAATTTCGGCTATAGTGATAAGCTGTATCTCTCCTTCGAGCCGCAGGATTTGTCCTTCACCTGCCAGACGAAGGACGGACGGCAACATCACCTGCGCCTCTGCTTCGATAGTAAACTGCTTTGGGCTATAGGCGCACTGGAAGACAGGATTCTGAATATCAACCTCATCCTCGATAGTCAGAAGATGCAATTAAGCGCCATCGCCCTCTATGAGGACGAGCACCCGCTCTTTGCTTTCGACGAATGGAAAAGCGACGACTTCTATTACCTCATCGTCCGATTCGGGACAAAGGATTAGAAGCCTTTAGGGGCAACAGATTAAAAGTTTTCAGGACAACGGATTAGATGAATTAGACGAATACATAAGCTACATTCAGATGAAGGGCCAATGAAATTCGCTCAATTCGTCTAATCCGTTGTTTTTCCAGTTTATTTCACACTCACCTTGTACGTCCGCTTGCCGTCCTTCACCACATAGACGCCGGGACGCAGCTTGGAGAGGTCAAGGGAGGCAGTTCCAGCCTTGGCGGCAACTTGCTGAACGAGGCGTCCGGAGAGGTCATAGATGTGGAGAGTGGCAGCGCCGTCGCGCTCCACGAGCGCCGGCACGGCATCTGGCGCGTCTTCGAAGGTGATGCGTTCCACCTCGGCAAAGGGAAATTCCACGGTCAGCTGCTCGCTGGTCACTTTCAGCACAGCAGGCGAGGAGAGGGTGATGACGGGTTTCTGGGCAAAGGCGATGCTGACGGTGCCCTGCGTGGTGGTATGGATATTCAGTGTCTGCTGCGCCTGCGCCAGTGCGCAAGCCAGCAGACAGCAGATGAAGAGAATACTACGTTTTACCATAATTCAGTGGAGTTGGGATGAGTGAGATGACGGTTGAGCAGACGTGGCGACACGCCGAGGTCGGTGCTGCGACGTATGAACTTAGGTGGTGAGTAAGGCTTCAGATCTTCGCGCAGGAAGGGAGCGGCAGCGCCTGGATCCACGATGCGTGCGTCGATGGTCTGCACGATGGTGCGCTCGTCGGGAATGAAGAGCTTGCCGTCAACATCCTCTATTCCCCACGGGTTGCGCATGACGAAGAGGGAGTTCTCGTCGTCGGCGAGCATGAAGGTGAAGGCGTGGCCCGTGACGGTCTTCAGCTTGCCGCACTGGAGGTCGGCGACGTTGAAGCCGCCGATGCACAGCTTGCCCTCGGCGAGGCAGTGCTCGATGGCCAGCTTCCATTCGGAGTTATGCAGTGAGTTGGGCGAGAAGGCAAAGCTGTTGCCGCAGCCCGTGAACAACGGAGCCACGTTCTCTGTGCCGATGCCCTCCACGCCTTCGTCCACCTTGTACAGTGTCTGCCACTTGATGAGGGCTTTCTCCAGGATGGTGGCCCAGGTGACGGCATTGTTCTTGCCTGTTGCCTGTCCGATGTTGCCGTTGCCGTCGCAGAGGATTTTGCTGGTGATGCAGACGTCCACGGGCTGTCCCTGCGGGTCGTACATCTTTATGGTATAGGTGCCGTCGGCGTTGTCGGTGATGATGTGCTTGATGAAGTCCGGGTAGAGGTAGGCCAGCGATGTCAGCACGGCGCAGGCGCAGCAGTCGCCGATGGCGTGCTGGTTCACGTCGGCCGGCACGGGGTCGCCATAGGGATAGAGCTTCACGGTCTTCTTCACCCATCGCGAGAGACCCGCAATCGTATTCGGTTCGTTGCTGGGATTCAGCAGCCAGGCCCGGTCCTCGTCGGTGGTGACGTGGCGGTTCTCGAAATGTTTGCCCATGGGCGTCTGGGTGGAGTTCGACTTGCTGCTGCCGTAGCGCAGGATGGTGTTGATGTTGCTCGTCTCCGTGTGCGAGGGGTATTTCTCCATGATGGCTTTGTCTGCCTCCTCCTTGGTGGGGTAGAAATAGCGGTAAACATCGCCGTCGCGCAGCACCAGCAGCTTTTCCTTCTGCTGATAGACGTACCAGCGCAGCACGTCGGAGCGGTTGTTGACGTTCGTGGCCACGAAGTACTTGTTCCTGGGGTAGAACTTGACGGAGTAGGTGTCGGGGTCTCCGCCCTTGCCTCCCCAGACCATTTCCTTGCCCGCAAAGGCCATGTATTCCGTGCCGTCGAATTTGATGACATTGTCCCCGTTCTTCCAGAATCCCAGGTGCCAGGTGCCGAAGACATAGGCGTCTTCTTCTTCCACCACACTGATGTGATCCACCTTGGCGGAGGGAATGATGGTCATGGAGCCATCCGTCTGGTACACAACGATACCCTGAGCTGCAGCCGGAAGAACGCAGGCAGCTACGAGGGCGATGATTAAGAGCAGTTTCTTACGCATTTCAAAGTCGTTTTTGTGGTTCTCGGCTGCAAAGTTATAGAAAATTGTAAAATGAACCTATCAAAAGTGTGAGAATGCTTTAAAAAATAGGGCAAAAGGACATTTTTTTTGCTTCTGCGTTTCTTTTTCTCAGCGGAAAGCAGTACTTTTGTGCCGCTAAATAAGCGATTTCCGCATTTGGCTCGCAACGAAAGATAACAAAAACATTCAATAGTTTAACCCTTTTAATACACACAACAACAATGGCAAAATTTGATGCTTCTGTTTTAGAGAAGTATGGCATCAAGGGTAGCACCGTGATTGCCTACAACCCTTCCTATGAGTTCCTCTATGAGGAAGAGACCAAGGCAGGTCTCGAAGGCTACGAAGTCGGTAAGGAAACCGAACTCGGAGCCGTCAACGTCATGACCGGTATCTACACCGGCCGCAGCCCCAAGGACAAGTACATCGTCGACGATGCACAGAGTCATGATAAGGTGTGGTGGACCACCGAGGGCTACAAGAACGACAACCACCCCATGAGCGAAGAGGTATGGGCCAAGGTGAAGGAAATCGCCCTTAAGGAGCTCTCCGGCAAGAAACTCTATGTCGTCGACGCTTTCTGCGGTGCCAACGAGGCTACACGTCTGGCTGTCCGCTTCGTCGTGGAGGTGGCCTGGCAGGCTCACTTCGTGAAGAACATGTTCATCCAGCCCACCGAGGCTGAGCTCGAGAACTTCCAGCCCAACTTCGTCATCTACAACGCCAGCAAGGCTAAGGTAGAGAACTTCAAGGAACTGGGCCTGAACAGCGAGACGTGCGTGGCTTTCAACACCACCACCCGCGAGCAGGTGATCATCAACACCTGGTACGGCGGCGAGATGAAGAAGGGTATGTTCTCCATGCAGAACTACTACCTCCCCCTCCAGGGCATCGCCAGCATGCACTGCTCTGCCAACACCGATATGAACGGCGAGAACACCGCTATCTTCTTCGGCCTCTCCGGCACAGGTAAGACCACCCTCAGCACCGACCCGAAGCGTCTGCTCATCGGCGACGACGAGCACGGATGGGACGACGAAGGCGTGTTCAACCTCGAAGGCGGATGCTACGCTAAGGTCATCAACCTCGACAAGGAAAGCGAGCCCGATATCTACAACGCTATCCGTCGCGATGCACTCCTCGAGAACGTCACCGTGGCCGAGGACGGCACCATCGACTTCGCCGACAAGAGCGTCACCGAGAACACACGTGTCAGCTACCCCATCGAGCACATCACCAACATCGTGAAGAAGGTCAACGGCAAGAGCGCAGGTCCCGCTGCCAAGAACGTGATCTTCCTCAGCGCCGACGCTTTCGGCGTGCTGCCTCCCGTCAGCATCCTCACCCCCGAGCAGACGAAGTACTACTTCCTCAGCGGCTTCACCGCTAAGCTCGCCGGCACAGAGCGCGGCATCACCGAGCCCACTCCCACCTTCAGCGCTTGCTTCGGCCAGGCATTCCTGGAGCTGCATCCCACGAAGTATGCCGAGGAACTCGTGCGCAAGATGGAGAAGAGCGGTGCCAAGGCTTATCTGGTCAACACCGGTTGGAACGGAACTGGCAAGCGCATCAGCATCCCCGACACCCGCGGTATCATCGACGCTATCCTCGACGGCAGCATCCTGAAGGCTGAGACCAAGAAGATCCCCTTCTTCGATTTCGAAGTCCCCACGGCTCTGCCCAACGTCAATCCCGCCATCCTCGATCCTCGCGACACCTACGCAGATCCCGCTCAGTGGGAGGAGAAGGCAAAGGATCTTGCCGCACGCTTCATCAAGAACTTCGGCAAGTACACCACCAACGAAGCCGGCCAGGCTCTCGTCGCCGCTGGTCCTCAGCTGTAAAGCTAAGAGGACGCGGCAGCGAACTCTCTTGCTCGTCGCCGCTGGTCCTCAGCTGTAAAGCTCAAACACACATTCCATAATGAAAGGGGGTGGCCCAGCGGTCACCCCCTTTTTTGGTGCTGTTATCTGAAGAAAGCGGTAGGAAAAAGTTCAATAAATAGCACCTTTTCTCGCCCTAAAAAGAACAACATGAGTTCCTTTGGGCATCACTTCGCTGCTACGTTGCTGAATGGCAAAGAGAAATTTCTTATTCATCCATTTTATTTCTTTTGCCGGGAGTAAAGATAAATAAAAGATCTGATAGAAAGATTATTTAGAGTGGAAAAATGACGGAACAATGTGATTTTTTCGCTCCTTTCATTAAAAAGGTGGTATGAAAAGTCGCTTTTAATAAAAGATTTTGTAACTTTGCGCCCGTAAAGCGAAGGATTTTACTATGGAACGACAAAAAGTAATAGATAGTATCAAGCACTTAGGTATGTCAGTTCTGCCTTTAGGCAGTTCGTTGCTTCTCTTCGGCTCTCGAGCTCGGAATGATGCTCACGAAGGTAGCGACTGGGACTTGCTCATTCTGCTTGACAAGCCCACATTAACCACTCAAGACTATGGAGTGGGCTATCCATTTCGTTGCCTTGGTTGGGACATCAATGAGGAAATAAATCCTCAAGTTTATTCTAAGGAGGAATGGGATAACTATTCATATACTCCGTTCTATAAGAGTGTCGAACAAGAAAAAATAGTGCTGATATGAGCCTGAATGATGAAGAAAGGCGCATAATGGTCGAGCATGAGAGCAGCAAAGCACGGCAGACCTTTGCACAAGCCGAAACTCTCCGGCGTGATGGTTTTTGGGATGGTGTTGCCAATCGTCTGTATTATGCATCTTTTCATGCCGTAAATGCTTTACTCATCCATGATGGGAATAGCGTGCGAACTCATCATGGAGCAAGTGCACTATTCCGTCAACTATATGTAAAAACGGGCATTCTACCAGTTTTTGTGTCAGAGCACTACTCACTTCTCCAGACGATGCGTGATAAGAGTGATTACAATTGCTCGTTTAATGCAACAGAACAATTGATAGAGCCTTTGATTGAACCGACACGTCAGCTGATTGATATCGTTTTGAAACAGATAGAGAGTTAGTAATCATGGCAGAAGTCACCCCAATGATGAAACAGTTCTTCGACCTGAAAGCGAAGCATCCCGATGCTATCCTGCTCTTCAGGTGCGGAGACTTCTACGAGACTTATTCCACAGATGCCGTGGAGGCGGCAGATATTCTCGGCATCACACTCACCAAGCGCAACAACGGCGGCAAGGAGGGTGAACCCATCGCCATGGCAGGATTCCCCTACCACGCCCTCGACACCTACCTGCCCAAGCTGGTGCGTGCAGGTCGTCGTGTGGCCATCTGCGACCAGCTGGAGGACCCCAAGCTGACGAAGAAACTCGTCAAGCGCGGCATCACAGAGTTGGTGACGCCTGGTGTGGCCATGGCAGACACCGTGCTGAACTACCGCGAGAACAACTTCCTCGGAGCCGTGCATTTCATGAAGGAAGACCTCGTGGGCGTCAGCTTCCTCGATATCTCCACGGGAGAATGGCTCGTGGCCGAGGGTCCTGCCGACTACGTGGACAAGCTGCTGGCAAACTTCGCTCCGAAGGAAGTGCTCTACGAGCGCGGTCGCAAGGGGATGTTCCAGGGATGCTTCGGGTCGAAGTTCGTCACCTTCGAACTCGACGACTGGGTGTTCACCTCCCAGACCGCCAACGACAAGCTCACCCGTCACTTCGAAGTCAAGAACCTCAAGGGGTTCGGCATCGACCAGTTGCGAGCTGGCATCATCGCCGCAGGAGCCATCCTGCAATACCTGGAAATTACGCAGCACACCCAGCTCCAGCACATCACCAACATCAGCCGCATAGAGGAAGAACGCTACGTCCGACTCGATAAGTTCACCGTGCGCAACCTCGAGCTCCTGCAACCCATGAATGATGGCGGACGCTCGTTGCTCGACGTGCTCGACCGCACCATCACTCCCATGGGAGCCCGTATGCTCCATCGCTGGCTGCTGTTCCCCCTGCGCGACACGCTGCAGATCAACCGCCGCCTGGACATCGTGGACCACTACTTCCGCCAGCCGGAGTTCCGCGAACTGATGACCGAGCAGCTGCACCTCATCGGCGACCTCGAACGCATCACCTCCAAGGTCTCCGTAGGACGTGTCTCGCCGCGAGACATCGTGCAACTGCGAGTGGCGCTGCAGGCCATAGAACCCATCAAGGCTGCCTGTCTGGCTGCTGACCTGCCGGCCTTGCAGCACATCGGCGAACAGCTGAATCCTTGCGTCACCATCCGCGAGCGCATAGCCCGCGAGGTGAAGCCCGACCCGCCTTTGCTCGTGCAGAAGGGGGGCGTCATCATGGACGGCGTCTGTGCGGAACTCGATGAGCTGCGCCAGATAGCCTGGGGAGGTAAGGACTACCTACTGCAGATACAGCAACGCGAGATTGATGCCACAGGCATCCAGAGTCTGAAGATTGGCTACAACAACGTCTTCGGCTACTACCTCGAAGTGCGCAACACCTATAAAGATAAGGTACCTGCCGAGTGGGTGCGCAAGCAGACATTGGTCAACGCCGAGCGCTACATCACCCAGGAACTGAAGGAATATGAGGAGAAAATCCTCGGTGCCGAGGAGAAGATTCTCTCCCTCGAGGCACAGCTGTTCACGCAACTCGTGGCTGCCGTGGGCGAGTATACCGCTGCCATCCAGCAGGATGCCATGCTCATTGCCGAACTCGACTGCCTGCTCAGCTTCGCCCTCGCCGCCGCCGAACATAACTACATCCGACCCGTGGTGGACGACAGCACAGAGATAGACATCCACCAGGGTCGCCATCCCGTCATCGAGTGCCAGCTGCCACCCGGAGAGCGCTATGTCGCTAACGACGTCCGTCTGGACACCCAGAACCAGCAGATTCTCATCATCACCGGTCCGAACATGGCAGGTAAGAGTGCCCTGCTGCGTCAGACGGCACTCATCACGCTGATGGCCCAGTGCGGCTGCTTTGTGCCCGCCGAGAGTGCCCGCATCGGATGGACCGATAAGATTTTCACGCGCGTGGGCGCGAGCGATAATATTTCAATAGGTGAGAGCACCTTCATGGTGGAGATGAGCGAGGCGGCCAACATCCTGAACAACCTCAGCGAGCGCAGCCTTATCCTCTTCGATGAACTTGGACGAGGCACCTCCACCTACGACGGCATCAGCATCGCATGGGCCATCGTGGAATACATCCACGAGAGTCCGCGAGGCCACGCCCGTACCCTCTTCGCCACGCACTACCACGAGCTCAATGAGATGGAGAAGCACTTCGCCCGCATCAAGAACTTCAACGTCAGCGTGCGCGAGCTGCGCGGCAAGGTCATCTTTGTACGCAAGCTGGAGCCTGGAGGATCGGAACACAGCTTCGGCATCCACGTCGCCAAGCTCGCAGGCATGCCGCGCGACATCGTCCGCCGGGCCGAGATGATTCTCAAGCAGCTGGAGAGCAGTGCCGACCGCGAGGGACTCGGCACAGGAGCCAAAATCGGAAACCTGCCCGAGACGGACCACATGCAGCTCTCCTTCTTCCAACTCGATGACCCCGTACTCTGCCAGATCCGCGACCAAATCCTCGGTCTGGACATCAACAGCCTGACGCCCATCGAAGCCCTCAACAAGCTCGACAGCATCAAGCGCATACTCACAGGAAAGTAAATTGCAGTTGGAATTTTTTATTTCCTCTGTGCCTCCGTGTCCTAAAAAATGTCCGGGCGCTGAGAAGTCATCTTCAAAAACGATACTCAATCGTTTTCTTTGATGCCACCGTAGCCTCACTTAATCAGAACCTTACATACGTTCTTCACGTTCGGGCATCTGAAAGCCAGCTTTCATGCCGCTCACTTAATCAGAACCTTTCGCATTCTATCTTCCCATCGCCTCAAAAGACATATATTCATCCTTGGAATAATACAGACGGAGTCTGTTACCACTGATGACGAAAGTAGTAGAGGCACGCAGGTGACTAAGAAAGGCCGTGGATTCTTCTTTGCCCTGAACGTAATTTATGAGGGTACTTACTATTTCATTGATCTTGATGCGGCTTCCTTCACAGTTATAAGTTCCATGTATCGAATTGATTGCATCACGCCCTCCAAAACTTCCATCTCTATTGAAGACGAGATAGAAACGATTGCCATACGTCTCATCCTTCTGCCGATACTCAGCAGCTATTTCATGGAAATTCGTCTCTGAACCGTATCCTATCAGCTGCCAATATTTATAAAGCTCAGTTCGATTGGCGATGACACTCGCTTCGTCTGAGTCGCTACATGAGGCGAAAAAGGTACAAGGAATGATGATTGCTGAAACAATAGCAATGAATAAAAGTTTTTTCATAAAGCTTAATATTTTGATAGTTAAGATGTTTTCAGCAGCAAAAGTAGGCAAAATCATTCGACCGGCCAAATCTTTACTCATTTTTCTTGTATCTTAGTTTGCAAAGGTACTACTTTTTCTCGAAACGGAAGCATAAAATCATCGTACAATTCCAACGAATTATCATTCAACAGGAAATCACAGATACTCATCGTCGTGATTCCATCCTCATTGCGTTGAACAGCCATCAATCTCTATTGCTCAGAGCAAAAGTAAAGCGATTTAAGTTAAATATTCAAGGTTAATATACCTAAAGCTAGTGCTGTTGCCAAAGAAAGGAGTGTTCCTGTCAATACATACTCAGACTTTTCACTGCCAGATGATGCTTCATTAAACCGAAGTATGGACTTTGCGGCAATGAGGAAACCTATAGCCTCGTATTGAGACATAACAACAAATAACAACATGAGGCCACGCTCCAGCCATCCAATAAGCTCTCCTGAATGGAAATTACCGTGGTCATCATTATCAGTCGGTGTAATGCTTACTTTACAAGCTCCAAGAATAAGTAATATCAAGATGTTTGCTGGTTTTAAAGCTAACATCATAGCGACGATGGTATTCATACGCAGTGGGTGATTAATCGCAAACTCATGAAGCCATCCGAATTGCTGCCAATCATTATTTGCTCTCAGCCAAATATTAACAAATACTACGATGACAGCAATGTGAATAATTTGGTCAACAACAAATATCCACAAATCATACCGTTTGTTGTCGCCATCAACCAATTTGGAACAATCTGATTTATCTACATTGAAAATATTACATTTTAGTTGCATACACGACTTAAACCAGTCAATCAAAAAATGGAGTGCCATTATACAAGCGGCAAGCCACCATCCCCTTAAATCCCATATTGCAATCCATGAGAGTATTCCAATTGCCAGTGAATGTAACCACAAATCTTTCCCCTTTACAGAATGCAAAATCTTGTTCTTACAAGAAGAACCCCATTGCAGATAAAAATCGCCCAGAATGTGAGCAATAATAAGATTGAAAAGCAAATTACTTATCATAGTTTTGATGTTATTTTTCGATAATATAAAATTGCTTGTTCTATGGCACTCCAACCAATATCTTTTAATGCTTGATTGACACCTGACACAGAGATTCCCATTTTTTCTGCAGTTTTACTAGTGTCTGATGAAAGAATCCTTTCACAAAGGGTCTCACACTTGCGAGCAGTTGCATTGTTCAATAGTTGATTGACTAATGTTAATATAACTTGTAATGCTTGCTCATGCTCACTATCAGCCATTGATATTACAAATGAATATTTTGCTCGTCCAACAAGTTTATCCATAGTACGTCCAGAACGATAAATGGCATCACCATCCATCATGTCTAAGCCACGGTCAATTGTCTTCATTTCACCAATGCCTATCGCTATTCTAAGACCGTACCTATTAAATCGTTTGTCATCTTGTATATTGCTTGGTTCAAACGATTTAACCCACGTTTTCAGAATAAGGGCCACTTCAAAAGCATCTTCAGGTCTGTCCATGATACATTCGATAGAGTCGCCTCTAACAATACGTCCCCAAAAACCTTGATAACGCTCTTCAAGAATAGATAGGCACTTTCTCAACTTTTCGTTGAGTTCAATCATCGACTCCCGAGAGAGGGAAGTGGACGACACCACATCAGCAGATATTGCAGCATACATATTTTCGACATTTTATCTACAAGCGCATAGACTTGTTTGTTTTAAATACAAGTTCATTCACTTGTTTTGACCAAATACAAGTTAATTTGCTTGCAAAGATAGGGAATTTTCTTCTTACTAAAGCAAAAAGGAGATGATTTTTACACTTTCTTAATGTAATTTGATGAAAATAGCACCGTTTAGTATGTAATTAATGCAAATTTTGTCTAAAGTAAGTTCAACATATAACAAAAAGAAACGATTTGTGAGGAAATATGACTACCTTTGTACCCACGAATCAGGAAATTGGCGAATATGACAACGAACAAGCACTTCAACACCTACAAGGAGGGGCTGGACCTGGAGTTTCTGCGGGAGTATTGCATGGAGCACGGGGAACGGCGAACGTTCCTGCGGGGCGAGACGCTGGAGGAGGCGGGCGAGTTGACCAGAATGATTGACTTACCCTATTTCCCCAATATTTGTTGCCCGATACGAATTACAGTTACCGAGCAAAGAAAAGATTCGGAAATTCTTGATGCAGGAGAACGGGAACACGAAGAGATAATCGGAACACAATTGTCTATAATAAGGTAATAGAAGGTCGTTTGAGAGATATCAAGCGACCTTTTTTCGAGATTTGATAGGGTCAATTTACATAGCAAGTAAAAAAATATTGATTTTTGCGTAGCGTTTTGAGGAGGTTCGGTGTATTATAAGTATGGAACGTCAAAAGTACATATCGTTGGTAGTGGAGCTACGGCAGATAGCCGTGGCAAAAGCATTGACGCTGCTTGACGATCATGATACTGCCGAGGATGTGGCCGGAGAGGTCTTGCTGAGATTGTGGGAAGGGCACAGGGATTTGCATGATGACGCAGACAAAGTGAAGCACTTGGCAAACTTGATGGCGAGGAATCTTTCACTGAATCTTCTACGTCAGCGGCGACGACATCCCATAATGAGGATCTTCCATCGACGGGAGAAGGACGATGACGAGTCATTCAACATACCCGACGTACCCGAACCGTTCACCCCTCAGCAGTATGTGGAAGACAAAGAAACTGGTGACATCGTTCTCAGAGCCATGAGCCAGCTTCCTTACAACTGGCGGAAAATCGTTGAGATGCGGGAATATGAAAAGATGAGTTTTGCAGAGATTGCCGCAGTGCTTGGAACTACTGAATCCTCCTGCCGAGGTATGATGTCGAAAGCCCGGTCAAGATTACTTCAAATATTAGGCAGAATAACATGAATATAGAAAAAGAATACATACAAAAGTTGCTTGACAGCTACATGGCTGCTGAGACGACGCGAGAAGAGGAAGACTTGCTTGCCGACTATTTCTGCACGCATAGGGAAGTCCCTGCCGAATGGCGCAGCTTCTCTGTCCTGTTCAGAGGTCTGCAGCAAGGCAAGCCTAAGGCCCGTGCGCTTCACAAAAGCTATGTGCTTAAATGGAGCACTGCTGCGGCTGTTATTACTATCATTTTTGGTACAGGACTGTTCTTCTTGCACAGAAATGACAGAGATGTTGAACCATCTAAGTCTGTTGCAGTTGCTGTAAGTCCAGCCCGACAAACAGATAAGATGCAACATGAGCCACAAGCGGAAGAGTGTGTTCAGACGGCACAACTTTCACACCCTAATAATATGGAACGGCAAATAATAAAGAGTGACAAACCAGTAGCGACCAAGAAGCCAAAAAGAAATAACATTCCTACAAAGTCCATCGAATTGCAAGAAGACGTCTGTATCGACTGTGAATTGCAGACGATGGAGGACAAGATGCTGGCTATGGTGAATGAATTTGAAAACATGTAAAAAACAACGATATGAAACGACTATTTCCCCTTATCATCAGTCTCGTCATTCCTCTTGGCATGGCGGCACAAAGCCAGACGGACAAGACCGTGGAAGCTATTGCCGAGTATCTGAATGAGCATTGTCTCGAAGGTGCCGTGACTGATGCCGTTTGTGGTCGTAACCACACGATATACGGTAATTATATGGTCAATAACGGCCCGCTTCACGCTACTGCCACGCTTCTTGACGGCATCGCACCACTCATCAACCGTCTACCACACAAGCATCGCATGACCGATGAGCAGGCAGACGAGATTTTCAGGGGTCGCATCGCCATGCGTCTGCACCCAGAGCAAGGAGACACCTCTGCCTTCTTTCTTATGGATTATAACCGTACAATGGTAAGTTTCCGCTATGGCGTGAACAGCCCCAAGAGCATCAATATCGTCACGGAGCTAGCCTCAGATGTAAAGCCGAACTTCAACTATCGTGATCTGCCCAAGGACAGTGTGGCAGCAATTGCCAACCTGCTGAGACAGATGGAGCAGAGAAAGGAAGCACTGGTGATTGACACTATATTCTGCTATTCTGAGAATGAGAACTACGATTGGTGGATGGGTGCAAAGGGTGATGCCAGCCGCACGCCAGCTCACGTCGTGCTCCTGCAAGGCGTGCAGCAGCAAGACTTCCTTGCATGGTCGGAAGCGCTTGCTCCATTAAGTGGGAACCCCGATGTCACCATATATAAAAGTTCCAAGCACAAGGACGGCAAGATATTGCAGATCTGCGCCACTGCCTCGTTCTGCACAGGAGGAGCCTTCTGCCTCTATCACATTGTCTATTATCAGGAATGTATCTGCGTGGTGCGCGTCGTTGTGCCAACGTGGAAGCATTGCAACACGGTGCCAGATACCAGAGAACTCATAGACCACCTGCGAGGCCAGGCAAAACCCGCACAGCCGATGAATGACATCTCTCCTGAACTGAATCAAGAACTGAGGACTCTCATGGAAACTATGCGCGGTCGTAGTGACGCTCAAGTCGTTGATACCCTCTTCGTCAGCAACGACCACGAGGGACACGAATGGTGGATGGGATTAAATGGGCCGTGTCCGACAAAAGCCCAAATCGTGCGCGCCCGCTGCCCACGAGAGGAATACCAGGCGTTGAGTGCTCGTCTGCTGACTTTAAGCAATGTGGAATCTGGTAGCGACGAAAAATTAAGTCCAAACAGAACCGTGCTCCGCTGGATGGACGGCAAAGGTTGCTACCACGCCTTCTACCTTTACTATTTTATTCACCAGCAACTACTCGTTCTGGAGCGGGCTGATGGTCTTGAGCCAAACTCCATCTGTATCCCGCGTTCCAGTCTTTCATTGCCCGACATGAAGTAGTAAACCAATCACATAAACATTATGAAATACAGACTTCTCCTGCTGACCGCATTGGTCAGCACAGCCCTCACCGTGTCTGCTGAGGAGCGCAAGATTCAACTTTGGGGTCATGTCTATGACCAATTCACGCACCATGCCATCCGCGATGCCAGGGCCACGCTGATGCTCAGCGACAGCACTGTGGTCGATTCCACCAAGTGCCACTATCAGACAGGCGGCTACTACGGTACCGACACTTACTACTGCTTCTATATTCCTCGCAGAACGCAGAAGTACATCATTCGCGTGACACATCCCGATTATGAAGACGGGTTCGTCAATTACGAGATAAAGACTCCCGGCCGCAACACGTTCTTCGATGCCCCATGGCATTACATGAAGAAAAAGGAGAAAACACCTACAGACAATACAGGAAGGCTTGATAGTCTTGATGCTGCCCTTGACAGCATTGCTGCTACGCATCAGTTGGGTGAAGTCGTGGTGAAAGCCACCCGCATCAAGATGGTCTATAAGAACGACACCATCGTTTATGACGCTCAGGCTTTCCAATTACCCGAAGGTTCCATGCTGGATGCCCTCGTGCGCCAAATGCCTGGTGCAGAATTGAAGGACGATGGCACCATTCTTGTTAATGGCGAGAGAGTAGAATATCTCACTCTCAACGGCAAAGAGTTTTTCAAGGGCAAGAACAAGGTGATGCTGGAAAACTTACCGCTCTATGCCGTGGATAAGGTGAAGGTCTATCGCAAATCGACAGAAAAGAGCGAGTGGCTGGGACGCGATGTGGAGATGAAAGAACTCGTCATGGATGTTCACCTGAAGCGCGAATATAATGAGGGCTATATGGCAAATGTCGAGGCCGCTGGCGGAACGGAAGACCGCTATCTTGGCCGCCTATTCGGTCTCCGCTTTACTGACAACTCACGACTCGCTGCCTTCCTCAATGCCAACAACGTAAACGAGACTCGCCGTCCCGGGCAGAACGGCGAGTGGACGCCAGAGAAATCATTGGGTAATGGTACTACGGATGCTATCCAAAGTGGTATTGAAATGAATGCAAGTGACAAAAAGAAGCGATGGGACGAGCAACTGACAGTCAACGTCGGTCATGAAAAGAATGAGTGGGAAACGCGGGAACTGCGCGAGACCTTTGCCGCTGGTGGCAGCAATTTCGGAAACAGCCATGAGTGGGGCAACTCCAGATCGACAGATGTCGAGGCCACCAACCGTTTCCGCCTGAAAAACATGTTCTCGCCATTCAAGATGAATCTGAGACAGACTATAGCATGGGGACGGTATAACAGCCACGGACATGGAGAAACAGCACAATGGATGTTAGCGGACACGCTGAACCGTACCCACTATGATGCCAGCTCGCGACAACCACGGACCTTGCGTTTCGCTTCCGACAACACTTTCAACTACCGGCTGCCGTGGGGCGATGATGTGGAGCTGAACCTCACGGCCAACTACAACAAAGACAGCGGACACGAAGAACAGTCAGACAAACACTATGACTACCCGCAACAACAGCGCCACGAACATATTGGGCGGTCAGTATCAGCCCCTAATAACAACCTTGACCTTCGCGCGAACGCCACCTATTCCATCCATGCACTGAACAATTGGAACTATGCGGCAAGCCTACAGCTGCGGCAGCAAAACACATCACGCACCCAGGACCATTTCTTCACTTCGGATTCAGCAATTCTTGTTCCAGACCTTGACAATACGGAACAATACAGCGTCCGCAGCCGCTCGGCACAGCTGACCCTCCGTGCCTACTATAGCCAGCAGCAGGGCGAACGCAAGACATGGCTGAACATGACCATCCATGCCAATCTGGACAACGACCGCATCAACTTCCACCATGCCCGTCTCGACACCGTAGCACAGCGGACAGAGCGATACATCACCTACGATGGCAGTTTTTCCCGTAACACCAGCCGTCATGGCTATGAACTGGGCGCTACAACTAATATCAGCAGACAATATATACGCGCCCGCATACCTTACTTTTCCACGACAGACCCACTCCGTACGCTTATTCATAATCCTCATATCAAACTTGGACAATCACATTCTATCTATTGGCGGTTCCGCACTACTGTACCGGAACAACAGCAAAACTTGACCTTCAACGGCAGTGCATCCATCGGGTTCCGCAAACTTGGAATCCGTCAGGCGTACAATGCCACGACAGGAGCGCTCACACTGATGGGTGACAATGTCGGCAGACCTACATGGGACATCAATCAGGAGGCTCATTTCAACCGACCTCTCGGTGCCAAGAAGCGTTTCACCCTGGAGGTCCATGCTCGAATCAACTATCAGGAGAGCAACGACTACGATGTGATGCAATATGTATCAGCAGAAGGAAGGTCAATCGAAGATCTTCTGCAAGAGGCACCAATCTCCACCGTCCAGAACCTATATAACACAGAGAATCTGCGACTCACATACCGTATCAACCGCTTTGACCTCTCCGCCACGGGCAATTTCTCCTACCGCCACAGCACCAGTGACCGCATGAACTTCACCACGCTCAACATTTTTGAGTACAACTACGGCCTGGCCCTCAACTGCCGTCTGCCGTGGAAACTCCAGCTGGCTGCTGATGCCAAGATGTATAGTCGTCGCGGCTACTACAGCCAGACGATGAACACCGATGACTTCGTCTGCAATGCCTCCCTCTCTCGTTCCTTCCTGAAAGAATCACTCACGGCACGCCTCGAAGCCTTCGACCTCTTTCACCAGCTCCGTAGCACAGCGTACACGCTCAATGCCCAAGGTCGTGTTGAGCGATGGCGCAAGAGCATCCCCTCCTACCTGATGCTCCATCTCAGTTGGCGGTGGAACCACATGCCGAAGAAGAAGTAAACACGCCAGTTTCAATGATTGGTGCCTCCCCGCTTGCTTCACTGCAGCGGGCGACGGGGAGGATTTTTCAACAGCAACGGCGAAAATCAAACCCACGCACGGCTTAAATCTTCGTCGTGATGACGTGACGGGGGTGGAAATCGCACGTTTTTTAAGTTCTGGCTCAAAATATTTGCAGAATTCGTCGAGAAAACAAAAAATTTCAATTATATTTGCAGTCGTCATAGGAGTGTGGATTATTTGTAACTTGTTGTTTAGCAGCTACAAAGATACAAAATAATTTGCACTCCTACAATTTTTCAAGCATATTTCTTATACCGAACTCACGTATTACTTAGGCGTCAGGGAATAATTATGTGTTAAGCACCCACACTCCATCATTGTCTTTGCCTTCACGCTTCAGAACGCCAAGCTTCTGCAAAGTAGAAAGGTCACGTTCGATGGTGCGCTGACTCACCGACAAAGTCTCCGACATTTGTTTGCCGGTGATTGTCGGAGACTCTTTAATGAGATTGAGGATTTTCTGCTGACGCTCAGTGAGTTTCGTCTCCGACACGTCTCCGTCATGGTCTCCGACATT
>ONJJ01000002.1 GCA_900318115.1 uncultured Prevotellaceae bacterium | reverse complement strand
CGCCGTCTCCCCCACCTCCCCCGTCTCCCTCTCCTCTCCTCCCCTCACCCACGACGAAGCCGTCTGCCTCTACACCGGCATGATGACCGACACCGGTGCCTTCACCTACGCCAGCTCCCGCCCTGAGATCTTCCAGCTCATCAGCATCCTCCTCCGCTGTGGCATCGACAAAGACAAAATCTACCGCAACGTCTTCTTCACCTACAGCCCCAACCGCATGAAGTTCCAGGGCTATATGCTCTACGTGAAACTCGATGTCTGGAAGAAGGCCCACACCTCCATCATGACCCTCACCAACGCCGAGCGCCGCCGCTTCGGCATCCTCAACGGCGACACCGAAGGCCTCGTCAACCTCCCCCTGCAGATTCTGGGCATGAAACTGTCCGTCTTCCTGCGCGAAGACACCGAGCACCCCTGCATCCGCGTCAGCCTGCGTTCCGTTGATGACTTCCCCTGCAATGAACTGGCCGCCGAGTTCTTCGGTGGCGGAGGCCACAAGAACGCTGCCGGAGGCGAAATCTGGGGCACGATGGACGAGGCTCTCGCCCTCATCAAGAAAGCCGTCCAAAAGTATATGCCTTTCCTCAAGTCATAACCACCGGCCCCGCCTTTCCAACCTCTCCCGACTTCTCAAAAAAGACTTCCCCAATATGAAAAAGCACCTCATCCTCCTCACCCTTTTTGCTGCAACCTGGTTGCAGCCCGCCCCCCTCCTCGCCTCCGCCCCTCATATCGGAGGCACCGACTACACCGAGGCCACCCAGCGCTCTGCCGCCGTCCTCGAACAAATCATCAAGGTCAATAACTACTGGCAGGCCCACAACACCCCTTACGTGCGTTCCTTCTGGGACCACGCCGCCTACCACACCGGAAATATGGAAGCCTACCGCCTCACTGGCCGTGCAGACTGGTATGCCTACACCGACAAATGGTGCCGCCACAACGAATGGAAGGGCGCCAAGTCCAATGACTTCAAGAACTGGAAATACAAGACCTACGGCGAAGGCCAAGACTTCGTCCTCTTCGGCGACTGGCAGATCTGCTTCCAGACCTATATCGATATGTATAACCTCGTACCTGCTTCCTACAAGGTAGCCCGAGCCATAGAGGTCATGAGTCACGAGTGCTCCATGGAAGACACCCATTTCTGGTGGTGGGCAGACGCACTCTACATGGTTATGCCCGTCATGACCAAGATGTACAAGCTCACGGGCGAGGTCAAGTACCTCGACAAGCTCTACGAGAACTTTCTCTGGAGCGACAGCCTCATGTACGACCCCGAGGAACAGCTCTACTACCGCGACGCCAAGTACATCTATCCTAAGGTGAAGACAGCCTGCAATGGAGGCAAGAGTTTCTGGGCTCGCGGCGACGGATGGGTGCTCGCCGGTCTAGCCAAGGTGCTGGCCGATATGCCACAGGACTACAAGAACCGCCCCATCTTCGTCCAGCGCTTCCGCGAGCTGGCCGAGGGCGTAGCCCGCGTACAGCGTCCCGATGGTTACTGGAGCCGCAGCATGCTCTGCGAGGACGATGCCCCCGGTCCCGAGACCTCCGGTACTGCTTTCTTCACCTACGGCATGCTCTGGGGCGTCAACCACGGCTACCTCGACAAAGCCACCTTCGAGCCCGTCATCCTGAAGGCTTGGAAATATCTCAGCGAGACCGCCCTGCAGCCCGACGGAAGCATCGGTTTCGTGCAGCCCATCGGTGAGAAGCCCGACCCAACAAAAACCGTCGATGCCCACTCCCAGGCACCCTTCGGCACCGGCGCCTGGCTCCTGGCGGCCTGCGAGATGGTGCGCTACATCAACGCAGATCCCTTCATCCCCGCTCCGGATCCAGACAAAGTAACCAATTCCATCTACCACCGCACCCCCGGCACCACTACAGCCCGTGTTGGCAGCGGTTTTCCCGCTGCCGCCCTCTCTGGTCGCCCCACCCCTGCCGACCCGCTGCTCCGCAACGCCGGCCACGAGTCCTTCGGCAGCTACGAGATCCACAACCCCACCGACGAGAACATCGCCCAGGTCATCCAGCTCACCGACATGACAACCCTGAAGAAAGCCAACTGCGCTGTCGCCCGCGAGTTCTTCTTCCTCGACGGCGACCGCAATGAAGTGCCTTACCAAATCACCCACGACGGCCGCGTCCTCGTCTTCGCCAGTGTGCGTCCCCATAGCAGCATCACCCTGACGATGTACAAAGGTCAGCCCCTCGACTATGAGCTAACCTCCAACGGTCGCATCTACCCGAACCGCTGGGACGACCTCGTCTGGGAGAACGACCGCTCGGCCTGGCGCTTCTATGGTCCCGACGCTCACAAGCACATGCACAACGCCGCCTACGGCTTCGACACGTTTGTCAAGAACACACCTCATCCCATACAGGATCAGCTCTACCACAACGAACTCACTTCCTACGGCGTCAACAGCGCTATCCAACGTGCCAAGAGTGCGCAGAACTGGAACGAAGTTCATCGCGGCTACACCTACCACCGCAACCATGGTGCTGGCATGGATGCTTATACCGTCGGTGCCACCCTCGGCGCCGGTGCTGCAGCCCTCATGAACGGCAAGGAACTCCTCTATCCCCTCTACTACGAGAAGGCTGAGATCCTGGACAACGGCCCCCTCCGCTTCACCGTCCGCATGACCATGCCTGCCCGTCCGGCCAGCGCCCTCGCCGGTTCTGCCGCCAAGGGTTCTGCTGCCGCCACTGCGTCCGCCGACAGCATCCGTGAAATCCGCCTCATCAGTCAGGACTGCGGTAGCCACTTCGCCCGCGTGGAAGTCACCTACGAAGGGCTCAACGCCCCCAGCCCCATCTGCGCCGGCATCGTCGTCCACGAATCGGCTCCCGCCGCATATACTCTCAACCAGAAAGAGGGCTTCGTCACTTATGCAGAACCGCTGGACAATGCAGACAAGGCCATGAACGGCGAACACTACATCGGCCTATTCATTCCCCAATCCAAGGGCACCAAGCTGAAGACCCAGTACCTGCCTCTGGCCGAGAAGCGCGCTGGCGGCATCGGCCACGCACTCATCCAGACGACCTATACACCCGGCCAGCCTTTCGTTTACTACACGGGTTCTGCCTGGAGTCTATACGACGTTCCCACCTTCGCTATCTGGCAGCAGACACTGCGCCACGAAGCTGCAATCTTGCAGAAGGGGCTGGAACTGGTTGAGCACTAACAAGGTAAAGAGAAGAAGAGAAAAGAGAAAAAAAGAAAAAGGAAAAGGAAAAGATAAAAAGGGACATGCAGAGAGGAGGAGGTAGCGCAATGCTACCTCCTCCTCTCTGCATGTCCCCAAAAGTGATTATTGAAAGGGATATTTACGAATTTGTGAGTTTGGCTCGAAGAAAATGTCCTGTGTAGCTCGCGGTGCAGGCTGCCACCTGTTCCGGTGTGCCCGTGCAAACGATACTGCCACCGGCAGCTCCGCCCTCTGGGCCGAGGTCTATGATGTAATCTGCCATCTTGATGACATCCAGGTTATGCTCGATGATGAGAATGGTGTGGCCGCGCTCTATGAGGGCATCAAAGCTCTGCAGCAGTCGGCGTATGTCATGGAAGTGGAGGCCTGTGGTTGGCTCGTCGAAGATGAAGAGTGTAGGCACCTGTTTCTCCATACCTATATAATAAGCGAGCTTCACACGCTGGTTCTCGCCGCCCGAGAGTGTGGAAGAGGACTGCCCCAGTTTGATATATCCGAGTCCTACATCCTGCAGGGGCTTCAGTCGGCGGACAATCTTCTTCTCGCCGTGCTGAGCGAAGAACTCCATGGCCTGGTTCACAGTCATATTGAGGACATCGTTGATGTTTTGTCCTTGGAAACGGACGTCCAAGAGGTCACTCTTGAAGCGCTGGCCGTGGCAGGACTCACATTGGAGAACCAAGTCGGCCATGAACTGCATCTCGATCGTCACCGTGCCTTCGCCCTTGCACTCCTCGCAGCGTCCGCCTTCGGTGTTGAAAGAGAAGTGGCTGGCAGTGAAGCCGAGCTGCTTGGCAAGGGGTTGCTCTGCGAAGAGGCGACGGATCTCGTCGTAAGCCTTCACATAGATAACAGGATTAGATCGGGAACTCTTGCCGATGGGGTTCTGATCCACGAATTCTATGGCCTGGATAGCATCGAGATCTCCCTCGAGGGCGGTGTGCTCGCCTGGGCGGTCGGCCGTCTCGTCAAGGTGACGCTTCATGGCATTATAGAAAATGTCGCGAACCAGGGTGCTCTTGCCAGAGCCGCTGACACCCGTGACGCAGGTCATGACGTTCAGGGGGAAACACACATCAATCCCCTTGAGGTTGTTGGCACGGGCACCCCGGACCTCGATATAGCGATTCCACGGACGGCGAGAAGGAGTTCCTCCTCCACCTCCCAAAGATGCGTGGTCACCACTGAGGGATGTAGGACTGATGGTCTCCCGTCCGAGGAGCCACTGAAGGGTGTGGGAACGTTCAATGGCTTTGGGGTCAAAGGGAGGAAGGGAGGCGGAGGGTAGGACTCCGCTCCACACCACTTCTCCGCCGAGGCGTCCAGCCTCCGGACCTATATCGATGAGGTAGTCAGCAGCGCGGATGATTTCCTCGTCATGCTCCACGACGACGACCGTATTGCCGAGATCCACGAGTTGGCGAAGGACACGAATGAGGCGGTCGGTGTCGCGGCTGTGGAGGCCGATGCTGGGCTCATCGAGGATATACAGCGAACCCACGAGGGATGAGCCGAGCGAGGTCGCCAGGTTGATACGCTGGCTCTCGCCTCCCGAGAGGGAGTTACTGCGACGCCCTAGGGTGAGATAACCGAGGCCTACATCAAGGAGGAACTGCAAGCGGTTCTTGATTTCGACCAGCAGGCGGTGGGCGACTTGTTCCTCGTGCTCTTCCAGTTCCAGCGACATCATCCATTTCATGAGCTCGGTGATGGGCAGGTTGACGAGGTCTGTGATGGCACGCCCGGCAATCTTCACATAAGTGGCCTCACGACGCAGACGCGTGCCTTGGCAGGTGGGACATTCTGTCTTACCTGTGTAGCGGGCGAGCATGACACGATTCTGAATTTTATAGCGTTGCTCGCGCAGGCTGTCGAAGAACGCATCGATACAGACGTCATGGCGCATCCATCGTTCCTCGAGCGACGCCTGGGGATAACGGCCGTGCCAGAGGAGGTCACGCTCCTGCTGGGTGAGTTCATAGTAAGGTTTGAAGATCGGGAATCGGATGCTCTCTGCCATACGGATGAATTCCGTCTTCCACTCTCCGAGTTTCTCGCCTCGCCAGCATTGCACACAGCCGTCATAGACGCTCTTGGAGGTGTCGGGGATGACGAGGTGGGGATCAATCCCTTGTACGTTACCCCATCCCTGACAGGTGGGACAGGCTCCCATAGGCGAGTTGAAGGCAAACAGTTGGTCGGTGGGTTCCTCGAAAGTGATGCCGTCAGCCTCAAAGCGCATGGAGAACTGGTGCTCGATACCTGCTGGCAGGAAGACGAGGGAGAGTTCGCCTCCACCCTCATAGAACGCGGTCTCAGCCGAGTCCACCAGACGGGAAATGGTAGCGGCGGAGTCGCCCATGGCAGAAGACTCTTTCCCCGCACTCCCTGAGAGGGAAGAAGCGGGCGTCATAGAATGCGAGGGGACAGAAAGGCGATCGATAAGGAGGCGAGGGAGGGGACCCTCGCCGGATGGTGAGGACACTGCGGCAGAGGAGGCATCGCTGGAAGGGGGAGCCAGGGAGGCGAGGTAGTCCTCAATCCGGACTACTTCCCCGTTGACAAAGAGACGGACGTAGCCTTCTTGAAGATACTGCCGCAGTTGTTGCTCGAGCGAGCGACCTTCGGGAATCCGCAGGGGGCAGAGGACGAGGAAGCGCGTGCCGGGAGAGTAGCTGAGCATGCAGCGGACGACATCTTCCGTGGAGTGCTTCTTCACTTCCTGCCCGCTGATGGGGCTGTAGGTGCGACCGATGCGGGCATATAGCAACCGGAGGTATTCATAGATTTCCGTGCTGGTGCCCACGGTACTACGCGGGTTGCGGCTGATGACTTTCTGCTCGATGGCGATGGCGGGGGGAATACCGCTGATGAAGTCACACTCGGGTTTGCTCATCCGCCCCAGGAACTGACGCGCATAGCTATTGAGGCTCTCGACGTAGCGACGCTGGCCTTCGGCATATAAGGTGTCGAACGCCAGAGATGACTTTCCCGAGCCAGAGAGACCGGTGATGACAACAAGCTTGCCGCGCGGAATGTCGAGGGTGACATTCTTGAGATTATTGACGCGGGCACCTTGGATATGAATGAAAGCTGACTCTTCCAACTTTTGAATTTTATACTTTGAACTGAAGAACCTTGCGCTCGAACTTGTTCGCTTGAGACTTCAAGAACTTTTGAACTACAAATGCTTCACAGTTTCACCTTCTCCTTCACGCCCTTGGATTCGTTCTGCAAGCGGTCCAGCGCAGTGACGACATAAGTCCACTTGGTCTCTCCGGTGGAGTAAGGCAATTGGATGTGCGTCTCAGGAGTGACGCACACGAGTTGATTCATATTATTGAGATCCACCTTCATACCCTTGGGGAAGACATAGACAGCGTATTGGCGTGCGACATCCATCTCCGTCTTTGCCTTAGGTGCCGTCCAGAAGAGGTGTAGCGTTCCATCATCCATCCGCACGGCTTTGACTTTGCGGGGTTTGCCGGGTGTCTTCTTGTCGATCCAAGGCATCAAAGGCTGCAAGGCCGGACGAGTGTGGTAGATTGTCCGGAGTGAGGTTCCGTAGCCACCTCTGTCGTCGGCCACCGCACGGGCATACCACTGACAGCTGCCACTGATGCCCGGCAGCCCGCGCTGGAGAGCCATCTTGGCTGCCATCTGGTGCTGTGCGGGATTTTTGGGGTCGGTCTTGGCTACGGTGCGATCGACGTCCTGTCCGATGATGAGCGGGCGCTCGGTGCAATTCTGGCTCCACCAATGGATGAGTTCATCGTAGTCGGCAGCAGTATGACCGATCTCCCAATATATCTGAGGAACGTTGTAGTCCACCCAGCCCTCGCGCACCCACAGGAGCACGTCGGCATAGAGGTCATCATAGTTCTGCAAGCCATTTGTCTTCGAGCCGCCAGCCCACGAGCGCTGGTTTCTATAGATGCCGAAGGGCGAGACGCCGAATTTCACCCAAGGCTTGACGGCACGGATGGCATCACGCAGCTGACGGATGAAGAGGTTCACGTTCTGCCGGCGCCAATCCTCGCGGCTGAGGCCCTGACCATAGGCCGCATAGGCGGCATCATCGGGGATGACCTCGCCGGCCACGGGGTAAGGATAGAAATAGTCATCGATATGAAGGCCATCGACGTCATAGCGGCTGACGATGTCCTGCGCCACCTGGCAGATGAAGTTGCGGTTCTCGGGCAGACCCGGGTCGAAGATCATCAGGTCGCCATAGTGGAAACAGCGGTCAGGGTGCTGGATGGCATAGTGCGTGGTGGCCAGGGCCGTGGTGCCTTTGGTCTTGGCGCGGTAGGGATTGATCCAGGCATGCAGTTCCATTCCCCGGGCGTGGCACTCGTTGACCATCCATTCCAGGGGGTCCCAGTAGGGCGATGGGGGCGTTCCCTGCTGCCCGGTGAGGTAGCGGCTCCAGGGTTCGAGCTGGCTGGCGTAGAGCGCATCGCCTTCCACTCGGCACTGGAAGAGGATGACGTTGATTCCGTCGGCTTGCAGGGCATTGAGCTCGCGGATCAGTTCTGCCTGCATGCGGTCGCGTCCCTGGCCTTGCCATTGTCCGTTGACAGCCTGAATCCAGGCTCCACGGAACTCGCGCTTGGGTGTCTGCGGCAGTTGGGCTGAGGCAGAGGTACTGAAGAATGACAGATGAAGAATGAATAATAAGGCACAGAGTGCAAGGGCTTTTTTCATAATGTTTATGTTAAATGTGAAATTTCAAAAGATCTGATGCCAGGCTCACCGCTCGGCGCCTTCGACGGCTTCGCTGAGCGAAGGACCTTCGGGCCACTCACTTCACGATACCTTTCTCAAGGTACTCGGCGAGGTTGGTGCGGACGTGGGCAGCAGCGCTGTCGGCAGCCACCTTGGCCATATCGTGGTCGGTCATGAGGTTGACGAGTTGTTCGAAGGTCGTTCGCTGCGGATCCCATCCCAGCTGTCGGCGCGCCTTCGAAGGGTCGCCCCAGAGGTTGACAACGTCCGTGGGCCTGTAGAAGTCTGGGGACACCTCCACGAGCACCTTTCCTTGGAGCGACGATGCAAGGCGGGCCGCAGGGCTGTCCGGACGGACGCCGACGCAGACGCCTTTCTCCTCAGCTCCCTCACCCTGAAATTCCAGTTCTATACCAGCCCGCCGGAAGGCCAACTGGCAGAACTCACGCACGCTGTGCTGCTCACCCGTTGCAATGACAAAGTCCTCGGGCTTCGGCTGCTGGAGGATGAGCCACATACATTCAATGTAGTCGCGCGCGTAACCCCAGTCACGCAAGCTGGACAGGTTGCCCAGGTAGAGTTTCTCCTGGGTGCCCTGAGCGATGCGGGCAGCGGCGAGTGTGATCTTGCGAGTGACGAAAGTCTCGCCGCGACGTTCGCTTTCGTGGTTGAAGAGGATTCCCGAACAACAGTACATATTGTATGCCTCGCGGTATTCCTTGACGATCCAGAAGCCATACAACTTGGCCACGGCGTAGGGCGAATAGGGGTGGAAGGGAGTCTGCTCGTTCTGCGGCACCTGCTCCACCTTGCCGTAGAGTTCGGAGGTGGAGGCTTGATAGATGCGACAGGAATCCGAGAGTCCACAGAGGCGCACGGCCTCCAGCACGCGCAGCACGCCCGTGGCATCGACGTTGGCCGTGAACTCCGGGGCATCGAAACTCACCTGAACGTGGCTCTGTGCGGCGAGGTTATAGATTTCCGTGGGACGGACCTTGCCCACGACTTGCATGATGGACATCGAGTCGCCGAGGTCGCCGTAGTGAAGATGAAAATGAGGACGCCCTTCGAGGTGAGCTATGCGTTCGCGGAAATCCACGCTCGAACGGCGAATGATGCCGTGGACATCATATCCTTTGTCCAGAAGAAACTCAGAGAGGAACGAGCCGTCCTGTCCGGTGACTCCGGTGATGAGTGCTACTTTTCTTTCCATGTAAGGGGTGTTACCTTCTTATAATTGGGCACAAAGATAGTGTTTCTTGAGCAATAATCCCACCTTTTCTGTCAAAAACTGTGTTTTTTCATGCTTTTTGACCAGTAAACGCACATCTTTTGCACAAAAAGAAGCACAGGATATCACCGAAAAGCTGTATCTTTGCAGCCGAAAAAGAACACAAACTCTACCCTCTACACTCTAAACTTAGAAACTACTCTACACTCTAAACTCTAAACTAAATAATGTATCCACTTCTATTCAGAGAGAATCTTCATGAAATCGTCTGGGGCGGCAGCCGTCTGAAAGCCCTCAAGGGTCTGCCTGCCGACGGACGCAATATCGGTGAGAGCTGGGAAATCAGCGCCGTGCGCGGCAGCGAGTCCGTGGTTCAGAACGGCGAACTGGCCGGCTCCACCCTGGGAGAACTCGTCCAGCGCTACGGCGCAGAACTGATGGGAAAGCACATCGCCGAGGCCCACGGAACGGAATTTCCCCTGCTGGTGAAATTCATCGATGCCGCCGGCGACCTCTCCATCCAGGTCCACCCGGGCGACGAGCTCGCCCGAGCCCGCCACGGCAAGTTGGGCAAGACCGAGATGTGGTATGTGATGGACGCCCGCCCCGGTGCCACCCTGCTGGCTGGCTTCAAGAAGCAGATCCGCCCCGAGGAATATGCAGCCAAGGTGGCCGACGGAAGCATCGTCGATGTGCTGGCGCGCCACAAGGTGCATCCGGGCGACGTCTTCTTCATTCCGGCCGGACGTGTCCACGCCATCTGCCGCGGCATCCTGCTCTGCGAGATTCAGCAGAGTTCGGACGTCACCTATCGCCTCTATGACTACAACCGCCTGGGGCTGGACGGCAAGCCCCGCCAGCTCCATACCGAGGAGGCTCGCAATGCCATTGACTATAAGGTATATGACGACTATCGCACCCACTACCAGCCCGTTGCCGAGGGCGCCGTGCGCATCGTCGATTGCCCGTTCTTCGTGGTGAACGTGGTTGCCACGTCGTCCTCGCTCCACCGCAACCTGCTCGCCGAGGACTCGTTCGTCACCCTCTCCTGCCTCTCCGGCGCCTGCACGATTCAGGCCGGTGGCGTATCCGTCTCGCTGGGCACCGGTAATTCCTGCCTCATACCAGCCTCCGTTGCAGACTTCGAGGTGACCGCTTTTGGCAACAGAGAGGTGCGTCTGCTGGAATCTTGGGCTCGTTAAAGTTAAAATAACCTAAAAAAACGGCATACCCTTTGGCCGTGCGGCCAAGGGGCATTATCTTTGTGGCAGTTTAACCCGTAACTACCTTAATTCTTAAATAAAAGTGATATGATGAAGAAAATGTTTCTGAGCCTCATGATGGCTCTCGTATGCCTCGGTGCCAACGCACAGTTCGAGGCAGGTAAGAAGTATGTCAACGCCTCGCTGGCAGGTCTGAACCTGGCCTACAGCAAGAACACCCGTTTCACAGCCAACGTGCAGCTGACGGGAGGTTACTTCCTGGCACAGGACTGGATGGTGCTCGGACGCATCGGCTACAACCATCCCGGCAAACACATGGATAATTTCGAGATCGGTGTCGGCGGGCGCTATTACATCGAGCAGAACGGCCTCTCGCTGGGACTCATGGCCAGCTACGAGCACGGCCACGCCGGCGATGACAAGTCCAACCACGGCTTCCTCACCCCCGAAGTAGGCTACACCTTCTTCGTGAACCGCTACGTCACCCTCGAGCCCGCGCTCTATTTCAAGATGTGTCTGGATCACTTCGCCGACGCCTCCACCGTCGGTCTGAAACTTGGAGTGGGCGTGTACTTCTGATGACCGAGGAAATCATTTCCCTATAATAATCAACTAAATAATGAAAACCAACCTTAGTTCACAAATCACCCTTGACCGCGTGTCGCCGCGCTACTATCGCCCTGGCGGCAACATCGAGCGTTCCGTGCTCACCCGTTTCGAGAAACTGCCTACTGACATCTATGCCACGGCGGAAGAAGGAGCCATAGAAGTGGCTCTGAAGGTGGCTGCCACCATTCGCCAGCGACAGCGCGAAATCCGTGCCTGCACCATTTGCTTCTCCGGCGGTGCCACTCTGACGGAAGTCTTCAACCAGCTCGTGCGTATGCACGATGAAGAAGGACTGAGCTTTGCCAACGTGGTCGTCTTCGTCTCCTACGAATACTACCCCCTGCCGGCAGACAGCGTACAGTCGAACCTGAAGATCCTGAAGGAGCAGTTCTTCGACCGCGTGGACATCCCCTCGCAGAATATCTATCCTCTCGACGGCACCACGCCCCAGGAGCGCGTGAACGAGCACTGCATGGCCTACGAGAAACTCATCGAGGATATGGGGGGCATTGACATCTGCCTGCTCGGCATAGGACGCATGGGCAACATCGCCCTGAACGTCACCGGTTCCCAGCGCAACAGCCACACACGTCTGGTCCTGCTCGACCCCACCAGCCGCAACGAGGCCGTCAAGGTCTTCGGCAACGAACAGAACGTGCCCGTCTGCGCCATCACCATGGGCGTCAGCACCATCCGCAAGGCGCGCAAGATCTACCTCCTGGCCTGGGGCGAGGAGAAAGCCGAGGTCATCAAGGCTGCCGTGGAAGGCGAGATGACCGACCAGCAGAGCGCCACCTTCCTGCAGATGCACAGCAACGTGCAGGTCGTCCTCGACCTCTCCAGCGCGGCCAACCTCACCCGCATCCGTCGCCCCTGGCTCGTGACATCATGCGACTGGAACGACAAGCTTATCCGCTCCGCCATCGTATGGCTCTGCCAACAGACGGGAAAACCCATCCTGAAGCTCACCAACAAAGACTACAACGAGCACGGGCTGGGCGAACTGCTGGCCATCTACGGCTCTGCCTACGAGGTGAACATCAAGATCTTCAACGACCTGCAGCACACCATCACCGGATGGCCTGGCGGCAAGCCAAACGCCGACGACAGCAATCGCCCGGAGCGCGCCAAGCCCGCCCAGAAGCGTGTCATCATCTTCTCGCCGCACCCCGACGACGACGTCATCTCCATGGGTGGCACCCTGCAGCGTCTGGTGAAGCAGAAACATGAAGTCCACGTGGCCTACGAGACCTCCGGAAACATCGCCGTCGGCGACGAGGAGGTGTTCCGCTTCATGCACTTCATCCGCGGCTTCAACGAACTCTTCGACGAAGGCAAGAACGAAGTCATCAACGCTCGCTTCAAGGAGTTCATCGACTTCATCAACAAGAAGAAACCCGAGGACTTCGACACCCGCGACATCCTGGAAGTGAAAGGTCTCATCCGCCGCGGCGAGGCACGCATGGCATCTATGTACAGCGGTATCCCCCTCGAGCGCGTCCACTTCCTGAACCTGCCGTTCTACGAGACGGGCCGCATCCAGAAGAACCCCATTTCCGAGGCCGACGTGGAGATTGTCCTCAACCTGCTGCGCGAGGTGAAGCCCCATCAGATCTTCGTCGCCGGCGACTTGGCCGACCCTCACGGCACACACCGTGTCTGCACCGACGCCGTGCTGGCTGCCATCGACATCGAGAAGGAAGCCGGAGCACAATGGCTGAAGGACTGCCGCATCTGGATGTATCGCGGTGCATGGGCCGAATGGGAGATTGAGCACATCGAGATGGCTGTGCCCATCAGCCCCGAGGAGCTGCGCACCAAGCGCAACGCCATCCTCAAGCACGCCAGCCAGATGGAGTCCGCACCCTTCCTGGGCAACGACGAGCGCCTGTTCTGGCAACGCGCCGAGGACCGCAACCATGCCACCGCCGAGCTCTACAACAACCTCGGTCTGGCTGCCTACGAGGCCATGGAAGCCTTCGTGCAGTACCATCCGCTGTAAGCGCCTGTCGCCCCTTGCCGGGCGCCGGACACTCCCCGCCCAAGCGCAGAATACGACAAATAATACAGCCGCCTGCAAAATCGCTTGCAGGCGGCTGTTGTTATTCCGACTTTGAGGAAGGCAGTTGCCTCACACGGAAGCGGTTGTTCTTCTGCGGAAGCGGTTGTTCCCCGGAGTTCGTGGCGGTCAGAGCAGTTTCTCCACCTGTGCCTCCACGTCGGCCATGTCATGAGTGGGCTCGAAGCGAGCCACGACGTTGCCCTCGCGGTCGATGAGGAACTTGGTGAAGTTCCATTTGATGTCAGGCTTCTGGGCGAAATCGGGGTCAGCCTTGGCCAGCATGTCGTTCAGCAGCGGCGTGAGCTGGTTGCCCTCGTCGAAGCCTTCGAAGCCCTTCTGCTCCTTCAGCCAGGTGTAGAGAGGCATCTCATTCTCGCCATTGACGTCGGCCTTGGCAAACTGAGGGAACTTGGTGCCATAGGTGAGCTGGCAGAACTGAGTGATTTCCTCATCGGTGCCGGGAGCCTGCTGGCCGAACTGGTTGCAGGGGAAGTCCAAAATCTCCAGCCCGCGCTCATGCAGGCGCTCGTACATAGCCTCCAGGGCCTCATACTGGGGAGTGAAACCACAGCGGCTGGCGGTGTTGACGACGAGCAGCACCTGACCCTTGAACTGGGCGAGGCTGACGTCATTCTTTTTCTTGTCTTTGACGGTGAAGTCGTAGATTGTCTTCATTGGAGTTTCGTTTTGAGTTATGGAATCAGTGGATTGTTCGCTGGAAGCGGTCTTGGCGCCGCAGGCCGAGAGGGCGATGGCGGCAGCGGTCAGGAATGGAAGAATCTGTTTCATTGTGCTTGGTTTAATAGAGCTGGATTAATAGTGCTTGGTTTAACTTAGAATTATTGAATTTGCAACCCATAAGGCCCATTAGACCCATGAGCCCCATTGGACCCATTAGACCCATGAGCCCCATTAGACCCATTAACCCCATCACCCCAACTGCTCTTTCTCCTTCTTATACTTCAGGAACCAGACGGCCAGGACGAAGGCCAGCACAGCCCCCGCAATCAGGCTGGGCGTGTGCGGCAACTGGAAGCCCTCGGGAGCAGCGAGGATGTAGCTGGTGACGACCACGGTCATGAACACCGCAGGCAGGAACGCAATCCAGCTGTTGCGGCCGTGGTTCAGGAGCCACACAGCCGCCGTCCAGAGGAAGCACGTGGCCAGCGTCTGGTTCGTCCAGGCGAAGTAGCGCCAAAGCACGTCGAAGTCCACGAAAACCAAGGCTGCCGAGATGGCGAACAGCGGCAGGGCCAGCACCAGGCGGTTGGCAATCTTCTGCTGGTTCAGGTGCATGAAGTCTGCCACAATCAGGCGGGCACTGCGATAAGCGGTGTCGCCGGAGGTGATGGGTGCTGCCACCACACCCAGTACGGCCAGGATGGCACCGATGCGACCCATCCACGTAGAACAAATCATATTCACGAGCAGGGCGGGGTTGCTGGAGGTGTTGCCGTCGTCCGTCAGCAGTTGCATCAGGTTCCCATAGGCTTCGGGCGAGCCATCGGGATGATCCGGACTGGCACCGAAGGCACTGGCGAACTTGATGGCAGCGGCTGCCCAGATCAGAGCCACGACACCCTCGGTGATCATTGCGCCGTAGAAGACGCAACGGCCGCGACGCTCGTTCTCCAGGCAGCGCGACATAAGGGGCGACTGCGTGCCGTGGAAACCGCTGATGGCGCCGCAGGCGATGGTGATGCAGAGGAAGGGGAAGATGGGCAGGCCCTTGGGATGATGGCTCGTGAACGGCGCGTCAGTCAGTTCCGGCAGCAGACCGTTCTCCGTGAAGAGGCCGAAGCCCACGCCCAAAGCCATAATCAGCAGCGCGGCACCGAAGAGAGGATAGAGGCGACCGATGAGCGTGTCGATGGGCAATAGCGTGGCCAGCACACAGTAGAGGAACACGAAACCCAGCCACACCCAGCGCCAAGCCGTGTAGTCCAGGCCCCAGGCGCCGTCGGTCATCGTGGACAGCAGGCCCGCTGAAGTGGTGACGAAGACCGTGCCGACCAGCACCAGCAGGACGATGGACAGCACGCGCATGGCCTGACGCGCGCCGTTGCCCAGCTCATTACCGACCATCTCGGGCAGCGATGCACCGTCCTGACGCAGCGAAATCATGCCGCAGAGATAATCATGAACAGCACCCATAAAGATGCAGCCGAAGACAATCCACAGGTAGGCGGCAGGACCGAAGAGAATACCCATTATGGCGCCGAAAATGGGACCCGTGCCTGCAATGTTCAGGAACTGAATGAGATAGACGCGCCACGTAGGCATCGGGATGTAGTCCACACCGTCCTTCAGGCGGTAGGAGGGCGTCTCGCGGTCGGGCTGCACGCCAAAAACTTTTTCCACAAAAACTCCGTAGAGGAGATAGCCCACCAAGAGGGCTACGAGGGCAACTGAGAATGTGACCATTATCGTTAGTTTCTAAGTGTAGAGTTATTATCTTTTCTTTTATTACTTTTTATCTTTTCTTTTATTCTCTTCTTCTCTTATTACTTTTTTATCTTATTACTCTCTCCCCTTTTCCCCTCTTCTTTTATTCTTTAATTTTTATATGTTTTAATTTTTATAATTTTCTCTTTTCCAAGTACGCATCCATCACGACCATCGCCGCCATGGCCTCCACGATGGGCACGGCTCGCGGCAGGACGCAGGGGTCGTGCCGTCCGCGAGGATGGATGGTGACGGGGTTGCCGTGGACGTCTATCGTCTCCTGCGGACGCAACAGAGTGGCCACGGGCTTGAAAGCCACACGGAAAGGGATGGGCATGCCATTGCTGATGCCGCCCTGGATGCCGCCGCTGTGGTTTTGTCCCCACCGAACCTCTTCCAGACGAGAGGGAGCCGGTTCCGATGAATGACCCGCCGAAAGGGGCGCATCACCATTGCCGGAAGTCAGGACAGGGCAGTCGTTCACCTCACTACCCCTCTTTTCGGCCATGGCAAAGCCATCACCGTATTCGAAGCCCTTCACGGCATTGATCGAGAGCATAGCAGCACCCAGCTGGGCATGAAGCTTGCCGAACACGGGCTCACCCAGTCCCACGGGACAACCCGTGATGACCCCGGCGATGATACCACCGATGGTGTCGCCCTCACCCTTCACTTCGAGGATGAGGTCCTCCATCTGTCTGGCCACCGCTGGATCCGGGCAGCGCACGTCATTCTGTTCTATCTGACTGAGGTCCAAGCGAGTCCAATCACGCTCGCAGGCGATGTTGCCCACCTGCTGTGTCCACGCCTTCACGTCCACGCCCAACTGCCGCAGGCACAACTTGGCGATGGCACCGCCCACCACACGGCTGATGGTCTCGCGCGCCGACGAGCGTCCGCCGCCACGATGGTCGCGCACACCATATTTAATATAATAGGTGTAGTCGGCGTGCGAGGGGCGGAAGACATCGCGCAGGTCGTCGTAGTCGCTGCTGTGTTGGTTCTCGTTGCGGACGATGAAGCCGATGGGGCAACCCGTCGTCTTGCCCTCGAAGACACCCGAGAGGATTTCCACCCGGTCGCCTTCCTTGCGGGCTGTCGTCAAGCGGCTCTGGCCTGGACGCCTGCGGTCCAACTCGGCCTGAATGAAATCCAAGTCCAGCGCGATACCCGCAGGACACCCGTCCACCACACCGCCCACGGCATTGCCGTGGCTCTCGCCGAAAGTCGTCAGGCGGAAGAGATTTCCAAATGTATTCATATCAGATAATCTCAAGTTTCAAATCTTTTAATGTCAAATCTGATTTCCAATAGGAAATTGGCAGATTTGAGATTTGCAATCATTTGCAGCCACAGCCACCACAGCCTTCCTGGCTTCCGCAGCCACCTCCGCAGCCGCCGCAGCCACCTTCGCAGCCACATTCACCCGCCAGGATCTTGGCCGTCTGCTCGATTTCCTGCAGCGTGGCCTCGCGGTTCTCCAGCAGGCGCCCCGTAAACTGCAGGTCGCGCCCGGCCAGCGGGTTGTTCAGGTCCACGGTCACTTCCGTGTCCGTCACCTCCACAATCGTACCTTGGAAGTGGTTGCCCTCGTTGTCCATCAAGGGCACCTCCGCACCCGGGAACACCTCCTCCTCAATGAACTTGCCGTTGATCTCAAACACCTTGCGGGGCAGGGCGCGCACCAGGTCGTCATCGCGAAGCCCGAAGGCGTCCTCGGCCTTCAGCACGAAGTCGAAGTCGTCGCCCGGCTTCAGTTCCGACAGCCGCTGTTCGAAGGCATCAATCATCAGACCCATATCCGTCACGAAGGCCACGGGACGGTCGGCCGGGGTTTCATAGAGCAGTTTGTGGCTGGCGGCGGAGTGCGTCAGCATTCTGTAGGAGACGACGAGGAATCTTTGCATCGTAGAAGAGGAATTATTTATTTATGATTTTTTACTCGAGAGTAGTACTTTGTTTCAATTTGCGTGCAAAGTTACACTTTTTTCTTCTATCCGACGAACAAAATGCTGCATAAATTTGCTTTTGAACGTCCTTTGGCGTAATTTTGCACCCGAAACCCGACACTCTACTCTAAACACTAAACTCTAAACTTAGGAACTATTCTAAACACTATACTCTAAACTCTAAACTAAATGAAGCACGCACTTCGCAGCGCTGTCTGCACCGAAGGACGCCGCATGGCAGGAGCCCGCGCACTATGGGTGGCCAACGGCATGAAACGCGAACAGTTCGGCCGACCCATCATCGCCATCGTCAATAGTTTTACACAGTTCGTGCCCGGCCACACACACCTCCACGAAGCCGGACAGATTGTCAAGCGCGAAATAGAGAGCCTCGGCTGCTATGCCGCTGAGTTCAACACCATCGCCATCGACGACGGCATCGCCATGGGGCACGACGGGATGCTCTATTCCCTGCCATCGCGCGACATCATCGCCGACAGCGTAGAATATATGGTCAACGCCCACAAGGCCGATGCCATGATCTGCATCTCCAACTGCGACAAGATCACACCCGGGATGCTCATGGCAGCCATGCGGCTGAACATACCCGCCATCTTCGTCTCCGGAGGACCCATGGAAGCCGGAAAGTACAAAGGCGAGAACCTCGACCTCATTGCCGCCATGGTCAAGGGTGCCGACCCCACCGTCAGCGACCAGGAACTCGCCGAGGTCGAGCAGCGAGCCTGCCCCGGATGCGGGTGCTGCTCCGGCATGTTCACCGCCAACTCCATGAACTCCCTGACCGAAGCCATAGGACTCGCACTGCCAGGCAACGGCACCATCCTCGCCACACACCGCAACCGCGTGCGCCTCATGCAGCAGGCCGCCCGACAGATTGTCCGGAACGCACTCGCCTACTACGAGGACGGCGACGAGAGCGTGCTCCCCCGCAGCATAGCCACCCGCCAGGCCTTCCTCAACGCCATGGCACTCGACATCGCCATGGGAGGCAGCACCAACACCATCCTCCACCTCCTGGCCATCGCCCAGGAAGGCGAGGTAGATTTCACCATGAAGGATATCGACGCACTCTCGCGCCGCGTGCCATGCCTCTGCAAGCTCGCGCCCAACACCCAAAAGTACAGCGTCGAAGACTGCAACCGCGCCGGTGGAATACTCGGTATACTTGCCGAGCTCGCCCGCGGAGGACTCATCGACACAGATGTCCTCCGCGTGGAAGGCGAAACCCTCTCCAGCGCCATCGCCACCTACGACCTCTGCTCCCCCTCCGCCCCCGTCTCCCCTTCCCCCTCTTCATCCTCCCCTTCCCCCTCTTCATCCTCTCCCTCTTCTTCTTCCCCCGTTTCCCCTTCCGCCTCTTCCTCTTCCCCCGTTCCCCCTTCCGCCTCTTCCTCTTCCCTCGTTCCCCCTTCCGCCTCTTCCTCTTCCCCCGTTCCCCTTTCCGCCTCTTCCCCCGTTTCCCCCTCTGCTTGTCGGTTTGGTGCCGCGCGTATTCGCGCGGACATCCCCTCCCCCTCCATCTACCTCTCCGCCCCCGGCGGCCGCTTCTGCAACCAACTCGGCGCCCAGGAGAACTACTACGCCGACTACGACACCGACCGCACCGCCGGCTGCATCCGCGACATCGAGCACGCCTACACGCGCGACGGCGGCCTCGCCGTGCTCTTCGGCAACATCGCCCAGGACGGCTGCGTCGTCAAGACCGCCGGCGTCGATGAGAGCATCTGGCATTTCCGCGGTCCCGCCGTGGTCTTCGACAGCCAGGAAGACGCCTGCGAGGGCATCCTCGGCGGACGAGTCAAGGCCGGCGACGTCGTCGTCATCACCCACGAAGGACCCAAGGGCGGACCCGGCATGCAGGAGATGCTCTACCCCACCTCCTACATCAAGAGCATGCACCTCGGCAAGGAGTGCGCCCTCATCACCGACGGCCGCTTCAGTGGCGGCACCAGCGGACTCAGCATTGGTCACATCTCCCCCGAGGCAGCCAGCGGAGGCAACATCGGCAAACTCGTGGACGGCGACATCATCGAGATCGACATCCCAGCCCGCACCATCAACGTACTCCTCACCGACGAAGAGCTCGCCGCACGTCCCCAGCAACCCCTCCGCCGCCACCGCGTCGTCAGCAAGAGCCTCCGCGCCTACGCCCAGAGCGTATCCAGCGCCGACAAGGGCGGCGTCCGCATCATCGACTGAGCCTCCCCCTCACCCCACCCTGAGACCACACACATAGACTTCCGCCGCCCGCCTCTTGAGAGTGTTGGCGGCGGAATTTTCAATAAAGAAGCCCTCACCGATTCTGCATATCCATCTGTACAGCGAGGATTATAAGGTCGCCAATTACAAGGTTTTTCGCGCACGCGCGCGTAATAAAGTTGAGAAAAAATGCCAGAATCTTACGCATTTCCCGATAATCTGCTTATTTGTAGCTGTTTAAGATGCGTAAGATTTTCAAACAAATACTCGTTTTGCGTAAGATTTTTGCGCATAATCACATCCATCATGCCCTGAACCTTGGGTTATCACGACAATTTGCCAAAGACTCCGCCCCCTGCTTCCTGAGACTCCACACCCTACTTCCAAGGACTCCACGCCCTGCCACCTAAGACTATACGCCCTGCTTCCAGATACTCCACGCCCAGCTAAAAGGCTGAGTACCAGTGGCGGTACTCAGAAGTACCAGTAGTGGTACTCAAAAGTACCATAGGTGGTACAAATAAGTACCACCTATGGAATAATGCGGGTACTTTTGCTTCATCTCGCCTTTTCGCTTACAAGAAAATGGTAAAGAAAATGGTAAAGACAAATGGCAAAGAAAATGGCAGAGACAAATGACTAAGACAAATGGCTAAGACAAATGGCTAAGACAAATGGCATATTCATCTACAAAATGTCACATCGGATGCGCTTACGAAATCATGCGCAAGGTCAAGTACCACAGCAAAAATCATGCGCAAGACCAAATATCTCAGCAAAAATCATGCGCAAGACCAAATATCTCAGCAAAAATCTTACGCAAAACAAGGATTCCGCCAGAAATCTTACGCATCATAATTCTTTGCATATAAGTCGATTAACAGAAAATGCGTAAGATTCAGACATTTTTTCTCAACTTTATTACGCGTGCGCGCGTGAGAGAAAAGCTTGTAGCTGCACGAAGCAGCCGGACTACGTCTAATGAAAATCGAGTAGGAGGAAAATGAAGTAGTTTTCCTCCTACTTTCATTTTCCGACCTCTCACACCACCGTACATGCGGTTCCGCATACGGCGGTTCTTCGTTTACGATACCAATACATAGTAATCCATTAAGCAACGATAGCCTGCGCGATACAAGTTAGAATTACTCATTGCATGATGTACGCTCCACGTGTCAGCGACATGCCAATAGCCATGAGTCCAGCCTTGTTTCCATGCCTGCTTTTTAGGCAATCCACATTTGATGAGGTTCGCTATCCGCGTCCTCGGATTCTTCCAACTCTTCCATATGCACATACGGATGCGGCGACGTAACCATGCGTCTATGGTTTCAAGAGTCTTCTTCATCCTGGCCAGCTTGTAGTATTCCACCCAGCCGCTGATAAAGAGTTTCAGTGATTCCTTGCGACGTGCATAACCCATGCCATTACTACGGCCTGTCAGAGCTTTTAATCTCGCTTTCAGCTTGTCTATGGTCTTGGGATGCAGACGTAATTGACACCTGCCCTCCTTGTCAAAGTAAAACGAGTATCCAAGAAACTTCTTTCCGCATACAGAGCCTGTACCTGTCTTATCACGATTCACTTTCAAGAAAAGCTTACCCTCGATAAACTTCGATATGCTCTCAAGTATGCGCTCTGCGGCACGCTTGCTTCTGCAAAATATCATGCAGTCGTCGGCGTAGCGCACAAAGGGATGACCACGCTTCGTCAGTTCCTTGTCCAGCTCGTTGAGCATGATATTGCTCAATAGTGGACTTAAAGGACCGCCTTGCGGCACACCCTTCTTCGTTTCCTCGTACTTGCCTGCAACCAATACGCCAGCATTCAGGTATTTATGGATAAGCGAGACCACTCGCCCGTCCTTTATCGTCCTGCTGATTACCTCTATCAGTTTAGAGTGGTTCACGTTGTCAAAGAACTGCTCCAAGTCAAGGTCAATGCAGAAGCGGTTGCCATCGTTGATGATGGATTGCGCACACCGCAAGGCCTGATGGGCACCTCGATGAGGACGGAAACCAAAACTGTTGGGACTGAACTGAGGTTCGTATAGCGGTTGCAAGATTTGGGCTATACTTTGTTGGACTAAGCGGTCTACTATGGTAGGAATGCCGAGCGGACGCTTCTTGCCGTTATCCTTGGGTATCTCGACCCGTCGGACAGGATTAGGACGGTACTTGCCGTCCATAAGTTTCTTTACTAACTCATCCTTATGGCTGAGCAGGTAAGGCAAAAGCTCTTTTACCTCCATGCCATCGATACCGCCACTTCCCGCATTGCTCACGACCCGCTTGTAGGCAAGGTTCATGTTGCTCGGCGAGATAATATGCCTTAGTAAATCTCCCTCTACGATTGGTACTTCCACAAGGTTGTTTTCAATTATCCCCATGTAAGTCTGCACTCCATACATACCTCGGGATTCCGTCCCTACCTCCGCATGGCAGCCTTTGCCTGTTTTCTGCATTTCTTCCTTCATAGGGTAATCTTCATTTACTGCTTGTTTAACTAAAGTTCGGCCCTTCCCTACTTGTATCGACTCCTGTAGGTACTATGGCGTCTGCTGACTTCTCGCAGTTCGTTGTTACTACTTGCCTTGTGGGATCGCCTGCGAGACCTCTCCAGTTATGGACGCATTCTTTCCATCTTATACCTGCCACATTTACACCGGCCGGTCCGTATAGCTATAGGACTTTAGTGCTCTTGGCCACCTTATCCACGGCCATATGCCTTATATGTGATTCCTGTCCGTCAGGCCAGATGTTTGCCTCGGGCTTCCTTCAGATTCCGTCTCGCGGCGGACACCCTTGCCTCCGGCTGGACGCTTCCCGCTATAAGGGCGCGTTAGGGACTTGCACCCGTTAGAATACGTTCGTGCTGGACGAACCAAGAACCTCGTCTATGAAGTAGCCGAGGCAGTCAGCATAGTAATTCCCTCCCCACGTCTCGCAGCACTTCTTTTCGTGCTTAATGTATTCATGCATGGCTCCCTTTGCACCATCCTTCGTCTGGAAGAGTCCAACGCGTTGCAGCCTGTTTCGCCTTCGAGGGTAACGATGACTGTCAATACAAATCTGCTGCACCTCATAGATCGGAAACGACCTGATGATGGAAGCCAAAATCTCTTCTTTCTTCTTATTGCTTGATTTATTCATCTTGTATTTTTGTTATCTTTTCTGTTTCTTTGTTTAGCTGGCTATTTTCAACCATCTGCCAATATAACTTCGATTCATCGTGCTCAGTCCTTGCCATCAGATACTTTACAATGTATCGTTCTACTTCATCAATAGAATAGGTGCAGTCACAGAACAATTCACCTACAGTGTATCGTTTCCTGTCAAAGTCAACTACGAAAGAGAATGCAGTATTGTAATCGTCTATTTCCTCGTTATAATACTCTCTCATGTGAAGTTCTCTGACGAGCATCTTTCTCTTGATATCATTGTTATTTGAAATTGCTTCCTCGAAGTACTTACGCATCACTGGGACAGCATGGCTAAGGAACTTTGTGTCGCCATTCAGGTCATAGGTCAATGCAGCCTCTTTCAGCCCTTCTGCCCCGATGGGAATCAGTTCTCTTATATCCAAACCTCGGTTCATGTATTGTCCCGCAAGACTGACAGCAAACCTTAGATTGGCATTCACCAGTTTCTCCAATTCTTCGCAATCAGCGCCCTCGGCCTGTATCTTCTCTAACAGTTCCAATTCTTCTTCCATAGACAGCAGCGGTGTGCGATGTATCTCTAAGAGAAGTTCTTCAATCTGTTCGTTTGTCATATTCAGTGTTTTTTGTTTACAATGATAATATAGTCACTTTGCCAAAGAAATTTAAAGATTACCTGCTAACATCACTCCTTCTTCATCATATATTTCGAACGTGTACCACTCGACATCGTCCAACTCATAGGTTCTCTCTTTATCGTT
This sequence comes from uncultured Prevotellaceae bacterium, assembly GCA_900318115.1. Lineage (GTDB taxonomy): Bacteria > Bacteroidota > Bacteroidia > Bacteroidales > Bacteroidaceae > Physcousia. The sequence continues at coordinate 148,398 of ONJJ01000002.1, read as the reverse complement.
GAGCTTCTCCTCGAAGTCGTCCAAGTCGAAAGGCACGCACACCAGCCGGATTCTGGCATCACCTTTTTGCAGATCGACATTTCTATAACAGGCAAAGAGATCATCACCCACTACCTGATAACCTACTGCCCTCAGTTCTTCCAGAACCTCTTGATAAGGTCTTTCTATGAATTTACTCCAGTCGTGCATAGTGCCGGTCTTTTCTTTATTACAGAAAGCTTGCTTTATTCCTTTGCTTCTACCACGATACCAAGTTTCACGGCTATCTCTACAAGTCGGTCGAAATCGTCCTTGCGCCACATTTTCACACTCCGGACTTGACCTTTCACGTTAGGCAGAATATGGTCGTTGTCCCAATAGAAGTCCCAGCCATCGCTTTCGGGGCAGAGGGCGTTACCAAAATGCTTGTTTCCCTCGACATCTACCGTGACGTCTTGGTCAAAGTCATAGAAAAGATATTTTAGAAAGCGATTGTGATAGTATGAATTCAGGCTACTGTCGAACTCGCTACGCAAATCATCCACGGAGAGTTCCGCGGAGGGATTCATTTCGTGTCTTGACAGGCAGTAGGCCTTGAAGATGAGGAACGAGGCTTCGCTCTTGGATGCAGCCTTTTTGTTCAGCCAAGGCTCACCTTGTTTAACAGCAACGAAATAGCGGGTGTTGTCACGATTATTTACCTTGACAATCTTTTGAGCGATGGCCAACTTTTCTTTGTCGTTTTTGAAATGATTGTAAAGAACGATTTTAAAGAGATTTTCGTTGGCATTCCAGAACTGTTCCAATAGAGAAATGTCGTCTGGCATCTCTATTGTGGTTTGTCCGAGCAGAGCTTGAGCTTCTTCGGGGAACACAGCACAAAGTGCGGCCTCGAAGCCTTCCGATTTGAATAGCACGTCCAAGTCTTGGCTCTCCGGTTCAGCTATAGCCAAAATAGAATAATCTCTCTCGTTCTCACCATCTTGGTTAGACGGGCAACTCAGATTGCGAATATATCCGTTTATCAGCACGCCAACTTCCACGTCACTTTTTTCGGCTGAGGCACAGGGCTGAATGACATAGTCAAGCAGGTCTTGATAAGTGATATGGATAAATGAAGGTGCAGTTGGTCCCTTCTTTGTATCAGAAGGGGTGAGATAGACCTGCAGTGGCTGACAGTAATTGTCATCGCAGACTACATTCTGCAGAACGCCCATAGCCCTGTGATAACGCATTGTCTGGGCCTTTTCCTCATTGCCAGCATAGCCTTCCGAACTGTAAATCTTGTTTTCCACGATGATTGGCACAGTCCAGTTCCGTTCACAATCCTGCTCATCGGTAAATGCAATGTGGACAAGCATCCAGATGTCAAAGCGATTCTGACCGTCCTTCTTGAATTGGCCGTTATCTGTCTTTTCAACGATACAGTCCAAATCTGAAAGTTTCTCGTTTGCCAGACCTACGATAGACTGTTCGGTCTTGACACAATCCACCTTAAGTTGGTAGTTACCCGACAAGAGATGCTGGCGCACTTGGTAGAAGTAGCATTTATCCTGATCATCTGCCTTGGCAGCAATCAGGGCGAGAAAATTCCTTAGTGGCATCTCCTTCAACGAGTGGGATGCATCAGGATTAAGCAGCCAAGCCAGAAACGAACTATGTCTATTCTCGCTACGCTGTACACCCAAAACACTGAAAACGGTGCTCTGCATGTAATATGCATTAAGTTTCTGGAATTCTGGTAATTTATAAAAATCCAGGATGAGTTTGGGATCCATCATTTATTGTTTTTAAAGTTTGAGAATAATATAGTCACATTACCAGTCTTACATAGTGCCTATCTTTCCTTGACGACAGAAAGTTTGTCCTTGAACTCAGGCTTGCTCATAGAATATTTTATGAACTCCTCTGTATCATCTCTTCGCCACATTTTCAGAAGTGTCGCATATTTAGGTGGAAAACTCATAGCAGGATAGGTCAGAAGAATATCATATTTGCCACCCCAGTCTATGTCCCAGCAGTCATCTGGTACCTTTTGCTTATTTCCGTTTTCTCCATCAAAAGTGCAATTGTCTTTTTCCACAAAAAGATGCTGATACCACTTCCCTGATTCATAGTAATGACTTATTCGTCTGGGGAAGACCTTATTTAATTCTTCAAGGCTTACCGTCCGTTGCAGGAGCTTTACCCACTGTTTTACTATGCACCATACTGTTTGTGCATTATTCAATGGTTGGTTGCAGATAGGTCGGTCATCGTAATAGACCATATACTTAGAAGTATCCCGCTTTGTCAAGGAATCTAATAAGCATTGTATATGTTTCTTGTCCTCCGGTTTTAAACTATGCATCAATGCGCTTAAGAAAAGCTTGTTTTCTTCCCAGAAAGATATTAAAAGTTCTTTTGTGCTTTCATCTGAAATATAGACTTGCCGGATATCTATACCTACCTGTTGTGCAAATTGTTCTATGCTGCTAAACCATGTCCTGGAAGAATAATAAGCAGTGCATCTTTCAATCTTCTTATTAAACTTTTTGTCTTGTTTGTCAGACACCCACCCCTTCAGCTGTAATTGACTATACATATTACAAGCTATCATCTGGGCTAGCAATTCGCCTTTCGGCTGATAATTATAATATGTCTCAGAAAGACACCAGATGGGTTCCTGCACTGCCGAGATGGCTGAATCAATGATAAGGGTTTTGTAATCTTCCCATTTGTACGAGATGTGTTCGGAAAACTCCTCACTCACGGCAATGAATGATGTTCCTCCAGTCGCTTCAACATTTGGAAATGTCAGCTCATTCTTGAATTCTTCTAAGAAGAAACGTGAACGGCTTGACAAGGCAGTAGAATGGGTCAGTGGAACAATGACACCATCCAGTATGTCCTGATAATTGATTTGAATGAAATGCTCATTGTCTCGGAATTCTTCCGACAATCCCTCTTCCATATGATTGAAGTTGTCTAACTGAGCAGAGGGGAGTGGCGTGAGATAGACATATAATTGATAAACATCTCTGGCAGTCTTGTCCGTACGATGTGTGCCAAGATAGTAGCGCCCTGTCTGTGAGGCGTCTAAATACTCTTTAGGCAGGCGCGTGTTTTCTTTGTACTTTTTCGCGCCACCCTCCTTGGAGTCCACCTTATTCTCAATGATAATCTGGAGTTTCTTGTTTTCTCCACTTATATCAATAATATCGCAATCAATAAACAAATCTATGCGGTCCTGACTATTTGAAGCAATTTGCAGCGCATTTACAAAGTCGGGATAATCAATCCAGCCGCTGTTATAGCCTTTTGTATATTCATCCTTATTGTTTTTGCATAAGGCATCAAACACATCCCGGGCAAGTGTACTAACAGGTTGTTCTGTCTCAACATGCAGTGATTGAATCTTCATTCTTCGAGAAACAATCCATGTTTTCAGATTCTCCGGGATTAAAACAATGTTCTTTTGTTGCTCATTGCTTCGTCGAACCAATATATCAAGAAGCATCATCACAGGGGAGGCTGAATCTAAAGACGTATTGCAAGAAAACAGCCATTTTAGGAAAGACGAGAAAGTTGTTTCGCTTCTTTCCTTGGAGATGATTTCAAAGAAAGAAGGCTCATTGTATTTTTCCCTCATCACGAGGAAATCTTTATCCTCGTTGAAGCGAATGATCTGGTTAAGGTATTCTTTATAATCCATACTTTTTATTATTAATTAATAGCCCCCACCTATAGTTACTTCACAAAAATAATTCAATTCACTCAGCGTCCTTCATCTCGATGTTCAGGTTCCCGAAACACTGGCGGAGGGCATAGAGCAGGGGCTTGCCCTTGTCGGCCTCGGTGGTGATGACGAGGCGGTCGGGGGCTTTACGCTCCAGATACTGGACATTGCCGCGGTAATAGACGGAATCACTGCCCACGAGCAACTTGATCAGTTGCTGTTGCGGCACAAAGAGCCCCAGCCCGTCCTCCTCGTTCTCCGGGATGCCAAAGCGCTGGGAGAGGTCACGGATGAGGGTTTCTATGCCATCGAGCGTGTCGGAATCTCCCGTGAGGACATACTCGCGGGTAGTTGGATACTCCTCGCCGGCTTCATCTGTCGGATCCCATTCTTCTTTATAAGGAATGTCCCCTGCCAGATCGTAATATTCCTTAGCCCGCTCCTTGTCGATGAAGATGCCGTGCTCCTCATCGCCCCAGCGGTATTTGTCGTAGAGCGTGTAGGCCGCCCATTTGTTCCCTTTTTCGCAGAGCTTCTGCAAGACGGCCGGGTCTTCAATGCGTTCTGCGACACTCTCTTCACCGCGGCCTACGAGTTCGAGCAGGATCGGGGTTACATCCACCGCTGCTCCTTCACTCAAATGATAGGCTGCCGTGTACAAAGCCATGGTGCCGCAGTCCTTCATGACTTCCAGCAGCTTCCCGTACAAACGGTCTTTCACCTCCTCGCTCACTTCGAAGGTGGTTCCATCCAGCACTTCGACTCGCGTTATCACCACCTTCTCTCCAGTTTCCTCGTCCTCGAGCTCATAGGGGAACGAACGCTCTTTCCGCTTCATGCCCTTGAGCAGGGCGCAGGTGGCACAGAGGTCGCCGCCCTCAGCCAGCTCCATCAGGGCTGCCTTGTCGCTGGGTTGGAAAACGTCCAGATACAAATCGTTATACTTCCCGACTTCGCCAAACCAGGCTGTTACTTTTTCTTGAAGTGTCATATTGCGCTTTTTGTTAAATACTTCTTATAATAATATAGTCACTCGATGAGAAAAATTCAAAGATGAGCACAAAAAGACATCCCAAGACCTTTCTACTACAGGATAAGAAGGATGCCTGCCAGCCTCCGGCTCTTTGGGAACTTTGACCTTTCGGTCGAACCTCCTCACGCTCGGCAGAGCGAAGCGAGCTTTCTTTGACTGGTTCTTTTATGGTGGGTTCTATGCCTGTCTGATACGTAATCCGCAGAAAATTTCCTGATGTGCTTCAATGTATTCGAGCAGCCGCTGGAAGTCTTCCTTGCGCCACATCTTAGGCATGACAGCCATATTGCCATCTTCGAGGTATCCAAAGCCGCATCGACCACGTCTTCCCAATTTTATGGGATAGAAGTCCCATTTGTCGCTGGCGATTTCTATCCGTTGCCCGGCTTTGTTGATGGCTTCGGCCATTAGTGAATCTGAGTCGCTGCCATAAATCAGGGTGTCTATGAACTCCCATTTGAGGTTATTATAGTACTGATTGATGGAGAGGGGGAATATTTCCCGCACTTGTTCAAGTGTAAATTCTCCTTCATGCATTGCCATCCACTGAGCGAAAAACACACAAGCGGCACGACCTTTGGCAAGCGGCCTGTTGAAGTTTGCATCTGCCGGCACCCACTTGTCGCCACTCTTCTTTTCAACAAAATATTTGGTAGTGTCGCGATTATTCTCCTTGAAGATGTTCTTAATAGCATTTTTGTCGCCCTCGGGGAAGATGTCGAGGTTATACAACATGGCTTTCAATATATCGGTGTTGTCGTTCCAGAACTCAGTAAGTACAGCTGTCTCGTATGCTGACATCTGCTCGTTCCTTTCCATCGCTTCCTTGCCTACTACGTTCTTTGCCTGAACACCGTAGGCTGCTATCAACGCTTTTTCCAGCACCTGTTTCATTCCTTCTGTTTCCAGCATCTGCTGAAGCCGGCTTCGTTCTTCTTGAGAAGTGGCGAGGATGGAGTATGTCTTCACCTTCTTGTCGTTGTCATCGTCATCCAGAGCAGGTTTCCCTAAGTTGCGAATATAGTCATTGATGAAAAGTCCTGCATGTTCAGAGGTGATGAGAGGTGTCAATGGAAGCAGCACGTCATCCAACAACTGCTGATAAGTCAGATGGATGAAGTCCGGGCAATGTGCTTCTTCCCCGTCAGGAGTCAAAAAGACTTCCAGCAACGTCTCGTTCTCATAGTATGTGCTCAGACAATCGTGATACACTTCCGTCTGATATGTATCGCCCATTTTGCTTTCCTTGCTGTAAATCTTATTTTCAATGACCATGGCAATTCTCCGACTCTCGCTGCTGTCAGGCAATATCACGGAGAGTTCCGACCAGATGTCGAGTCTTTTTTGGGCTTCGTTCAACATCAGTCCAGCATAGCTGTCATCACAGAACCGAGCCAGCGTCACCTCCCTGCCGATTTCGACATTCTCCACATCGTATCGTCCTGTGACAAAGGCAGCCCTCAACTGAGTGTCAATTTTCTCGTTTGTGGCAGCATACAGAGCCAAGAATTTCTTCAAAGGTTCTACACCCAATTGATGGTCGGACTTTGGGTCAAGCAACCAACACAGGAATGCACTATGCCTGTTTTCATTGCGCTCGATGCCCAATGCACTGAAAATGGTTGAACGGCTATAATAGCTTTTCAACTCTTGATAGACAGGATTATTCTTAATCCTCAAAATGTCTTTTTCTAACATAATCATTAATGAATATAAAGGTAATATAGTTACTAAGCAGCTGGTTATTATCAATCGTCTTCATCCTGCTTGACCTTGTCGGCTTCTTCCTTCGTCGTGGCTTTGTCTAAGTTCTCTGCAACGAAACGGAAGAGCTCTGGATAGCACGAAGCTTCAATCTTGTGCTCTGTGATGTCTTCCCAGTCATTGGAGAATTCATCACCAGAATAGCCGTAGCCGACGTTCATGACACAGGCCTTGACGCAAATGTGTCCGTCGTCATTCAAGCCAACAGCCCAAATTGCTATGGGCACGTCGTTCCAATCCCTGGTGTCCACTTCATCATCCCATTCCGGGATGGCAATGTAGCTGCCATTCGGATTGCTCTTCAACAGTGAAGCAGCCTCATTGAGCGCCACTTGGTAAAGTTCCTCAACCTGGTTGACAAACTTTTTCGGATCATTTTTCATTTCCATACAAGTTCAATTAAACTAACGTTAATAATATAGTCACTTTTCTCGAAAAATTCAAATTATTCCCGCAACTTCTTTCAGTTTCTCCCATACCTTCACCATGGCCCAGGTGTCGAGTTTGCAGTAGTCGAGTAGAGCCTTGCGGCTGGCGGCGATTTCTTCACGTATTCTTATTTGCTCAGAAAGGGGCATCAGCGAGTCGGCCATCACCAACAGCCCATCTTGATTCTGCACCCCTTGCTTGGGCAACGACTGTTCCAACTGCTGCAGTCGTGGGAAGATGTTCATCGCATCACCGCCGTTCTGGCAACGCTCGTCGAGGTTGTGGTAGTCCAGTTCGGGGTCGTCGGGGAACAGGGCTGGCAGCACACTCTTGATAGAGAACGAGCCTCCCATGGCCGGCACATAGTAATCGCCTGCACGGAACGGGTCGATGAGGTCGATGATGTGGTCGGCGATATTCTGCAAATGCGGAGCAAGGTCGGGATAGAGGGCAGCCAGTTCGCGTATGCGCCCGCACTCGAACATTTTATTATATGCCAAGGTGCAGGCATCCATCGGTATGTCCCTGCACAGCTGTTCGGCCAGCGGCCGCCGCGGGTCGCTGCCATCATTGGGCGCCAGGAATTCGCGATGCGTAATGTAGTTGGCCGTCTTTGTGTATTTCAACTTTCCTGTATCTACAAACGTTGATACGCTTTCCCGCTCCTTGATGTGCAGGGAGTACTGGAAGGTGATCTGAGCATAGACCTTCGCCTCGTCGTATCGTGGCACGGCATCCTGCATGGTCTCGAAGTCGAGGAAATATAGCGGATAGGAAAGCCGGTCTAGGAATTTGCGGATTTCCTCGGGGTTGACAAACTCCTTGCCCGTCAGTGCCGCCTCGATCTGCATGTTCTGATTGGGGCCTATCTCAGTCTGTCGCAAATCTTCGAAGGCTACGAGTCCCTGGCGGTAGCAGTCCAACTTCTTCTTGAAGGTGAAGCCGCCACGCCCTTGTCCGCCATAGACATCGAACACCGAAGGCGTTGGCACATGATGCTTTTGCTTGCAATAGTCCCAGAAGGCACATTTGTAAGGCTTCATGCAGCATTCCGAAAGCTCCATATCCGGCTCCTGCTCGCTATTGATCACCTTCATGGCCTGACCGACGCGCGCCGGCACCTTCAGGTATTCATTCTCCACCATCTCCTTCATGTCATTGACGACGAATAACTGCTCGATGTCAAGTTCACCATGCCTCACATAGTCGCTGTTCAGGCAAACCAGATATGTGCCCGTGACGTTGACGCCACATTGCTCCAGCACCCACTTCTGATAAGCAATATCCGGTGCATATTTCTCCAACTTAGCCTCCTGTCCGTTGAACTCAGGGAAACTGGTACTCTTCACTTCGTAGATGTCCCAGCCCCCATTCGTCTTGCGTAGGATGTCAACAGCACAGTAACCTCCCTCGCAGATGAACGAAGCCTCACAGATGTTCTCCACACACTCATCCATCCACTGGCGCGTCTGCTCCACCATCTTGCTGAGGTAGAGGCTGCCGTCGGCCTTCTCTGCATGCGCCTCCTTGAAGTCGCCAAAGAGCCCCATAGCCAGATCGCCCACCACATTGCCTTGTGCAAAACGTGCCTGCAGGCCAGCATCTATGGTTGCCTCGTTTGGCTTATACACCTTCAGCCACAAGTTCTTCGGACACTGGCAGAAGGCCGTGTAACGTGATTTTGACAGTCCTTTCATAATTGCATTGCTTTAAGTTTCGGCGAAGATAGTCATTACTCCACAATAATTCAACCGTTTAACGGTATTTAAGGTTGAGGCTCAGTCCAGTTCCCAACCGTCCTCTATGAGTTCCTCCATCGATTCGTAGTGTGCAATGACTGTACCATTCTCTGTTTTCTCGTAATGGTCGTCGTCTTGCGAGAGGAAATCGCTCAGAGGAATGACGCGGATATTGTAGTTGTAGTCATGTACATCAGAGCAGCTGATGTAAGGAATCATACCCTTAGGAACGCCTTCGTGGTTAGCTTTGAAAGCTGGTGTAGGAGGCATCCAATTCTCGTAAATCTTTTGCAACATAGTGAGTTGCCTTTCTTTTTCCTGATCCATAGTTAATCTTCTTATCGGTTACTGGTGTCTATTGTTCCTTCTTCTCTGACAGCAGATAACTGAGCACACTCTCCCATCCAGGAAACTGCTCTGAGCCGAACTTGATCCATTCACCTGCAAACTCGCTGGTGCCGTTCTTCCCACGGTCGTCAATCAGATAATCACCCTGGCAGAGATCCTTGCGGTGGGTGATGACCATCCGCTTATGGAATACGTCGTCAAGATACTTCGTCACCCATTCCACCTTGTCCGACCATGCCGACGGATTCTTCCACGGAGCCGTGGAGAGGATGAACAGGTCGTACTGCTTCTGCAACTCATGCACAGCATCTATGGCCCCCTCCATCGGCTTCATCTTGGCGAACAAGCCCGGAATATCGTCCAGCCGTCCGGCATATTCTGCCTTCACTTCCTCACTCACCTGATCGAGTCCCGACTGGAAATCCACCAGCACATTGTCCATGTCTATAAATACGCGTTTCATGTTTAAACGGGTTAAAGGTTTATATACGTTATTTTAGAATGGTTTGAAGTTTTTCTACCAGGAGTTCCTTTCTTTTATCAAAGAAATCGGCAATATCTTTTTCATCTAACACATCAGGTATAAGGTGCTCATCAAGAAAGGATTTCTTATCTTTTCCGTGAGTTTGCTCGTTAACCCAGTCTTTCAACGGTTTGTCACCTTTCTGTATATTGGGTGTTTTCTGAAGCAATTGTAAATTGACGATGGAATTATACAGAGGTTTGTTCTCCTTTGTTGCGAACCTAGAAGGCAACTGCTGATAGCGTGCCATGGGATGAAGATGGTCTTGTTCATATTCAACAGCTGTCAGGTCATAATAGAGGAGTCATGTCGTCTGGCTTAAACGGATTTAGTATATTTAACTGGAGCACGGACGTCCTTGCCCGCAGCAGTCGTCTGCGACTGCGCGTCTGCAACCAGCGAAGACGAGTGAAGTTACTGCGGACGAGACGTCCGCGCTCCATACCGGGAATGTTAATTCACACTAAATCCGATAGAGCCGTTGTTGTTATTCGCTGATGAGTTCAAACTTACCGGGTGCGCAGTCAAGCAACACATCGACGAAATCCCAGTTCCCGACGCCCCATTGGTTGCAGATGGCGAAGCGACCTCTCGCGGTCTCTATCATCGTATATCTGTTCTTGTAGGCATCGTCTGAGAGAAGACGTTGCGCGTGTCTCTCCTCGAAGGCCTGCTCATTGAAGAAGAACGCACGGTTGTGGGAATCGATCGCGGGCAAGTTGTAACCGCCATCACACAGCGCTTTGGCAGCTGTGAGAATGACAGCCCGCTTCCCGAGATGTTCACCCAGGACCGCTCCGTCGAACTTCAGCGTATATTTCGTGTAATCACGAGTGGAATACTGCTTCAGCACGGCTGCCTTGTCGGGCATGATGTGATAGATGGCCATGAACAGGGGCTGGTTCTTCTCGTAGAATTTCTGCAACACCAGATCCTTGGCCTCTGAGCCCTTGGCCTTGTTCGAGTTGGCTGCTTCGATGATGATGGCTTCGTATTTCTTCCAGAACTTCTCCAGCCTCTCGCGCTCGTCAGCGCTCACGGCAAGCACTGTAAATTCGTTGTCGCTGTCAGAAATGGAAGGAACGCTTAGGGCGCTGATGTATTCGCTAAGATATGTCTTGACAGTATGCTCCAAACCCGTATCTGCCACCAACGGGTCGAGCACGTAATCCATCAAGTCCTGATAGGTGACAGGAATGAAGTGGGGGTCGGTAGGCCGTGAACCGGAAGGAGTCAGGAAGACAAAGATGGTGAAAGCCTCGTCGTTGTAACCCTTATCCTCTGGATGTTCCACCACGGCTGAATAATAGCGCTGGGTCTGATGCAGCTTCAGGTAGGCTTCCTTCCCCGTGAACTGCGCTTTATTCAAGCTATCCATACTGGGGCCACTCACGTTTCTGGGTACCTTCTCGTTGGCAATCATCTCTTCTGAGAAGACCTTATTTTCAATGATGATGCGTAGGTATTTTTTTCCGCTGACGGGCTTGGCCAGAGTAGCCGTCAGATAGATATCCAGGCGGTCGCGCGACGGAATCGTACTGATGTATTTTACGGTCTGCTCCGTGACGGCCTTGACCTCTGCGAGCTCCAAGGTTCTCGACAGGATCGCGGCTTTCAACGCATCGTCAGAGACAATGGGGCTGTCGATGCCCTGAGAGTTCTTCACCAGGATGTCGAGGAATCGCAGCAGCGGAGCATCGTCATTTGTGAACTCTTCGCCCTGCAGAAGCCAGGCGAGGAAGGCACTGTGAGTAGCCTCGTTACGCGACTTGGACACAATCTCGAGGAAAGACTTCTTCGTGTAGAAATCTCTAATTTGTTGTGTGGACAGATCACTGTTGAACTCCAACAGTTTTTCTTGAATGATGTTCATTTCCATAATATTCACTATGCGATTTCCTATACATCGCGAGGTCCTTTTGGTTGTTACACATTTTTAATTTCAGTCCATTACCGGCCCATTCCAGTCCCAATAGACCATGGAATCTTGCCCTATTTTGACCATCATGTCTTCCCCGTCATCGCGTGAGACATAGAAGAAGAGCTCTTGCGCTTGGTTCTGATGACATAATTCTATGGAGGCACCTGCAAAATGAGCATATTTCTTGAGGCCTTTCAGTTGCCCTCGCAGTATGCCGATGAGCTTCTTTTCAGTATAACTTGTACCGTCAATCGTGAATGTTTGTTCCATATCTGTATATTTGATAGATAGAATAGTTTTTTTCATTACCTTCCCGCCACCTGCCTAATCAGCGGTATCAACACATCATTGATCGTCGCCTCATCCAGGCGATGGCCACCATTGAAATGCAGGACGTTGCGGTAGTGCTGCCGGAAAGTGTCTTCGCAGTTGACCAAGGTGTCGTTGCTACCGAAGAGGCCCCATACGCACTCGCTTTCTTCGGGTATTACCCCGTCGAACTGATGTTCCTCCATCTCGGCGAAATGGCGGATGATGTCCTCGGTGATTGTAAAGGTGTTATGCCCGTCCTTCCGGGGATTGAAGAACTGGAAGGTGCCCGTCTTTAGCACCGTGCTCTCCTTGGACATGAAGAAGGCGGGGTTCACGCAGATACGTTTGAAACCGAACATCTGCTGGGCGTACATACCGCCCATGCTTGTTCCGGCGATGACATCGGGCTGCTCATCCTGGCACAACGCTTTCAGGTAGGGTAGCGCCTCAGCAGGGTCAACGGGAATATCGGGTGCAATGACCTCGAAGTCCTGCAACCGCTCTCTCAACGTGCGTATGGTTCCGCTGGCTGCTGACGAACCGAAACCGTGAAAATAAATCAGTTTCATGAGTCAATTCCTAAGGTGTTGAATTCTCGTTCGATGCTTGCCGCCATACCGCGCTGGAACTTCACCTTGTCCATCTGCTCCTTGGCTTCTACGAAGAGGTGGTTCATCTGCTGGGATAGCAGCTTGCGCTCTTCTGCGTCCGTGATGCCCTGCAGCCGTCGCTGCAGTACCTTCGCGACTCGTCGTGCTTCAGCGCTCTTCTGTCGCATCTGTTCTATGGTCATTTTCTCGTCCATATTCATAATATAGTCACTTCGGCAGGAAAATTCAATGAGACGCCTCTCTTTTGGCGACAAATATACTTCATTCTCTCGATACGCTCAATGTCATTTTCATGTCATTTGCGCTTTGTGCCTCATTTTCTGGAATAATGTGGCCTTTGCGACAAAGAGTGACCTCCGCTAGTCCCCAACGAAGATAAGTTAAGGGTTAAATATGATGAAGCGTGGAACTGTATATTCCATCTTCAAGTCGAAGGCCCTGAGAAAGCCCAAAGGAATAAGATGATAAGCCAGTTCCACGCTTGCGTGAAGCTGCCATGTCTGTCTTCATTCCTTTCAGAGCCAATCTCATCTTGAGCGGTTCCCGGAGGATTCTTTTGCAAAGGATGAAAATTTCTCAGGTTTTCGACTTGCAAGAGAAGAGCATAACGCTTCGTTTTTATCAGTAAGTGCCCACCGCTGCAGGCTGTGAGAAGTGAATCAAAGCGGCACTCATGCAGGCACAAGAACCGCAATATGAGCCTTCTCATGCCGCAAATTTAAAAAAAATCTACGATTCAGCCAAAGAAATCATCAAAAAAAGGAACGCGGGAAGTCAAAAGGACTAAAAATCACCTATAATTGACCGTATTCCGGAGGATAAGGTTCGTTAGAAAGGGTCAAAAGTACCCGTTTCTTTCGAAACCGCTTATGTCATTTCAATGTCATTTACGCCTCGGACTACTTTTTCGCACTTTTCTGCTTCTTTGTTGGTGGGGTATCGAAAGAAATTTGTATCTTTGCAGGGAAAAAAGAAGAAAACCGAAGAAATATGCAAGAAGAATTCAAGAAACTGTGCGCCGCAGTGGAGCACGAGGCGGGCACGTCGATGCAGACCCCCACCGACTTTGAATGGCTGTCGGAGAAAGTGGAAGCACGGACTCGGGAGCACCTGAGTGCATCCACGCTGATGCGACTATGGGGCTATCGCCAAGGTGTGACCCCTCGGAGAGCCACGCTGGATGTGCTGGCGAGGTATCTGGGATATGCCGACTACGTGACATTCTGCTCCTGGACACCGGCTGATGCCGACGATCCGCAGAGCGACGGCGTGCTGGCGCGACACCTGCGCCGAGACGAGCTGAAGGCTGGCGAGCAGGTAGAACTGACGTGGCTGCCAGACCGGCGATGTGTGGTGGAACTGCGGAGGGACGGGCGCTTCGAGGTGCTGGAAGCGGAGGCAACGAAACTCTGCGTGGGCGACACCTTCAACTGCGAACTCTTCATCGAAGGTGAACCGCTGTACCTGAGCCAGCTGATCCACGAAGGGCAACAGCCGATGGTGTACGTGGTGGGCAAGAAGGATGGAATACGATTTGAAGTGAAAAACTAAGAGGACCTAACTGGCTTCGAATGCTACGAGATGAGAGAAACAAATAAAAGTTGCGTAATCCGCGTAATCCGCGATCAAAGAAAGTGACCACGGATTACGCGGATTACACGGTTTTAATAATCTTTAAGCGGAAACGAGCCCTCCTGGGGGGAGGGGCCGAACTTACTTATCTATTAAGTATTTGACTCGCCGGGCGATGTGGTCGTGCCAGGATTGCCAGCGGTCGAGCATCGTGCAGAGGAGGGCATTGCGGTCGCGGGGTTGGAGGTCGGCAGGCTGCTGGTCCACGTAGTCGTAAATGAAAGCATTGACAGCGAGAATCTTGTCGTTGACCGCAGGGTCGAGGTATCGCCAAGAAGATAATGTGTCGATGTGCTCCGTGAGGTGGGTGGCCTGAATACTATCCTCCAGTTGGGACAGAGCACGAGTGGTGCGGCGAGATAAATCATTGCCACCTATTGGAAGAGATGCTACAAGAAAAGAAATCAATCCCACGAAGAAAAGCAGTGGCAGGGTGAGTGCTGCCGCCCAGCGTAAGCGCGAGCGGCGGCGCTGACGGCGAGCGATGTCTGCCCGCAGGGCTTCCACGGACGGATAGCGCTGTTCCAGAGGCAGCTGGCAGCGACGGGCTACATCTGTCCAAAATCCTTTCAGGGGCATTTCGCTGAGGATGACGCCGAGGGAATAGATATCATTGCGCGGGTCCGGCGAGGCCGATGTGAGCTGCTCCGGTGCCATGTAACGGGGCGTGCCTGCCGGCTGCTTGAGGATGGCATGGCTGTCGGTGTCAGCCAGCGAGAAATCAATGAGCTTGGCATGCTGTCCGTGGCGAGTGAGCAGGATATTGGAGGGCTTCAGGTCGCGATGGGTGATGCCGCAGGAGTGGAGGTATGCAAGAGCATCGAGGAGTTCAGAAAGGATTCCTGAAAGGTCAAGCGAGCAGGCCCGAACTGAAGATTGGGAGCTGGCTCCCTCACGAGCATCCCCATAGGAGGCGAGGCACTCGGCAAGAGTTTGTCCGTCGATGTATTCGAGTACGATGCAGGTGCCGACGGAGACGATACGGCCCTCGCTATCGGTGTAGTCCGGCAGTTGCTCCATGCCCACGCATCCCACGATATTGGGGTGCTGCAGCTGCATGAGGACTTGCATCTCCTTCTGCAGCATCTGCTGGTGGAAAGCATCGCCACGGAACTCGGGGCGCAGGGCTTTGAGGAGGTACCAGCGGCCGAAGCGCTTGGCACGGAAGAGCTGATGAGCCTCAGTCTGACGGTAAAGGGTCACTTCCGTGAACTCCCGTGAGAAGGATTCAGTTATTGTAGCAGCGAAGCCGGAAAAGGTCTCGTCGGCAGGATTGTTGAAGGAGCTATGGGATTGTTCGTTCATGGCTGCGTCTCATTATAAAGAGGTATCCGTTCTGCATGATAACGGAACTGATAGGTCAGAGGATTGCTCAGATAATTCCCTGCATGAGCCATCGGCACCACGAGCGTGGCCGTCTCATAGACACCGGAGTCGAACGTGTCGTTGCCATAGCCGCGCGGAGGCGCTGCGGAGCAGAACTCCACACGCCGCAAGGCCCCGCAGCCGATGAACGCCCGCGGATAGATGTCCCCCAGCGAAGCCGGAAACGAGATTCGGCGCAAGGCCGAACAGCCATCAAAGGCCAGATCGGAGATTGCCCACAAGGTGCTGGGCAAGTGCACCTCCGTCAGCCGGGAGCACTGATGGAAGCTGCCACGAGTGACATAGCAGACTGGGAGATTACGGCCCTTGAAGGCGATGCTGTCCGGGATGAAGACCTCTCCCTCCGTATCGTTCGGAATAGCAGACGTCTCATATTGCTCCACGCCCACGCAGCCCTCGTCGTGGGTTGTGGAGTGGAACTTCATGCGCAGCGGCCCGTGGTCCGAAGGCACGTCGGCGTCAAAAGCCACTTCGCCCGGGAGCAGGGAGTAGAGGGCCACGGGAAAGAGCAGGGCGGCAAGGGTGAGCAGGGCGGCGAGAAAGAGGAAGCGCTTCATGCGAAATCTGGGTGATGAGGATAGTTATTTCGGCTGCAAAGATAAGCAACTTCCTTGAATAATGTATCACAAGAGGGCCATTTTTTCCTTCCGAGACGAGATTGGGCCCTCATTTTAGGAGAGAAAGAGGTGTGGGAGGAAAAAGAACATGAAAAAAAGGGACCTCGATGATTGAATTTTCCGGGAAAAGGTTCTATATTATCTGCGTGACGATATTGAACCGAATGTTTTCCTATAAACTATCAGATTGATTATGGCAAAGAGAAAGACAGAGACCACGGCGGAGCCCCGCCAGAGGAGAGGCAGGCAGAAGAAGACATTGCTGAATGCCATTGAGCACATCGTGGAAGCGGCCAGGAACTCTCAGCTGAGCGATGAGGCCATGGCGATGATGGCCCCGGACACGAAATTCCTGGCCAAGAGTTTCGGCGTTACCGAGCGGCAGGCGGTGCTGTTCTGCATCTGCATGGAGAAGGGGCCACGCCGCGTGGATTTCAGCGACCTGGCATCGTTCCTGGGCGTGAACCATATACGCATCCTCACCTTAGGCGACGATATCGACGCGCTGGTGCGTCGCCGTCTGCTGCGCTATCGCGACGTGAAGGACGAGGACGAGTTCGACATTCCGCAACCGGTCGTCAAGGCGCTGAAGCACAACGAGGTGTATGAGTTGCCCGCACGCACGGGCCTGGACTGCTTCGGACTCTTCGAGCAGATAGGCCAGCTCTTTGAGGACCGCAACGATGATGCCATCGATGAGCGGACCTTGCTCTACGAGCTGGACACACTGATGAGGGGCAACCCGCAGGTGAACTTCGTGGCGCAGATGAACGACCTCGGCTTAACGGATACCGATGACTGGATGTTGATGATGCTCTTCTGCCACCTGCTGGTGAACAAGGACGACGACGATATCCGGTTCGGACAGATGGAGGACATCTTCGAGTACGCCTCGGACTTCAGCTACGTCAGAGGCGAGCTGCGCACGGGCAGCCACACGCTCATGAAAATGGGACTGATAGAGAACGTGTGCGAGGACGGCATCGCCTCCCCCACCCGATTCAAGCTCACGGAGAACGCCAAGCGCCGGCTGCTGGGCGAAATGAACGTAGGCCTCGGAGAGGAGAAGATTGCCAACGTGGTCAAGGCGCAGGACCTGACGGAGAAGGTGATGTTCTACGTAGGCGAGAACATCCGGCAGGTGGAGGAACTGCGAGCGCTGCTGGAGCCCGGGAAATACCTGGAGATCCGCGAGCGAATGAAGCAACACGGATTCCGAACGGGATTCACCTGCCTCTTCTACGGAGGACCCGGCACGGGCAAGACAGAGACGGCCTACCAGCTGGCACGACAGACGGGGCGCGACATCATGATCGTGGACGTGCCGCAGATCAAGAGTAAGTGGGTGGGCGACTCGGAGAAGAACATCAAGGCGCTGTTCGACCGCTACCGCGAACTGGTGCGCCGCATGGAGCAGGCTCCCATCCTGCTCTTCAACGAGGCCGACGCCATCATCGGCATCCGTAAGCAGGGGGCTACGAACGCCGTGGACAAGATGGAGAACAGCCTGCAGAACATCATCCTCCAGGAGATGGAGTCGCTGGACGGCATCATGATTGCCACGACGAACCTGACGGAGAACCTGGACTCGGCCTTCGAACGCCGATTCCTCTACAAGATCAACTTCGCCAAGCCCGACGCCAGCGTGCGCCAGCGCATTTGGAAGACGATGATGCCCTCGCTGTCGGAGGCCGACGCCCAGGTGCTGGCCGCAGGCTACGACTTCAGCGGAGGCCAGATAGAGAACATCACCCGCAAGGCCACCGTCAACGCCATCCTCCACGGCGACGAGACCAACGACCTTGCTCACCTGACGGAGTACTGCAAAGCCGAACGGATGGACAGAGTCCAGCACCGCAAGGTGGGGTTCTGAGCAGAAGAAGTCGAAAGAGAGGGCTGCCAAGATATGTCTCGGCAGCCCTCGTAGTATAAATTCGGATAATCCGTTGTGCGAGAAGAAAAAGGCGGCGTTCACAGCTTCTCGCCGCAGTGGGAGCAGTAGCGGTCGGACTTGCGCACCTTGGAGTCGCACCGCGGACAGCGTCCTTCGCGTGCCGGCTCGCGCGACTCGTCAATGAAGCTGGCACTGACGATGCCCGTGGGGATGGCGATGATGGTATAGCCCAGCAACATGATGAACCCGCTGAGCAGACGGCCGAGATTTGTGACGGGGGTGATGTCGCCGTAGCCCACGGTGCTCAACGTCGTGATGGCCCAATAGATACTGGTGCCGATATCCGTGAAGGCTGAGTCCGGTTGGGTGGACTCGATGATATACATCAGGGTGCCGAGCACGCAGGTGAGCACCAGCACGAAGAGGAAATAAACGGCAATCTTGTGCATACTCTTGCCCACGGCACGCAGCAGCAGATGGCCCTCGTTGATGAACGCGAAGAGGCGGAAGATGCGGAAGATGCGCAGGAAACGCACGGCACGCAGCACCAGCATATAGCGGGCCCCGGGCAGGAAGAAGGAGAGGTAGGGCGGCAACACGGCGATGAGGTCGATGATGCCCCACAGCGAGAGGGCGTAGCCGCGACGGCTCTCGGCACAGTACAGACGCAGGGCGTACTCGGCGGTGAAGACCACGGTGAGCAATCCCTCGAGCACGTTCAACACCAACCGCAACGTAGGATGCAGCTCCGGCATGCTCTCTACAAAGAGGATGAGCAGCGAGAGCACGATGGCCACCAGTACGCCGATATCAAAGGCGCGCCCGAGGCGGGTGTCGTCGTTGAAGAAGATGTCGCGCAGCTGTTCGCGCCGGGTCGGTCGGTGTTCCTCCATAGCTTCTTATTTACACTTGCAGGTCAAGTACGAAACGGGTGCCGCGGGTGAATTGCGGATCGATATTCAGGTCGCCATTCATGCACAGCGCCATCTGGCGGCAGATGGGCAGTCCCAGGCCGTCGCCCTCTGTGAGGTCGTGGATTTCGAGGAAAGGCTTGAAGACATCCTCGCGCTTCTCCTCGGGGATGGCCGAACCTGTGTTCGAAACGATGAACTGCAGCTTGTGGGGACCTCGTTTCTTGAATTCCAGGGTGATATGCCCTTCCTCGGGGGTGTAGAGGGCAGCGTTGCTCAGCAGGTGGTGCAGGATGTGATGAACGTATTCGCGGCAGAGGGGCGCGCTCATGTGGGGCACGTCGACCTTCAGGTGTACACTGCTCTTGATCTGCGGACGCACCTCGGCGGCCACGGCCTCGCAGAACTGCGGTATCTGGGTGTCCTCCAGCTGCGGAACCTCGATATCGGTGCGCTCCAGCTGCGAGAGGGTCTGGATATGGCTTGAGAAATCCAGCAGTGCCCGCACCTCCGGCTGGCCGCTGTTGAGTTTCTTCAGCGTAGGTTCCAGCTGGGCAGAAATATTGCTGATGAACTTGGCCTTCAGGGCGTTGTTCTCGTTGGCCTGGCGGATGGTCTTCCGCTGCTTGCGCGTCAGGACGATGAAACGCAACAGCACGAGCAGACCCAGCACCAGGGCTGCAGCCAGAATGGCAGAGAGGACTCCCAGCCCGGTAATGACGGCTGCCCGCGCCTTCAGCGAACTGTCGCGCTCGGCAATGGTGGCCTCGCCCTCCTGTATCTGCTTCTTCAGGGCTCCCACTTCGTCTGCACGCTTGAGTTCGCTGACAGAGTCCTTCCACGCAATGTAGCTGCTGTAGGCCTGAGCCACCATATTCGAGTTGCCCGAGCGGCGCCCGTTGGCAATCAGCGTCTGGTAGGCGTCATCCACCTTGTCGTAGGCCTTCGAGGCCGTCAGCCGGCTGGTCATCTCGCCGAAGACTGCGTTGCCCTTCTCGTTCATCCCGAAGGTGTAGTAGTAAACGGCCTTGGTATAGAGCAGGTCGTCCTTCACCCGTTCGTCCTTGGTGGCGGCAGCCTCGCGGTCCATGATGGCCAGCTGGTCCTGAGCACTGGCGCTCTTGCGCAGCTTCATGTACATCTGCAGCCGTTCCTTCGTCACGTAGTACTGCAGGGCTGACTTGTCGGCGGTCTGGGAATTGAGGATGCTGGCGTCGATGCGGCGCAGCAGGTCGAAAGCTTCCTTATAGAAATTCTCCTTGTAGTACAGCGCGGCACCCTTGGCACCGCACTCCACGGCCTGCTGCATCTGTCCTTTATTGGCATAATCCTCAAAGGCACGGATATAGAGAGAACGCGCCTGGGCGATATTATCCTTCACGTTGACAGCTTCGGCGCGCTGTTGCAGATCGCTTTTGGCTGCTTCCTGCGCGCCCACGGCAGCACAGCAGAGCAGCAGATTCACAAGTACAATCAGAAAGTTTTTTCTCATCGTCATTCTTTCGTTTTTGGTTTCGTAGCGCAAAAGTAGGTATTTCTTTGTTACGAACAAAATATTTTGGCATTTTTTGTCTTTTTCCTTGGTCACATCGCCGAAAAGACGTATTTTTGCGGACCATTTCACAAGACCAACCCTCCCCCGCCCCATGACCCCACAGACCTTCAGCCTCCTCACCTACGCTATGCTCGCCCTGGCCGCGGTCGTCTTCATCTCACTCTATTTCGTCACTGCCGGCTACGGCCAGTTCACCTCCCGCCGCTGGGGTCCTGCGCTGGACAACCGCGTGGCATGGACACTGATGGAGGCTCCCGTCTTCTTCGTGATGCTGGCCATCTGGTGGACGAGCGGTGCCAGCCTGCAGCTGCCGCAGCTGGTGTTTCTGCTGCTGTTTGAGGTGCACTACTTCCAGCGCAGCTTCGTCTTTCCGTGGCTGATGGCGGGGCGCAGCAGGATGCCGGTAGCCATCGTCCTGATGGGCATCACCTTCAATGTACTCAACGGTGTGCTGCAAGGGGGCGGTCTCTACTGGTTCCCCAGCGAGGCATACTCCGAGGGGGCGGCCTACCTGCTTCGCTGGAACTCCCTGACGGGCATCGCCCTCTTCATCGCGGGTATGGCCGTCAACCTACATTCTGACCACGTCATCCGCCATCTGCGCAAGCCCGGCGACACGCGCCACTACCTCCCCTCGCGCGGCCTCTACCGCTACGTCACCAGCGCGAACTACTTCGGCGAGCTGGTCGAGTGGACGGGCTTCGCCTTGGCTGCCGGCACCCTCGTGGCCTGGGTTTTCCCCATCTGGACAGCCGCCAACCTCGTCCCTCGCGCGCATGCTATTCACAAGAGGTATCGCGCTGAGTTCGGCGCCGCCGTAGGTTCGCGAAAGCGTATAATACCATTTGTGTATTAGGATTTACGAATATACGGCGGCTGCGAGGAAAACGATTGAGTATCGTTTTTGAAGCTGACTTTTCAGCACTCCGAGAGTGCAAGACAAGTTCTACTTAGTCGAAGCAATCGAGGTTAAGCGCGTGAGGGTATTTACGATTCTGAATCTTTTTAGAACACAGAGGCACAGAGACACTGAGCTATCGTTTTTCTCTCGGCGCTTCCGTGTCCTAAAGAAATAATAAATAACTATAAAGAACGTACCCGGAGCAGCGCTACTTTCTCTTTTTATCAGCGCAAGAACGGGGCGATATGCGATGATTCATGAGATTATTTGGTCAAAGAGGTACCTGTAATTTAAGTTTTTTAGCATTTTGTTTGGCGGTTAAACAACTTTTTACTATCTTTGCGGCGAATTTTAACAAAGATAAAGAGTTAAATGAAGCGACGACACGTCCTTTTCTGCATGATTCTGCTCCTCATAGCAGCCTGCGCTGTTGGGCTCTGGGGATGGCGCATGATGCGCAACGGCAGAGAAGAGGCGACGGTACACATCGAGCGCTTCGACTGGGTGCTGGATGAATACGTGTCGCTGGGCAGCGGCACGGCTCTGCATCGGATGAACACGGAGTTCCCGCAGCAAACAAAGATGCTCATAGAAGATGTGCTGGAACTGGGCGAAGTGGACGACCCGAACGTGGAACGTGAACTGCGGCAATACTACTTAGACAGCACGGTGCAGGTCTTGCTGGACGAAGTGCACCGACAGTACACTGACGTGAGCGACCTGGAGCGCGATTTCACGCGGGTCTTCGAGGAGCTCAAGAAGCAGGATCCCTCCTTCCGGGCACCGCGCGTCTATACCCAAATATCCTGTCTCGGACAGAGTATCGTGGTTAACGACAGTCTCTTAGGAATCAGCCTGGACAAATACCTCGGTGCCGACTTCCCGCTATATCAGGAGTTCTATACCGCGGAACAGCGACGCCAGATGCAGCGCAGCGCCATCGTAACAGATGCCGTGAGCACCTATCTGCAGGCCAGGAAATAAGAAAATAAGTATCGAATGTCCCCTGCCCTCTATCTCATACCCGTTGAATTGGGCGACACGCCGCAGGAACGTGTGTTGCCAGCCTACAACCGCGAAGTGATTCTTGGAATCCGCCACTTTATCGTGGAGGAAGTGCGCTCGGCGCGCCGATTCCTGAAACGCGTGGACCGCGACATCAATATCGATGACCTGACGTTTTATCCGATGGGAAAACATGCCGATGCTGCTCGCTTCGGCGAGTACCTGCGTCCGCTGGAGCAGGGTGAACCGATGGGCATGATTTCCGAGGCGGGGTGCCCTGCCGTGGCCGACCCGGGAGCTGACCTCGTGGCCATAGCACAGCGACGAGGGCTGCAGGTGGTGCCGTTGGTAGGACCGTCGTCGATGATTCTGGCGGTCATGGCCTCGGGCCTCAACGGGCAGAGCTTCGCCTTCCACGGCTACCTGCCCATCGATCCCGCCGAACGCATCAAGCGGCTGAAAGTGCTGGAGCTGCGGGCACAGCAAGAACACCAGACACAGTTGTTCATCGAGACACCCTATCGCAACCAGAAACTTTTCGAGACGCTGTGCCAGACCCTGCGACCGCAGACTCGCATCTGCGTGGCGGCAGGTATCACGACCGAGCAAGAATGGATTCGGACACACACCGTGGCGGAATGGCGGCACCGACAACTGCCCGACCTCTCCAAGACGCCTGCCATTTTCTTGTTCATGTAGCGAGGCAGGAGTGAGGGTGCTTGAAGTATCAAGCGACCAAAGGTCGAGCGCAAGATTCAAGGTTCAATTTGTAAATCCGTAAATCCCTATGTCTCGTAAGTCGAATTATGAAGTACTCCGTATCGTGGCCATCGTACTCATCGTAGCGATGCACGCCGTGGGGTGCCTGCTGGGAACCACGAACGAGTGGAACCGACTGGGACTGACGGCGGTGAACGCCATCGGCAATATGGGTGTGACGACGTTCATGCTCATCTCGGGCTATTTCGGTATTCATTTCCGCTGGTCCAAGTTGTTCACGCTGTGGCTGATAACCCTGTTCTATTCTTTCATCGCCACAGGCGCAGACCTGCTTCTGGGTGCCGAGCCGTCGGCACAATTAGTGTACAGGGCACTGACGCCCGTGACGTCGCTCCGTTGGTGGTTCCTGTCGTACTACCTGATCATCTTCTGCCTCTCACCGGTGCTGAACCGCCTGTTCGTTGTGCTCTCGCAGCGAGAGGTAGAATGGATGTTAGGGATGCTCATCTGCTGCTTCATCCTCTGCCCCACCCTGCTGCAACACCCCTTGACAGGCGATGCGGAGGGCAAGGGTCTGGCAAACCTGCTGACGGCCTATCTCGTGGGCCGATACGTGGATCGCTACGGCTGCCCTGACTGGCTGTACTTCAACTGCGGCAAGGTGCTGGCGGGCTGTTTCGTGGTTGCACTTGCAGGCAGCTACGTAGCCGGTTGCATCCACCCCAACGCCACCATCGTGCTCTGCAAGGACAACAATGTGCTGATGGCCATGGGAGCGCTGGCGGCACTCTGTTGGACGGAACGACACCCGCTGAGCAACACTGCCGCCAACTGGCTGGGCAGTTTGGCTTTCCCGCTGTACCTCTCGAACTGGGCTGTACTACGACTGCTGCGACCCTACTACGAAGGTCGCACCGAAGAACTGCAGATCTGGATATTTCTGGCAGCGGCTGTCGTAGTCACACTCGTGGCCGCGTTCATCATTGAGACCGTGCGCCGGCTGCTCATGGACCGCTGGACGCGAAGACTGGGAGCCTGGGTGGACAATCACTTGCCCTGCTGCTCCACGTAGTCGCGCGGCGAGACGCCAAAGTGTTTGTGGAAGACGGTGGAGAAGTAGCCCTGGTTGGAGAAGCCTACGGTATAGGCCACCTGAGTGATGTTCAACTTGCGCTCGCGCAGCAGGCGCGCAGCCTGCTCCAGCCGGATATTGCGGATGAACTCCGTGATGGGCATTCCTGTCATTTCCTTCATCTTACGATGCAGATGTGCGCGGCTGATGCCAGCCTCGCTGCATAGCTGCTCCACGCTGAACTCGCTGTCGCCGAGGTGGCGGTTGACGCTCTGTACGATGCGTTCCATGAGGGCCTCGTCGTTGCCGCGCACCTCGGGTGTGTCGAGGCGATCCACCACGGCGGCGCTGTTGCCGTAGAGGTTGCGCTGGTGCTTGCGGCTCTGGACAAAGCTGCTGATGGCACGTTTCATATCGTCGAGCGTGAGCGGCGTGTCCTGCGTGTTGATAGCGCTCATGAGGAAATGCAACTTCTCGCGATTGACCTGGTGCTGGACGTGACGCTGGTAGGCGTAGGCACAGGCTGCAATGCCCGCCACGAAGATCAGTGCATAGATCCAGTAGGCCAGCGTGGTCTTCCACCAAGGAGGACGCACCTCGATGACGTAAGTCTGGGTGGGCGTATAGGTTCCGGCAGAGAGGGCCCGCACCTCCAGGTTATAGGTGCCCGGGGGCAGGTGACTGAAGGTGATGGTGTTCTCGCCCTTGGCGGTCTGGTGCCAGCGGTCGTCGCCCTGCATCCTGTACTCAAAGGAGACCCCGCCTGCGGTGGCGAAATCCAATAGTGAGAACTCCAGACGGAAAGCTGCATCGACGTAGCTGAGGCTGAACCGGTGGGCGTCTGCCAAGGGGGCGTCGATGACTGCCCGCCCGTTGCTGAGAGTGAGGGTGTTGACAGCTTGTCCGCCAAGCACGAAGGCCGTCAGTTGTACAGGTGCATCGCTGGTGCGGATGTTGCTGAGGCTGTCGGGGCTGAAGAGGGTGACACCGTCGGCGGTGCCGAAGAGAATGCGCCCATCGGCCAGTTGGAGGCCAGCGCCCTGCACGAACTCACGCTCGCGCAAGCCGAAGACGCCGACGTAAGCCACCAGCTTCTGTTCCTCCGGTGACCAGCTCCATACGCCCTCGTCGGTGCTCAGCCAGAGGGTGCCTTGGGCATCCTCAGCGATGTAGCTGACGCTCTTCCCGTGCAGCGGCTCAGTGCCGGCTTCTTCCTGAAAATCCTGGCGAGGCGACCAGCGCCAGAGACCCCGCTCTCGCGCCACGAGCACGTCGCCCGAAGCCAGCACGTGCAGGGCACGGCAGTGCTCCGCCGGGGCCAGCACCCGCCAGCCATGAGTGGCGAAACTACGGCGGGCCGGGTCGTAGCAGCAGACGCCAGAGGACGTACCCATCCAGATGCGCCCGTCGCCGTCGATATCGAGGCAGTAGATCCAATCGTTGGACAACCGGCCGCGCCCGAGGGTGTCGGTGGCGTGCATCGTCAGGTGCTCCTCCACCGCCCCCGTGGACCGATTGATAATATAGAGTCCGTCGCCGAAGGCAGAGACGACCAGACGCCCGTCGGGCATCTGGCGGATAATATTGACGCGCTCCGACGTGAAGGACGCCATACGGCGTGCAGCGCCTGTGGATGGTTCGTAGCTCCAAAGGCCATAGTTGGCTCCCAGCCAGTAGTTCCCGTCGCCGTCGCGAGCCAGTGTCTCGGCTCCGGCAGGTGCTGACGGATGGGCAACGATATGCCCTTCAGACGAGAATCCATAGATGCCATCGCCCTGCACGGCACACCAGATGGCGACCTGCGAGGCGCCCTCGTCAGCCGGCACGATGGCGGAAACACCGGTGCCCGTCTCGTGGTGCTGCTCGAGGAAGCTCCAAGTGGTGAACAGGGGTGGCCGCTGCAGGGGCACCATCAGCAGTCCTTTCTGCTGACAGCCAGCCCAGAGGTTGCCCTGGCGGTCGATGAACAGCGCCTGCACCCGTGCGCGATTGAGGTCGAACCCGGCCACGGTTAGTGCCAACCGCTGCATGGTCGTGGCCCCGGCGGGCACCCAGTAGATACCGTCGCCGCGAGTGCCTACATATTCATTTCCGGCAGCATCGCGCACGGAGCACGTGAGGGGTATTCCCTCCGGCGCCAATGCCCGAAGTTTGGCCGAGGGTTCCCAGCCGGAGACGAAAGCCTGGTTGCCCTCAGGGATGTAGCCTGTCTGCGGCTGCGCAGTCATAGTCGCGGGATCCACGATAAACGAGCCATAGCCCGAGGTGCCTGCCAGCAGGAGGCCGTCGGGCTGCAAGCGGACGGTCACCACACGGGGTTCGAGGCTGTCGGGGAAGCAGACGGGCACCAGGCGGTCCGTGCCGCGGTCATGGAGAAAGAGACCACGGGCCGTGCCCACCCAAAGGCGGCCTACGCTGTCGGGGTAGAGTGCCGAGACGTCCGGAGGACTCTGCAGCAGGCTGTTCTCGGGGGCTGCAATGGGGGTGAAGCGGTAGCCGTCGAAGCGGCAGAGGCCACGTTCCGTGCCTACCCACAGCAGGCCGTCGGGAGTCTGGCTGATGGTGGTGATGAGCGAACTGCCAAGTAAATTGGCGCCATAGAAAAAGGACTGTTGGGCCGTGGCTGCGACGGCAAACCACAGGCCTATGAGTGCGGAGAGGAGTTTCTTCATTGTGCTACTTTCACTTTCTTACCACCGACGACCATGATGCCCGTTGCGCCGGCATTGCCTATGCGCCGGCCAGAGATGTCATAGGCCTCACGTCGGGCAGCGGAGGGACTGTCGGCAGTGATGTCCTCCACGGCATCGGGTTCCACGAGTTCGACCTTCATGTAGTCGAGGTCTGGCATCCAGGCAGAAGGATTGCAGAGCCGGACGACGTTCACGCCCTCCTTCAGCTGCATGGTGACGTTCCTGGTGGCAACCTTGTTCCATCCTCCGGAGTTCATCGACGTCAGATTCTGCAGGCGCTCTCCGTTGACGTAGAGCTGCATACTGCGACTCTCGCCCGAGACGTAGGCGAAGGTGAGTCGGTACTTCCCTGCCAGGGGGCAATAGACATCCCGCCACTGCAGGTCGTTGTCAGCCGAGCGTCCGAGCCAGTTGACCTTGCATCCTCCCGAACAGTTGGTGGCGCCATCGTCGTAGGTGCCGCTGGGGAAGACCTGGTTGTTCTGCAGTTCCTGATAGTTGCCCACGAAAGCCGTCTCGGCTTCGTAGAGCGTGCGGGGCAGACGCTGTTCGGCGGTGGCGGTGAAGATGGCAGTTCCGTGGGCTGGCACGGTGACCTCATAGGTGCCCTCGGCACTGCCCACGTTGCGTTTCTTGAAGCAGTCGTGCAGCGCGACGGTGCCCCCCAGCTCCATGGCTGTGAGATCCACCTTCACGTTCTGTTGCTGGTCGGAGGGGTTATAGACGGCAAAGGCGCGTTTCTGTCCCCAACGCTGTTCGATATCCTTGACCAGGACGTAGCAGTCGTCGGTGCGCTGACAGACGTAGGCCTGCAGGTGCAGGGGATCCTGGTTGAGTGCAATGAGTTCCTTGTTCTTCAGCAAGGTGAGCGAGGCTTCCCTGATGTTGCTCATATCGCACCCGATGAGCAGCGGCGAGGTCATGATGCACCACATACCGAAGTGCGTCTTGTCCTCTTCCTGACTCAGCGAGCGTCCGACCTCCAACATGTCCATATCATTATAGTGTCCATCGTAGCAGTAGGCACTGAGGTAGAGGTTCTCCTTGATAATCCCGCGGACACTCTCCCAGCTGCAGTTGATGTCGCCCGTGGTGCGCCAGGAGAAGGCGACGTCGTTGATCCACGTTCCTGGGTAAGCCCACCGACAGGCGTTCATCCGCACGTCGGTGCGTCCAGTGTTGCGTATGGCTTTTGCGATGGCGGTGTAGCGCTCGCGTTCGTCGAGCACGAGGTGATCTTCGTTGTGGTAATAAGAGCCACCGCAGAAATCCACCTTGATGAAGTCGAATCCGAGCTCCTTGAAGAAGAAGTCGGCGTCCATCTGGTCGTGCTGGTAGAGCCCCACCCCCTTGCCGATGGGGTCGCCGCTGAACATACTTCCGCAGGTGTTGCGCCCGGCGTCGGAGTAGATACCAGCCTTCAGCTTCCTGGCGTGGATGTAGTCCACCACCCCCTTCAGCCCGTTGGGGAAGCGGGTGGGATGGATCAGCAGGTGTCCCGTTTCGGGGTCGCGCCCTCCGAAATATCCGTCATCAATATTGATATAGAGGTAACCGCAGGCACGCAGTCCCTTGGAAACCATGGCGGCGGCCTGCTGGCGGATGAGGTTCTCGTTGATATTCACTCCATAGGTGTTCCAGGAGGACCACCCCATAGTGGGTCCCTCGGTTTCCTCCTCCTGATCCTGCGCCAGGAGGGGGAATGGCCGGAGGGCTACAGTGGCGGCGACGAGCGCTGCCACGAGGTATCTTTGATTCATCGTTTATCGGGTCTTAAGAATTTTTCGTCCTCCCACGAGGTACACTCCAGCGGGCAGTCCTTCCAGCGCCTGTCGCCGTTCTACGTTCCGTCTGACAAGTTGTCCGGAGAGGGAATAGACATTAGTCTTACCCAAGGGCTCGTCGCCGGTGAAGTCTGCCACTCCCGTGGGTGCGTATTGGCTGTCGTTACTCAGGAACATCTCACTGATGTACAGTGGTTTGTTGGCTACACTGCCGGTGAAGCTGATGATCTGCACTTTATCCTTCTCCAGCGGTTTGCCGCGCTTGGACTTGGAGTTAGATCTTGGCAGTGGTGTAGATCTCGATGGGGGCCGCAGCCGTCTGCTTCTTATAGAGCTTGATGACCAGGTAGTGGAAGCCACTGAGGTCCACGCCGTTGGGGTAAACCCAACCCATCTGTCCGTCCTCGCTGAACTTGAAGATACTATAGCGGGCGCTGGGCGTGAAGGTGTTCTTACCGGCGATGTCGGTGGTGATGAACATCTCGTCGAAGGGGAAGTAGCTGGACTTGGCCGTGAAGGCGGTGTCAACACGGTTGCCGAAGGGGTCGGTGTAGGAGCAGGCCACGCGTGTCTGACCCTGGCCTACGCCAACCATCTGTCCTCCCCGGAATTCGACGATTCCCGGCACTTCGGGTTCGAAGCTGGTCTGGGTGGTGACGTTCTCTTTGTGGCGGTCGAGGAAGTTGGCCGTGATACCGGGCGAGCACCATCCACCGACCATGGCTTCGAGGATGCGCTTGGCCGGCACGATATTCTTGACGGTGAACATCTTCTCGTCGAGGGTGGACTTAAATTCCGGATAGACGGACGCCTCGTCGAAGTCGTCCTCGGTGGTGAACCAGTCGAAGTCAGCCACGCCGCCGGCAGCCTTGGTCGAGAAGCAGTAGAGGCCGAAGCGGGCTCCGACGAAGACCGTCAGGCTGAAGCCCAGACGGGTCTCGTTGCCCAGCGATGTCCATCGCTTGCCGTCGAGCGAGAAGTAGAAACGGGCATTGCTGGTGCTGTAATCTACGCTGGCGCGCAGATAGACGATGCTGTCAATCTCGAGGTTGCGCGTGGTCTCCTTCGGCGTGAAGTCCGAGTGCACGCGCAGGGTGTCCTGACGCCAGAAGAGCAGGTGCTTGCCGCCCTTGACCTCCACGCCGATCATGGCGTAGGGGTCCTGCAGGACGCAGATGCCGGCGCGGTCGCCTTCCTGCAGGCGCCGTACGTCCAGCCGCACGCTGCCCGTGGTGGCCTTGTCCTTCTTCATGAAGATGCGCTGCGTCAGCATGTTGCGAGCTTGGGTGAGGCGATCGACGACGTTTGTGGTCTTGATGCGCAGCCATCCGGGGCGCTCGAAGAGACTCCAGGCGGCGTTGTCGGGATTGTGGTTCCACTCCCACTGCTGCCCGAGCGGGTACTCGCGGAAGTTGTCGGTCGTGGGCAGACGCTTGACGGAGACATCGCCCTCGCCCTTGGGCTTGTTGTAGGAGTCATAAGGGATGCCGTTGTTGCCCACGATGGGCCAGTCGTCCGTCCACTTGACGGGTTGCAGGTTGGGGAAGCGCCCCAGGCAGCCGAGGTCCTGCTGCATGATGGTCCACCACTTGCCGGAGGTGTCCTCTATGAGTGCGCCCTGATGGATGGTGTTCGGGGCTCCGTTGATGGTCTTCTCCACCAGCATTTTCTCCTCGTAGGGGCCGAAGATGTCCTTCGAACGGAAGGCCGCCTGTCCGCTGGGCCATCCGCCGTAGGTGGCGTAGATATAATAGTAGTCGCCGTGCTTATAGAGGTGGCATCCTTCGAGTCCGGACTTGTCGGAGATGACCTTCTGCTCGCGGATGAAGTTGAAGTTCTTGTCGAGCTCGCACATATAGATATTTCCTATTCCGCAGGCGATATAGACCTTGTCGCCATCGAAGAGCATACCGGGGTCATAGTAGATGCGGGAGAGTTTCTTCTTCTGCCACGTGCCCTCGGGGTTGGAGGACGTCAGCAGCCAGCCGCCGGTGTCGTTACCGTTGATGAGGAGGTAGAACTTGCCGTCGTGGTACTTCATGGAGCATGCCCACATACCTGCCGCGTATGCGTTTTTACCGTTGAGCAGGTTGTAGCGGTCCGTGTCGGCCAGCTGGATCAGCGGCTGCGCGCAGTACTCCCAGTTGACCATATCCTTGGATTTCAGGATGGTGGCTCCGGGGAAGTGGTGCATGGTGGTGCTGACCATATAATAGGTGTCGCCCACCCGGATCACATCGGGGTCGGGGAAGTCGGCGCGCACGACGGGGTTCTGGTATTTGGCCCCCATATCACTGACGGGCACACTGGCAAAGTCGGCGTGCGGGTAGTTGACTTTGTAGTATTCGGCGTACCAGTCCATGCAGGCTTTTCCGCTGGCTTCCTCCAGTCCGTCGAAGGCGGGCACCACCTTGTTCTTCTGCAGCAGGGTGTCCACGTCAATGAGGCAGTGGCTGCCGGAGAGGGTCATGGAGATGTTGCCGTAGTGGTCATAGACGTTCTTGGTAATGGTACCCCAAACGGACGTTCGTCCCGTGGCCCACGTTCCGTAGTTGGACTCCACCCACTCATTGTGTTCGTTGTAGTGTCCAGATCCGGGCTTGAAGGGGCTCCAGTCGATCTCGGTGATGATCACGGGGTTTGTGTCCACGACAGGCACCTGGTTGTGGAACTGGTTGATCTTGCGCTGCGTGGCGGACTTGACGTCAGCGGCCGTGAGGTTCTTGTCGTCGCAGCCGTACCATCCGTTGTAGTCGTGCACGGCATATCCGAAGTTCACGTCCTCGATGGGGAACGAGCCGTAGTCGGCGTAGGAAGCCTGCCAGCCGGCACCGGGCACCCAGATGACACCCGTGAAGCCGTTCTCGCGAATCTTGTTGACCACGGGCTGGAAGAAGTCCCGCAGGGCTTTCGCGTCGCTCTGCCCCTGAGCGTTTTTCACGCTGACGGGTTCGTTGGCCAACTCAATGCTGATCTGTCCCGGGTAGCGCCGGATGGAGTCGTTCTGGGTGAAGAGGTCCCAGACGGTGGTCAGGTACTTCTGGTAGTAGTCGCCGACGCGTATTTCGCCGGGGCACACTCCGGGCGGGCGCACCACGACGTAGAGGCCGTGGGCCATGGCTTTCTGCATCAGGGGGAAGTAGAGGGTTTTCAGGTAGGTCTTCAGGCGTGCCTCGCTGAAGTGCGAGATGTCGGCCTCGCCGCCGACCTCATGTCCTAAGGGGTCGATGGTCTTGCCCTCGGCGTTCTTCGTGAATCCTGCGGCGGTGATGCTGCCGTCGTTGGTCCAGGCGGGTTCCAGGTGGAGGCGGAAGACGGTGCAGTGGGCCTTCTCGAAGGCGGTGAACAATTTCTCGAAGTAGTCCAGGCAGCGCTTGCGCCCGGCGTCGTCGTAGCTCCATCCCCAACGGCCATTGTTGAACCATGCACTGGGTGTGTCCATCACTCCGTGGAGCACCACGTGGTTGCCGTGGCTGTCCACCAGCCACTTTCCTTCGACATGAATTGAGGGCAGAGGTTTCACACCCTGCGCCAGGGTCAAGGTTGCCGTCAGCACGAACAGCAGCCCCATGAACATTCTTCGCGTCATTACTGTTTTCATTTTATTCGATATTTAGTTGTCGTTTTCTGAATCGTCAGGAGGTCGTTTTGCGCTGCAAAGATACTTACTTTCGCGCGAACACCTGCCAACGCGCGTTACTTTTTCTTCCATTTTTGTCTCATTACGTCTCTTTTTAGCCCCTTGAGACGTTTGTTTGCGTGCCAAAAATGTCAAAAAGCAGCATTTCCCGACATTTCCGCCTACAAAAATTGGCATTGTGGAAAAGTGTTGCTAACTTTGCAGCCGAAACAAACAACCCACGAATAACCTAAGAAAAGAAACACTCCTACGACTATGATTCGAACGATCCACAAAATGATGTGCGCCCTCGTAGCCTTCTGCTGCGTCCAGGGTGTCACGGGTCAGACCCTGAAAGAATGGGATGACGTCAGCGTCACTAACCTCAACCGCGTGCGCGCCCACACACTCGACATCCCCGTGGCCTCGGCCTCGGAAGCTGCTGCCGCCTACACGCCGACCAACGCCCTCGAGGCGTCGCCCTATTTCCTCAGCCTCAACGGCACCTGGAAGTTCCAGTGGGTGGGCACCCCGGAACGTGCCAGCAACACCTTCTTCCAGGACAGCTTCGACGCCAGTGCCTGGGACGACATCGAGGTGCCCTCCTCCTGGCAGGTCTATGGAATACGCCACGGCAAGTCGTGGGACAAGCCCCTGTACGTGAACACCGGCTACCCCTTCAGCTACGACAAGACGACCTGGAGCGTCATGGCCGAGCGCCCGGGATGGTTCACCTACACCGGCTCCAAGAAGAACCCCGTGGGCAGCTATCGCCGCGAGTTCACGCTACCTGCCGGATGGGACGGGCGCGAGGTGTTCCTCCGCTTCAACGGTGCCGGCCACGGATATTACGTCTGGGTCAACGGACAGTTCGTGGGCTACGCCGAGGACAGCTACCTCCCCAGCGAGTTCAATATTACTAATAAGGTACGCGCGGGCGTGAACAATGTCAGTGTGCGCATCTATCGCTTCACCACCGGCTCCTTCCTCGAGTGCCAGGACTACTGGCGACTGACGGGTATCACGCGCGACGTGTACCTCTGGAGCGCTCCGAAAAACCATATCCGCGATTTCTTCTTCCGCACCACGGCCCTCAAGGCGAACAACACCGAGGCCGAGGCCGCGCTGACCGTCAGCCTCAGCGGCTCCTCTGCCGCCGGAGCCACCATCGAGGCACAACTCAAGGACGGAGCGCGCGTGCTGGCCACAGAGACCGCCACGCCCGATGCCAAGAGCAATGCCGAGCTCAAGTTCACGGACATCACGGGCATCACCGCCTGGAGCGCCGAGCGCCCGCAACTCTATGACCTCGTGATCACCCTGAAGCAGGGAGGCAAGGCCGTGGACGTCCGCTCGCTGAAGGTGGGACTGCGCACAGTCAGCGTCCGCGCCGACGGAGCCCTGCTGGTCAACGGCAACCGCATCATCTTCCACGGAGTGGACCGCCACAGCTTCAGCGAGAACGGCGGGCGAACCCTCACCAAGGAGGAGATAGAGACCGACGTCATGCAGATGAAACGACTGAACGTCAACGCCATCCGCACCTCGCACTACCCCAACAACCCCTACCTCTATGACCTCTGCGACCGCCTGGGTCTGTACGTGCTGGCCGAGGCCGACGTGGAGTGCCACGGCAATATGGGTCTCTCCAGCGAGGAAGCCTTCCGCCAGCCCATGGTGGAGCGCAGCGTGCGCCAGGTGCTGACCTTGCGTAACCACGCCGCCATCATCATCTGGAGCGCCGGCAACGAGAGCGGCGGCGGCGACAACTTCCGCACCGTCATGGACAGCATCGGACGACTCGACCCCACACGCCTCACCCACTATGAGGGCAACAGCACCTGGAGCTCCGTCACCAGCACCATGTACGGCAACCTCGGCTCCATGGAGAGCACCGGAGCAGGACGCCTGAACGACTACCGCCAGGGCAAGACGGGAATCCGGCCCCACGTGCAGTGCGAGAACACACACGCCATGGGCAACTCCATGGGCAACCAGCGCGAGTTCTTCGACATCTATGAGAAATATCCCGCCATGGCAGGCGAGTTCGTCTGGGACTGGAAGGACCAGGGCCTGAAGGTCAGCGCGCGCAACCAGCCCCTCACCTTCGAAGCATTAGGGCGCAAGGGACTCAGCGACGTCAAGTCCACCCTCAACATCAAGAAGGGAGAGTACTGGGCCTACGGAGGCGACTTCGGCGACAACCCCAACGACAACAACTTCTGCTGCAACGGCGTGGTACTGGCCGACAACACCCCCACGGCCAAGAGCTACAATATGAAGAAGATCTACCAGCCGCTGGACTTCTTCCTCAAGGACAGCCTCAACGGCACCTTCACCCTCAAGAACAAACTCCAGCAGCGCGCCCTGGACGACGTCGTGGTCTATTACTCCCTGCTGGAGGACGGCATAGAATATGCCCACGGCACCATCGACGAAATCAACCTCGGCGTGGGCCAGACGGCCGACATCCAGCTGCCCGAGGCCAAGCGCGCCGTGGCGGCCCCCAACCACCCCGAGGCAGAGTACTTCGTCCGCTTCAGTGCCCGCCAGAAGCAGGCCACGGAGTGGGCCGAGGCCGGCTTCGAAGTAGCCACCGAGGAGTTCCGCATCCGCCAGGCAACAGGTCGCAAGCCCTACGCCCCCGCGGCCAACAAGACCTCCCTCCAGGTCACCAAGAACAGCACCACGACCACCGTCGCCGGAGCCGACTTCAGCGTCACCTTCACCAAGGGACAGCTCGCCACCTACACCCTGAAGGGCCAGAAGATCATCACCTCGCCGCTCACACTCCAGGCCTTCCGCCTGCCCACCGACAACGAACGCGGCCGCACCGGAACCTATGACCAGATGGGAGTGCGCACCCTAAAGCTCGCCGCCGGTCAGCTGCAGGTGGAAGAGGCCAAGGACGGACAGAGCGTGCGCGTCAGCGTCACCAACACCTACACCAGCAGCGGTGACTACCGCTTCACCCTCCAGCAGGATTTCCGCATCATGGCCGACGGAGCCATCGACTTCAGCGCCTCCATTGACCCCTCGCCCAAGGGAGCCGAACTGCCACGACTGGGAATGCGGACCGAACTCGTCAAGGGCATGGAACAGATGCGATGGCTCGGACGCGGACCCCAGGACAGCTACCGCGACCGCAAGGAAGCAGCACTCGTGGGACTGCACCACAGCCGCGTCAGCGACGAATGGACCAACTACGTCCTGCCCCAGGAACAGGG
The DNA here is from genome assembly GCA_900318115.1 of uncultured Prevotellaceae bacterium. Taxonomy (GTDB): domain Bacteria; phylum Bacteroidota; class Bacteroidia; order Bacteroidales; family Bacteroidaceae; genus Physcousia. Next base: position 113,005 of record ONJJ01000002.1, on the reverse strand, counting down.
CAACAAGGAGGACGTGCGCTGGATGGCCATCACCAACGACGCCGGGGTGGGACTGCAGATCGTGGCGCCCTCGACCATTGCCGCCAGCGCAGCCCACTGGCGACCCGAGGACAACTACAACAACGGCGGCGACCGCAAGAAGCACCCCTATGAGGTCAGCTTCTGCGAACCGACCATCCTGAACCTCGACGCCTACAACCGCGCCCTGGGCAACGCCAGCTGCGGACCCGACGTCATCGACAAATACCGCATCCGCGCCCAGAAGACGCACCTCAGCTTCCTCATCCTGCCCGTCGCCGAGGCCATGACCGACCAGCAGCTGGCAGAGCGCGCGCGCATCACATCGCCCGTCTGCCCGCCCGTGGTCATCACCGCCGCCAAGGGCAACGTCACCCTCACCTGCGCCAACCCCGACGCCACCATCTACTACACCATCGACGGCGGCCAGCAGCAGACCTACAACCGCCCCTTCAGCCTCCCCAAGGGAGGACTCGTCCGCGCCTACGCCACCGCACAGGGACTGGCCGACAGCCCCGTGGAAGAGGAACAGGTGCCCTACTACCTCAACAAGAGCAAGTGGAAGATCAGCAGCTACAGCAGCCAGCAGGGCGGCAACGAGGTCGCCAAGAACCTCATCGACGAGAACCCCGGCAGCATCTGGCACACGCAGTACAACCCCTCCACACCCCAGTGCCCCCACGAGGTCGTCATCGACATGGCCAGCTACTACCGCATCTCGCACTTCGTCTATCAGGGACGCGAGGATATGAGCAACGGACGCGTGGCCCGCTTCGAGGTATATGTCTCGAACAGCACCTCCGTCTGGGGAGCACCCGCCGCGTCCGGCACCCTGCAGAACTCCTCCGAGGAGCAGCTCATCGAGCTGAAGCAGCACCCCGTGGGACGCTACCTCCGGTTCATCGTCCTCTCCACCCACGACAACAAAGGCTACGCCTCAGCCGCCGAGCTGGGCATCATCCCCGAGGCTGAGGCCGACAAGCCCGAAGCCCTCAGCGCTGCCTTCGGCACCAGTTCCTCCTCCTACTACTACCTCCGCCATAAGACCTCCGGGCTGTTCCTCCACTATGTGGAGGGCAGCACCGAGGGAGCCTTCGCCCTGGGCAAGGTCACCGTGGACAACCTCGACGACCTCAGCTACGTCTTCCACTTCGGCAAGGTCAGCGGCTACACCGCCTACTACACCCTCAACACCCGCCGACCAGCTCGCTACATGACCGTCAGCGACTGGCACGTCAACGCCGCGGACAAGCAGGACGCCACCGACCACGCACAGTGGATCCAGACCGAGCAGACCGACGAAGCCACCATCTGCCTGCGCGGGGCTGAGATGGACGGCAAGTACTTCAACTTCGACCGCCAGACCGCCGGCTCCCACGTCTATTCCAACAAGACCCGTCCCGCCGAATTCGAGGTCATCAAGCAAAGCGCCATGGCCGAACTGGTGCACGTCGGCGACCTGCCCGCAGCCACCGACCACACCCCCTCGCCCACCTACGAACTGGACGGTCGCCCAGCCACCCGCCACTCCCGCGGCATCCTCCTCCAGAAAGGCAAGAAGTTCGCCAAGCTCGCCAGCTGACACGGAGGAGAAATAACCAATATTTTTGAATTCGTGAACAACTTTCGCGATTTCTTTGTACTTTTGCACCCATGAAAACATTCTGGATTGACATAGTCGGACTCACGCACTGCGGCGTGGAATCCTACTACAAAGACTACATCGAGGACAGCATCGGCAAGCGCCTGACGCTGCTGCGCGATGAAATGAATCCCTCTGACCCCTTTGCCTTGAAAGTGAAAGACCGCGAGACCACCGTGGGCTACGTGGCTGCCACGGACCTCGACATCGTGCACCAAGCACTGCACGCCACTGGCCGCAAGCGACTGACGGCACGCGTGATAAATATCTCCACCGACCCGCCGCAACTCCGCGCGGAGGTGCAGTGCGAAGCTATCGACACAGACTTCGACCCTTATGCCCAGCTGCCCTATGACCAATGGAAGTGGCCTGACCTCTGGCTTCTGCCGCCTGCACTGATCAGCATCAGCGAGCGAGCCGACGACCTCATAGAACTCCTGGAGGCAAAGCCCACCGACTGGAACAGCGTGAGCGCGCTCATGATTGAGTTTCTCACCGACAACCCATCAGACACCAGCCGGGAAATGAACCGGACACGACAGCATATCCTGCAACTGTTGGAGCAGAACGAGCGCCAAGCCGCCACCGACGAGGAGAACGAGCGATGGCTGAAACAGGCTTTGGCTTTGCGCACGCAGAAGGGGCAACTCATGAACCACGACACACGCCTGCAGACCGCCCACCAGCTATTCATCCGATGGCCGCAGACACTGAAGCGCCAACACTACGAAGAAGCGCACTACACCTTCGACAACCGCCTCGACGAGCTCGAGCAACTCCTCCAGCAGTTCCCCTATCACCTCTACGACACGTTCCTCAACGACCCCGTAGACTTCCTCCGCGAGACCTTCTACAAGCACGTACCTCGCCGCCAGCTCTTCGGCCTCTTCTCCGGCATCATCCTCATGGTGCTCAAGGGCCGCGTCAGCGTCCGTCGATGGGGGCGCGACGACGACCAGCAGCTGCGCAGGGAACTGGAACAAGTGGTCAACTTCGACTCCGAGGAAAACGCTGACCGCGCTGACCGCGATGACCACTCCACAGCGCAATCTGAGGAAAACGCTGACCGCGCTGACCGCGCCGACCACTCCGCAGCGAAATCCGAGGAAACCGCTGACCGCGCTGACCGCGCTGACCACTCCGCAGCGAAATCCGAGGAAACCGCTGACCGCGCCGACCGCGCTGACCACTCCTCTCCCCTCACTCCCCTCACCACAGAGCAGCGCGCAGAAGCGCTGAAGCGGGCACTCCACAGGCTCCTGACCGCCTACGGCCTGACCGGCAAGCTGCTGGTTTTCCGCAAGAACCAGTGGGCGGGCATCGCCAACGTGCTCATCAACGAACACGGCCTGCCCTTCGAGCTCACCACCTTCTGCAAGCTCATGGACAGCTGGGGATTCGGTCCCGAAGGGGACTACCCCGTTCCGTGCGACTACAAGAACATCATCAAGGACAGCAATTGCGTGGGCAGCAAATATGAACAACGCAAGGAACGCCCGCGCGACGTTGCCATCAAGGCCGTCATGAAGGAGTTACGCCAGCTTATTGCCGAAGAACTCCAGGGGGCATCATAGGCCCAGAACTGCACACAGGCTCCTCAAGGCCTGGGCGAAGCTACCCTTCGTCCTTTTTCCGATAGATAGAATTGGTGAATGTCAACGTTCACCGGGGATTCTATTATCATGTGTGACCACTCTTCGTCGCCCAGTCCCTGCAGGATAGCTATCTGCTGCATACGGACTATTTTCCCGTAGAGCAGAGTCTTCAACCCACAGATACTAATATTTTTTATCTGTGTGCAAAACCGACAGTTTTTTTAGCCATAAGACCTGAAAAAGAAGCATTTTTAGGACTTGAGCCCCTTTCTACATCATAGTATGCCCCCAGGGGGACTCAAGACACCGCGCAGACGGAACACGCCCCCCGAACGTGGTCAGCCCGGTCATCGCGGTCAGCCCCCCGCGCGCATCCTTGAGGCGATTGGAAAGGTATTGGAAAGGTAAGTAGTAAGTCAAGGATAAATATTACTAAATAATTAACTATAATTACATATAAGTAATTATAATATATTTATTTATACACAAAAAACGCCTACTCCCCCAAAAGCAAAGAGCCCACAAAAGCACTGACCGCGCCGACCGCGCTGACCACCCCCGCCCCGCACCGCAGTAACACACGAAAGCATCGCACCACGCAATTTATCAACAACTTGCAACAAGCACCGCGCTACGACGCCCTCAGAGAGAGCATCGTGGAACAGCCCCTGCGCTGCAGAATGGCTCCCCCCGGAAAGCCATTCACTCCCCTCGCCTTTCCAATGCCTTTCCAATACCTTTCCAATTCTCGTCCAAGAAAAGCCCCACTTTCCAAACCCATTCCAAACCCGTTCCAAACATCTCGGAATCCTTGGTCATCTCGGAGTTTTACAGTACCTTTGCATCGTCAAGTCAGGGGGGTTAAGAACTTCCGAACTTCAACAAAAATATCATGGATAAAATGTATTCTTGGAGCTTTGCTCCCAGCGTGCAGCAGGTCAACGGGATGTTCCCCTGCTCACCCGAGGACTTCAGCGGTATCCTCGACAACGAACTGACCGCTAACGTGTGTGCAACAATTAATAAGGAACGCGCGAGCTGGCAGCGCGGCGAGATCACTGCCGAGGAGTACGAGCGACGCAAGAGCGAACTCAAGCGCAAGCTGCCCGTATTCTGCTTCCACGCCACCTTCGCCGACGGCCATCGCAGCAACGCCAGTGCCGTGCCCAGCGGACTCAGCATCCTCGACCTCGACCACCTCGACGTGGCACCCCGCGAGTACTACTTCCAGCACGTGGCCGGACGAGAGCAGCAGCTACGAATCTGCCTCGCGCACGTAAGCCCCAGCGGCGAAGGACTGCGACTCGTATTCCGAATGATGGAGGGCGAGAGCCTGGAGATGGCCCAACAGCGACTGGCCGAGGACATCGGATGCCAGCGCTTCGACGCCTGCGTCAAGGACCTCGCACGATGCAGCTTCGCCGTCCCGCGCGCGTACATTATTTATTTAGACGAGCCCGCACTCTTCATGCCCCCGCAACTGAATTCCCGACCCCTACCCGGACAGGAAGCCGCAGACAGCCTGCTGCAGAGCCCCACACAGCTGGCTCCTCAGCACGATGCAGCCTGCTGCACAGGCGCCCGCACCACGCTGCACGAGGCCACACATCAGGACGCACAGACCTCTACGACAGGACCTGCAGGCGAAGACGACCGCACGTATGAGACCGAATTCGAGGGCGTACCCTACGAAACAATCCTCCACGCACTGGAGGAGCAGCTGGGAGGAATCCCTGTGCACGGTTCACGCAACAACTTCATCTTCGCCATGGCGTGCAACCTGCGCTACATCTGCAACGACGACGAGGCCTGGGTCCAGCAGGTGCTGCCCAACTACGGAGAGGAACAGCAGCGATGGAAGAAGACAATTCACTCCGCCTGCACGCGAGACCAGAACCAGAATATGCCTAACATCCTCAAGCGAGCAATCGACATTGCGCGCCGACGCCATCAGGCAGAGCAGGAACGACAGCAGCACCCCACCGCCAGCCCCGTGCCTCCGCAGCTGCCCACACAGCTCCCTCGCTCTCTGAAGCTGCTCACCTCCAAGGTCCCCCAGCACCTGAAGCCCGCAGTGGCCATGAGTGTGTTCGCACCACTGGCCGTGCACCTCCACGGAGTCCGGTTCCGCTACAACGACAACTCCGAGCTGGAGCCGACGTTCCAAGTCATTCTCGTGGCAAAGATGTCCAGCGGCAAGAGCTGCGTCAACAAGCCCATCGACGCCATCATGGCTGACATCAAGGCCGCCGACGAACAGGCACGTGCCGCCGAGCAGGCGTGGAAGGACGAGTGCGCCGCCGCCAGCGCCAACGCCCAGAAGCCCGACCGACCCGAAGGACTCTGCGTGCAGTGGGTGCAGACGGATATGACAAACGCAGCGCTCGTGCAGAAGCTCGCCGACGCGCAGGGACGATTCATCTACTCACGCATGGACGAGATTGAGCTCCTGAACAACCTGCGAACCAACTCCCGCGGCGACCAGGTCAGCCAGATCCTGCGACTGGCGTGGGACGCCAGCGAGTACGGGCAGGAGCGAGTGGGAGTACAGTCCGTGACGGCAACCGTCCACATGCGATGGAACTTCAACGCCAGCACAACACCCCAGAAGTGCCGACAGTTCTTCCGCCGAGGCATCATGGACGGAACCGTATCACGAATGACCTTCGCCACCATCCACACAGAGGACGACCGCATGCCCGTCTATGGCACCTACGACCAGCGCTTCCAGGAACTCGTGGCACCCTACGTGCACCGCGCCTGCCAGGCCAGCGGACTCATCATCTGCCCACGCGCCAACAAGCTCATCGATAAGATGTTGGAGGAAAACCGAGCCTACGCAACACTCAGCGACGACGAAGCATGGCGCGAGCTTTCCTTCCGAGCCATGGTAGCCGCTTTCAAGCGAGGCATGCTCCTCTACATCATCGAGGGAAACCGTTGGAGCCGCGAGATCGAAGACTTCGTACGATGGAGCTTCGAGTACGATATGTGGTGCAAGATGTGGCTCTTCGGAAGCGAGATGCGGCGACAGCTCGAACAGGACAACTGCCAGCCAACGGGAGGAGTACCCAACCTGCTCAACTGCCTGCCCGAAACATTCTGCGAGGAGGACGCTAAAATCATACGCGCGGCTCAGGGCATGAGTCCCGACCCGGCAAACATGATACGCAACTGGCGACGCCGAGGCTATGTCACCTACGACAATGCCCGCCGCCTCTACACCAAGACCGAGACATACCTCGCCAGCCAGCAGGCACGCCGATAGAGCCTCGGCCCCAGAGGATCCCGTCTATCAGAGACACGTCCATGAAAATAATGGAATGACCGGAGGCCAGGGAACCCCGCAACCCAGAGCAGAGTAGAAACCGCTGCCCCACCTCGCGAGAGGAAGAGGCGGTGGTTTTCTTTGTTTTTTATGCGAGAGGGCGAGTGGTCAACGCGGTCAGCGCGGTCAGCGCTTTTCTCAGATTTCGCTGCGGAGTGGTCAACGCGGTCAGCGCGGTCAGCGCTTTTCTGCCCCTTCCAGTCCCCGAGGGGCAAGATTATCAATCTCGCGAGGGAGCATCGCGCAACTTTTTCGCCGAAAAGGATAGAGGGGGGTGACGAAAAAGGAGCCCTCGAATCGGGGGCTCCTTTCATTATGGGTATTCACGAATAACGTGGTGTTATTCTTGGTTCCAATCTTGACTTCGTCGAGATTGAATCTTCGCTCGACAATGATTAAGCGAGCTTATCACAGCTCTCACTCAGTCCAGTCTTCCTGAGTCTTGCGGACATAGCTCTTGTAGCGGAGCTGTGCCATGCGCTGTGCCTCGGCGAAGAGTTCCTCGGCCTCGTTGGGATAAGCCTTCTTGACACTGAGGTAGCGCACCTCGCCCATGAGGAAGTCGTGGAACTTGTCCCAGTTGGGCTCCTTGGAGTCGAGCGAGAACGGGTTCTTGCCTTCTTCGATGAGGGCGGGGTTGAAGCGCCAGAGGTGCCAGTAGCCACACTCAACGGCCTTGCGCTCCTCGGCCTGGCTCTTGCCCATACCGGCCTTCAGGCCGTGGTTGATACAGGGAGCGTAGGCGATGATGATGCTGGGTCCGTGCCAAGCCTCGGCCTCGCGGATAGCCTTGAGGGTCTGTGCGTGGTCGGCGCCCATAGCGATCTGAGCGACATAGACGTAGCCGTAGGTGGTGGCAATCATGCCGAGGTCCTTCTTGCGGATGCGCTTGCCCTGAGCAGCGAACTGAGCGATGGCGCCGAGCGGCGTTGCCTTGGAAGCCTGACCGCCGGTGTTGGAATAGACCTCGGTGTCGAGGACGAGGATGTTGACATCTTCGCCGGTAGCGATGACGTGGTCGAGACCGCCGTAGCCGATGTCGTAGGAGGCACCGTCGCCGCCGATGATCCACTGGCTGCGCTTGGCCAGATGAGCCTTGCCTTTAAGGAGTTCGCTCTCCAGCGCGCATCCGCGGCAGGGGCAGATGGGGCTGCCGGCAGCCTTGGCATCCTTGGCTTCCTGCAGCTTCTGAGCAGCCACCTCGGCACCATAGAGCTCAATGCCCTTGCCCTGCCAGAACTCGATGGCTCCATCGATGGGCAGAATAGCCTTCTCGAGAGCTGCCACAAATTCATCGGTGGCCTTGCGGTTAGCGGCAGAGTCTTCGTAGGTGTCGAGCCACTTCTGAGTGGCCTCGCGCATCCAGTCGAAAGCGGTGGTCTTGACCAGTTCCTCGGCCTTTTCGCGCAAGATGCCGCGCATCTTCTTGTGGCCAAGCTGCATGCCGAGACCGAACTCGCAGAAGTCCTCGAACAGGGAGTTGTTGAAGCAGGGACCCTGGCCCTTCTCGTTCTTCGTATAAGGTGTGGAAGGAATGGAAGCGGAGTAGATGGAGGAGCAGCCCGTAGCGTTGGCCACCATCTGACGGTCGCCGAAGAGCTGGCTGATGAGCTTGACGTAGGGCGTCTCGCCGCAACCGGAGCAAGCGCCGGAGAACTCGAAGAGAGGACGAGCCAGCTGGCTGTTCTTCACGTTGGAGCGGATATCCACGAGGTCCTGCTTGCTGGGCACCTTCACGAGCTTGTCCCAGTCGGCAGCCATCTTCTTCATCTCGGCCTTGTCGGGGTTGAAGGGCACCATCTTCAGGGCCTTCAGCGAAGCGGGCTCTACACCCAGCTTGGCAGCCTGAGCGGTGCGACCCGGGCAGACGTCGGCGCAGTTGCCGCAACCCAAGCAGTCGAGCACGCTGGGCTCGATGACGAAGTGCATGCCCTTCATGGCGGCGGGAGCCTTCATCTCGCGGCTGTCGAGGCCCTCGAACTGTGCCAGCTCCTCGTCGGTGAGGACGAACGGACGGATGGCAGCATGAGGACAAACGTAGGCGCACTGGTTACACTCGATACAGTTCTCCTTGTCCCAGACGGGCACGAAGGCTTCCACGCCGCGCTTCTCGTAGGCGGCTGTGCCAACCTCCCAGGAGCCGTCGGTGGTACCGAACTTGGCGAAGGCGCTGACGGGCAGCAGGTCGCCGGCCTGAGCGTTGATGGGACGAACCACCTCCTTGACGAATGCGGGAGCGTCGTCCTGCTTCTCAGCGTCGTCGGGCAGCTGAGCCCATGCGGGATCCACAGCGAAGGGCTTGTACTCGTTGCCGCGATCCACGGCAGCGTAGTTCTTGTTCACCACGTCTTCGCCCTTGGAGCCGTAGCTCTTGACGATGAACTTCTTCATCTGCTCCACAGCGAGCTCCACGGGGATGACGCCTGTAATGCGGAAGAAGGCCGACTGCAGGATGGTGTTCGTGCGGTTGCCGAGACCGATTTCCTGAGCAATCTTGGTGGCGTTGATGGTATAGACGGTGATGTTGTGCTGTGCGAAGTAGCGCTTCACCTTGTTGGGCATGAACTTGGCCAGTTCCTCGCCCTCGAAGATGGTGTTGAGGAGGAACGTGCCGCCGTCCTGCAGACCGCGTGTGACATCGTACATGTGGAGGTAAGCCTGAACGTGGCAAGCCACGAAGTTAGGCGTGGTCACGAGGTACGTGGAGCGGATGGGCGTGTCGCCGAAGCGCAGGTGTGAGCAGGTGAAGCCGCCGGACTTCTTGGAGTCGTAGGAGAAGTAAGCCTGGCAGTACTTGTCGGTGTTGTCGCCGATGATCTTCACGCTGTTCTTGTTGGCACCCACGGTACCGTCGGCACCGAGGCCGTAGAACTTAGCCTGGAACATGCCGGCGCCGCCGAGGGCGATTTCCTCCACAGCGGGCAGGCTGGTGAAGGTGACGTCGTCCACGATACCGATGGTGAAGTGGTTCTTGGGCTCGGGCAGGGCGAGGTTGTTGAACACGCTGATAATCTGTGCGGGCGTGGTGTCGTGAGAACCGAGACCGTAGCGGCCGCCGACGATGAGCGGACGATTTTCAACCTCGTAGAAGGCATCCTTCACGTCGAGATACAGAGGCTCGCCGTTGGCGCCGGGCTCCTTCGTGCGGTCGAGCACTGCGATGCGCTTCACGCTCTTGGGAACAGCTGCGAGGAGGTGCTTCACGCTGAAGGGACGATAGAGGTGAACGCTGATCATGCCCACCTTCTGGCCATTGGCGTTCAGGTAGTCGATAGCCTCGCGGGCAGCGTCGGTGGCAGAACCCATGAGGATAATCATGCGGTCAGCATCCTCAGCGCCATAGTAGCTGAAGAGGTGGTACTCGCGACCGGTGATCTTGGAGATCTCGCCGAGGTACTTCTCAACCACTTCGGGAACGCTGTCATAGTAGGGGTTGCAAGCCTCGCGGTGAGTGAAGAACGTCTCGGGGTTCTCAGCAGTACCGCGTGTGATGGGGCGCTCGGGCGACATCGCACGGTCGCGGAAACGCTGGATGTACTCTTCCTTCACGAGGGGACGGATGTCCTCCTGGTCCATGAGCTCAATCTTGTGGTACTCGTGGGAGGTGCGGAAGCCGTCGAAGAAGTTCACGAAGGGCACGCAGGTCTCCAGAGAAGCGAGGTGAGCCACAGCGGTGAGGTCCATCACCTCCTGCACGCCGCCCTCGCAGAGCATGGCGAAACCGGTCTGACGGCAAGCCATCACGTCCTGATGGTCACCGAAGATACAGAGGGAGTGGCTGGCCAGTGTACGGGCGCTGACGTCGAAGACGCAGGGGATGAGCTCACCGGCAATCTTGTACATATTGGGAATCATCAGGAGCAGACCCTGAGAAGCGGTGAAGGTGGTGGTCAGCGCACCAGCCTGCAGCGAGCCGTGAACGGCACCGGCAGCACCAGCCTCGGACTGCATTTCCTGAACACTGACGGTCTGACCCCACAGGTTCTTGCGGCCGCGGGCAGCCCACTCGTCAACGTGCTCCGCCATGGGCGAAGACGGGGTGATGGGGTAGATAGCAGCTACCTCAGAGAACATGTAACTCACGTGAGCCGCAGCCTCGTTACCGTCGCAGGTAATGAATTTCTTTTCTTTTGCCATAGTTTTTTAATGAATTATTGAGTAATAGAGTTTAGAATTGTATCTTTCTTAACTATCGGGCGCAAAGATACCTAAAAATAGTGAGAGTGCAAAGTAAAGGTGGCAAAAAAAGTGTGAACAGCGCCAAAACTCTTCGATTTGGTGCTGTTCACGCCCTTATTTTTAATTATCTTAGGTATTTATCTAACCGCCCTGACGGAGAACCCATATGCCCTGTTGGCCGACCAATCCGCATCGTAGCCACGGAAATTCAGGTTGTAGGCAGCGGAGGTCATCTCGCGGTTGAGCGAACCAGACCAGTAGAAGCCTCCCTCCCCCACTTCCGCGGGGGCGTCACCATTCTGGTAGCCGGCAGCCGGCAGAAAGATGCTGTTCCCATTAGCAGCCCGGACGCGGCAGCCACGGACGCCGTTCAAGGTCTCTGCCGTCCAAGTGCATCGCGATGTCAGCTCTGCCATTTCACTGCGGGTGGGCATTCGCCATTGTCCTCCCCAGCGCATTTAAGTTTGAAGATAAGATTTAGTCGTAAAGCGAAATTTAGTAGAGGAATCCGAAGAGCCAGAGGGGAACGACGGAGCCTTCGCCGCGCTGAACATCAGAGTGCGCATAGGTGATGCCGCTCTTGACGCGGTGGGGTGCATCGAGGCAGACGCGGAAGGGACGGTCGTCGACGAGGAAGGTGTCGGGGCGCTCGCCCAGACGAACGTCGTGGTATGCCCACAGGGCGTTCTGGAAGAACGTCTCGTAGACATCAATGCGCTCCATGCGGTTGGGATAGATGGCATACATCAAGTTGCTGTTGTGCATCATCACCCGGGCAGGCTTCTTGGGAAACTCGTCGCCAGGATGGTAGATGAGGTTCAGCAGACGGGCGTCGGAGAGGTACTTGATGTAATTCATCACAGTAGCGCGCGAGGTGTTGATCTCGTGAGCCAAGGCACTGACATTGGGAGCCGACGGACGGTCGATGGCCAGTAAGTACAGGAGTTTCTTCAGCTTGGACAAGTACTTCAGTTCCACCTGCTTGATGAGCAGGATGTCCACCTCTATCATCATGTTCATGGTCTTCAAGAGGTTCTCCGAGAAGTTACGTTTCTCGAGGAAGAAGGGGTAGAAGCCATGATGAAGATAGCTCTGGAAGTGCTCCAGGGGATTGATGGTCTGAAGAATAGTCTCGGCGATGCGCTCGTGGTTCTGGACGATTTCTTCCAGAGTATAGGCCGGGAAATTGCTGCCTGTCTGGAGATTCAGGAACTCGCGGAACGAGAAGCCACGCAGGTTGTAGCTCTTCACCAGTCCGTTGAGCTCAGGGTTCTCTTCCTTCAGCCTCATCACGGAACTGCCGGTGAAGACAATGCGCAAGCCGGGGTTCTCATCGTGGCAGCGACGGAGCTCTGCGCTCCAATCGGGCTGCTTGAAGACCTGGTCGATGAGCAGCACCTCGCCGCCGCCGAGTCGGAACTCACGGGCAAAGTCTGCAAGGCCGCGCCCCTGGAAATAGAAATTATTCATATTGATGTACAGGCACTTGCGGCGACGCACATCAAAGTTCTCCTTCGCATACTGAAGCAGGAAACTGGTCTTGCCCACGCCGCGGGTGCCCTTGATGCCGATGAGTGGAGCGCGCCAATCAATCTCGTCCATCAAGGCACGGCGCACGGGAAGTTCCGTGTGCTGCACTAAATATGCGTGTGTTCTAAAAAATGCTTCCAAAACGTATGTGTTAATTAACGGCCGCAAAGGTAGGAAAAAATAGTGAGAGTGCAAAGCCGAGGTGGCAAAAAGTGCGTTTTATACACCTTTTTTAATAAAAAGAGCGCTATATCGACCATTTGAACAAACAATTTTGAATGTTCCGAGCTCTCCAGGAAGCAGATTTTGCTGTAGCCTGAGAGCCACCCAACCCATGGTCATTCGGAGGTTGATTTCCACCAGGGGGTGAAGGCTGAAAGCATCGCCCTGCTCCAGAGGGCTTTCCGTTCCAGAAGGATGAGCAATGGACGAGGGGTGAGGAGCGACAACCATCATATCCACACCCAAAGGACCCGTATACCACTGTGGTATATCTGCCGCAGAGAGCACACCAATCAGGCAGCGGCGCACCTCTTCCACGACTTCGGGTGCCACCAGACTCGACAGGTGCTCCAGCTTCAGTTGCTCGCTGGCAACGAGGTTGCCTGCATAGACACCGCCTGCCGTGGTATCGAAGAGCGACAACCCCTCGTAGCGCACGCTGCCCTTCTCTGCCCAGAACTCCATGGCCAAATCCTGCACCTTATTATATTTAGGCTCCACCTCCACCCCACCCTGCCGTTGCAGGCAGCGACGCACCCAGTCGAGGTCTTTCTGACCGAGGGCTCCTTCGCCCACAGGTCGCACTCCACGCCCACTGCCACTCCAGGGCATCTTCAGCATCGATGCCCCATAGCGCCCGCATGCCTCAAGCACCTCCTCCTCTGAACAGCACCAGCTGGACTCCCCCACCAACTTGGAAGCCTCAAAGAGAGAGGGCAGCCGCCCTCGGACTTTTTTCAACAAACGGACTGCCGTTTGGCGCGAGGCGAAGTGGCGATACGCCTCCAGCTGAGAGGGCGAAGGCAGCAGGGATTCCGCTACGCCCATGGCTCGCAGGCGGGTGACCGCCAGCGGGCTCCAGCCCCACGGCAGCACAATATCGCGATCCACATTCCACATACGGGGGAAATCACGCAAGTCCTCTGCCATCTGACGGGCAGAGGCTGGAGGCGTGTAGTGAGGATCGTTGGAGGCCAACGCCAGGTCGTTCTCCGGGTTAAAATAGAGCAGCCGCATGGAATGAATGGTTAACTGAGGGCAAAAGTACAAACTTTTTGCCAAAAAAAGCATCGCCGAGGAAGAAAAAACGGAATTCCGGCTCATAAATGAGAAAATAAACGTATCTTTGTGCCCAAATTAAGACACACCTCATGAAGAAGGAGACACTGATACTGCGCGACACCTCGTTTGTCGACCTCATGGCACGCCGCATCTTCAACGTGCTGCTCATCGCCAACCCCTACGATGCTTTCATGCTCGAAGACGACGGGCGAGTAGATGAGAAAATCTTTGATGAATACGCCAAGCTCGGGCTCCGCTACCCGCCACGTTTCATCCAGGTGGCATCGGAGGAGGAAGCGCTGACACAGATGGAACGTTTCTCGTTCGACCTCGTCATCGTGATGCCTGGAACGGACAACAACGACATCTTTGACATCGCCCGTGGCATCAAGGATTTGCACCCCCAGATTCCCTGCGTGGTGCTGACTCCCTTCAGCCATGGCATCAGCAAGCGCATGGCAGATGAGGATATGTCGGCATTCGAATATGTCTTCTGCTGGCTGGGCAACACGGAGCTGCTGCTCTCCATCATCAAGCTGATTGAGGACAAGATGAACCTGGAGCACGACCTCGACGCGGGCGTACAGATGATCATGCTCGTGGAGGACAACGTGCGCTTCTATTCCAGCATCCTGCCCAACCTCTACAAATTCGTGCTGCAACAGTCGCTGGAGTTCGCCACCGAGGCACTGAACTCACAACTGGAAACACTGCGAATGCGAGGACGCCCGAAGATTGTGCTCGCCCGCAACTACGAGGAGGCGTGGGCACTATACGACCGATTCTCGAACAACACGCTGGGCGTCATCTCTGACTGCCGCTTCCCCCACAACGGCGAACTGGACGAGATGGCAGGTATCACCTTATTAAAACACATACGCGAGCGCGATGAATTCATCCCCCTCATCATGGAGTCTTCCGAAACGTCGAAAGCAGAACTCTGTGCACCCCATAAAATCCGCTTCGTAGACAAGAACTCCAAGAAGATGGCTGTGGACCTCCGAAAGCTCATCCTCCACTACTTCGGTTTCGGTGACTTCATCTTCCGCGACCCCACCACCATGGGCGAGGTGGCACGCCTGCGCAACCTGAAGGACCTGCAGGACAACATCTTCTCGCTGCCGAAGGAATCGCTGCTCTACCACGTGCAGCACAACAACGTCTCGCGATGGCTATGCTCGCGAGCCCTGTTCCCCATCGCAGAGTTCCTGAAGCACATCACCTGGAATTCCGTGCAGGACATTGATCAGCACCGCCAGATCATCTTCGACGCCATCGTCTCCTACCGGCGCATGAAGAACCAGGGCGTGGTGGCAGTGTTCCAGCGCGAACGTTTCGACCGCTACTCGAACTTCGCACGAATCGGCGACGGATCCCTCGGCGGCAAGGGGCGAGGACTGGCTTTCATCGACCATATCATCAAGCGACACACCGACCTTAACGACTACGACAACGCCTCCGTCATGATCCCGAAGACGGTGGTGCTCTGCACAGATATCTTCGACGAGTTCATGGACTCGAACGAGCTGTACCAAGTGGCCCTCTCGGACATCCCCGACGAAGAAATTCTCCGCTACTTCCTCCACGCCCGCCTGCCGGCACGCCTCATCGGCGACCTCATGGCATTTCTGGACGTCGTGGACACGCCCATCGCCATCCGATCCAGCTCACTGCTCGAAGACTCGCACTACCAACCCTTCGCTGGCATCTATGCCACCTACATGATTCCCTATGCAGCGGACAAATACGAACGCCTGCATATGCTCTCCGACGCCATCAAAGCGGTCTATGCCAGCGTGTTCTACGCCGACTCCAAGGCCTACATGACCGCCACGTCCAATGTGATCGACCAGGAGAAGATGGCCGTCATCCTTCAGGAAGTCGTAGGCCAGCGCCACGACGACCGCTTCTACCCCACCTTCTCCGGCGTCGCTCGCTCCGTGAACTACTACCCCATCGGCGACGAGCAAGCCGAGGAGGGAACAGTGAACCTGGCACTGGGACTGGGAAAGTACATCGTCGATGGCGGACAGTGCCTGCGCGTCTGTCCTACACACCCGCACCAAGTGCTCCAGACAAGCGAGATGGAGATTGCACTCAAGGAGACACAAACCCGCTTCTACGCCCTCGACCTGAAGAATCCCCCCACAGATTTCCAGAAGGACGACGGCTTCAACCTACTGAAGCTACGCGTCAACGCAGCCGAGAAAGACGGCTCGCTGCAGTACATCGCCAGCACCTACGACCCTTACGACCAAGTCATCCGCGACGGTATCTATGAGGGCGGACGCAAAGTTATCACCTTCTGCGGTGTCCTGCAGCACGACGTCTTCCCGCTGCCCGACATTCTCCAGAAAATCATGCAGTACGGACAGTCCGAGATGCGTCGGGCTGTGGAAATCGAGTTCGCCGCCAACCTAAACGCCGACCGCACGGGCGAATTCTTCTTGCTGCAGATCCGTCCCATGGTGGACAATAAGCTCATGCTCGACGAGGACCTCGCCGCCATCCCCGATGACGACTGCCTGCTGCGTTCCAACAACGCCATCGGCCACGGAATCTCCAACGACGTCGAAGACATCGTTTACGTGAAGACCGACGGATGGACTGCCGGAAGCAACCCCGCCATCGCCGAAGAGATTGAACGCATTAATCGCCGCTTCCTCGAACAAGGCAAGAACTATGTACTCGTGGGGCCGGGACGATGGGGAAGCAGCGACCCCTGGCTGGGCATACCCGTCAAGTGGCCACACATCTCCGCAGCAAGGGTCATCGTGGAGGCCGGACTCGACAACTATCGCGTGGACCCCAGCCAGGGCACACACTTCTTCCAAAATCTCACCAGCTTCGGAGTAGGGTATTTCACCATCAATGACTACCTCGGAGACGGCATCTATCGCCAGGACATACTCAAAACGATGCCCGCGACCGACGAGACAGAACACGTCCGCGCCGTCCACTTCGATGTGCCACTTACCATCAAAATAGATGGAATGAAGAAAAAAGGTGTCGTATTATTGCCTAAAATCAAGGAATTTTAGCTATTTTCGACATTTTTATTTAAGTTTTCTTTGCTGAATGCGATTTTATCACTACCTTTGCGCCGCATAATGAAGGTTATAAACGACTTTAATTAACAATAATTATTTTGTGTAACAATGAAATTTGGTAAGTTTCTTCTCGCAGCAGCGCTGATGGTTGTCAGCCTGTCTGCAAGCGCACAGGAGACTGAGCGCGTAGAGTTCAATCACCACTGGTTCCTCCAGCTGCAGGGCGGTGCTACATACACCCTGGGCGAGGCAGACTTCAACAAGCTGATTTCCCCCGCAGCTCAGGTGGCTGTTGGTTATCAGTTCACTCCCGTGTGGGCACTGCGCCTGGCCGTAAACGGCTGGCAGAGCAAGGGCGGCTTCGCTGACAACACCACTTACAAGTGGAACTATGTCACTCCCGCTTTGGATGTTAAGATCAACCTCGTCAACGCTATCGGCGGCTGGAACCCCAAGCGCATCTTCGGCCTCAACATCATCGCTGGTATCGGTGCTAACATCGGTTTCAACAACGACGATGCAGCTAACATCACCGCTTGGCAGCTCAACAACCTCTGGGATGGCACCAAGGTTCGTCCCGTTGGCCGTCTGGGTCTTGACCTCGACTTCCGTCTCAGCAAGCGCGTCAGCCTGAACATTGAGGCTATGAGCAACTTCCTGAGCGACAAGTACAACAGCAAGGCTTACGAGCGCAACAACTGGTTCAAGGAGCTTGACTGGTACTTCTCTGCTTTCGCAGGTGTGAAGATCAACCTCGGCAAGGTCGAGAACGTCATTCCCGTTGCTGTTCCCGTGGTTGTTGAAGAACCCGCTCCCGCTCCCGCACCCGCTCCCAAGCCCGTGGTTAAGGAGACTCCGAAGCCCGCACCTGTCGTGAAGAAGGCTCCTGAGATGCAGACCGAAATCTTCTACGAGATCCGTCAGACCGTCGTTGCCGACGCTGAGAAGGGTAAGGTCACCAACCTCATCAACTTCCTGAAGGCTAACCCCGAGACCAAGGTAACCGTAACTGGTTATGCTGACGCCGGCACTGGTAACCCCAAGGTGAACATGAAGTACTCCAAGCAGCGTGCTGAGAACGTCGCCAAGGCTCTCACCGAGGCTGGCATCGATGCTGCTCGCATCACTGTCGACGCTAAGGGTGACACCGTTCAGCCCTACAGCGAGAACGACAAGAACCGCGTGACCATCGCCATCGCTAAGTAATCTCAACTTAAGAAATCATACTTAAGCTTTACAAACCAGCGCCCCTTCCCCTTCAGGAAGGGGCGCTTCTTTTTCCTCCCCTCACTGCCTCTTCCCATCTTCTTCCCCTCTCCTCTCTTCTCCTTTGCCCCTCCCTCCCCTCCTCCTTCCTTCTCTACCCTCCGCCCTCTCTCTTTCCCTCTCCTCCGTTCCTTTGCCCCTTCCGCCGCTCCTCCTTCCTTCTCTTCCCTCCGCCCTTTCTCTTTCCCTCTCCTCCGTTCCCCTCGAAAGAAGGCAGCTTTCCTTCATCCTTCCCGGTTGGGTGCCGCGCGTATTCGCGCGGTCCTCTCTCCCCTTCCTTCAAACCAAAAAGAGGCGGCCCCCCTTTGGGGCCGCCTCAGTCGTGCTTCTCTTTGTGTTGCTTGATATAGTTTATACGAGGCCTTGGGCCATCATGGCCTTGGCCACCTTCATGAAGCCTGCCACGTTAGCACCCTTCACATAGTTCACATAGCCATCAGGCTCCGTGCCGTACTTCACGCAGTTCTCGTGGATGTTCTCCATGATCCAAAGCAGTTTCTGGTCCACTTCCTCAGAGCTCCAGCTCAGGCGCTCGGAGTTCTGGGACATCTCCAAACCGCTTACGCTCACACCACCGGCGTTGCTGGCCTTACCCGGCGAGTACAGGATCTTAGCCTCTTGGAACACGCGGATAGCTTCAGGCGTAGAAGGCATATTTGCACCTTCGGCCACAGCAATCACACCATTGGCAACCAGAGCCTTGGCAGCCTCTTCATTCAGCTCGTTCTGCGTGGCGCAGGGGCAAGCGATGTCAGCCTTCTCGAACCAAGGCTTAGCGCCGTCTCCCACGTACTTGGCAGTAGGATATTCTTCGACGTATTCGCGGATACGACCACGATAGACGTTCTTCAGTTCCATGATGTAGTCCAGCTTCTCGCGGTCGATGCCATCGGGATCGTAGATGTAACCATCGCTATCACTCATCGTCATCACCTTGCCACCCAGCTGCAGCACCTTCTCGGCGCAGTATTGAGCCACATTGCCGGCACCGCTGATGAGCACCTTCTTACCCTCGATGCTCTCACCCTTTGTGCGCAGCATGGCGCGGAGGAAATAGACGTTACCGTAGCCCGTAGCCTCAGGACGAATCAGGCTGCCGCCGAACTCCAGACCCTTACCGGTCAACACTCCGCTGAACTCGCGGGTCAGCTTCTTGTACATTCCGAACATATAACCTACCTCACGGCCACCGACACCGATGTCGCCGGCAGGAACGTCCACATCAGGACCAATGTGGCGAGTCAATTCAAGCATGAAGGCCTGGCAGAAACGCATCACTTCGGCATTGGACTTACCACGGGGGCTGAAGTCCGAACCGCCCTTACCACCGCCCATGGGCAGCGTCGTCAGGGAGTTCTTGAAGGTCTGTTCGAAAGCGAGGAACTTCAGGATACCGAGGTTCACGCTCTTATGGAAACGGATACCACCCTTGTACGGGCCGATTGCATTATTGTGCTGCACACGATAACCCATATTCGTCTGGACCTTGCCCTGGTCGTCCGTCCATGTGACACGGAACTGATAGATGCGATCAGGAATACAAAGACGTTCGATGAGGTTCGCGGCTTCGAACTCGGGGTGTTTGTTGTACTCTTCTTCAATCGTTCCGAGCACTTCCTCCACGGCCTGGTGATATTCAGGCTCTCCGGGGAAACGACGCTTGAGGTCTTCCAATACTTTTTTTGCGTCCATAATGTTGTTTTTTATTAATGAGAAATAGGGTTTATAGCCTTTCGAGGGGCAAAGCGAACAGAAGTTTCTGCTTTTCGGGTGCAAAGATAAACAAAAGCTCACGTTTCTGCAACATCATGAGCAAAAAGTTTACGAAAATCGAAATAAACTTGCTTTTTGTCAATTCTTCATAGTTTTTTCTCACTTTTCTTTGCCACTTAACGTTTTCTCCGTAACTTTGCAGCCAAAGATAAAAGGATATGAAACATACACCTTATTATATATACGCGCGCGTGAGGGCCTTCGCACTGCTGGCCCTCTGCCTGATGCTGGGCACCACGGTTGCGGCGCAGGACTCCACCGTACCGCCATCGCCCTCACTATTCACCCAATCCGCGCCGGCACCCAAGCGGGAGTTGCGAGCCGTGTGGGTCACCACCCTCAACGGGCTCGACTGGCCACGCACCCGCGCCACCTCTGCTGCTACGCGCGAACAGCAGAAACGCGAGTTATGCCAACTCCTCGATCAACTCAAGGAAATCAATATCAACACCATCCTTCTGCAGACACGCATCCGCGGCAGCGTGATCTATCCTTCTGCCATCGAGCCCTGGGACGCCGCACTCACAGGCACCATCGGGCGTGACCCAGGCTACGACCCGCTGCAGTTCGCCATCGAGGAGGCCCATCGCCGGGGCATGGAACTCCACGCATGGGTGGTAACCATCCCCTGCTTCAAAATTGCCGTCGCCCGACAAATGGGAGCCAAGAGCGTCCTGAAAACTCACCCCGAGCTATGCCGGAAACATAGCGACACCTATTACCTCGACCCCGGCCTACCCGGCACCGCAGACTACCTCCAGCAGATCTGCCACGAAATCGTCAGCCGCTACGACGTCGACGGCATCCACTTCGATTACATCCGCTACCCCGAGGGAGCCACATCCTTCAACGATGCCGCCACCTTCAAGAAATATGGGAAGAAAGGACAATCGAAAGCCGCCTGGCGCAGAGACAACATCACCCGCATCGTGCGGCGCATCTATGACGATGTCCATGCACTGAAGCCCTGGGTGCGCGTAAGCAGCTCACCCGTAGGCAAATACGCAGACGTTTCCCGTTATTCATCGCGCGGTTGGAACGCCCGCGACGCTGTTCATCAGGATGCTCAGGAATGGCTGCGCCAAGGAATTCACGACATCCTCTTCCCCATGATGTACTTCGACGGCAACCACTTCTATCCCTTCGCCGCCGACTGGCAGGAGCAACGCGCCGAGCGTCTCGTAGCTCCCGGCCTGGGAATCTATTTCCTGCATCCGCAGGAGAAGAATTGGGAACTCGGCATCATCACACGCCAGCTCCATTACCTCCGTTCCCAAGAGCTCTCCGGCCAAGCCTATTTCCGCAGTAAATTCCTGACAGACAACGTCAAGGGTCTCTACGACTACCTCCACCAGGACTTCTACGCCTACCCGGCCCTGCCGCCCGCATGTCCCTGGCTCAGCAGCACTCCTCCACCCGCTCCCGAGAACCTGCAGGTCACACCGCGTTCCGGCTTCTCCGAACTCACCTGGCAGTGCGATGGCGAGCAGCTTCGCTACAACGTATATGCCTCCACCGACTGGCCCGTGGACATCACCCGTGCCGAGAACCTCGTTGTCACCCTGCTGCCCGAGCAGCGCTTCACGTTCAGCCATCTCTACACCACCCTCGCCCAGCTGCACCTGGCCGTGACCTCCATCGACCGCTATGGCAACGAGAGCGCTCCCACCCAGCTGTCCACCTCCCCTCGCCTTCCCGCACGCTCTCCCATCCTCGACCGTCGCGGCCGTGTCATTGACCTCGTTCATCGTCCCGCCCCTACAGTCCACCAGAAGAAAACCAAGAAAAGGCAGAAGAAGTAGGCGAGATAAAGGTGGATTCTATAAAAAACCATGCCATATGAAAAATCTACTTATCCTGATCCTGCTGCTCGGCTGCACGCTCGCACCGGCAGAGGCAAAGAAGAAGAAGAAAACGAGCGGAAATCCTATCTTCACCGGCTGGTACGCCGACCCTGAAGGCGCTGTACTCGGAGGCCGCTACTGGGTGTTCCCCACCTACAGCGCCCCGTACGACCAACAGCTGTTCTTCGACGCCTTCTCGTCCAAGGACCTCGTCCACTGGGAGAAGCACGAGAGGGTGCTGGAGCAGAAAAACATTCCGTGGCTGCGCAGGGCGCTGTGGGCCCCGGCCGTCATCGAGGCCAACGGCAAGTACTACCTCTTCTTCGGCGGCAACGACGTTCACGAGGGTGAAGTGGGCGGCATCGGAGTGGCCGTGGCCGACCGTCCGGAAGGTCCCTACAAGGATGCCTTGGGCAAACCGCTCATCAATGAGATCGTGAATGGTGCCCAACCTATCGACCAGTTTGTGTTCCGCGACGACGACGGGCAGTTCTATATGTTCTACGGTGGCTGGCGCCACTGCAACGTGTGCCGCCTGAGTCCGGACCTGCTGAGCATCGTGCCCTGGGAGGACGGCCAAAAGTTCCACGAGGTCACTCCCAGCGAGAGCTACGTGGAAGGCCCTTTCATGCTGAAACGCAAGGGCAAGTACTACTTCATGTGGAGCGAGGGTGGATGGACAGGACCAGACTACTGCGTGGCATACGCCATCGCAGACAGTCCCTTCGGTCCCTTCCGGCGCGTGGGCAAGATCCTGCAGGGCGACCCGTCAATCGCCATGGGCGCCGGTCATCACTCCGTCATCCAGATTCCCGGCAAGGATGAGTACTACATCATCTACCACCGCCGCCCACTCACGGAGACAGACGGCAACAGCCGTGAGACCTGCATCGACCGCCTCCACTTCAATGCCGACGGCACAATAGAGCCTGTGAAGATGACCTTCGAGGGCGTGAAGGCTCGCAAACTAAAGCACAGGAAGCCATGAACGGAGGCAAAAGACTGTCTTTTTGTTGATATTTACAGGAATTTTGCAACAAATTCGCAAAAAAGAGGCAAAATAGTTGGCAGTTCGGCAGAAAGTACGTACATTTGCAACGCAAAAACAAAAAGAGACATCATGCAGTATCTGAATTCCTATTATTGGTTTTACTTTTACTTTACCCAGCAAGGGTGAAGCGGTAGGCCGTATATGTGGAAATAGAAAGATAGAATAAGAGAATGCCCCGCTTCACCTATGAAGTGGGGCGTTTTCTTTGAGCTGAGTCGAAGTTTAAATAGAAGATATGAAACGCATAGCGATACAAGGTATTGAGGGCAGCTTCCACGACATCGCCGCCCACCAATCTTTCGAGAACGAGGAGATACAGCTGATCTGCTGCTCCACGTTCGAACAGGTGTTTGAATCGATACGCCAAGACCCCACGGTGATTGGTATGGCGGCCATCGAGAACACCATAGCAGGCTCGCTGCTACACAACTACGAGCTGCTGCGCGAGTCGGGTGCCACCATCGTGGGCGAGCACAAGCTGCGCATCAAGCACTCGTTCATGTGTCTGCCCGAAGACGACTGGGCCGACATCCGCGAAGTACACTCCCACCCTGTGGCACTCATGCAGTGCCGTGAGTTTCTGGGTCGCCACGAGGATCTGAAGGTGGTGGAAGCCTCCGACACGGCAGGTGCCGCCGCTGAGATTGCACGCGGAGGGCTGCACGGGCACGCCGCCATCGGCTCCAAACACGTGGCCGAACTCTATGGACTGAAGGTGCTGGAAGAGGGCATCGAGACCAACAAACACAATTTCACACGCTTCCTGGTCTTCTGCGCGCCCGCACGCGCGAACCTATTAAGAAATATCCTCGCCACGGACAAGGCGAGCATCGTCTTCTCGCTGCCCCACGAGGAAGGCTCGCTCTCGCAGGTGCTATCCGTGCTCTCGTTCTACAAGCTGAACCTGACGAAGATCCAGTCGCTGCCCATCATCGGGCGCGAATGGGAATACCTGTTCTACGTCGATGTGCAGTTCAAGGACTACACCCGCTACACACAAGGCATCGATGCCATCCGTCCACTGACCTCAGACCTCAAAATACTTGGAGAATACCGACATGGAAAAGAAAGCATTTAAACCCGCCGAGCGCCTGTCGCTCGTTCAGGAATACTACTTCAGCCGCAAGCTGAAGGAAGTGGCTCGCCTCAACGCCGAGGGCCGGGACATCATCTCGCTGGCCATTGGAAGCCCCGATATGCCGCCCTCGGAGCGCACTGTAAATAAGCTATGCGAGGTGGCAAGGCGGCCTGACAGCCACGGCTACCAACCCACCATGGGCACAGCAGAGCTGCGCCAGGCCATGGCACGCTACTACAAGAAGACATACGGCGTGGACGTGGACCCTGACACCGAAGTCCTGCCACAGATAGGTTCCAAGGAAGGTATGTTGCACATCACGTTAGCCCTCGTCAACCCGGGCGAGACGGTGCTGGTGCCCAACCCTGGCTACCCCACCTACACCGCCCTCTCCCAGCTGTTGGGAGCACGGGTGGAGTACTACGACCTGAAAGAGGAGAATGGCTGGCAGCCGGACTTCGACCAGCTGGAAGAAATCGTAAGTCGTAAATCGTTAAATTGTAAATTACTCTGGACCAACTACCCCCACATGCCGACGGGTGCAACAGCATCCCAAGGTGTCTTTGACCGGCTGGTGGGGCTGGCCAGAAAGTATCATTTCGTGGTGGTCAACGACAATCCCTACTCGCGCATCCTCAACCCCTCGCCGTTGTCCATCTTCAATACGCGGTTGTCCTCAGCTGAACTGGCCAAGGAATACTGCATAGAACTCAATTCTATGTCGAAGAGCCACAACATGCCCGGATGGCGAGTGGGCATGTGCATCGCCAAGCCCGAGTTCATCTCATGGATCCTAAAAGTGCAGTCAAACATCGAGAGCGGCACGTTCCGAGGGCTGCAACTCGCTGCTGCAGAGGCCCTCGACACGAATAGTTCTGAATGGCATGAGGAGCACAACATAGAGGTTTATGCACGTCGGCGCAAGTTGGCCGAGGAGATTATGACCGCCCTGGGCTGCACCTTCAATAAGCAGCAGGTGGGCATGTTCCTCTGGGGACGCATCCCCGACAGCTGCGCCAACGTAGAAGACCTGACAGAGCGCGTGCTCCACGAGGCTCGTGTGTTCATCGCTCCCGGCTTCATCTTCGGCTCCAACGGCCAACGCTACATCCGCATCTCGCTCTGCGCCAAGGAAGAGCAGATGAGCGAGGCGCTGAGGAGAATAAAGCAGATGGGATAAAGCATCCAGGACATATAGAATTTATAGAAGATCCAGAGAATCTATAAGAACTAAAGAAACTAAAATAAAATAAATGGAACTCGAACTGAACCTACAACCTCTTGCCATACCGGGCATTGAGAACAAACGCCCGCTGGTCATTGCCGGGCCCTGCTCCGCCGAGACCGAGGAACAAGTGATGGACACCGCGCGCCAGTTGGCCAACAATGGAATACGAATCTTCCGCGCCGGTGTGTGGAAACCCCGCACCAAGCCCGGCGGATTCGAAGGAAAAGGCGTGGAGGCACTGCCCTGGATGCAACGCGTGAAGGCCGAGACAGGGATGCTGCTCGCCACCGAGGTGGCCACGCCCGAACACGTGGAGGCGGCCCTGAAGGCTGGCATCGACATCCTCTGGATAGGTGCCCGCACCAGCGCCAACCCCTTCAGTGTACAGGCCATCGCCGACGCCCTGAAAGGCGTGGACGTACCCGTCTTCGTCAAGAACCCCGTGAACCCCGACGTGGAGCTATGGACAGGTGCCCTGCTGCGCATCAACAGCGCTGGCATCCGCCGCCTGGGCGCCATCCACCGTGGCTTCTCCAGCGTGGACCAGAAGCTCTACCGCAACCCGCCGATGTGGCACCTGCCCATCGAACTGAAGCGACGCTTCCCCTCACTGCCCGTCATCACCGACCCCAGCCACATGGGCGGCCGGCGAGACCTCATCGCCCCCATCTCCCAGCAAGCCATGGACCTGGGCTTCGACGGACTGATGATCGAGAGCCACTGCAACCCCGACTGTGCCTGGAGCGATGCCAAGCAACAGGTGCTGCCCGAGGTGCTGGACTTCATCCTCGACCGCCTCGTCATCCGCGATAGCGTGGAGGCCACAGAGAGCATCAACCAACTGCGCAAGCAAATCGACGAACTGGACAACCACCTCATGGACGTACTGACCAAGCGTATGCGCATCAGCCGCGAGATTGCGGAGTACAAGAAGCTGCACAACATGACCGTCGTACAGACCACACGCTACAGCGAGATCCTGGACAAACGTGCAGCCCAAGGAGTGATGTGCGGCATGAGCCCCGACTTCGTGCGCGACATCTACGAGCACATCCACGAAGAAAGTGTGAGACAGCAGCTGGAAATAATGAACAAGTAAAAGAGTAAAAGAGAAAAATGAAGTAAAAGATAAAGAAGACCGTCCCTTCACATGAAGAATGACTTTTCCTTTTTTCTTTCATTTTTCTCTTTTTCTCTTATTCACTTTTTCTCTTATTCTCTTATTCTCTTTTCTCTTTTTTTTTAATCTATGCGAATCCTGATTCTCGGCGCCGGCAAGATGGGCTCGTTCTTCGTGGACCTGCTCTCCTTCGACCACGAAGTGGCGGTATATGACAATGACCCCAAGCGCCTGCGCTTCCTCTACAACACCCAGCGCTTCACCTCCATCGATGAGGTGGATGCCTTTGACCCAGAACTCGTTATCAACGCCGTATCGCTGAAGTACACCCTGCAGGTCTTCGACGAACTGCTGCCCCACATCAGCCAGGACTGCATCCTGAGCGACATCAGCAGCGTGAAGACCGGCTTCCGCGAATACTACGAACAGACCGGGCACCGCTACGTCAGCTCGCACCCCATGTTCGGCCCCACCTTCGCCAACCTGGGCGACCTCTCGCGCGAGAACGCCATCCTCATCAACGAGGGCGACTACATGGGACGACTCTTCTTCCGCGACCTCTACCTGCGCCTGGGGCTGAACCTCAAGGAACTCAGCTTTGCGGAGCACGACGAGACGATGTCCTACTCCCTTTCCATCCCCTTCGTCAGCACCTTCGTCTTCTCCGCCGTCATGAAGCATCAGGACACACCGGGAACGACCTTCAAACGCCACATGAAGATAGCCCGCGGCGTGCTCTCGGAGGACGATACCCTGCTGCGCGAAATCCTCTTCAACCCCCATACCAAGCCCAAGGTGGAGATGATTCGTTCTGAGCTGAAGCAACTCATTCAGATCATCGACGACCGCGACGAGGACGCCATGACGGCCTACCTAACCCGCATCCGCAAGAACATTAAGGAATAAAGCGCTCTCCGAAAAGAAAAAAAATCAAAAAGTCTCATAAAAGTGATTACCCTAACGTTTTTTTCACTACCTTTGCGGCTGAAAAAGACTTATAACTAAACGATAATCACTTCTATGAGACTTTTCTTACAGGCTCTCATATCCGCTACGTTTCTGACATTCAGCGGAATAGAAGCCAGCGCTCAAGAATCGGCACCAGGACCTCTGCGTGTCGAACGTCAGAATGTGCTCACGGGTGCCAAGAACCTCACCCTGACCACCGACAAAGGCACCATCTACTATTACCTCGTCAGTTCTGAGGAGACACCCATGCTACACCTGGGCGACTCGCTGCGCATCGGCGCCGACCGCTTCGCCTACAGCCAGGTCAAATCCATGCGTTTCCGCTCGTTGCCGCGCGCTGTCATGGACGAGGACAGCACCACCTTCGACAAGGACCGCACGCTGGACCACTCACTTCTGGCGTTGCGCCGAGACTTCCACATCGGAAAGTGGAACAGCATCGTTTTCCCCTTTGACCTCACCGGCGCACAAGTGCTCGACGCCTTCGGCGAAGAAAGCCAACTGGCCGCCGCACGGGGCATCCGCGAGGCCGACGAGACTGTGGTGGAATTCCAGAGCTTGGAGCTCCACACGTCTGATGTCGTCCTCCATGCCAACCAGCACTACCTGCTCCGCCCCTCGCGCGAGCCGGACGTGGAGGAAGGACGCAACCTCTACAACTTCCTGAAGGCAGGTGTGCCGGGTTCCATCTACCTCATCCCCAACGTGACCATGAAAGCCAATCAGAATCCCCGTCTCCACAGCCTCTCCAACGAGGACGGCACGCGCAAGGTGCGCATCCGTGGCACCTACCTGAAGCTCGACGACTCCGTGATCATCAACCGCATCGTCCGCAACCGCCGCATCACTCCCGGAATGTACACGCTCGATGACGAGGGACGCATGCTCATCTGCGAAGACTCCACCGTCGTGGGGGCCTTCCGCTCCTGGATCGAGAACCTCAGCGAGGACGGGAAACCCATGAAATTCTACATCGACGGAGTGGGTGAATACCTCACCGTCGTGGCCGACGGCATCGAAACGATCGAGGACGAACAGCAGACGATGGACAACGGACAATCGCAGCATGGCAAGAACACCATCTACGACCTCAGCGGACGACAAGTCGGGAACCGCAACTCCGCAAATCGTAAGCTCCAGAAGGGTATCTACATCATCAATGGCAAGAAGGTTGCCGTAAAGAACTAACGAAAGGAGGACCCAGACAATGAAAAAGAACATACTCACCCTCGCACTCCTGCTTCCCGTTTTCCATACCGCATTTTCCACCCTTGCCGCTCAGGACACTTTGTGGGTGCGCTACGACGACCGCTTCAAGGCCAACCAATTCATCAAACTTCAGGACGTGGACTCCATCGAGTTCCGCGCACAGCAGCTTCGCCTGTACAACAATAGCGCCCTCGGCTACATCAACAAGGCCACCAACACCTTAGTGCCCACAGACGCTGCCGACATGCAGTTCACAGACCCCGGTCGCTACCTCCTGAAGCCGGACACCTACGGCGGCACGGACTACACCAACGCCAGGGCCACCGCCGGCTACAACTTCGCACATAGCATGGAAAGCGACCACTTCGCCGTCTTCTGGGACGCACGTTTCGGCGACAACCCCAAGTACATCAAGCACCCCGACAACGGCTCCGTCGCCAACGCCAATGATGTCATCAACGTATGCGAACGCTGCTGGTCGAAATACGTGGAACTCGGATTCGTTGTGCCCGGTAAGTCCACCACCGACAAGTGGAAGATTCAGCTCTACATCCCCTATCAGTCTGAGTGGCGCGCCGATGCCTCCGGCACGAATGGCGTGGGCGGCGGCAAGACGGGCATCGGGCACTTCAACCCCTGGGCAGCTACCGCCCGTGGCGGCCACACCATCGCCCACGAGGTGGGTCACACCTTCCAGTACCTCACTTCCGCAGACCTCGGCATGAACCACGGCCTCAACTACGGCTACGGCGCTGGCGCCTCGGGCGGCAACGGCTGGTGGGAAAGTTGTGCCAACTGGCAGGCCTACAAGGTCTTCCCCGAGCGTCAGTTCACCGACGGCGAGTACTTCGAAGGCCACCTGCCCCTGCACCACCTGAACCTCCTCCACGAGGGGTGGCGCTATGAGAACTGCTTTGTCCACGACTGGTGGTGCATGAAACATGGCAAGGACTTCATCGGACGCATCTGGCGCGAGAGCAACAAACCCGAGGATCCCATCGAAGCATATATGCGCCTCTGCGGACTCACTCTCGATGAGTTCGCCGACGAACAGATGGAAGGATTCATGCGCATGGCCACCTGGGACATCGACGGCGTGCGCGATGCCGCCAAGCACCGCATCGGGCAGCACCGCACCTACCTCACACAGGTCAGCGGCACCAAGGACACGTGGCAGAGCGATGTCGACCACTGCATCCAGAACTTCGGCTACTCCATCATCAACATGAATGTTCCGAAGGCCGGCACCGAAGTCACCGCACACTTCGAGGGCATTGCCGGAGCCGACGGTTGGCGCAAGGTCAATGTCAGCAAGGCCGGTTGGCGCTACGCCTTCGTCGCCTATACCTCCAAGGGCGCTCGCGTCTATGGCGACATCCAGAAGGACAAGACGGGCACCGCCACGCTGACCATCCCCGCCTCCTGCTCGCGCCTCTTCTTCGTTGTCATGGGTGCTCCCACCGAGTACTGGCGTCACCCTTGGGACGACGACAGCAGCAACGACGAGCAATGGCCCTTCCGCGTCAGATTCGAAAACACCAACCTCTTAGGGAAATAATAAGAAACTGCAGAACGACATCTGAACCACATTCTTCAATCTTATGACATCACACAAGAGAAACTACACGTCGCCCTCCTGCGACATCCACCAACTGGCTACCGAGCAAATGCTCGCAGCATCTCCATACGGGAAGCAAACGCTCAGCGTAGGAGGTACAGACACCCAAGCCACCCAAGGCACCAACGAAAAGACTTGGGGTGAAGTCAAGGCAAATACCATCGACTGGGACGAATAGCCCTCAGAGCTGAATCTTCGTCACACTGGCGTAGTCGGGGATATTTGCATAGCCTTGTTCCAGAGGGACAAGACCCGCATAAACCATGGCACAGATGATGGGGCCTC
Organism: uncultured Prevotellaceae bacterium; assembly: GCA_900318115.1. GTDB lineage: Bacteria > Bacteroidota > Bacteroidia > Bacteroidales > Bacteroidaceae > Physcousia. Next base: position 82,938 of record ONJJ01000002.1, on the reverse strand, counting down.
CGTGGCAGAAGACGCCGACGGTGAGTTCGCGTCCGTGCGCGGAGGAATCGGCGTCGGACGTGTGACCGCAATGAGCGGAGCCGTCGAAGGAACGAAGCCGGAGTTCTTCTATCTGCAGTTCTGCCAGGAAGCTGGTGACACGCCGATAGAGGTCCTTGAAGGACTCACCATTGCGAGTGGGACTGTCCAAATAGTTGTCGTAGTACTCCTTGAGCTGAGGATCCTTGATTTCGTCAAAGCGCTGCATCTCCCAGTCCCCCATGTGCATCTCCTTCATCCGAGGTTCTTCCACAGCATCAGGGAAGCCACAGTAGGCTGCAAGCTTGCGGGCTCGGGTGAGCGGCGAGGTATAGACGCGGTCGAAGTGAATACCCGCGAGCTGTGCCTTGCATGCTGCCGCCTCGGACTCAAAGTTGAGGGAGACGGGAACATCGGTCCAGCCGTAGCAGGTGCCACGGGGGACGCCGACGGAAGTATGACGGATGAGGTAAAGAATCATGTGAATGGAGGAATTAAAAATTAATCACGATCAAGGACAAGTAGAGCGAGAGCTCACAGAGGAGGAAGAGAGCGCCACAGCAGTCGCCCGTGTACCCTCCGAGGCGGCGGCGCATCCAGCACATCAGCAGGTATTCGACGAGGAAGGGAACGGGAAGGAGAATGATGACATCAGACATCCCGAGGAACACACACAGCACGAGCGGCAAGGCGAGGGCGACCATGCAGCGAAGCCCGTGCCACAACCATCCCGACAACGAACGTCCCACATATACGACCTGATTCTTGGCACCCTCGGCCGTACGCGCATAAGGCAGCTGACCGGTGATGAAAGAAGCTGCGCACTTGGCCGCGACGTCGAAGAGCAGCAGGAGGCTGGCGCCCCGCAAATAGGCGTCCACATCGGGATCGAAGATCATATCCGTCCAGCAGGAGTAGGCGAACTCCAAGACATCCGCAACACTTGCCCCCAACAGCCCCAGCCCGAAGATGAGACCGAGGACACCATAGGTGCCGATGTGGGAGTCTTTCATTATAAATAAGGTACGCTCGCGCGTGGAGCCGCCTCCGAATCCATCGCAGAAGTCTGCGAGGCCATCTTCATGCAGGGCACCGGTGAGCAACAGACGGGCAGATATGGCAAGCAACGCTGCCACAGCTGGGGCAAAACCCAGTAGCGAGGCCGCGAGGAAGACGGCGGACATCACTCCGCCCGTGAGCCAACCGATGAGCGGCCACCAATCCACCACGTGCTCAAAGGCTTCCTTGGGCACGGAGCGCAGGCGCCACCACGGCAGACGCGTGAAGAACATGAGGGAAGCGAAGAAACTGTCCATCAGAAATACTTGGTTATCTTGTTGTCCTGGAAGTTACCCATCTCATTCAGCATGCGCACGGCAGAATCCACGATGGGAAAGGCACAGAGGGCACCGGTGCCTTCGCCCAGACGCAGTCCGAGATGCAGCAAGGGGCGGGCACCCATACGGTCGAGCATCAGGCGGTGGCCACTCTCGTCGCCACAATGACAGAAGATGGCGAAATCCAGGAAGTCGGGCATCAGGCGGCTGGCCATCAGCGCACAGGCCGACATGATAAACCCATCCACCAGCACCACCATGCGCCGTTCCGCGGCACGCAGCATGGCTCCTACAGCCGCCACCATCTCGAAGCCGCCGAAATAGCGGAGCAACAAAGAAGGTTCCTGCAAGTTCTCCGGAACACCTTGTGTATCTGGACCGCCCGGAATCACCTGCTTACCACAGCAACGCATATTCTGGATGCTGCGTCGAAGGATGTCCAGTTTGTGCTGAATGCCCTCACTGTTCAGGCCGGCACCGGCACCGACACATTGTTCCAGAGGAAGGTCCAGCAGGAGGGACATCCAGATGCTGGAGGGCGAGGTGTTGGCAATCCCCATCTCGCCAATACAGACAATATTGCAACCCTCGGCAGCGGCAGCATCGACCTGCTCGCGTCCCACGCCCATCGCCTGCTCACATTGCTCGGCCGTCATGGCAGGACCATGGAGAAAGTTCTCCGTGCCGTGGGGGGCAACCTTCCGATTGAGAATCTGAGGATAGGCGCTGAGGTCGTAATCCACGCCCACATCCACCAGATGGAGTTCAAAGCCGTGCTGGCGACAGAACATATTGACCCCTCCCCCACCCCGGGTGAAGTTCACCATCTGCTGCCACGTGATACAACGGGGCGATACGCTGACGCCCTCGCGCTCAATGCCGTGGTCGGCGCCGAAGAGCAGATGAACGGGGTGGCGCAGCTCCGGCGACAGGGTCTGTTGAATCAGCCCTATCTGCAGCGCCAGTTCCTCCAACCGCCCAAGCGAACCCTTGGGTTTGTTGAGGTTGTCAATCTTTTGCTTCAGTTGTTTTTCTAATTCCATTTTATCAACTTTCAACATCAACTTTCAACTCTCCGCTCAAGTTTGCGATGCTACTCTTGCGAAGAACTACCAGCTTTCACTTTCACCGGAATCCCGCTGACCATCAGCACCACCTCGTCTGCCTTGGCCGCCACATATTGATTCAGCCATCCCAGCAGGTCCGTGAAGCGGCGCTGGACGTCATTGACGGGCGTACCGCCAGAACCGATTTCGTTGGTCACGATGATGAAGGTAGCGTCCTGCCGGACGAAGCGGTCGAACTCCGACTTCAGGGATTCGAGGGCGGCATTCACGTCGGCTTCGGCGCCATCAGCATAAAAGAAGTTGGTAGCCCAGAGCGTGAGGCAATCCACCAGCACTACACGTCCCCTCACATCGTGACGACTGAGCCACCGCTCTTCCTCGATATTGGTCCACTCCGGGCCACGCCGTTCCTGATGGCGCACCACGCGCTGACGGAACTCATCGTCCCAGATGTGAGCCGTGGCCATGTAGATGGGATTCGGAGAGAGTGAGAGTGCCAGCTGCTCGGCATACTGACTTTTGCCTGAGCGCTGGCCGCCGGTGATGAGGGTGATGGACATGAGGGGATTTACAGATTTACGAATTTACAGATTTTCTCCTATTTAATAATCTGAAGGATTTCTTCGGGGCGCCGGACAAGCTGGGTGGCTCCATGCTGCAGGAGGAAGTCGCGGTCGCGGAAACCCCAGAGAACGGAGATGCACGGCAGGTGACTGTTGCGCGCCGTCAGGAGATCCACGTCAGAGTCTCCGACATAGACGGCCGCGGACTCCTCCACCCCCAGTTCGCGCAAAGCCAGCTGCACCATATCGGGTGCGGGCTTGCGCTGCATCCCCGGACGCTCGCCGATGGCGACCTCCACGGTATCTGAGAAATACTGCCGATAGAGTTCATCCACTCCTGCCTGCAGCTTATTGCTGACAATGGCCATGCGCACTCCTCGCTGCTTCAACGACTGCAACAGCTGAGGTATTCCATCGTAGAGGCGGGTGCGCTCCTGACAATGGTCCACGTAGTATGCCTTGAAGTCTGCGAACGTCTGCTCGAATAGCGGCGCATCCGTGCCTTCGGGCACAGCACGCTCTATCAGGCGCCGCACCCCATTGCCCACGAACTGCCTCACCTCGTCCAGCGAGCGCTCGGGCATCTCATGCTTGCGCAAGGCCCAGTTGGTGGCTGCGGCCAAGTCCTCTAAAGTGTCGAGCAGCGTGCCGTCGAGGTCAAAGACGATTGCCTTGATATTCATTATTTCTTCCCGTAGGTGGCTTTCACAACCGGGATATTCTTCTGGAGCTCAGAGATGCGTTTGTCGCTGCTGGGGTGGGTGCTGGCGAACTCCGGTGTGGAGGTGGTGCTGGCAGCCTGCATCTTCTGCCAGAGTCTGATGGACGCATTGGCATCGTAGCCCGCAATCGTGGCGAGGACGATTCCGATGTAGTCGGCCTCCAGCTCATGTTTGCGCGAGAAAGGCAGCAAGGCGCCATACTGTGTTCCCATACCATAGGCCACGGCCACAGCCTGCTGCACCTGCTGGCTCTTGCCGGCCGTGGCAGCGCCCAGGATCTGGCTGCCCAGGTTGGTGAGCATCTGCTGGCTGGCACGTTCCTGTCCGTGCTTGGCGATGGCATGACCCACCTCATGACCGATGACTGCTGCCAGTTCGCTGTCGCCCTCACTGCCATTTCCGGCAAGGGCTACCATTCCGGTGTAAACCACAATCTTGCCGCCAGGCATACAGAAGGCGTTGAGCTGGTTGTCGTTGACGAGGTTGAACTCCCAAGCGTAGTTCTGCAGATCTGCTTCCTGTCCCGTAGCCTTCAGGTAGGCCTCGGCTGCGGCAGCAATGCGCTGGGCTATGGTCTTCACACGCTGTGTGGCGGCAGCGTCGGTGGACACCTTAGCCGTCTTCATGTAACTCTGATACTCTGTCAGGCTGGCGGACAGCACTTGGGATTCCGACACCAGATTGAGTTGTTTGCGCCCGGTCAGGGCTACCGTACTGCACGAGGCAAGCAGGATACCGCAAAACGGCAGAAGGATGGATTTTCTCATCTTATTATAGGTTTTAATTGGTTTGATGCCGCAAAATTAGTGCTTCTTATCCGTACAACCAAATTTTCACCGATTTTTCTTCCTTGGAGTGCCGAAATTTGTTCCTGACGGGAACGCCTAAAAGACACATAGTTACGCCCAAAACGTTAAAGCACACTTTAAACCGCGTCTTAACTTTTGGGAAACTTTTTGCCTATCATCATTTTTCACCGCCTTGATTTTAAGCTTATTACAAAATAATTTTGGAAACTTTGAAAAATTGTCGGCAAAATACTTGCACGATTCAGGAAAACTTTCTACCTTTGCACCGCATTTGCGACACGAAGTTAGCATAAGTCAGTATATTCACTTAGAAACCAACTCCAAACTTAAAACGCAAGACTTTATACCTACACCAAGTTCTAACTATAAATACTAAAACCCATAATGATCCAGACAGTAGTCAAGCGCGACGGACGCATCGTCGGCTTCAATGAAGAAAAAATCGTGGCCGCCATCCGCAAGGCCATGCTTCGTACCGAAGAGGGCGAAGACGAACACCTCGTACACCAGATTGCCGACCGCATCGCCATGCGCGGAAAGGCACAGATGACCGTGGAAGAGATCCAGGACCTCGTGGAACTGGAGCTCATGAAGAGCGCCCGCAAAGATGTGGCCAAGATCTATATCCAGTACCGCAACCAGCGTAGCATTGCACGTAAGGCCAAGACACGCGACATGTTCCTCGAGATCATCAACATCAAGAGCAACGATGTCACGCGCGAAAACGCTAATATGAACGCGGACACTCCTGCAGGTATGATGATGAAGTTCGCCTCAGAGACCACAAAGCCCTTCGTGGACGACTACCTCCTGAGCGACGAGGTGCGCGAGGCTGTGAAGAAGAACTACCTCCACATCCACGACAAGGACTACTACCCCACCAAGTCGCTGACCTGCGTGCAGCATCCCCTGGACCACGTGCTCGAAGGCGGTTACATGGCAGGACACGGCGAGAGCCGACCCGCCAAGCGCATCGAGACTGCTAGCGTCATGGCCTGCATCAGCATGGAGACCGCCCAGAACGAGATGCACGGCGGACAGGCCATACCCGCCTTCGACTTCTACCTCGCACCCTACGTGCGACTGACCTTCATCGAGGAGGTGAAGAAACTCGAGGAACTCTTCGCTGCAGACTACAGCCACCTCTACCAGATGGACCTGGAAGACTACCTCATCAACCCCCTCGAAGGACTGGAGGGCGAACAGCGCGTGATCCAACACGCCATGAACAAGACCGTGGGACGGGTACACCAGGCCATGGAGGCGTTCATCCACAACATGAATACCATCCACAGCCGCGGAGGCAACCAGGTCGTGTTCTCCTCTATTAACTATGGTACGGACACGAGCGCCGAAGGACGATGCATCATCCGGGAAATCCTGAACTCCACCTACGAGGGCGTGGGCAGTGGCGTCACCGCCATCTTCCCCATCCAGATCTGGAAGAAGAAACGCGGCGTCAGCTACCTCCCCGAGGACCGCAACTACGACCTCTACTGCCTGGCATGCAAGGTCACGGCACGCCGCTTCTTCCCCAACTTCCTGAACCTCGACGCCTCCTACAACCAGGATTCAGACTGGCGCGCCGACGACCCCAAGCGCTACCTCCACGAAGTGGCCACGATGGGGTGCCGCACCCGCGTATTCGAGAATCGTTTCGGTCCCAAGACCAGCATCGGACGCGGCAACATCAGTTTCTCCACCATCAACATCGTCAAGCTCGCCATCGAGTGCATGGGTATCAAGGATGAGCAGCAGCGCATCGCCGCCTTCTTCGCCAAATTGGATAACCTGCTGGAACTGACCGCCCGCCAGTTGCATGAGCGTTTCGAGTTCCAGAAGACGGCCTTCGCCAAGCAGTTCCCGCTGCTGATGCACAGCCTCTGGGTCGGCTGCGAGAAACTGAAGCCCACCGACACCATCGAGAGCGTCATCAACCAAGGCACCCTCGGCATCGGTTTCATCGGACTGGCAGAATGCCTCGTAGCCCTCATCGGCAAGCACCACGGCGAGAGCCCCGAAGCACAGAAGTTAGGACTGAAGATTGTGACCTACATGCGCGACCGCGTCAATGACTTCAGCGAACGCTACCGCCACAACTACAGCGTGCTCGCTACCCCGGCTGAGGGCCTCAGCGGACGCTTCACACGCGGCGACCAGAAGGAGTTCGGCAAGCTGCCGGGCATCACCGACCGCGAGTACTACACCAACTCCAACCACGTGCCCGTTTACTACAAGTGCTCCGCCCGCCACAAGGCTGAGATCGAGGCTCCCTACCACAACCTCACCCGCGGCGGACACATCTTCTATGTGGAGATTGACGGCGACGCCACGCACAACCCCGAAGCCGTGATGAACATCGTGGACATGATGGACAAGCTGGACATCGGCTACGGTAGCGTCAACCACACCCGCGTACGCTGCATGGACTGCGGCTACGAGACCGCCGACAGCATCGAGGAATGTCCCCACTGCCACAGCACGAACCTCGACCGCCTGCAACGCATCACCGGCTACCTCGTCGGAACCACCGACCGCTGGAACCGAGCCAAACTCGCAGAACTCAACGACCGCGTCATCCACAACACCGACTATCTGCCCTTCCAAGAATAATGCTTCGAATCCTTTCTATCCTTGAAGACACCACAGTAGATGGGCCCGGATTCCGGACGTCCATCTACTGTGCTGGTTGCACCCACCACTGCCCCGGCTGCCACAACCCACAGTCGTGGGCTGCGGATGGAGGCCGCGAGATGTCGGTGGACGAGATCATGGAAGTCATCGAGGCCGACCCCTTTGCCAACGTCACCTTCAGCGGAGGTGATCCCATGCAGCAACCCGAAGCGTTCACAGAGCTCGCACGCGCCATCCGTGCCCGCACCCAGAAGACCATCTGGTGCTACACCGGCTACACCTACGAGACCCTCCTCAGGATGCCTGCGCAACGCACGCTCCTCCAGCTACTCGACGTCCTTGTCGATGGACCCTTCATTTCGGCACAAAAAAACACCGACCTTCTGTTCCGCGGAAGTGCCAACCAACGACTCATCGACATCCCCAAAAGTCTTGCCAAAGGCAACGTTGTCCTATGGCAACGAGCGTAAGAAAGTCGCTCCACTCTCCATCTCTTCACCCCCCAATACTGGCCTTGATGCCATGATTGGCGAACTGCTGAATGCAGCGTTCTATGGCTGCGTCCGAAGGGGTGGACAGTTCGATGCCTTCGGGGTTGTAGGTCGTTCCGCGCCGGGCGTGCTTGTCTCGGCCCATCTCGTGGTATGGAAGCAGGGCCACCGTGGGCTGCTGGACCGAAGAACCAGAAGACGAAGTGCCGAGGGACAGAATGAATTGAGCGGTCTTCTCGATGTTCTCCTCGTCCGCATTGACACCCACGATGAGCGGTATTCGGATCTGGTAAGGTGTGCCGAGCCGTGCCAGCAGGCGCAGGTTATCGAGTATGCGTTCGTTCGACACGCCCGTGTATCGCCTGTGCTTCTCCGGATCCATCACCTTCAGATCCACGAGGAACAGGTCCGCCTCCGCCGCCACAGCGCTCACAGTGTCCGCTGATGCATAGAGCGTGGTGTCCACGGCGCGATGAATGCCGCGTTTGCCCAGTTCACGGAGTAAATGAAGGAACTGGGGCCCTACCTGCCTCAGTGGCTCTCCGCCACTGAGGGTCACGCCGCCTCCGCTGTCCCGCATGATATCCCGTTCCTTCTCCACCTCTTCCAGCAGTTCCTCTGCGCTCCACTCTTTTCCGCACAGCTCGAGGGCAAGAGTAGGACAATCATAGAACGATGATTCTTCGTTCATCGTCCGTATCACCTCCAACTGGTTCGGATAAATTCCGCAGGTGTTACAGCCGATGCACTTCTTCGCCTTGAACAGCCACTCCGGCTGCGGACGCCACGACTCGGGGTTGTGGCACCACACACAGCGCAGCGGACAGCCCTTAAAGAAAATGGTGGTCCGGATTCCCGGACCATCATTTATCGCATACCTCTTGATATCGAATACTATCATACTTCTTCGTTCTCCGTACGGGCAATGATTTCGTTTTGCAGTTGCTCCGTCATGTCGTTGAAGTAATCGCTGTAGCCGGCCACACGGACGAGCAGGTCGCGGTACTGGTCGGGATGCTTCTGGGCATCGAGCAGGGTGGCCGTGTCCACGATGTTGAACTGGATGTGGTGACCTCCGTGGCGGAAGTAGGTGCGGATGAGGTGTCCGAGCTTGCGCATATCCTCCTCGCGTTTCAGCAGGTTGGGCACGAAGCGGACATTCAGCAGCGTGCCGCCGCTCTTGGTCTGGTCGAGTTTGCCCAGCGACTTGACGACGGCGGTGGGACCGTGGCTGTCGCTGCCGTGGGCGGGACTGGTGCCGTCGCTGATGGCGAAGTGGGCGAAGCGGCCGTTGGGCGTGGCACCGCATACGCTGCCGAAGTAGTTGTGGCAGGTGGTGCTGAGCATGTTCAGGTGGGTCTGACCGCCACGGGTGTTCGGGCGTCCCTCGATGGCATCCACGAGGTCGTCGTACACGCGCACCGCGATGCTGTCGGCATACTCGTCGTCGTTGCCGAAGAAGGGCGTATGGTTGCGGATGTAGGCGCGCATGACCTCTTCGTGCTCCCAGTTGTTCCTGCACGCCTCCAGAATCTCGTCCATCGTATAGCGCTGGTCCTCGAAGACGTGTTTCTTCAGTGTCGTGAAGCAGTCGGTGATGGTGCCCAGGCCGGTGCACTGGATGTAGGTGGTGTTGTAACGAGCGCCGCCGCTGTAGTAGTCCTTGCCCTTCTCGATGCAGTCGTCGATGAAGAGGCTGAGGAAGGTGGCGGGGGCGTAGAGGGAGAACATTCGTTCAATGTAGTTGTTCACACTGAGCTTCAAGTTGACGAAGTACACCATCTGCTTGTGCCAGGCGTCGTACAGTTCCTCGAAGGTCTTGAACGAACGCGGGTCGCCGGTCTCGAGGCCGAGTTTCTTGCCCGTCTCGGGGTCGATGCCGTTGTGGAGGGTGATCTCCAGGATCTTGGGGGTGTTGAGGTAGCCCGTCAGCAGGTAGGCTTCCTTGCCGAAGGCTCCTACCTCGATGCAACCGGAGCAACCGCCCTCGCGGGCGTCTTCCAGGCTCTTGCCTGCACGGGTCATCTCCTTGACATAGGTGTCGGGGTTGAAGACCGAAGGATAGCCGTGGCCCTGACGGATGACCTTGATACCTTCGAGCAGGAAGTCGTCGGGTGTGTTCTCGGCGATGTGAATACTGAGGCCGGGCTGCAGCTCGTGCAGCTCCTCCTGAATCTCCAGGATGATGTACGAGACCTCGTTGGCGGCGCTGTTGCCGTTGCGGTCCACGCCGCCGATATTGATGTTCGTGAAGTCGTTGTAGGTGCCGCTCTCGAGGGCGGTGACGCCCACCTTCGGAGGTGCGGGCTGGTTGTTGAACTTGATCCACAGGCAGGAGATGAGTTCCTTGGCCTGGTCGCGCGTCAGCGTGCCCTCCTCCACTCCTTTCTGGTAGAAGGGGAAGAGGTGCTGGTCCAGGTGTCCGGGGTTCATGCTGTCCCATCCGTTCAGCTCCGTGACGGTGCCGAGGTGCACGAACCAGTACATCTGAATGGCTTCCCAGAGGTCGCGCGGAGCGTGGGCGGGCACCCAGCGGCAGACGTCGGCAATCTTTTCCAGCTCTTTCTTGCGCTGCGGGTCGCTCTCTTGGGCTGCCATCTTGTCGGCCAGTTCGGCATGTCGTTCGGCAAAGAGGATGGCGGCGTCGCAGGAGATGGCCATGGCCTCTAACTCCTGCTGTTTGTCGGTGGCTTCGGGGTCATAGATGAAGTCCAGGCTGTCGATCTTCTTCTGGATGCGCTCCTTCAGGTCGAGCAGGCCGATGTGGTACATCTTGCCGTCCATGGCGGTGTGGCCTGCGGCGCGCTGTTCCATGAATTCGGTGAAGACGCCGGCGTGGTAGGCTTCTTCCCATTCCTTGCTGACGTGGTTGAAGATGCGTTCGCGCTGGGTCTTGCCGGCCCAGTAAGGGATGACCTCACGCTCGTAGGTGTCGATGTCCTCCTGCGAGATGTGGTAGCTCTGCAGCTCGCGGGTGTCGAGGGTGTGGAGGTCTTCGACGCTGTGACAGGTCAGCTCGGGGAAGGTGGGCACAGCCTTGGGCACGGGTCCGCGTTCGCCCACGATCAGCTCGTCCTTGCCGATGTAGATGGTTTTCTTCTTGCAGATCTCATAGAAGTTACGGGCACGCAGCACGGCAATGGGCATCGTGCCGTAGTTCTGTTTGTAGAACTCCGTTTCGATGAGTGCGCGTTCGATGCTGAGGGTCGTCGGAGTGTCAAAGTTCTCCTGGCGCAGCCTCTTTATTCTCTCGTTCATGCCGCCTTCGTTGGCGGGGTGTTTGATGCTGAAGGCAGACCCACCCCCCTGCCCCTCCCTGTGAGGGAGGAGAGTAGATAGTGATGAAGGTTGTTCGTTACTCATTTGTTTCTAAGTATTCTTTTATTTGTTGTATGACATTATCTGTATCGTATAAGACTTCTTCGTTGCTAAAGCGAATGACATGATAGCCCAGATGGTTCAGTTCCTCTTCTCTGCGCTGGTCGTCTTCGTGCTGTCGGGGTTCAGAGTGATAGCCCCCATCGACTTCGACAATAAGTCCTTCTTGTCTGGAAACGAAATCCACGATGTAATCACCAATAATATGTTGCCTTAGAAATTTAACTCCTAATGCGTTATCCCGAAGATGTTCCCAAAGAACACTCTCGGCCAACGTGGCGTTTTTCCTGTTCTCTCTGGCAAAAGTTTTCAGAAGTTCATATCTATCTGGAGATGCTGTTTTATAACTCATTCTCAAATTCTCAAAAGTAATTACTCCCCTCCCTCACAGGGAGGGGTTGGGGGTGGGTCTTCTCCCCTCCCTCACAGGGAGGGGTTGGGGGTGGGTCTACCCTTTCGCCGCATACACCTCTTCCACGGTCATCGGCTTCTTGATGGTGCCGAGCAGCTTCACTTGTCCGTCGGGCATGACGGCGTAGTTCAGCTCGTTGCGCAGGCCGGTGAAGTCGCGCCAGGGCTGCAGCTTGTCGTAGCAGATGAAGTCGGTGAACTGGTGCTCAGCCTCCCACTTATCCATCAGCTCCGGAATGAAGTAGATGCCGGGCTCCACGGTGAAGACGAAGCCGGGCTCCAGCGGACGGGCCAGACGCAGGCTCTTGAATCCGAACTGGGTGCTCTTCCGGTCGCCGTCGAGGTAGCCGACATACTGCTCGCCGAGGTTCTCCATATTGTGGACGTCCAGCCCCACCATGTGACCGAGGCCGCAAGGGAAGAACAGGGCATAGGCTCCGATGTGGGCAGCCTCGGCGGGGTCGCCTTTCATCAGTCCGAGGGCTTTCATGCCCTCGCAGATCTTCGTGGCGGCGGCGAGGTGGGCGTCACGGAAGGGCACTCCGACCTTCAGGGTGTCCACGGCGGCGTAGAACGAGGCCAGGTGGATCTCGTAGATGGTCTTCTGACGTTCCGTGAAGCGCTGGCCTACAGGCATCGACGACGACAGGTCGCCGGCGTAGTGCGACTTGGTCTCGGCACCGGCATCCAGCAGGAAGATGTCACCTTCCTTCAGCTCGTGGATGAAGCCGTGGTTGTGGAGCACCTGTCCCTGCACCGTGGCGATGGTGGGGAAAGCCAGGGCGTTGCCGTGGCGGCAGGCCACCTCTTCCACGGCGGCGGCCACCTGGGACTCATGGATCCCGGGACGCACGGTGCGGTATGCGGCCAGGTGCATCTCCGTGCTGAGGTCCACGCTCTGCTCGATGAGGCGAATCTCCTCCAGGTCCTTGTAGTTGCGCTGTGCCACGATGGCTTTGATAAAAGGAACGCTCGCGCGCGAGGCCTGGGCAGCAGGTTCCACGCCTAAGAGCTCCCACAGCCACACCTGATGATCGCCGCGGTAGGGCGGCAGGAAGTGAATGGGCTGACACTTGGCCCGCGCCTGGTCGAGGTAGCTCTTCAGGGCATTCATCGGACGCGTGTCCGTGATACCGTAGGCGGCGGCACGCTCGTGCAGGGTGGGCATGGTGCCGGTCCATACGATGTCGTCGATGGTCAACTCGTTGCCGAAGACCACCTCGCGGTCCTCGTCGATATCGATGAGCGCTGCGAGGTTCGGGTCATCGATGCCGAAGAAATAGAGGAACGTGCTGTCCTGACGGAACCGATACGTATTATCGGCGTAGTTCATGCCTACCTCGGCATTGCCGAGGAAGAGCAGCAGACCACTGCCGAGGTCTTTTTTCAACTGTGCGCGGCGGCGCAGGTAGGTTTCTTTACTGAAGTGCATTGTCTGCTTATTTTTTGTGTTAGGGATATTCATTGCTTTGGCGTGCCATGCTCTCGGCGACAGCGTTGAGGGAGGTACATTCATCGCGGGTGATGCGACGTTCCTGCGGGGCGCCTGTTACGAGGGTGAGCAGTAGCAGTCGGCCGTCAGCGCAGGGGGTGATGAGCTCGCCTGCGGGCTTGTAGTAGTCGGAGAAGGCTTCGTTGCAGAGTTGTATGCAGCAGAGTCCTTCGCGGAAAGCCTCATCGCGCACCCGCCTCTCATGCTCGCTGATGAACGGGCTGACGAGGACGGCGCCACGACGGGCTGCGAGGATGCAGCCATTCATATAATCGCGCCGCTGGTCGAGGGTGAAGTAGCGGCGCACATGCACGGCAACAAGAGGGGCATCCAGCAATCGCAGCTGACCGACGGAAGAGAAGCTCCACCTGCCATAGCGCACCTGATGCTGCACGACGAAGAGGCTGGAATGCTGGCGGCGCAGCATGAGGCGGCGCGGATTGTCGCGGACATAGTCTATCATATTCTGCAGCTGGCCCTCATGCTGGAGGAGGCGGTCATGAAACCCTTTCTCCCACAGGGGGCGGAGGGGCGCACTGCCGCGCTGCCCGAGATCGCGCGAATACGCGCTACACCCAACCGACAAGCCATCATCAACCAGGATGCCACCCTGCGGGCTGCCCGGCCCGGCCTGGATGCCACCTTGCGGGCTGCCTTCTCCCTGGCCTCCAAGGTTACCTTGCGGGCTGCCTTCTCCCTGGCCTCCAAGGTTACCTTGCGCGCTGCCCGGCCCGGCCTGAATGTCACCTTGCGCGCTGCCTTCTCCCCGGCCTCCAAGGTTACTTCGGTTGGGTGCGCCGCATATTTGCGGCGAGGCGGCGGGCGAGGCGGCCTTCGAGGCAGCCTTCGAGGCGGCCAGCTCGCTCGCCGCCTCTTTCTCCAGCTGCGGAATGGCATTCATTTTTCCATTGAAAGCTTTCGTGCAGCCCACCATGAATCCGCGGATGACATCGCCGAGGGCGATGTCCATATCCTGCCGGATGAAGATGATTCCATGAAAGTGGTCAGGCATCAGTTGGCAATCCAGGAGGCGGATGTCGCGGTTGCAGGGCGCGCCGGTCTTCGCTGCCTTCTGCTCGGCCAGATGACGCTGGATATCTGGAATCTGGTTCCAGCATCGCAGGACCTCATTTCCGAGCGCCGAGGGCACGATGGCCGCCTCTTCGAGGCTGTCGCCCACCAGCTTCCCCAACAAGGGCCGCCGCCCCTCCGTGCAGAGGGTCACCAAGTAGATGCCGCGGCCGTGGTAGTCGTGGTGAATGCTACGCTGGTGCATCTGCGGGATGTCGCGCAGGTCGCGGGGAGGAAGAGGACTGCTCATTTTCGAAATAGGAACGCGCGAATACGCGCTACACTCAACCAAAGTTAGAAACAGAGTTCAGAGACCAAAGTCAGAGGCCGGAACCAAGAGACCAAAGTCAGAGACAGAATCAAGAGACCAAAGTCAGAAACGGAATCAAGAGACCAAAGTCAGAGACCGGAACCAAGGAACCAAAGTCAGCGCCGGAATCCAGGAACCAAAGTCAGCGCCGGCACTAAGGAACCAGAGTCCGAGACTCAGAGGAAAGTGCAGGATCAGGGTTGATGACATTCATCGACCTTCTTGTGCTTGCTGATCTGGGCTGTCGTCTCGGGGAAATGCTCGGCGAGCAGAGCATAGAGGTCGGGGTCGTAAACCTTCAGTTCCTCGCGGGTGTTGCACCAGTTATGCTTACCGTCGGTGTGAGGCATCTCCGCATTGACGTTGAACCAGTCCTGCACAGCCTCGGCGAAGTACTCCATGTGGTCCGTGATGCGGTAGGTGTTGTCGAGGATGCCGGAGGCCTTAGCTTTCTCGTAGCATTGCTTCAGCCTCTCGTCGAAGTCAGGCTCAGCGATCATCAGGCCGATGCAATGGATGGCGTGTGCAAACTCATGGATGAGGATGTCCTCGGCATGATATTTGTCAATCTGATAAGCCAGCACATTCTCCTCGGCGCAGGATGTCAGCGGTTCGTCGATGGTGCCTCCGAGGCCTCGGGCACGCAGGTCCCAGTTCAGGGAGGTGTCGTTGACCAGATAGCGATGCTCGGGGATGTCCGTGGTACCCTCGTAGCGGGCCATGATGGCCACGCGGGCGTGGGCCTTGATCATGGCATCCAGCACCTCGGGCTTCAGCATACAGGTCATGGCATACAGCGTCCTGTGGGCAGCCACGAAGGCCGAGTCCGGAACGCGCCAGGACGAGATGAGCGGCAGGCCATTCACATCCACGTACTTCACGTAGAAGGAATCCAGCCCCAAGGAATCCGGGACGGAGCTGACGATGCACTCCGGCACCTCAAAGGAAGCCCCGCCCCCAGCAGACCCGCCCCCGTCCCCTTCCTGTGAGGGAGGGGTGCTGCAGGCGGCAACCAAAGTTACGAAGCCTAAGGCTATATATGACAGATATTTTTTCATAAGTAGATGAACACTATTAGTTTACATTTTAGTCACGGAGGCACAGAGTTTATATAAGCGCGTGAGACGGGCGGGGGCCTTTGTTACTTCATATAACTATATCGGTAGTCCGTGGGACTTACCAGCGTCTCCTTGATAACCCGCGGGATGATCCAGCGGATGAGGTTGAACTCGCCGCCGGCCTTGTCGTTCGTACCGCTGGCACGTGCTCCGCCAAAGGGCTGCATACCCACCACGGCGCCCGTGGGCTTGTCGTTGATGTAGAAGTTACCGGCAGCGTAGGCCAGCTTGTCGGCCAGTTTCTCCACGGCCAGACGGTCGCGGCCGAAGACTGCGCCGGTAAGGCCGTAGGGTGAGGTCTCGTCGCAGAGCGTTGCGGTCTCCTCGACCTTGTCGTCGTCGTAGGGATAGACGGTGATGATAGGACCGAAGATCTCCTCTTCCATCGACTTAAAGTGAGGGTTGGAAGTTTCGATGATGGTCGGTTCCACGAACCATCCCACCGTCTTGTCGCACTTGCCGCCCATCACCACCTTGGCATCGTCGGCAGCCAGGGCGAAGTCGATGTAGCTCTTGCACTTGTCGAAGCTGGCCTCGTCGATGACGGCGTTCACGAAGTTCATCGGGTCGCGCACGTCGCCCATCTTGATTTCTGCGGCCATGCGCTTCATGTCCTCCAGCACCGTGGGCCACAGGCTCTTCGGAATGTACATACGGCTGGCAGCCGAGCACTTCTGTCCCTGGAACTCAAAGGCGCCGCAGAAGGCAGCCGTAGCGACAGCCTTGGCGTCGGCCGAGGGATGCACGAAGATGAAGTCCTTGCCACCCGTCTCGCCCACCAGTCGCGGGTAGCTCACGTAGCGGTCGAGGTTCGAGCAAGCCTGGCCCCAGAGGCTCTTGAAGGTTGCCGTGGAACCCGTGAAGTGAATACCGGCGAAGTGCTTGCTCTCGGTGCATACCTTGCCGATGAGGGCACCGCTGCCCGGCAGGAAGTTCACGACGCCGTCGGGCAGGCCGGCTTCCTTGTAGAGCTGCATCAGGTAGTAGTTCGAGAGCAGCGACGTCGTCGAGGGCTTCCACACGGCCACGTTACCCATCAGCACGGGCGTCATGCACAGGTTCGAGGCGATGCTCGTGAAGTTGAAAGGTGTCACGGCCAGCACGAAACCCTCCAGCGGACGGTACTCCGTGTGGTTGATATTGCCTGCGCCGTCCTTCGGCTGCATGGCATAGATCTTCGAAGCGTAGTGGACGTTGTAGCGGAAGAAGTCGATGGTCTCGCAGGCCGAGTCGATTTCTGCCTGATAGAAGTTCTTGCTCTGTCCGAGCATACAGGCAGCGTTCATGATGGGACGATACTTCGTTGCCAGCAGCTCTGCCATCTTCAGGACGATGCCGGCGCGCACGGTCCAGTCCGTCTTCGACCATTCTTCCCAAGCCTTCATCGCCGTCTCTATGGCCAGTTGCACTTCCTTCTCGCTGACTTTGTGATAGGTGGCGAGCACGTGCTTGTGGTCGTGGGGACAGGTCACGGTGCCCGTGTTGCCCGTGCGGATTTCCTTACCGCCGATGATGATAGGGATGTCCACGACGGTGTTGCTTTGGCGCTCGAGTTCTGCCTCGAGGGCGATACGTTCGGGTGAGCCTGCCAGATAGCTCTTCACCGGCTCATTGGCCGGAACGGGGAAGTTGATGATAGAATTTCTCATTGTTGTTGTTATTTTAGTTAGATGTACCTTCAAATGTACCTCCGCGATACGAAATTCTGCTTATTTCGCCGCAAAAATACCAAATAAATGAAATACCGCACCTCTTCTCTCCGTTAAATTTCATTAAAGGCGGGTTCTATAAATCAGCTTTGAATTGCTCTCAGGCTTTTTTCGAGCATATTTGACTTCAAGCCCGCCGAAGCGACCAATGTCGAACGCATGGAAAACTTATTAAGAACACGACTAAACAGCACATGAGACTGTGTGCTGAAAAGTAATTCTCGCGCGCGTGACAGGACGAAATGGCGCGTAACGGTCTAATGACCGATCTGGGTTAAACATGTTTTTTCGGCCGGAACCCATGGTCTGGAGTCCCTTTTCTTTGTTAATACGGTCAATAGAGCCACGCGTTGCAATAAGGCGCACAATTGTGATTTTATTTCAACTTATGTCAATAAGAGTTCTGAAAATGTCTCATTTAACCTTTTTTAACCGCATATGTCTTGTTCTTTATTCTCTAAAGCTGTACTTTTGTACCTAAAATACAAGTCGGAGATAATACTATATTAGATATATTCAACAGGCCACCTTGTGACCTTGGAAAAACAAATAACAATTTACGTGCGAGCCGAAGGCCGGCAAAGATTGCTTTAGCAGGCTGAGGCGAAGTCAGGAAATAGAAAGAGTCAAACTCATGTTTCGTAGTCTGAATCACATAGCCATTGCAGTGGGAATCGTCCTGATGATGATTCCGTCTGCCAACGTTCAAGCTTTCCGCGGAGGAGAGGCAAGAGCCGGCAGTGACTCCACGGATTATGCGCTTTTTTCATACGTGCGCGTATTGCGCGAGCGTGACACTATCCCCGCCTTGTCTGACGAGGAGTTTTTCGACATCGCCGCGCGCATCGTCTTCCCCGTCAGCAAGTGGGATCTCCCGCACCGCGACTCCATCGTTCTGCAGTTGCAGAACCAGGTGCTGCCGCTCATCAACAAGGACAGCCTCGAACTGGCAGGCATGATCATCCGCGGTGCCGCCTCGCCCGAGGGACCTTATAAGTTCAACAAGTTCCTCAGCGAGCACCGTGCACAGACCCTCATCGACTTCCTGCGCCAGCACCTCGACGCTCCCTTCCGCGACGAGGACTTCCAACTGCAGACCGACGTCGAGGACTACCGCACCCTCTGCCTGCTCATGCGCCGTGCCGCCGACCCGGACTACGGCTTCGTGCAGCAGCTCTGCGACCGCCATCTGCCGCAAGACCAGCTGTCCGAGCTGAAGCTTCAGCTGCAGCAGGCACGCGGCGGCAGCCTCTGGCAACGCCTGCTGCGCCAATACTTCCCCCGTCTTCGTGCCGCTCGTGTGGTTCTCTTCTTCAAGGCACCCCGCACCTACGCCAAGGAAGTGGCCTTGGAGGTGCCGCCCCTGCCGGCCATCAGACCGTACTTGACCGACTCCCTCATCCTGCCCGAGAACCCTCCCGTGACGCTGCCCGTGAAGCAGTCTTCGCTCCGCATCCCCCGTCGCGAGTTGCTGTCCGTGAAGAGCAACCTCCTCTTCGACTTCGCCTACGTCCCCGGCTACAACCGCTGGTGCCCCATCCCCAACGTGGCAATCGAGTACTATCCCAAGCACGGCCACTTCACCTATGGTGCCTCGATCGACTTCCCCTGGTGGCAGCACTACCACGAGTACAAGTTCTTCCAGATCCGTAACTACCAGCTGGAGGCTCGCTATTACTTCCGCTCGGGCGATATCTCCAAGAACCCTCCGGGTGAGGGCGCCGCCTTCCGGGGCCTCTACGTGCAGGGCTACGGCCACGTGGGCCTCTTCGGCATCTGCTTCGATGCCAACCTCGGCTGGGTGGGCGAAGGTCTCGGTGCCGGCTTGGGCGTAGGCTACGTGCTTCCCCTCTCTCGCACCGGCCACTGGCGGCTGGAGTTCAGCCTGCAGGCCGGCTTCTTCGGTTGCAAATATGACCCCTACAAATATGAGAGTCCGTTCGAGGATGACCCCCACGACGACCTCTACTACTACAAATACTACGGCGATCCCAGCCTGTTCAAGGAGCGCCAGTACAGATTCACATGGATTGGTCCCACCCGCGTGGGCATCACCTTGAGCTACGACCTCCTCTACCGCCGCGTCGCCAAGAAGGGAGCCAGCTTCGTCTCCTGGGAGAAATGGCAGAAGAAGAATATGTAGAAAAGTGAAAAGTGAGAGAGTGGGGAGTCAAGAGTGGAAAGGAAAGAGTGAAAAAGGAAAGAATGACATTAGAAATATGAGACGCAGAGTACTCCATAACAGACAACTGACTGCATGGCAGAAGACATGCAGCTTGTGGTGTGCTTTGCGATCGACCACCTTATTTGTTTTTTACGCGTGCGCACTCCTGTCGGCAAGCCTTATCAGCAGTTGCATCCGCGAGCCGGAGCTGCACCTGCCGCATCGCACCTCGAGCGACATCGAGATCCCTGTCGTGGACCTCGAGTTGCAGACCTATTGGAACTATGAGCTGGAGTACGGCATCCACTACGACTGGCGTGCCGAGTGGATCTACGGCTGGGACGAGGAAGACCGCCGCATCTTCGGCGAAAACATCGGCTACACCGAGCCGGAGGTCTTCAACCTGCGCCGCTACTACACCAGCCAGCAGCCCTATGCCAGCCACACCAGCGTGCTGGCCAACACCATCAAGGGCCGCACCTTCCACGGAGAATACAACTGGGGCTACTGGGACATCCTCGTATGGAGTGACGTGGATCCCGTGCAAGACGACGTGCAAAGCTTGAACTTCGACGAGACGACGACGCTGGACAGCGTGATGGCCTACACCAACCAGTCCATGCGCACCTCCCGCTTCCAGGCCCCGACCTACACCCGCGCCTTCTACCAGCCTGAGCAGCTCTTCTCGGCCTACGACCGCGCCGTGGAGATCAACCAGAACCTCGACGGATTCGAGTTCGACAGCCTCCGCAACGTATGGGTCAAGCAGTTAGATATGGTGCTCGAGCCCATCACATACATCTACCTCGTACAGGTCATCCTGCACAACAACCGCAACAAGATCATCGGCGTGGATGGTGCCTCGGACATCTCGGCCATGGCACGTACCACCAACATCAACACCGGCGTGGCCGGCCCGACGCCCATCGACGTGACCTACAACGTGCGCTTCAAGAACCGCGTCACGCTCCAAGAGAAGAACAGCACCTACATCAACGTCAAGGAGCCGAACGAAGTGGTATCCGTCGTCGGAGGACGCGTCCTCACCTTCGGCATCTGCGCCCAGAACGGCAACCGCATCTCCCGGCGCAGCGAGGTCAACGACAAGTACAAGCACTTCATTGACGTGAACATGCAGTTCAACAACGGTATGGACTCCACCTTCGTCTTCGACATCTCCGAGAAGGTATATAACCGGTGGAAGGGCGGAGTCATCACCGTGGAACTGGACATGGACACCATACCAGTTCCGCAACGCTCCGGAGGTTCTGCCTTCGACGCCGTGGTCAAGGACTACGAAGACGGTGGTACTCACGAGTTCGAAATGTAGTCCGACAACCCATAAAACCCATTAAGCCCATCAAACCCATATATAATAAATAAATAATGTATCACAATAAAAAACAAAATCGAAGAAAGATGAAAAAAATACCTTTATTCCTCGCAGCCCTCGCAATAGTAGCCATTGCCAGCTGCACCAACGACCAGTACGCCGGGGGCGATGACATCCCTGGCAACAACACCCTGGGCATCAACTTCATCAGCGGCAACAAGGCCATGACGCGTGCCGACATCACCGGCGCCGACGCTGCCACCCTGCTCGGCAACAAGTTCCGCGTGTATGGTACCTCCACCAGCTCCGCCAACGTCACCACCCCCGTCTTCGACAACTTCGTCGTGGACTACAAGGGTGAGTCCAGCATCGGCGACGACTCCACCAACACCGCCGGATGGAGCTACTTCGGTCAGACCTCCCTCGGCCTCGCTCCCGCCCTGCAGAGCGTGAAGTACTGGGACCTCAGCGCCGCACAGTATGACTTCGTGGCCTTCTCCGGACTCGACGACGGCATGCGTGTAATCAGCACTGTCAGCAACACCATCCCCGTCAACCCGACCAACCTGGACAAGATCTACATGAGCGACCACGTGACCGCCACGTGGCAGGCCACCGCTACCGGCAAGACCGCCAACGCTCAGTACGGCAAGACCGTGAAGCTGACCTTCAAGCGTTTGGCTGCCCGCGTCCGCTTCGGTATCTACGAGACCGTGCCCGGCTACGCTGTCAAGGACGTTAAGTTCTACTACGACGACAACTACCTCGCTCAGGCAGGTACCTCCACCAAGACCATCGCCGGTCTGCGCGGTAAGTTCCCCGTCAGCGGCAACGCCATCATCACCTACGACGAGAACAACGCCGTCCAGGCTGACTTCGAAGGCACCGACGTCGCCAACAACTTCCAGTTCGGTGAGCTCGAGTACACCTACGCTGCCAGCAGCCTCGTCAGCGGCGGCAACCTGAAGGAGGACGGCACCGTGGACGCCACCGGTGATCCCAAGTTCCTCAGCACCACCTCCGCAGCTCCCACCTACGCTACCGCTGCCGGCAGTGCCTGGAAGAACGTGCTGCCCTTCGCCAGCAACGACGTGAACCTCGTGCTGCGTGCAGACTTCACCCTCGTCAGCCTCGACGGTGTGGGTGCTCCCATCCACGTCAAGGGTGCCAGCGCTGTCGTTCCCGTGGGCTACGCACAGTGGAAGCCTAACTACGCGTACACGTACATATTTAAAATTAGTGATAAGACCAACGGTACCACGGATCCCACTCCCAACCCCAACCCCAGCGATCCCGATACCCCCAACCCCAACCCCAACCCTGGTGTGCCTGAGGGTATCTATCCCATCACCTTCGACGCTGTCGTGAGCAACATCGAGGACTACAACCAGGAGACCATCACTGGTATCACCAGCCTCGGCGGCGATGCTATCACCACCTACTCCGCTACCTCCGATGTCACCAACGCCGGTGAGTACAAGGTCGGCGAGACCATCATCGTCAGCTCCATCTCTCACGGCCAGTGGAAGGTCGCTTACTCCAACACCATTCCCACCGAGCAGGGCGTAGCCGACAACAACACCTACACCTACACCACCCTCGCCGGTGCTGCTGAAGGCGGCAAGACCATCGACCAGTGCGGTACCACCTTCGCTCAGTTCGATGTCGAGAAGGCTGGCTACTACATCGTATGGCTGCGCTACCTGCCCACCGGACTCGACGACGTGGAAGGCAACTACGTTGACGTATTCAAGGTCGTCAAGACCGTAGAGTAACCTAGGATCCTAGAACCTCTAGTACCTCTAGATAATCTAGAGCATCTAGGAAATCTAGAAGAACTAGAAGAACTTGAGAAACTAGAAAAAAACAAGAGACAATGAAAACTCCTAAATCACTCATCACCGCTGCGCTGCTGGCCACACTCCTGGCCGGCTGCGCCAGCGATGCTCTCGTCGCTCCTGAGGAGACCGCAGAGCCCCTGACTGAAGCCGACGCCATCGGATTCGGGAGCATCGCACGCGCCAAGACGCGTGTCAGCCACGAGGAGTCCGCAGCACTGCTGGGCAAAAAGTTCTATGTCTTCGGCACCAAGACCAAGGGCACTACCACCAGCCCCGTCTTCGATAACTACCTCGTAGAGTACACCGCCAGCTCCGCAGGCTCCACCGCCACCAACACCCACGACTGGGAGTATGCCGGCAAGGTATCCAAGAAAGGCGCCGTTCAGGGTGTCAAGTACTGGGACTTCAGCGCCGAGCGCTTCGACTTCGTGGCTGCTGCCGGCCTGGCCGCCGACGAACTCATCAAGAACACCACCGACGGCTTGCGCGTCAACATCACCGACGTCGATGCCATGACCAAAATCTACGTCGCCGACCGCATCACCGCCACGCCCACCGCACAGGCTGCCACGGCTACCACTCCTGCCACCTCGGCATACAAGGATGTCGTGCAGTTCCAGTTCCGTCGCCTCGGCGCACAGATGCGCATCGGTTTCTATGAGACCATACCAGGCTACGCCGTCAAGGATCTCGTGTTCTACTACATCGGTGCTCCCTCCGGCAGCCATGAGGTGGGGGTCGGCGCGGCATTCCCCGAATCGGGTAAATACACCGTGACCTACGACGATGCTACCAACGCCGCCGAAGCCACCTTTGCCGGAGCCAGCAACAAACTGGCATTCACCAACACCTTTGGCAAACTGGACTACACCTACTCCAACACCCAGGAAGGCATCGCCTCCAAGCCCTACCTCGACCTCGACGGTACCTCCACAGCCACACAGGTCAAGGCATTCCTCGGAACCACTTCCACCAATGCCACCTACGGCAAGGGCACCTACACCATCGACGGCACGCCCGGCGTCGTCTCCGCCTACAAGCCCATTCTCCCCTATGAGGAGAACAGCCTGAAGATGCAGATCCGCGTGGACTACACCCTCGTGGCACTCGACGGCAGCGGCGACAGCATCCACGTCCGCGATGCATGGGTCAGCGTGCCCGTCAACTACCTGAAGTGGAAGCCCAACTACTCGTACACGTACCTATTCAAGATCTCCGACAACAGCAACGGCTACACCGGCAAGGGCGGTGGCGGCACTGTCACCGTAGGTCCCGGACGCGACCCGGATCCCGACAACGGCGGAGACAACGACCCTGTTGTGGATCCCATCACCGGAGAAGTCATACCGCCTTACATCCCCGATCCCTCCTATCCCGAAGTGCAGGATCCCGACTTCCCTGACGACCCCACCAAGACCATTCCCGATCCCAATGCTCCACTCATCCCCAATCCGCTCTACCCCGACGGACCTAAGGGTGACCAGCACGACCCCTCCAACCCCGTGCCCACGCCCACAATTCCGGATCCCGACCCCAGCAACCCCGGTGGCGTGATTCCCGATCCCGAGAACCCCTCCAACCTCTTCCCCATCACTTTCGATGCGGTGGTCGTTGAGGCAGAGGACAACAGCACGACGGTTTACACCGTGGTCGATGGCTCCGACAACAGCTCGGAGACTGAGCACTAACTAAAATGAGTCCCATAAAATCATAAAGCCCAAAACCAACAATAACGAAATGAAAAAGATTAATCTTCTCCTCATCGCCGCCGCTGGCCTCTTCGCTGCCAGCTGCGTTAGCGACGACCTGGTGACCATCCCTCAGGACGGACCCATCGTAGAATCCGAGAGCCCCATCCTCTTTGGCACCACCAAGAAGGGCATGACCCGTGCCGACGTCACCGGCGCCGAAGCTGCTGACCTCCTCGGCAAGAAGTTCGTGGTGTCCGGTAAGAAAGGTACCACCACCGCTGCCACCGATGGTAACGTCGTGTTCGACAACTACCTCGTGGAGTGGGCAGAGAACACTGCCAACACCACCGAGTCCAACTCCAGCAACTGGGAATACGTAGGCAAGGGCCGCATCAAGCACGCCATTGACAACGGCATCACAGCCCAGACCATCAAGTACTGGGACTACAGCAAGGATCAGTATGACTTCATCGCATGGAGCACCGGCAAAAAGGAGGCTATCTACGAAGAACCTTCCACAGGTATTTCTGCAGGTAGCGTGCTTGTTTCGGCCATCGACCCCAACGCTACTGCAACTGCAGCCTACACCTTCACCGGTAAGGCTGACGACCTCAGCGATTGCTACATCTCTGACCTCGTGACCGTGAAGAAGGCAAACTACGGCAATGATCCCGTGAAGCTCTCCTTCCGCCAGCTCGGCACCAAGGTGCGTATCGGTATCTATGAGACCGTTCCCGGCTACAGCGTCAAGGACGTGAAGTTCTACACAAAGGGTGGTGTTCTTGATAAAGATGGCACCGATCCTACCAAGCCTGCGGCTGGACAGATCGTAACCAACGCTACCATCTTCTCTACCGCTGCTGACATCTACACCGAAGGTACCTACACCGTCACCTTCCCCACAGTGGATGATGCTACTAAAGCAGACAACAACCAGGCTCACGTGACCTTCGCTCCGAAGACCGGTGTTACGCAGACAACGACTGTTGACTGGGGTGGCCTGAACTACACCATCGCTGAGGACGGCGAGAAGAAAGGTACCCAGTTCCTTGGCCGTACGTCCAACACCGCTTCTTTCGCTGGCGATCCCGAAAAGAACTACTACGTTGTCTACCTCCCCAACGAAACTGGTGCAAACCTCAACCTCCGCGTGGACTTCACCCTCGAATCCACTGATGGTAGTGGCGAGGAGATTTTCGTGAAGAACGCCAAGGCACAGGTGCCCAGCATCTACACCACCTGGAAGCCCGGCTTCGCCTACACGTACCTCTTCAAGATCTCCGACAAGACCAACGGCCGCACGGGTGTCTATGATCCCACTCAGGCTGACGATGCTACCATCAACAGCGATCCCGCTGGCCTCTATCCCATCACCTTCGATGCTGTCGTAGTCAACGCAGAGGATGGTGACCAAACTCAGGAGACCATCACCACCGTGATGACCCCCAGCATCACTACCTATCAGCAGAAGTCCACCGTCGTCAATGCTGACGAATATAAAACTGGCAAGGACATCTTTGTAACTGTTAACGAAGGTGACGCTCTCGTGACCCTCACTGGCAAGGCTGCTCTCTACACCATCCCCGCCGGCAAGACCGAAGCAGAAGTTGTAGATGCTCTTTCGATGCAGGACGACGATAAAGGTACCTTCACCATCAAGGGACGTAGTGGACTTGGACTGACTGAGGTTCCCGCAGGCACAGACAAGGATGCCCTCACCGGAAAGTACATGCTGACCAACAGCGTCGAGTTCGGTGCTGACGGCAATGCTATCGGCGTGGCTACCGACCAGGCCCTGCGCTTCACTCCCGCCGATAACACCACCTACGCCTTCGTTTACACGAAGACCGCTCCCACCGCAGCTAACAATGTTGTTAAGTATCAGGCTGTAGCATTCACTGATGCCACCGTGGCCACCAAGTACCGCTATGACTACAAGGCTCCTACCAAGAGTCATACTGTCACAGACGACAAGGGAACTGCAGATCCCAGCGATGACGTCACCACTGACTACTATGATGCTCAGAAGGGTGTGACGTACTTTTTACGTACAGGTGATGCTGCTCCTTACACATATACAAAGCAGACCGCATTTATCGGACAAGGTGTTAGCAACCTCTACACCAAAACAGGCTCTGTTTACAACAAGGCTACCGGATATGCTGTAACAGGTACCACCTACTACTACACACTTGATCAAGGCGCTACCTACACGGCAGCTGTTAATATTAACTATGCAGATTTCGCAACAGCTACTCTCTATAAGAATCCCAACGGTACTGTAGCCAAGACGGAGACTGCTCCAGTAGATGGACAAGCTTACTACTACTATGATACAGTAAATGACAAATACATCTACTGCGTCATCCTGCCTGAGCAGACCAATACATGGTATCAGCTCGATACCACCAAGTACGCTGTTGCTGACGAGGCTGCTGCTGTGGCTGGTCAGACCTACTTCGACAAGTACGTCAAGAACGACGGTGTTTACTACGTTAAGGTTATCAAGGTACAATAACGACCAAAGCTCTGCAGGGTTCTTGAAGTGTCAAGTGAGCAAAGCTCGAGCGCGACTCCCCTGAACGGGCTAATAAAGCCTACCGAGGTTCTTGAAGTGTCAAGCGACCAAAGGTCGAGCGCGACTCCCCTGAATGAGAAAACAAAGCCCGACAAGGTTCGACTCCTTGTCGGGCATCAGAGAAAAACAATGTGTATATAAAGGTTCGCGCACGTGAAAGGCCGGGCCTTAACGTGCAACAAAAGAGAAATAAACAATATTAACAACTTAACCAATATGAAGATTATGAAAAAGTATCTTTTCCTTGCTGCCGCCCTCGCAGTGATGGTGGGTTGCGCTGACGACAACTATGTCGGAGACAATGGAATCGAGACTCCCGTTAGTGGCGAGGTGACTCCTATTACCTTTGGCACTGGGCTCAAAGCTGTAACACGTGCTGAATTTACGGGTGAGAAAGCAGCTGATAAACTGAACAACAATTTTGTGTTCTTAGGAACAAAAACCGTTTCTAGCACACGCTCAACAGTATTCGATCACTACAATGCAAATTGGATTACAAATACCGCCAATACTACACAGTCAAATAGTAATGACTGGGAGTATGTAGGCTATACACCCGCCACCACAACAGGTTTGCCAGCAGGTGCCACTCAGGCAATCAAGTATTGGGACTACACAGCTACTCAATACGATTTTGCAGCCTATTCATTAGGTAAAGGTGTTGGTGCAACCCCAACTTATGCCACTGCGTCGGCATTGGATTTTAGTAAGCTGGGGGCAGCTGCAACTCCAGTTTACACACTCACAGGTAAAGTTGCAGAACTGAAAGAATGCTACATCTCTGATTTGGTTACAGCCTATAATTATACTGATGGAACCAATTCTGCCAATACTTTTGGTCAGGTGGTTACATTCTCCTTCCGTTCACTGGCCTCTAAGATTCGTATGGCATTCTATGAGACTATTCCTGGCTATTCGGTCAAGGATTTACAGTTCTATAATCTTGTTGGTCCTACCGGTATGACTTCAACTACACCATCTTTATTAACAGCAGATGATAAAGCATCATTACCTGCGCAAGATTTAGATGGGACTGGTGGTAATCAATCAATAGAAGTATATTTCCCAACTACTGGCTTTTCATCAAGTCCTAATGGGACTTCACCAGCCACCGATTATAACAAGGCACACGTGAAATTTAGTTCGAGTGGGAAAAGTTCGAATTTGACATTTGACGCCCTCGGTGACTTTGCTGGCACAGATATGATGGAAAGTGCTTCTAACTATCTTGGGCGCACATCAAATACTGCCACATATGCTGGTGGTTTAGTTGATGGATCTGGTAAATATTACACCATTCTTCCTAACGAGACCGGCGTCAATCTGATGATTCGAGTTAAGTACACGCTTGTTTCTACTGATGGTTCAGGTGAGGTAATCAATGTAGATAATGCTACTGCTGTGATTCCTTTAGAATTGGCAAGTTGGAAGCCTAACTACGCTTACACCTATATCTTCAAGATTTCTGACATGACTAATGGCACAACTGGTGTTGACAAAACGACAAATACACCTGTTATGGGTCTGACTCCTATTACTCTTAACGCAGTAGTCGTAGAAAGCGAAAATGGTATTCAGGAGACCATCACCACTGTGACAAATCCTTCTATTACCACCTATATGGCAGGTAAGGTTGTGACAGGCAATGATGAATATAAAAAGGATGGAACTCATCCAATATATATTGTTGTTAACAATGGTACAGACAATGTTTCCTTGACTCCTGGTACTAATGCCCAACTTTACACT
The DNA here is from genome assembly GCA_900318115.1 of uncultured Prevotellaceae bacterium. GTDB lineage: Bacteria > Bacteroidota > Bacteroidia > Bacteroidales > Bacteroidaceae > Physcousia. The sequence continues at coordinate 54,452 of ONJJ01000002.1, read as the reverse complement.
GCTGAAATTACCGCTGGTGCAGGTGCTACAGGCTCTGCAATCAATGTCATTACAGAAGAATCTGTAGATAATGCCTTGAGATATGGTGTTCTTGAAAGTGGTAAAAATGTGGAAACATCGTCAACGTTTACTGTCACTGATGCCAATAAATGGAATCTCGTATTGACCAAAGTGGGTACTACTGCTACTGATAAGTTAACAGCTGAGACTTCAATTCCTGCGGCAGAATCTCCCACAGGCGATGCTGTTGCATTAACTTGTGCTGCATTTGTTCCTACAGCACCAGCTTCAGGAACGAAGTATTATGTATTCCAGTATAAAGGCAACACTTCAACGGGTGCATATGGAACTTATACAGCCGTGGCCCCGGCTGAGTTGGCTACAAGTGGAACAACATATTACACTGAGTCGGGGGGCGAATATACGGAAGTAGCTTCAGTAGCAAGTGGGACTAAAGTTGTCTCTGGTGGAACTGTCTATTATACGAAGGGAGCAGATATTTATGAAGCTGTAACCGGTGCGTTGACAGCAGGTACATATTACTACTACGATCCCACTAATGCTTCTGCAAATGGAGATGGTTATGTTTCCTATGAATATGCCAGCGGCGATGCTCCAGCAGTCACTGGCGGATATTATACAAAGAAGGATAACTATATACGTGTTCCATATGCAAAGTTGACAGCAAACACTACTTATTACACATCTGATAGAGGTGCTGGTGCATTTGTAGCAAAGGGTACTGAAGATGTTGATGCTGAAAACAAGTACTTTACTCAAACTTCAGCTGAGGTTGATGCTGAGTATATGTATAAGATCATAAAGGTTGTTCCCTAACCCACTCAAATTCTCATCGAGGGGCTTGCGCGAGCAAGCGCGATCGGGCAAGACCCCTCGATGGGCTTCAAAAGAAAAAAGATACAAAAGAAACATATTATATAAATAAGGTACGCGCGCGTAGAAAAATTGAAATAATTATGGATGTAGCATTTCTGTTAGACAAGTATTTCAAAGGGACGAAGGATGTCTCCATCGATGTGTTCGATGCCCAGACATTAAACGACGTCTATAAGGATATCATCCGTTCGATGACATCCCACTTTGAGATAGAGGTCAGTGTACTTCAGGCACTGAGCTATTGTCTATACGAGATGATGGACAATATCCAAATACACTCAGGGAAACCTCTGGGCATGGCTATGACCCATTACGACAGCAGAGAGAAGACCCTGAGCATCCTGATAGCTGATGACGGTAAAGGCATCAAAGCATCTCTCTCAGAGAACGACGCATACAAAGACATCGCTGAAGCTGACGCACTGAAGATATGTCTCGAAGACAAGATAACAGACGGCAAAGGCCTGGGATTCGGACTATACACCACGTCGAGACTTGTTGACAGTATTGGCAAGGAGTTCATCCTGCATTCCGGGACGCACAAACTGGAAAGAAAAGCGGGCGAGCAAACGGTCTCGGAAAACGGCCTCTGGCAAGGCACACTCATCTATATGGTCATTGGTACCAGTGAAGAGATTGATCCGAACCAAATCGTTGACCATAGGACCGATGCTGCAGAAGAGTACAACGAAACATTTGTGGAAACAAACGAACTGGAGACATTATGGTAGAGTTTAAGTTCATAGAATATGGCACCGACTTCGGAACGCGCGACATGGGACAGAAGTTGCGCCAGAAGTTGATGGAACTCATCAGCAGGGGCGAGAAGGTCGTCCTTGACTTCACGGGTGTGAATGTGGTGTCCAACTCGTTTGCTGATGAATGTATCGCGAAGCTGCTCCTGGAGATGCCGCTCGACGAACTGAAACGTCACACCACCTTTCGAGGCCTGAACCCTTTGGCTGAACGAAGTGTGCTGGTGGCACTCCAACGGAGACACCGTGTGATTATGGATATGAAAGTTGAAAATTGAAATCAAATTGAAGGTTCATTCAAAACAATATATACCCCCCTTTTTATAGAAAACAAGTATTAACGATTAAAAATAAGAAGATTATGAAAAAGATATTATTCTTCGCAGCTGTGATGGGTGTAGCATTCACCAGTTGCATGAACGAGGAGTTCATCGGCGACAACAGCGCAAGGACTGGTGAGGCTCCTATCAGTTTCAACATGAATACCCCTGCGATGACCAGAGCAACTGAAGTGGGTGGCGCAACTGCTGCAACTGCTCTGAATAATGAGTTCATCATTTGGGGTGAAAAGAACGAATCTGGTGGAACAGCAGCTGCTGCAGCCAATCAGGTGTTCTACAATTATAAGGTGAATTATACAAGCAATTCTGCTTACACCACCACATCCAATACCAAAAATTGGGAATACGTGGGTTTAACACCTTATACATCAGACAAAGTGTATCCTGCTTTAACTGTTACTCAAACCATTAAGTACTGGGACTATAGCGCAACTAGCTATACATTCACTGCCGTTTCTGCTAAGCCCGGAGATATTTCAGATGGTAAGGTTAAGATTACAAAGCTTACTTCTGGTACTACGGCTGCTGATAAAGGATATGAAATTGCTGTTAATACAGGCGCATCATTAGATGATATCTTTGTTGCAGACCGTAATCAGCCAGCAACGGGAACAGGAACAGACCGTGATGCTACAAATGCTTATGGTGGCAATGTTACCATGAAGTTCCGCAACTTCATGTCCAAGATTCGTTTCGGTATCTATGAGGACATCCCTGGATATAAGGTTCATATTACCAATGTTGAGTACAACAGTACTGGTAGTTCTACCACAAATAAGTTTGGAGTTGAAGGAAAGTTCTTGGCTATTGGTGATGGTTCTACAACTAACACCATATTCACTGTCACGTATGATGAAAATAATAAGGCTGTTGCAGACATTAAGAGCGGAAGCACTCCTGGTACAGCTGACTATTTAGAAACTGCTCAAACGATAGCTGGAAGTCCGATTTTGAGTAGCACTGCTGCTTCACCAATCAGCACAACATCTTCTACCCCAACATGGGATAAGACCGGTGGCGCTTACACCACTATTCTTCCTTACACCACCAATGCAACAAACATGAAAGTGAAGATAGACTTCATATTGACGTCTACGGATACAGGTGAAACGATTGAGGTATCTGATGCAACAGCAGTTATTCCGGCTGCTTACTGTCAGTGGAAGAGCAACTATGCTTACACTTACATCTTGAAGCTGAATGACAACACCAATGGTCAGATAGGTGGTGTAGTTGGTCTCTATCCTATCACCTTCGATGCAGTACAAGTTACTGATGAGAATGGTCAGGCAGAGTACATCACTACACTCAGTGCACCAAGCATTACTACCTTCGGTGTAAAGGCTGGCAAGTATGAAACTGGTGGCAGCGAGTATGCTCCTGGTAGCGACATCTATGCAACCTTTGTAGAGGGTACCACGGTCAAGACTCCTACGCTTGGCGGTAGCGGTGCTCTGCATGTAAATGTCTATAAGGTTACTACACCAGATGCCGACAACTTCCCAATCACGGAAGCTTCTGTTGCTGAGGCTCTCGCTAATCCTGGTAGTATAGCTGTTGGTGTAAGCTTATACACTTGTACAGTAACCTATACAAAGGTAACAGATGCATCAACTCTTGCAGGAAGCACGAATTATTATAAGGCAGATAGCGAAAGTAGAGTACCAGGAACAACTGGTTATGTACCAACTCTTGCTGTATCAGGAACTGACTATCACGTTGATGCTACTCCTGCTAGCAGTACGATGGCTGTTGACATATACACCTGTGAAGTTTCAAGTGTAACACCAGTGACAGATGCTACTACTCTTGCAGCAGGTACAACCTATTATAAGAAGGACGCAGGCAATAAGGCACCTGGTGATACTGGATATGAACCAACTGTTGCTGTTGAGGGCTCTGCTAATGACTATGAAGTAGCTCCTATAATAAAGGCAGTTGTCGTCAATGCTGATGCTTCTACTAACTTCACCGCACTTCCCGCAGTCGTGGCCTCTGTACCTGCAGAGGATGGTACAACAATTACCATCGATGCCCTGAAGCTCACTGGTGTGAAGGCCGGTACTTATGCTATTGAGTACGAGGCATCTGCTGCTTGGACTGGTACATACACGAAGGTCTACAAGGTTATCGTAGTCCAGTAACCCTCTCACCCTCTCCCTCCCGCCGAGGCCCAGCCTCGGCGGGGAGCCGGAGGGCAATAAAAACGAAAACGAAAAGGAAAAACGAAAAGGATCATTCATAATATGAATTGATCATAAGAGCATGAAGTACCCGATAGGCATACAGAGCTTTGAGAAGATCCGCAGAGAAGGATTCGTCTATGTGGACAAGACCGACTTGGTTTACAAGATGGTCCAGGGCCACATATACTTCCTCGCACGCCCGCGTCGCTTCGGCAAGAGCTTGTTAGTCAGTACCCTAAAGGCGTACTTCGAGGGTCGCAAGGATCTGTTCGAAGGTCTGAAGATGATGGAGCTGGAGACGGAGTGGAACAAGTATCCGGTGATTAGCTTCGATTTCAACGGCATTAACAAGAACATCCCGAACGGCCTTAGAGACTATCTCAATCAGGTGATACGGGAAACAGAGGTCAAATATAATCTACCTTGCTTCGATACAGAAGACACCACATTACGCTTCCGTACGCTCATCCCGCGTCTGCACGAGGCGACCGGGCAGCAGGTGGTTGTCCTCATCGACGAGTACGACAAGCCGCTGCTCGACCTCTTGGAGACCGGCAACCCTGATGATGAGAAACAGCTTGCCAGCAACCGCGAACTGCTGAAAGCCTTCTTCTCCATCTTCAAGGCCACCGATGACCACCTGCGTTTCGTACTACTCACGGGAATTACAAAATTCTCGCAGATAACGATGTTCAGCGGCTTCAACCAGCCCGATGACATCTCACTATCTAACCGTTACGACACCCTGCTCGGCATCACCGAGGAAGAGTTGTATACTGTCTTTGCCGAAAGCATTGCCGAACTGGCTGATGCCTTAGGAAAGAAAAAGGAAGAGGCGAAAGAACTGCTGAAGAAACGCTACGACGGCTACCACTTCAGCAAACGGATGATAGACGTCTATAATCCCTTCAGCATCCTCAACACCTTTGCCAATCTCGACATGAGGGACTACTGGTTCACCTCCGGCACGCCAACCTATCTTGTGCGCCTGCTGGGACATAGCCAGGAAGACATCATGACGTACACCAGCGGTGAGCATTCGATCGACGAATTCCTTAACTACAAGGCAGACGTCGCCAAGCCGTTGCCTATGATCTTCCAGGCTGGCTACCTCACCGTCAAGGGCTACGACCCCGAATTTGAGATGTATCAGCTCGACTTCCCCAATAATGAGGTTAGGCAAGGTGTCATCACCCTGTTGGCTAACGACTATCTGCAGCTGAATGAACAAGCCGCCTCCTGGACACAAAGAATCGTCCGCGCCATGCGCGTCGGCGACCTCGAGTTGGTGCGGAAACTGTTCACTGCCTTCCTGGCAGAGACGCCCTACAGCATGTGGCCAAAGAAGGACCAGAAGGACAGGGAACTGTACTTCCACTACACCTTCTACCTGCTCATGCGCCTCATCAGCTGCTACACGGTCTATACGGAGAAGCAACTCAGCGAGGGCCGTGCTGACTGCATCGTGGAAACCTCCAAGTTCATCTACATCTTCGAGTTCAAACTCGACGGCACTGCAGACGAGGCATTAAAACAAATAAAGGAACGCGCCTACGCACGTGCATACGACGCCGACCCGCGTCCCCTCTATCAAATAGGTGCCAGCTTCAGCAGCAAGACCGGTACCATTGAGGAGTGGAAGAGTGAAACGTTGAAACGTTGAAAAGTTGAAACGTTGAAAGATTGAAAAATTGGCGGCCGATGAATTGTCGAAATAACGTAAGAACGTGATAACGAAATAACGAAGGCCGCGGAAAAGTCAACGAAGTTAAAATAGAAAGAAGAAATGATAAATTATAGATTATATAGGAATGGGCTGAATGGGCTGAATGGGGCCAATAGGCGTCATGAGGCTTTTGGGCGTCATGGAGCCAGTGGGCTTCGTGGGCTGCGCTGTGCCTCATTATCATTTATCATGTATTCTTTATCATTTATCATTTCTCTGACCATCTTCACCTCCTGCTCCAGCCACTCCGACGACACCCCGGAGCCGACACCTCAGCCATCGCCCGGTCCCACCGTGGAGACCGGCACTCCTATCAGCTTCTATGGCCAGGAGACCGAGGCACAGGATGTGAGTCAGGGAGTGAAAGGTACTCGGGCCGAGACGAGGGCCGGAACGCCGCTGAGCGAAGCCGGCGTCCTCTCCTTCACGGTGTGGGGCTATAAGAATATGGCCTTCGATGCCGGTGTCTACAGCGACCGGCAGGAGGTGTTCCCCGGCTATACCGTGAACTGGCAGGCCAACAGCGCCGCCACCTCGACCACGAACACCAACGGCTGGGAGTATATCCTCCTCGCCAAGCCCGACCAGACCATCAAGTACTGGGACTGGAGCGCCAAGGCGTATCGGTTCTTTGGGGCAACGAACTGGGGCGGAACCCCGCCAGCAGTGTATGAGACCAATAAGGCCTATGGGGCCGATGGGACTCCTGGGGCGACCTATGAGATTTCGATGCTGGCGAACTGCAGCGGCGTAGATGATGATGCGATCAAGGATAATATGGAGGCGACGCCGTACTTCTCCCGCCTGTGGTTCTCGACGGGCGTTCTGACCGACTACCCCGACAAGCAGTTCGGCCAGCCGGTGCGGCTGGAGTTCCTGAAGCCTTATGCGAGGGTGCGCTTCATGTTCACCTACTCGTACCAGTCCGAGGGCATCAAGTTAAAGAAAAAGGAATTCAAGCCGACTACCGTCGGTGACAAGATTGTCCGCAAGGGCACGTTCACCGTCAGCTATCCGCTGACGGGGACGGGAACGAGCGAAACGTACTCTATGACACCTGCCACAGGAGAGGGCTCCGGAGCGCTGGAGGCCTTCACCCAGGAATACATCCCAGATGGGGGACCTGAGCGCGAGAAGTGGTACTTCGTGGCACCCAACAACACGCAAGGCAGCTATACGCTGAGCGTCTGGCTGAATAACGACCCCTTGGACGCTGCCGCTACGAAGACGGCCGTGGTGCCGGCGGAATACATGCAGTGGCTCCCAGGCTACAGCTACACCTACATCTTCAAGATCCTTGAGGAGGGTGGCGTAAAGATCGAACTCGTGCAGTCGGCCGTAACGCCCTGGACGGATATGAATACAACCCATACGGTGTATAATTGGTAGCGAGGGAATAGAAGATTGACTGAATGTCAATCGGCCCCGAGCGGCCGGAGCAGAACTCCTCTGCGTAGGGCGGGGGGCGAACAAAGCGAGCGAAAAATGATAAATAATAAATGATAAAACGAAAATAATAAATGATAATGAATAAATTCCATAGGAATTGGGCCAGCTTAGCTGGTTGGGCTCATGGGGCCAATGGGGCCAATGGGGCCAATGGGGCCAATGGGACTTATGGGGCTCATGGGACTTATGGGGCTCATGGGACTTATGGGGCTCATGGGACTTATGGGGCTTATGGCTATTTTTCATTTTTCATTTTTCATTTTTCATTTTTCATTTCCCTGCTCACCTTCTCTGCTTGCTCCAGCGACAGCTCTGATGAGATGGTGCCGGAGACAAGGGGATCGGTGCCGGTGGAGGTGATGAGCTGTGTGGCTGGCTTTGAGGATGCGGCGAAGAGCACTCGCGGCTGGATAACTCCTTACCTGCCTGACGACACTAAAAATCACTATGAGCTCTTTGATAATCCTGACCAGTCCATCAGCGTGTTCTTCACGCAAAACGGCGTGGCGCCGGAGGAGGAGTTCTTCTTCAAGAGCAGCGGCAATTGGCGCGTCAGCAAGACGGACCTGAAGGCAGAGGACTACTTCCTCTACGGCTATGCTCCTCATCCGAAGTATAATAGCGTCATTGCCTCGATATCCTCATCGTCAACACCTGGCGACAACAGCAGCTACAGCAGCGGCGCCGTGCTGACACTTCAGTATCTGCCGGCCATCACGCCGAATGATTTCTGCGTGATTATTGGCGCCAAGAACGGCAAGGATTACTACCAGCCCAACGCCGACTACACCGTCGATCCTCTGGTGCGTGGCGACTTCACCTATACGGCGACGACCACAGGCGAAGGTGGCGCCAACCAGAACTACGCCTATCTGCTCTTCGACCACCTCTATGCTGCCCTGAGGGTCCGCATGACGGTGCACCCTGAATACGCAGCCCTGCGCACCATCAAACTGAGGAAGCTCTATCTGTCCACCAGCGATGCCTCTGGGACGACGAAGAAATATACGACTGCGAGCATCACCCTTCAAAAGACGACCGATGGCTCCAATCCCATCCAAAGCGTCGTCTTCACCCCCACGGGTGATGAATTGGCCGAGGACTCGATATTCATCGATCCGGTAGGTATGACGATACCAACAAACAATAAATACAGCGAATACATAAGCCATTTCATGCCTCTGGGCATCACAACACTCGCCCTCACCAGCGTCTATGACGTCTATGACAAGAACCCTGTTTGTGACAATAATGGCGACCCGGTACTCGATGAAAATGGCGAACCGGTCTACAACCTCGTCCGCAAGGACTGCAAGGCGACGAACACCATCGTCCTTCGCAATCAGTTTTCAGGCCAGAACGAGGCATCACGTGGCTTACGTTATAACATCAACCTCACCATCCGACCCACGTACCTGTACGTGATGTCGGATCCGGATCTGAATAACCCGACGATGGTGGTGGAGTGAATGAAAGGCCCGCTTCGCCCGTGGGGGCGAGAGATGGGACGTTGAAAATTGAAGATTCATCGAATTAACGAAATATCGAAATATCGACAAAAAAAATGATAAATAATATATTTCATAGGAATTGGGCAAGCTGGACTCATGGGGCCAATGGGACTCATGGGGCCAATGGGACTCATGGGGCTCATGGGGCTTATGGTTATTTTTCATTTTTCATTTTTCATTTTTCATTTTTCATTCTCCTCTCCCTCTTCCCCGTGTCTGCTTTGGCACAGGATCCAGATCCGGAGGTGACGCCGGAGCCGGCGGCAGAGCCTGCGCCAGCAGCAGATCCGGCACCAGCAGCAGATCCGGCACCGACTACGCTGACGAAGAAAGGTATTATCATCGGCGGCAATGTGTATGGCGGCGGCAATCAGGCCAAGGTTGAGGGCAACACCCGCGTCACCGTGAAGGCTGGAGACATCAAGCGCGTGTATGGCGGTGCCCGTATGGCCGACGTGGGCGGTAATGCCTTCGTCCATATCGACGGCGAACATGCCACCGACTATACGGTTATCGACTACGTCTTCGGCGGCAATGATATTGCGGGTACTATAGGTACGAATGCCAATGCAAAAGAACTGCCTGGGGAACTGACGCATGTCGCAAAGACCGATGCCGACAAGTCCGATCCCAAGAAGAACGAAGTAGATAAGAATTTTGATGCCTATGTACGTGTGAGCAGTCCTGCCTCGGACAATACGCGAACGGTGAGGAATGCTGCTAAGGATTTTACAGAAGATGTCACCAAGAAGAAGGAAATCTATATCGGCCAGCTCTTTGCTGGCGGTAATGGTGAATATGACCTGGTTGAGGAGGGTGGCACCTTTTATATCTATCATAAAGGTGACCACTCCACCGCGATAGCACAGAACACCACGGGATTCAATCCGCCTATCATCAACAAGACCTATCTCGAAGTCGTCGGCGGCTCCATCGTGTATGCCTACGGTGGCGGAAATAATGCTACGGTCAGCGAGAAGACCATCATCTACTACGACAACCCGAGTGATGTGGTCAACCACATCGAATATCAGGATGATAACGGCGTTTGGGCCGATAAGCTGACGAACGATCGCTTCCTGGCGATGGGCATCAACACCAGCTTCTCTAAGCCCAGCAGTGATGAGTTCCAGGTTGGTCGCTTCTTCGGCGGCAACAACATGGCCGAGATGGCTATCCGTCCGAAGTGGAACCTGCAGAGCGGAAAGATACGAAACCTCTACAGCGGTGGCAACAAGGGTGCGATGACGAGTCCCGAGGGATTGCTGCTGGAAATCGATCCGGCTTCAACGAATACCAATCCGCTGGTCATCGACTACGTCTATGGCGGCTGTCGTATGGCAGATGTCATTCCGACAAAGAACGGCGTCTATACGCCCTGTACGAACCTGCAGGACAAGGACGGCGAAGGCAACCTCATCTATCATTTCCCCGATGAGTTGTCGGCTCGCGTGCTCGTGCGCGGGGGTGATATCAATAATGTATATGGCGGCAACGACGTGACGGGCAAGGTCTACGGCGGTAATGCCGTAGGTGTCTATACCAGCATCCGTGGCGACCTCTATGGCGGCGGCAACGGCGCTTATCCCTATACGGATAATGCAAAATATGTGAATGACCAGTCTTACGGCGACTTCTACTATGGCGATCGGATTAATGGGGAAACATCTTCTGTGGAAGCCCTCAACGCCTACCGTCCGAATGCCGAACAGGTGTCCATCCGTATAGCCGGTAGTGCCGGTGCCGGAGGCCGCCCGAACTTCACCATTATCGGTGGTTCGATCTATGTGGGCGGAAACTGTGCTACGTTGCAGGCTATCAAGCCGAAGCCCATGGTGGAACTGAAGGTAGGCTCCTACGCCATCGCTGACAATGTGTTCCTCGGCAACAACGGCGCCGGCATGATAGATGAGGATTACCTCAAGCATTATGCAGGTGCGTATGTGAACTCATCCGGCACTACTGTCACGGATTTCAGCAGTCTGGATTTGACCGATGCAGACATCTTTGCCAAGTATATGAGTGGTGCAGCCATGAGTCTGCAGCCCGCCCTTGTGTTTGACGATATGAATAAGGGCGACCCCGCCACCTACATTGCAAACTCGAGCTATTTCGGCAGCTTCTATTGCGGTGGTAATGTGGGCAGTATGATGATTCCCGAGAAGAACACCTATCGAGTAGATAAAAAGCTGAATGTCTATACGAAGTTCGTGGGCGGATGCAACAAGGCCTATGTGCCGGAAATATGGACTGGCCCGAATAATTCGGGAACGCAGCTTTGTGCCGCCTACGACGGCGGTGTGCTGGGTTCTGCAGCAGAACAGGCCGACTACACCGAGGTCGTTGGCGGAGAAACCAAGATTAAGGACCGCCTGAATATCAAGCTGGAGAACATGACCATCACCCCGCTGCGTTGGAAGGACGAAACGGATAAATCACAGGGACTCATCTGGAATACCGTGAGATGGCCGGGTACCTACCAGTCTGTAAATGATGGAACGACTCTGACAGCGGGCGAGATCTATTATACGTACAGCAGTACCACAGAACAATACAATCAGTTCGAAGCTGTTGGCACCGAGGTGGCCGACGGCTCCAACTACTACACCTATTCGATGGATTCCGAAGCCGATGATTTCGTGGAGGTGCCCAACTCGCCCCTCCATGCCGCAAACCGTCTGGTTGGTGGCAACGTCTATGGTGGCTGCTATGAGAGTGGCCATGTGAACGGCAACATCGTCATCGACATCAACGAAGACGTGCTGGATAAAGATGAGGTCTTCGGAACGGGCTTCAGTACGGTCTTCGGAAGGACTAAGTCCGGCGTGGAGTTCCTCGACCAGCGCGACGACCTGCTGTCCATGGCCCTCATCGTGTTCGGTGGCGGCTACGGTGAGGATTCCGAGGTGTGGGGCAGCACCACCGTGAACCACAACAAAGGCTACGCCTTCCAGATCTGCGGCGGCGGTGAGAAGGGTGTGGTCGGTAAGTACACTGGTACGACCACTGCTGAGGACGGCACCCATACCATTGATTCTTCCACGGGCCAGGTCACCAGCTACGCCTCCAACGGTAAGACATACGCATACGACCCCAGGTACAGTTCCACAGTGAACCTTCAGGGCAGCGTCACCGCCACGTCCAACGAAGGTGCCGTCGCTAATCTCGCCGAGACCGAGTATATCTATGCCGGTGGTAAGGAGGGTCTGGTGTGCGGCAATACGACGCTCAATTTGGGCAACGGCCGCCTGTATGATGCCTTCGGTGGTGCCTGCGAAGCCGATATCCTCGGACACAGCGAGGCCTATATCGGTCGCCAGCCCAATGGCAGCGGCGACTATGTAGATGGTTTCCCGTGGGTTCAGGATATCGTTTATGGCGGCAATGACTTCACGGGCACGATATATGGCAAGAAGGACTTCAAGGACAGAGTCCGTGTAGAAACCGGTGCAGATGCCTTCGATGTGTTGGGCAAGGTGCACAAGTACGATGCTTCCACCAATTCCAATCCCGATGTACTGGTGGCCAACGCCTATGTAGAGTACCTTCAGGGCCGCGTCGATACCATCTTTGGTGGTAACTATGGTTACTATGACTACGCGGATAAGATCTTATGGGAAGATGGCAACACCCCTTCCACGATGCCTTCTCTGGAGAGCTCGTTTGTGAATATACGCCCGAACCCCGAGAATAAATCCGACAATGCGATACTGGCCGTCTTCGGCGGCGGTACGGGCTATCCCGGCAACCGCGATGGCGACCGGACTCAGAACCGCAGCTATGTGCTCGTAGATATTCCCGACAACATATCGAACTTCAGCCAGACTCAGTTCTTCGGTGCCGGCAGCTACAGTGGCATGGGCATGAAATCCAAGTATGATGCGACCTCGCATAAGACCCTCGATGAGAATAACAGTCCCGTCGACGACCTCGACAACCTCTCGTGCATCATAGACCTGGTACGCGGTAAGGTGGGCGCGGCCTACGGCGGTAGCTTCAACGAAGGCGTCACGCGTCGCACAATGGTCAATGTCCCTGCGGGTTCCACGATTCAGATCGGCAGTATCTTCGGCGGCGCCTACGGTAATGACCTGCTGGCTCCCTGTGATGTCTATGAGGCACACGTGAACTACAGCAGCTCGGATGCCCTGATGATTTACAACTCAGAGAACGAACTGATGAAGGGTGCCATCTACGGCGGCAACAACACGTGTCGTCGCACGCTCTATGGCTTCATCGACATCAACGCTCCGGTATGGCAGCAGCATCCAAAATGGGGCAAGACCCGTGCGAACGTCTATGGCGCCGGCTACGGTCCGATGACCTGGTCGGAATACACCCAGGTGAACCTCAACAACCATGCCGAAGTCTATGAGGTATATGGCGGTGCACAGAACGGCGAGGTGCTGAATGCTGAGAGTGCCAAGACCTTCATGAATAAATATTGGTATGGTGTAGATTTGCCGGAATACCTGCAAGCGTATCACAATCGCTACGACAATGAACAGTGGGAGAATGTGATATGGCCAGCCTGCTGGACAATAGGTAAGGGTTATTACTATCCCTATTTGGAAGGTGGCACCTTCGACTTGGACACCAAATTCGATGGCTATCTTACCAACGAGGCCACGAACCTGAGCAATCCGCTGGTTCGCACGGCAGAGATGGACGACCGCGACTACAGCGATCCCAAGAACGATGTCCGCAACCAGAATAAGTACAACACCAACGTCATCATCAATGAAGGTGCCTACGTGGCCAACTACGCCTATGGCGGCGGCCTCGGCACCGAGGGCATGACAGGTACCGGCGATGTCTATGGCACCACGTATATTGCCCTGCTCGGCGGCACGGTCAACAAGGACATCTACGCCGCCGGTACTTCTGGTGTGGTCTATGATTTCTATAATTCCGGCGAGTTCATTGCCAGTTCCAATGCCTACATCAAAGGCGGTACGTGCCGTAATGTCTATGGTGGCGGCTGGGAAGGCAGTGTGGGCAAGCACTTAGGCACCCTGAGTGCTCCCTACTATGACTTCGCGAACAGCAAGCCTTTGGACATTCCCGGCGAGACCCATGTGGTCATCGGCGATGTGGGTGCAGACAAGACCTTTGCCAACGGCAAGCCCGCTATCCTGCGTAATGTCTACGGTGGTGGTGAGGGCGGTTCCGTCTATGGTACCACCCATCTGACTATCAACAATGGTATGATCGGCTACCGCTGGAAGAATGACGACTACGTTGCAGAACTCGATGACAAGACAACCGGCGACAACGAGCTCGACGGAGCCGGCAACGCCTTCGGTGGCGGATATATTCTCAATAGTTATGTGGACAACACCAATGTGAAGATGTTTGGTGGTACGCTCCGCGGCAGCCTTTATGGCGGCGGCGAGGTAGGTCCTGTAGGTCGTGGCACGATGTTGAATCCGAAGAGCTACTCTACTGGTATCTCTAACGGCGGCGCCCGTATCTTCAAGGCCGGCAAGACCCATGTGGAGATGTACAACGGCAATGTTCTCCGCAATGTGTTTGGCGGCGGTCGCGGTAAGGACAGCTGGGGCGGCGACGGCACCTACTCGATGGATCCGGCCGTGGTGGCCACTCTGGATCAGAACAGCAAGGGCTTCGTCTTTGGTCAGACCGAGGTGAACATCTATGGCGGCGAAGTGGGTACCGACGAGGGCATGGCCCGCAACTTCGGTAACGTCTTCGGCGGCGGCGATGAAGGTTCTGTCATCAGCGCCTACGAGAAGAGCGACCACACTTTGTGCTATGGCGAGAAGGTGGGCAAACGTTATGTCGATGATCACGAAGGCTATTATTTCAAGAAAGAGAATGGCACCTTCGTCACGAAGGAATCTCACTATGTCTACACCGAGGACTGCAAGGTGGTCGTAGAGCCGTGGCTGCAGGTGACAACATCTCCCGTTAGCTACGGCGAAAAGACCTATCAGGTCGGCGACTATATCCCCACCGCCTATTTGAATACGCTTCCGGCTAAGACCTCTGGCGGCTGGCCTGGTGGCTGGAGCAATGTCGATGCGGGCACTGTCGAGAAAGAGCGCGGCATCTTCATTCACAATGCCGTCTTTGCCGGCGGCAATATAGCTTTGGGTAGCACGTCTGTCAGCGCTAATGAAATCACCGTCTTCGGCAATGCTACCGCTTCTATCCACGATGTCTATAACCGCGACCTCATCACCATCGGTACAGGTCACACCGGCGGCCTCTATGGCGACGGTAACCTCACGCTGGTCGATGGCTACCGCGAGCTGAACATCACCAACTACGGTACCGATAAGTACCACCTGGCCAACGAGCTCAAGAAAGCAGACTACGATCTACTTCCTTCCCGTGAGAAAGCCTATTATGAAGTAAAGTACAGATGTAAAGTTACCCAATGCACTGACCAAGAAGGTTCCGTATATAAGAACGGGGCCGTCTTGCCAAAAGATGAACTGTTGGCCTTGTTCACGTATGCTGACGGCACCCCCGTCATAAACAACGCTGCTGGTGAACGCATCGTAGAGGGTACGGGAACAGCAGTTCTTCTTACTAATGAGGCAGGTCAGTTAGTCGTACCCAATCCCTCCATCTGGGAAGAGAACGGTGTGGTCTCGACGTACGCCGGCCGTATCATGAACACCATCCAGCGTGCCGACTTCTGCGGTGTCTTCGGTAGCCGCATGGTGATGAAGGGTGCCCGCGACCGTGTGCCGGAGAAGGAAGACAGCAAGCTCTACACCATCAACCGTGTGCGCGAGGTGTCGCTGAACAAAATGAACACCAAGGCCGGCGATACTGGCGATAATGCAATGCACGGCAACTACTTCGGTATCTACAGCAACGTGAACTTCCTTGGTTCTCTGACCAGTGATGTGGACTTCCATAATACCGTTCGCACCACCAATGCTAAAACCGAACAGAATCCCGATCTTGCGGCTGATGGCAAAACAACTTTCGCACAATGGAAGGAAGCTCACGTGACCGACCGTATGCGCAACAACGGCTACTGCTATAACCAGCTGGCCCTGGCTTCCGGCGTCTATTTAGAGCTGACCACCGAGAAGAGCACGGGCACCGGCGTCAACGAGAAAGACTGGGGCCTGATAACCGGTGTCGTCGAACTCGACCTCATCAATGTGCAGACCGGTGTCGGCGGCGGTTACGTCTATGCGAAGAACCAGCATGGTGAGCGTATAGATGGTCCAGGCTATACTCCCCTGACAACGCTCAACAAAACAGCTGTCAGCAAATGGTACTGGGACTATAAGACAGCCGATGCAGACAGGAAAAAATGGGAGACTTCCGGTAACTTCATCCACAGCTCACAGACCATCATCGATGACTGCTACAATATCAGCAATAAATACTTGACAGCTGACGGCGTTCCTGCCCACTACTGGTATATCAGTGGTTCGGTCTATGTCTATGACCAGTATATCACCGCCCACACCGGTGCTCCCAACGCCTACAGTGAGACCGTAGATATTCCCATCACCATCAATGCCGCCTCGAACGGTAAGATGACGCTGATGGATGTGCAGCCGAACCTCTATGCCTACTATTCATCCGGTAACACGCCGCTGACTGCCAACAACAAGGTCGTTATCAATAATATCGAATACCGTCTGAACGACCCCATCAGCTATTGGGATTGGTTCAAATTGTCGGCATCAGAGAGGAGACTGTTCGTGGAGGAGACTTATGTCGTCCGGGAAGACTGTAAGATTGGAACAACGCCTTATACCGCAGGCACGGTGCTGCTGAAGGAGGAGTATGAGGCTCTAATAAGAGAAGATGAAGAACATAATCCTGTTTATCCTGTTGTGACTCACGTGAGGGAGATTGATGGTGTTGAGAAGGATGTGCCCGTTCCCTTCATCGATGTCTTCCGTTCGTCTAACAATATGAGTCACAACACCGGTTACCTTTTGACCTATGATGTCACCAATCCAGAGGTCTGGGAGCCCTGGTATACCCAGCTCAGTGGTAATTCAAGAAGCACGAAGATTACGACAACGGAATATGGAAAGCTTCCTGCTGCATCTACCAGAGATGATCAAGGCAATATTACTAAGGAAGGACAGGATGCCTACACCGACGGTCCCACCTATACCTTGAAGTCTGGTAAGTCTGCCGGCCTCTATGGACAACGTAGATACGAAGTCGAGGATATCATTTCTCAGAAGGTATATACGGATTATGAGACGCTCAGCACTGGAACGTCAACAGCATCGTATATCCCCACAGATGAAGCACGTAAGCAAGCAACGTTTGTTCCTGCGTATGTGGTGACGAATGAGTACACCTCACCAGCTCTGCACCTCTATCCGGGCGCTCCCATTTCGGAAACAACAGGAGCAAGCCTGGGCACAGATTATGCAAAGCCGGCTTATGTCTGCACCAGCACCATCGAACTCTCGCCCACAGAAGTCATTTATGTCAATGAGTTGATGACGGCTGATGAGAAGTCCCAACTGAAGACAGACTATCCCGACTTGGCAGCTGATATCGACAAGCTGATAGTTCCGGCCTATTATTGCACTGAAGCTGGTCTTTATGGCGGCGACGTCTATCAGCCTGGTCAGAACTACCGTGCTCTCTCTATCTGGAGCTCCATGACGGAGGCCGAGCGTAATGACTTCGACTTCAACTACGACGCCCTCGACCTGCTCATCGATCCCACCTATGGTATCACCCATACCAATGGTTCCCGAATCATGCAGAAGGAAGGTCAGAAGTATCAGTACGATGGTTACACCAGCTATAGCGATGCTAATAAGGAGAATATGATCTACTCGCTCTCCAAGCCTCTCGACTACACAGCAACATACGATGGCTCTACCGATGACGTTGATTACGAAAGCGGTAAGGCCATGACATACCAAGACGCAAGCGCAACACCTGTTCCACATTACGTCAAAGTCGGTGCCGAACTGTTCCGCACAGACTACGAGGCACTGCCCAATGAGCAGCGTCACTATGCTCCAGTCACGGTGACTGTGGGCGACGTCCCTGCGGAGAACTATACCGTCTATGTGGTTCATGAGGGCTTCGTCCATGTCGAGACACCCTACGCCGTAGGCGCCACACTCAGCTACGAAGAATACACCGCACTGGCCTCCGAGGAGAAAACGAATATCACTACACTCACCTTCTCCAAAGACAACTTGAACAAGGATAATTCTGATAATCCAAAGACCACCACCTTCTACTATTGCCGCGAGAATTATCAAGTGAATGAGAAGGGTATGGGACAGTCGGTAACGAGTGTTAAGGGCGAAGGCAGTGGTACGACATATACGTCTAGTACAGAAGGCGGCGTGCCCAAGGGTGCTATCATTGCCGAAAGCGACTACTCAAAATTGGTCAACAAACAGAAGAACTTCACCATCCACGGTATTTCTCCGATGGAGACCAGCACGCTGTATGTGAGCCGCGAGAGCGATATCAACGATCTCTCGTCGGAGAAGATCATCACCGTCATCTATAAGTACGACTATGAGGAGACCGATGTCTCCGGCCTGCATGTCACCCCTGTCAGCGAGCGCCACATCGTGAACATACACATTAAGTTCGAGAGCGGTGTGCCTATCATCGAAGATATCAAGGCACCCAATATCGTACTGCCTGGAACGAGCATCACCATGCGTGTGCCCAATGTGACTCCTGGAGCCTACGAGGTAACGGGTGGCGGCTGGGAAATCTTCTCGACAGACACTTATGCCGAAAACCATACCAACGGTGTGGGCTATAAACCCTCTTCCGATCCGCTCTACTGGTATCAGGACGGTTATCTGCTGGCATACTACGCCAAGACCTACCTCGGCAAGACCTACTCCAATGCCGTTCCCATCAGCGTGGCCAACTACCACGACCTGAAGAAGGTGATGGACGATAAGGAGAAGCACCTGCATGTGGACTACGACCGCACCAAGCTGAAGCGCGACTCGAAGATTTATATCAACGACTACAGCGGCAGCAAGCAGAACGGCCTCGAACTGTTCAAGGACTTCTATGACCTGAGTCTTATCAAGGAAGGAACAACGGGCATCACCATCGCCGGCGACAGCATCACCAATGAAGGCCATAAGCTGAAAGGCCACCACCTGCTGAATACCGATGTCAGGACCATTGATGGCAAGGATGTGATGGTCGGCGTGCAGGGTGACACGAACCTAGAGTTCTTCCTCCGCACCGATCTCAGTGCGCCCAGCGGTTCTGCCACTTGGACACCCATCGCTTCCGGCGCCAGCGAGCCCTGCTTCAACGGCACCTTACACGGCGACGGCCACACCATCAGTGGTCTTGACCATTCACTCTTCGGCAAGCTCTGCGGCAATGTCTATAACCTCGGTGTGATGGGTTCGTTCACCAGCGCCGGTGTGGCAGACGAGGGCAACGGCTATGTAGAGAGCTGCTGGGTGAAGACCACCGGTACGAATACGAATCCGCTGGCAACCAAGCCGTATCCCGTCTTTGGAGCTCCCTCTGATAATACAGGCTATCAGACTGTCAACTCCTATTTCTGGAGTGATAACAGCGAACTGTACCAGAGCGTTCCTGAAAATGGCGGTATTACCTTTACAAACGGTTCTAAGGGCTCCGTTCGTGCCATGACCAGCCAAGAGTTCTACAACGGTACCGTGGCTTATGACCTGAACAGCTTCTACCTGAACAAGCGTTACTATGATAAGAACATACCCAGTGCCAAGTCATACAAGTATAAGACACTGAATGCTGATGGAACCGTAGCGGAGGAACCTGTCACAGGATACTATCCCACAGTTTCTGACAATGCCCAATACGGTGATGTCGGCTATGTCGAAGAACGCTATGCCGATGATGGCGACTTCATCTACGCTGGCGGAACCATACCCACGACGGAGGATGTGCGTCATTATACCGTGACGACTGTTGATCCGACTACGCAGGTAGAAACGACGACCCACCACTACTGTCCCATCTGGCCCGATGACTACCTGTTCTTCGGTCAGAAGCTGACCTACGGCTACTCCATAGAGCCGCATCAGGAGGTGCCGTCGGCTATCGCGAAGAGCGACGGTCGCCTGTCGCAGACCACCCAGGCCAACCGCGTCTATCGTGCTCCGGCTTACTACCGCAACAGCACCATGGACGTCGCCCACTTCAACCCGAATGCCTATCTGGCACAGAAGTCCTCCGACGGCTTGCATACGGCTTATCCCGGCATGACCGCCATCGACTTCGCCGGACATCAGGGAGCTAATGAGGTGAATGGCACCTATGGTCTGGGACTGACGGCCGCAGCCGGGAGCGTGCCCCAGTGCTTCTATCCGCCGTTGCTCGATGACGATGGCTTGCAGAGTATTGTCAACCAGGACGAGACCGACAACCTGTTGGTCTATGCACCCGCAGCGGCATCAGAAAGCGGCTACGCAAATGCGCAGACCTTGGGCGTGCTGAGCGGCTACTTCATCGATCCGGTTTATAACGACTATTACGATAACACCGGCGACAACGAAGGTTATCGCATCGTGCGCGAGAACACCTCTTCCATCCACGGTCACCTCGTACAGAGCAACCTGATTGCCACCAACGACCACAAGCTCGTGGACAAGATGGACTTCAATGCGCCGATGGCCTATACCTTTGACGAACGCTATCGTATGTGGTATCAGCGCACGCCCGACAATCAGGAGTATGTGGATCACACCGCAGGCTGGCAGGGCATCAGCTTGCCGTTCACCGCCGAACTGGTGACGACGAACCAGAAGGGTGAGATCACCCACTTCTACAGCGGCAGCCATACCAGCAAGAACAGCGACGCCAAGATCGGTCACGAATACTGGCTGCGTGAATTTAAGGCTATAGACGAACGGACAGAGGGAACACCGCCCACGCCTGTGGCTTATGCCACCTTCAACTATCCCGATGCGAGGGGCGCTACCACCAAGACGGTGACGAACCACTTCCTCTGGGATTATTACTATTTCAACCAGAAAGCCGAGGATGAAAAGCAGCAGAAGGATGCCAACGATGACAAATACTTGGATTATACTCAAAGGTACTATGAGCGCAACCGCACGTTCTCGAGCTATCCGCTGCTGGCCAACGGCACCCCGTATCTGCTCGGTCTCCCTGGCCCGACGTACTACGAGTTCGACCTCAGCGGTCAGTTTGAAGCTCAGAACACGGCTTCCGCCATCACTCAGCTCGGCAAGCAGGTCATCACCTTCGCCTCCGATGCCGGTGCTTCCATTGGCGTGAGCGACAACGAGATGGTGGGTGTTAAGTTGGAGAAGGATGGAACCAGCAAGTATTACACCATCACCTACAAGCCCAGCTATCTGAATGAGAATCTGGCGAACGGCAACTACGTCATGAATAGTGATGGCGATGCCTATGTGAAGTTGGACAACACTCATGTCTCATGGATTACTTCTGCTGAGAAGCATACATTTGCAGATGAAGATGCATTGAACACATGGATGACTTCGAATTATGACCTCTATACAGATCCAGAAGGTAACACTAAGGCCACAACTGCAGATGGCTCAGAAGTAACCTATTATCAGCGCGTAGGTGAGACCACAGTCAACGATACCCATGCTGTTACGCCCTCGCAGCTTGCCTTCCGTCCATACTTCGTTGCTACGTCCACCACGAAGTCAGCCGGCGTTAAGGGAATGCTTCCCGAGTACATCGTCTTCAGCGGCGAATACGGTATCGAAGATGAGCCCGAATCGGCCATCGACGGCAGTCTGGAGATCTATGCTCGCGGTCGCACCATCATCACCACGTCACACATGAAGGAGGCCACCACCATCCGCATCGTCAATGCCGCTGGTATCACCCTTGCCAACTTCGTCCTCGAACCGGGTAAGACCGTAGAGACGCCCATCAACGTGCCTGGCGTATACATTGTCAACCAAAAGAAACTATCGATAAAATAAATAGTGTGCCCAGCGGTTCATCCGCTGGGAATAGAAAATGGAAAAGAGAAACCCCACCCAGCACCGCATGACACGCCGCGCAGCGGCTCATGACTACACACGCCCTGGCGTCTACCACATCACCCTGCATGTGGCAGACAGCCTTGGGCAGCCCTTCGGTGCTGTGGTGGGCGACCTCTCTGCCCCCGACGGCAGCGCGAATGCGCCGCATGTGGCCCTGTCGCCCGTGGGGCAGGTGGTGGAGCACGAGCTGCTCACTGCCATCCATGAGCGCTATCCGATGATCCATGTGCAGGACTATGTCGTCATGCCCGAGCACCTCCATTTCCTCGTCGAGGTAACGGGCATCATCATTAGCCGTAACGGGAAGACGATGCCCCTTGGGCAGGTGATAGCCGGATTCAAGAAGGGCTGCAATAAGCGCTATTGGGAGATGACCGCGATGACCGCTGGCGGGGAAACCGAGATAAGGGCTGGCGGGCAAACCGAGATAAGGGCTGGCGGCCAAACCGCCGCCCACACTGTTCCCAGCGGTTTCCCCGCTGGGAATGCTGCCCCCCTGGCCGCCTCCCTGGCCGCCCCCCCGGCTGCCCCCTCTGGCGCCCCCCCGGCTGCCCCCTCTGGCGCCCCCCCGGCCGCCTCCCCGATAGCCTCCTCTGCTGCCTCCCCGGCTGCCCCTTCGGGCAGTGTGCCTGGCGGCTATCCCGCCGGGTATAAAGTCCCCTCCAATAGCACCACTGGGCGCCCCCCCCTCTTCGATGCCGGCTATTGCGATGTGATGCCCATCGATGCGGCGCAGCTGGCCACCCAGCGCGCCTATATCGCCGGCAACCCGCGCAGCCGCCTGCTGCGCAGCTCTAACCGCGTCTGGCTATCTACCCGCCGCGGCGGCATCGACACCGCGCTCTCCCTTTCCGCCCTCCGCGGCTATTTGGAGCGCGAATGCCCCGCCAGCCAGGTCACCGCCGATGTGCTGGCAGCCATCGAAAGCCAGCTGCTCACCGCGCCCGCCAAAAGCGGCGGCCAAACCGCCGCCCCCACTGCGCCCAGCGGTTCTCTCGCTGGGGTCGCTGCCTCCGCTGCCGCCGCGCGTTTCATCGCCTGCGACAGCTTCGGCAACCGCGCGCTCCTTACGGAGCGCCGCTGCTTGCCGGTGGTCTGCCACCGCAAGGATGCCGCGCGCTTCGCTACGCAGAAGGCGCGCTGCCTCGACGAGGCCGCCAAGGGCGCCGTCCTCGTCAGCGCCCGCATCTCGCCGAAAGAGCGCGAGATCATCGAAGAAAGCGTGCATCACGGTTTCGCCGTGATTCTCATCCACGATAACGGCTTCGCCGACCACTATCACCCCTCGGCAGCCCACCTCGACCTCTGCTCCGCAGGCCGCTTGCTCATCATCACCCCGTGGCACTACCACTATCGCCCCAAAACCGAGGCCATCACAGTGGCAGCATGCAAGACGATGAACTGCGTGGCGCAGGCCTTGTGCCGCACCAAGGACAGCTGGTGGAAAGAACCAGCGTGTCCTTCGGTTTCCCCACAGGTATAAAAACCCGAAAAAAGAAATACCAAGACTCAAGATATATAGAATATGATACAAGATATGACCAAAATGATATTAGGTGAAAGAGATATTGATTGCCAGCAAACACAGGGGAACAGCCCCCGTGCAGGAAAGATGTTGGCAGGCTATAGACACACTCTATGCATACTGATGGAGCAGCTTAGGAGCAGGCTCGGAGCAGGCTCGGAGCAGCTTAGAGTATGCCTACAGTATACCATGATGCTGGTCTTGATGCTGGTTTTGGGTTCTACTGGCGCGTGGGCTGATGATTATTCGGGTGCATATTATATTGGTGGACCAGGCTGGAATAATAGTACCCCTACGGACAACTATTATTTGTGTCCTACGGAGAGTTGGTTATATTATGTACCGACCAATAGATATGGTACAAGCGACAATGGACAGCCCTTCATGACGACCTATCAATGCCGGAATGGGGAATATGATGCTGACAATGCAGTTTGGATTATTGAAAAGCATCCCACTCAGGACTACTATTACATCATACATGCTGTAGACGGGAAGTACCTTACCTATAATGGACAAATCAATAACAACAACGACAATAAAAAAGCCAATATAGGTCGTATCCGTGTACACCTTGAAGACTCGCCAACTGGTGATGACGCGTTGTTTGAAATCAGACAGGTTGATACTTGGTATGAGTTTATATCAAAAGGTGCAACCAGTCGTGATGAATCCCAGTGTTGGTTGAATGTTACAGCTGGAAATAAGCCCAATTTGGAAGGCGTAGCTGGAAAAAATGACGGTCCAGATGGTAGGCTTGTGGGAGGTACTATTGGCTTATGGAAAACGGGTGGTCTGCCAACAGCGACAGAAAAACAAGGTGATGCTAATAGTAAATGGTATATTGAACCCGTTGATGTCGCCCCCCCGTCCTTTAGTGTCAATGCTTCTGGTGATGTAGCAATCTCTCCGATATCTGGTGCCACCATCTATTATACGACTGATGGGTCAGACCCGAAGACTTCTGGAACGAAGATTGCCTATTCAACAGCAATCACTGCCAGTGCTATCGCTGATGCTAACTGGACTGTCATCAAGGCAGTTGCCGTTGATAACGCTGACAACACCAAGGTTTCAATTGTCATTCAGAAGAATATTGTGAATTACACCTACCACATGGTGAACCGGGCCAACGGTCTCTCCCTCAATGCCTCGAAGAAGCAAGCGGTGGGAACGCCGATTAGCGGTACGGCCAGCATCCCATCAACGATTGTCAGCCCATATTTAACTATCAGTCCTGAAGAGACCATCACATTCTACTCTTTCGATGGTGCCTTCTCGGATTCAGAACTCACTGACGAGAACATCATCACCAAGACGACGACGGAGGCCAATATCTATGTGAAATATACCGTTGATCACCTGATGCATGATAGCAGATTCCTGCATCTGCGCGGAATTCGTCCGTTTAATATGCAAATAGCAGGTGGTAATTTTATTTACGACGACGGCACCGATTTACAGCAGACGACTGAGAATCTTACTGATAACAACCGCCTGTGGTATATTAAAGGTAACGACCCCTACGCTGTTCAGGTTAGGAATGCTCAAACGGGTAGATATCTTACCAGCTCCACAACATTGTCCGATTCGCCCACGACCTTTGTGCTGACGGCTTGCTCATCCGTGGATGCCTCTCATGAGACAATCACTCTTAGTAATGGTTCCACCACCATCACGGCTACCGTGAATAGCGTTGCCATCTCCAAATACTATTACCTTATAGACAAAGCTGGTAAGCTTATCGAAGGGATTTCCAGCCCATCATCAGAGCTTCTTGAGTTACCCACAGACTGGCAGAGCCCACTGGTATCTACGTATCATTATTGGAATGCGGCCACCGTAACGGATGGCACTTACACATGCACCGATGAAATAACCGACATCACAGGTTCTACGGAAGACAACATCTATGTCACCTACGATGTCAATAATGAGATAGACCTCACGGGCGGCACTACTTATATGCTAAGATTCTTGAATGGTCAAGAATTCAGACAAGAAGATGGTAAGGATGGAGTCTTACCTGCAGATGAGCCTATAGAAGGTAAAAGAAAGGCTGTCTATCCTTATAACAATGGTGATTTTAGCTTGTATGTTTATGGTGATTGGCGATGGAACCAGCAGTTGGAAAGCGGTGCCTCGGAGCGTAGCCGTTGGTTGTGGTATATTGTTAGCAGCCGTAATGGTACACCTCTTACAGACAATGATATCGACCCCTATCATGTTGTTGTCAAGTCCTATCAGAACCAAAAGATAAAAATTGCGACAGACGTATTTAAAGATGGTAATACTTACCTATACACCTATAAGCCTTCAGACTACTCGCAAGTAGTGACAAGTGTCATTCCCAGGAATCCTGATTATACCGGCACCAAACCCAATATTGACCCGACAGAATACATGATTCTGGGCACGTCCATCAGTAATATGACGCTGATGACTGTCAATCCTGTTGATGATGGTGACGGCAATCCCGCCAACGATGTCCGGCAAACGGTCAATTCTTTTGAGCAGTACTGGAAGAATAATCCTACGGTGCAAAAGTTAGAAGGCCAAAATCCTGCAGCAGATAATGCTATACTGACAGGGACATACGGTTGGCATCGTTACACGGCTTGGGCCTATTCGGCAGCTTGGGGTGACGATGCATCTGCCAAGTCTCTTGCCGAAGGTTACCACTGGTTCCAGACGATCTCCATGGGTGATGGATCTTTCACTGTTGAGCCCGTAAATCTTCAACCTCAGGTGATTCTTCTCGACCAGCATGGATGGGAAATTATGCGAATGCCGCTGTATTCAGACAATAATTTCACGGTTGTGAATGATGAACTGAAGAAGTATAACAGTCCGATGGTGGATGAATACCATTGGTATCCTACGGCAGTTAAGACTACGGGCTATCATAAATATACCATTAGCAATCCGGAAGAAAATAATATCAAGGTATATACCTATGGAACGAATCCTGCAAATAGTAAAGAGGAATGGTATGTCAAGGAAACAGTCTCTCATACCTCGAGTTCTCTGACAGACATGCCTACCCTTGTCGAAGGTACAAGTGAGGCACTTCCCAACAAATACAAGACCGACTTCTACGTCACCTATACGGTGAAGTCTAGGTATACCAGTATGTATACTAGTGCCGCTACTGCTGACGCGACAGCGGCGCATTCTGTCGCGCTGAAGCAGGGAGGAAAGTATGCTCAGGCAGAAAATTCGACGACAGTCTCTGCTTACTCTGGAACCGTTAATCTGGAGGACGTACCAGATGCTTTGCAGTGGAAACTGAAGCCCAATTTCAATATCGATGAGGAGATGGGCTTCGTATATGGAAGTGGTGAGTCAAGTAAAGCAAGTATTGAAGCAGCATACTATGATGCTGGTAAGAATGGTTTCGACCCCTACAACGTGCAGATTCAGAGCAAGGCATATCCTCTCCGCTACATCACAACCAATACCAGCAGTCCGACGCTCTCGACTGGTGTGTGGTCAGGCACGTCGAGCAGTGTCAGCCTGAATAATATGGGTAGGAAGCAGACAGCAACTGGTTACGACCAGACGACATTGAACATCACCAACGCCACATTTATGGTCGTGGATGATGGCAACGGCAATATGCGGCTGATGCCCCGCTTCGACCATAGCACGGTTCTCACCTCTATCACGACGCTGGCTGCACAGACAGCCGCTGCCCCTGCAGGGGATCATGGTACCGGCACGCAGTCCCTTGACTATGGTCAGGCCGCAAAATTGGTACACAGCAAAGATGAGATCACCGACTTGGAAGGTTATTATGTGCTGGCTGGTGACTTCAATTTTAGTGGATTCACATCGTTAGGAACAGAGAGCCAGCCCTTCACCGGCACCCTCGATGGTAAACTCGCTACGTTCACCGGTTTGACCGTGCCTTTGGTGGCCTATGCCAACAATGCGACCATCAAAAATATCATCCTCGACAATGTCGTCATCAGTAGCGGCACCAACGTTGGCGCTATCTGCAATGAAGCAAAGGGCGATACACGCATCTACAACTGCGGTGTGCTGGCAACAGGCAGTACGGTTGTCAAAGATGAGAAAGGCTATGATAAAATCACAGTCTATAGCAGTAGTGTTAATGGCACCGGATTTGTTGGTGGTATTGTGGGCCTTCTGGACGGTAGTTCCCGTGTCATCAACTGCTTCAGCTATGCTGAGATCAAAGGCGGCGATTTAGTGGGAGGCATTGTCGGTAAAAACACCGCCAAGACCGCCGCAAACAACCTCAAGACGATGGTGATGAACTGCATGTTCTACGGCGACATCACAGGCGGTACGAATAAAGCCCCCATCTATAATGGAGAGATTATTTCCAATAAAGATGCCAACGGCGTCAGCAACTTCAACTATTTCCGTGCAGAAGCCTCTTATGTGGAGGATAAAGCGATTGACACCTATAACTGTGCCTTGATGGCCGAGACGCGCTACTTGCAGCGCTTCGAATTCTTCCGCCATCTGCTCAACAGCAACCGCGCCTTAGCTGCCTGGTGGGCAACAGGCGATTTAGACAACAAGGACGAGATGATGAAATGGGTGCTGGAACCCTCGCAAATCGGCACGACGACTCCTTATCCCATCCTCAAGACTCCCGGCTACTATCCCTCCGTGGTGAATATCGATGCTGAAAATGCAGAAGCTATTTCCATCGATGCTGCCACAGCGAAGACGCAACGTAATCAGGGACGCAAGTTAGGAACGCTGACTGTGAATATTGAGATGGGCAGCGGCGGAGCTAAATTCACAAAACCCGATGGAGCAGAGATTACCACCTCGTCGCTCACACTTAACATCACCGACAAGGATCCCGACCATTTCAATTTCAATTACGGAAAAGTGCAGCTGCCCTATTACAATAATGTGGGTTCGAAGAACTATACGGGTAACCGTGTGGTGACGGGATGGAAGATTACCAGCATCACCGGTGGCACAGCGGGCTCGTTCACAAAGGGTACTGATGCTACAGCCGATGCCGAAGGCGCTATTACTGCCGCGCCCTATAACTTTGCTGACCGCCATTGCACCGACAAAGACCTGTATTCAGTGAGTGGCCGCATCTTCAACCAGGGTGCCTACTGGGATGTGCCCGAAGGAGTGACGGCCATCACCATCCAGCCCTACTGGGCCCAAGCCGTCTATTGTGCCGATAACTATCGCGATGTGGTGTATAACACGAGCATGGATAGCAGGAAAAACATAGGCTCAGAATTGTTCACCACAGGTAGTAAACTGGATATCAATGGCAGCAGCCAGACGGTATATAGTGATATGAACAACGCACAAAGTAACCTTTCCGTCAGTGGCGGTGTCTATGACAACGCCATCGTGCTCGTTGGCAATGTGCACCAGATCGGTCTTTCGTCATCCGACAAAAACAAGTGCTATACCATCATGTCCATTGATTTGGACAAAGACAATGAACCCGATTATTCATACATTCTACGATTTAATGGTCGCAGCCAATGTCATTCTGTGCGTGTTGACTTCCTGAACATCCCCGGTCTCGGCATGGCGCAGAAATCCACCGGTGGCAAGGGAACTTACAACTTCGGTATCCTGATTCCAAAAGGTTGGTTTGAGTCCACCAACACCTCGCTCTTCCGCTTCACCCAGTTTGAGTATATACACAGTAGCAGAAACGAGAATGATGCGCTTATTCTGCAAGGTGGTGTCATGGAGCAGTGGGTGAGCTTTAGCCAGAGTGGAAATTCCTATAAAACACCCTATATCCATGTTGGCGGCAACGTATGGTTCAAGGAATTCCACCGAGGCACCCACCAAGACAAGCAACAGAACACGAGTCATCCACCTGTCTCCGTCACCGGTGGCGACTACGACGAATTCTACCTGACGGGTCTTTATCGTGCTGACTTTGACAATTACGATGACAATCTGGAATGTTACATCAATGGCGGTCGCTTTGGCATTGTGGCTGGTGCAGCCCAGGAGGGTGCTGGCAAAGCCTCAGACCATACCAACGGCAATGTCATTTGGCAGATACAAAATGCCGACATTGATGAATTCTACGGCGGTGGTCTTAATGCAGTCCACCCAGTGGAAGGCAATATCACCAACGTCATCGAAGGTGGTTACATCAAGCAGTTCTGCGGAGGTCCTAAGTTCGGCGACATGAGCCCCGGCAAAAAGGTTATTACCACCGCAACTGGTTGCAAGTTCGATAACTTCTTTGGTGCTGGCTATGGCGGCAATTCCTATAGCCGTTTTACTCCTACGAATATTAACAACATCAATGGCGACTATACGGGCTGGAACACATTTCTTAACAATAACTACAAGCAGAATTATAACAGTACCTACGGTGGCGTTTCGGTTACCTACTTCACCCAGTACATCCCAATGTCCAATAACTACCAGAATGTGGCGCGTCTGCTCATCGACTTTGTCAGTTTCTCGTTGGCAACCACGCACGATGTCACGTCAAAACTTACCGGTTGTGAGATAACAAAGAATTTCTATGGCGGCGGTAGTTTGGGAAAGGTGGACGGTCCTGTCACCTCAACGCTTGATGGTTGTACGGTGCAGGGCAGTGTGTTTGGTGCGGGATACTCTGCAACCATACCCACTGTTGATGTGATCAATACGGGAAACTTCACGAAGGCACCTTTCTATGACGATGATCTCGGTGTCTATTTTGACCCCATTTTTCCTGCAACAGTCCAATACCACTGGGAACATAGCGACACGAAGGTTGAGAATGACAAGACAGCTATTGATAAGAAAAATCACATCCTCTATACCAACGTGAATTTGGATGACCTCGGCACCGTGTCCGGCAACGTGACCTTGAACATTGAGGGTAATACGAAGGTGGAAGGAAAAATCTTCAACGCTGACGGAACGGTCAAGGAACAGACCGGCGGCGTGTTTGGTGGCGGAGCTAAATCGGAGGTGACTGGTGCGGACAAGACGGTGACGGTGAACATCAACCAGACGGGTGGTTCCGCTACCTATTATATAAATAATGTATATGGCGGCGGCGACGAAGGTGATGTGGCCAGCGAAGTCGTGGTGAACATCCAGAGTGAATCCTCCTACGTCGCTCACGATGTCTTCGGCGGCGGTAACGCTGCCGATGTGAAGAAGAACACGGAGGTGAACATGACCCTTGGCACCGTGATGGGTAACATCTATGGCGGTGGCAACCTGGGTGATGTGGGTACGATAGACAAGTCGAATCTGAGGGCCTACGCCTGGACAGGTACTGACGGCAATGCCAACAGCACCGACGCTTACGCTGCCACGAACTCGGGTGTCACCCATGTGAACATCACCGGCGGTACGCCCAGTGGCAATGTCTTTGGTGGCGGCAAGGGTGCTGCAACCTCCTTCTGGTGCGAGAAAGGTATGGTCTATAGCACGGAAGTCAAGGTCAGCAACGTCACGGTAGGCGGCTCCGTCTTTGGCGGCGGTGAGCTGGGTCGTGTGGAAACAGATACGAAGGTGATGATAGGCATCGAGACCGGTGAAGACCACACGGAAATCAAACATAACGTATATGGTGCCGGACAGGGTGTGGCCACCCATGGCTACTCGGCCCTGGTGCGTGGCAACACCTTAGTCACCGTTCGAAATGGTGCCAAGGTGGATGAGAACGTCTATGGTGGCGGTGAGATCGCCTCCGTGGGTAAATACAATGTTGACGGTCATGGTTATCCTTATTCATTGGCCAACAACGGTTCTGGAATCTGTCGCGTCACCATCCCAGGTGCTACCCAAATCGTAGGTGACATCTTCGGCGGCGGCAAGGGAGTCATACCTAATTATCAGGCATCTGGCGAGAACAGGTCCAAACGCATGGTGAACTATTCAGACAAAACCCACCTCGAGGGAAGCAAAGGCACCACTTGGGATTATTATGCCGATGATCCTAATTATGTTTGGGAATACTTTGCAGACAATGATGCTTATCTCATCTATCTGCAGAGCTTAGCGTTAGCCACCGAGACCGAAGTGACTATTGATGCGGGCAACCCCGATAGCCCCGTCCATTCCACGAAGGGTAATGTCTACGGCGGTAGTGAGAATGGAATTGTTCAGCACAACACATCGGTTACGGTGCAGGGCAAATGCATAATTGGTGAAGGCGAAGGAAATGGTAACATCTATGGTGGTGGTAAGGGACTTGAAGGAAATGATGGCGCCGGACAAGTGAATGGAGATGCCACGGTCAACATCAATAGTGGCACCATGATTGGTTCCGTCTTTGGCGGTGGTGTGTTAGGTGCTACTAAA
Source organism: uncultured Prevotellaceae bacterium (assembly GCA_900318115.1). Taxonomy (GTDB): domain Bacteria; phylum Bacteroidota; class Bacteroidia; order Bacteroidales; family Bacteroidaceae; genus Physcousia. The sequence goes on along the minus strand of ONJJ01000002.1, from coordinate 22,769 downwards.
GGTAATGTCACTGTGAACATCAATGGCGGTACTATTAACCAGAATGTCTATGGCGGTGGTTCACTGGCTCACACGAACACCAGCAACTGGCATCTGTATTCGGTGGTTGAGAACCCGACTAATCCTCAATCAGAGGGCCTTTACGAAAGGTCTTTTGGAGGCGCCTACACCTTAACAACAGACGAAGAACCAACTGCAAATAAAACGTATTATACCAAAAATGCGTCGGCCACATGGACTGACCCTACTCAGAAATCGGCACTCAATAAGACTCGACTCAACCTGCGCGGCGGCACCATCACTGGTGATGCCTTTGGCGGTGCTTTGGGTGACGGCTCGCATGCGCCCTCCGTCTATGGTGATATTCTAGTGGAGCTGAATAACAATAACAATGATGCTACAGCCGATGGAACCAAAGCAGGTTGCGTCGTGACCCACGTCTTCGGTTGTAACAACACCAACGGCACACCGAAGGGCAATGTGCTGGTGCATGTCTATGGTACGCAGAATGCGGCGGCTACACATATGGCCAATCAGACAGGAGATACTGGTGCAACAATACCTAAGGAGAAAGGGCGTTATGACGTCGCTGCCGTCTATGGCGGCGGCAACCAGGCGGCCTACAATCCAGTTGATCCTGCAACGAACAAGACACAGGTCATCATCGAGGGTTGCGACCTGACCAGTATTGAATATGTCTATGGTGGTGGTAATGCAGCCCCTGTTCCTGCTACGGATGTAACGGTCAACAGTTGCTACGAGATCTACACCCTGTTCGGCGGTGGTAATGGATCGGGAACTGGTAACCCGGGAGCCGATGTAGGTATCATTGATCAGACAGCATACGCAGCTAACCATGCTAACGGCATTTACGGCCCCGGTACGACTCTGGCCAAGCTGATTGGCGGTGAGATCAAGACGGTCTATGGTGGTAGTAACACCAAGGGTAATGTGCGTGTCGGAGCCACGGTGAATGTCAGCGAGGAAGGTGGCACTTGCGCCCTGAAAGTTGGAGATATCTATGGTGCAGGTAACAATGCTGAGATGGATGGCGGCACGGACATCGTCATGGGATGTATGCCCGCAGGCGTCATCGAGGAGATCTATGCTGGAGCCCGTAACGCTGATGTGGCAGGCGATGTGAAGCTGACCCTCACCAGCGGTAAGTTTGGTCGTGTCTTCGGCGGTAACAAACACGGTGGTAAGTTGCAAGGTTCTATCACGGTGAACATCGAGGAAACTGGTGATTGTTCCGAACCGCTCATCATCGGTGAGCTGTATGGCGGCGGTAACCTGGCCGACTATTCGATTTATGGATATAAGAATACAGGAACAACAGAAGCTCCGGTTTGGGTAACTCGTGAAAGTACCAGTGACGGGGACGGTCCTTCAACACCCTATAAAGACCCGAGGCTGAATGTCCACGCCTTCACCAGTATCGGTGCCATCTACGGCGGTGGCTACCGAGCTAAGATGGTGGCTAATCCCACGGTGGATATCAATGTGGCGAAGGGTAGTCATGCGACCGGCATTCATGCAACAGACGATCATGCCGCAGGAACCATAACGGGCATTCCCACCCAGTACAAAGATGAGTATGGCGTGATTCAAGATGGAGATCCTGTTGATTTGCCTTATCCCGCTCATGAAGCTGGTAAGATAGGTGCCATCAACAACGTCTTTGGTGGTGGTAACCTGGCCCCGATTGTTGGTAATGCCACGGTGAATATTGGCACAGCGACAAAGATTTACTTCAAGACCGAGCCCAAACACTTCAGAGTGGATCCGGCTGTTGCACTGACGCCGGTGGCTGAAGGCACTTATGCTGGTCTGTACGAGACCACCGTCGAGGGTGCTATCATCAAGGGTAGCGTCTATGGTGGCGGTAACGAGGCCAACATCACCGGTAATACGCAGGTGAACATCTGTGCAAAGTATGATGACACGGCCAGTGAATACCGACGCGTAGCTCCTGGCACAGCCGGTGTGACTATCGACCTTGATGTCTTCGGTGCCGGTAAGGGTATCGTATCTGATGTCGAGACAGCTTTGGTCTCTGGCAACACCACCATCGTGATGATGGGCGGTGAAGTGAAGCAGAGCGTCTATGGCGGTGGTGAGCTGTCGCAGGTAGGCGGCAACACCTATATCACCGTCAAGGGAGGCACCATCGGTAAACCGATGGAAGGCTCAACCAGGTATGGTGGCGAAATCTACGGAAACATCTATGGCGGCGGTAAGGGTAATACGACCAATGTCCGCTCCGGTCTTATCAAGGGTAATACCAATATTACCGTCGATCGACTCGTTGCCACGGCAGGCAATGCCGAATATTACGGTGTGTCCGAGGGCACGGTTGTCTGTTCGCCTACCATCCTTCATAATATCTATGGTGGCGGTGCTTTCGGTTCCGTGGGAACCTATACTTATGCCAGTACTGATGCTGATGCGGCCATCAGTGGGTACACCTCTGGCGGTACAGCTAGTATCAACATCTTAGGCGGCACCATCGGTTATGATGGCCATGACAATGGTATGGTAGTCGGCTCTTCGCGTGGTGAGATAGACAGACCAGGAACCATCTACGACAAGGTGGCATGGGTGTACAACACCAACGTGGTGATAGGCAACGAAGGCCAGGGTGCAGTCACAACGACACCGTCCGTCAAGGGTTCTGTCTATGGCGGCGGTGAGAACGGCCACACCTATCAGAATGCATCGGTGACCATCCACAGCGGTATGGTAGGTATCACTGAAACGATGGCTACAGACCCTGACGGTCAGGGAGGAGCCTTATATCCCTATCGCGGCAATGTCTATGGCGCAGGTTGCGGTACGGATAAGTATTTCTCTAATTCCGCCGATGAGACTCATCTAGGCAATGGTACCCTCTTTAACATCAACGCCGGTATTGTTCAAGGTAACACCACGGTGCTCATCGACGGCGGTCATGTGGTTCGCGATGTCTATGGCGCCGGTTCTATGGGTGCTGTGACCGGTACTACCAATGTCACCATCAGTGGCAATGCTGTCATCGGGGCCGACGGCAGCGGTGGCGGTTATGTCTATGCTGCTGCCCGCGGTGATCTGGACAATCCGGATAAGGCAACTGTAGGTGGTACCACTCTGAATATCAGTGGTGGCACCATCTGGCAGAGCGCTTTCGGTGGCGGCCAGAATGGTATCGTCAAGGGAAGTGTAGCTGTCAACGTCACCGGCGGTGAAGTCAAAGGCGACGTCTATGGCGGCGGCGCACTGGCCCATACGAACACGGATAACTGGAATGCCAGTGCAAGGCCTGACTTGTATGAAGCTGTCATGGGCCTTAAAGTAGAATCCTATACATTAAAAGCTATTGAAACAGGTGAATCCGTTGACGGTTATTATGTAGAATCTGGCAGTGGCAGTGGCTACGAACAAGCTACAGGAACAGCTGCGTCTGGAACAAAGTATTATGAAAAAACGGAAGGAGATCCAGTAGGAAGTTATTACACAAGAAATGTTGATGGCACCTACACGAAAGCTTCTGGAAATGCACAAGCCAATACCATCTATTACAATAAAACGACAGACGCAGATGGTGGATGGGTATCAACTGCTCCTAACAATGGATATTATTATACCACTAAAGTAGAGATATCAGGCGGTACTGTAGGTAATGTCTATGGCGGCGGTCTGGGACGATTGGCCAATGGTGATAATCCTTCTGCAGTGGGTTATGTAGGTCCTATTAGGGCGATGGTATATGGCGACGTCACGGTAACAGTGAATGGAAGCACTGTGGATGGAGCCACCAATGATGCCAAATTCACCCAAAAAACGGAATCCCGCACCTTTGACAGAACCATCACAAATGCCAGTGGTGAAACAATAACACAGTCTGTCACAGAAACATACTACACGACGGGCCGTGTGTTTGGCTGTAATAATCTTAATGGTACGCCAAAAGGCAATGTAAATGTCACAGTAAAGTCAACAACTCCATTAAGCGGAGGCCATATTGACGGAAAATACGAAATCCAGGAGGTTTATGGTGGTGGAAACCTGTCAGCCTACACGCCTTCTGAGGGCAAGAAGACAGAAGTTCATATTCATGGTTGTGAGAATACCAGCATCTTGTACGTATTCGGAGGCGGTAACGCGGCCACTGTACCAGAGACCGATGTCAACATCCACGGTTGTCGTGAAATAGAAACGGTCTTTGGTGGAGGTAATGGTAATGAACCCGTGAAGAATAATTCTGGCAACTGGGAGGAAAGTGCTGGTGCCGATGTTCCAGGTACTGCAAAACTCTCTTTGATGGGCGGCACTATACACAGTGCATTTGCCGGCAGTTTCGTGAAGGGAACGTGCGGTGCTACTGTTCTAAATGACTCTGGTAGTGGTGGTGAATGTACGTTACAAGTTACCAATATGTATGGTGGCGGTAAAGATGCACCTGTGTTGACGGGTATCAATATCAATATTTCAGGTTGTGCAGCTGATAACAAGATTGAAAACATCTATGCCGGTTCCTATAATGCCCGCATATTCACAGGTGTCACCATGAACATCACCGGTGGCGTGTTCAAGAAAGTCTTTGGCGGCAATCACCAAGGTGGTTTCATCAACGGACCTATTGTCATCAATGTGGAGGAAACCGATAATTGTAATCCCATCATCATAGATAATCTCTATGGCAGTGGTAACTTCGCTGCATATCCTGGTCCCGGAGCGGGTATATCAAGTGGCAAGATTACCATCAACATCAAGTCCTGCACCTATATCGGCAATGTCTTTGGTGGTGGCTATGGTACAGACGCTGTAGTGACAGGCGATACAGAGCTCAATATCAACATGGTGAAAGGTAATTGGGCCGGTGCCGCAGCTCCTTTAGGATATTCCAGCCTGCCCAACATTCATCAAGCAGAATATGCGAAAGTGCGTGGAGTCAAGGAAGGTGATGACGTTGCAGGTATGTATACAAGATCTGCTACAGCGCCTTATACATATACTCTTTTAACCTCAGGGGCCACTGCTGCAGCTAATACCACATATTATACTAAATATGATTCCCCAATAGATGTCATTGATGATGAGATCGGCACTATTGGTAATGTCTATGGCGGTGGAGATTTAGGTGCCATCGTTGGTAAGACAACCATTAACATTGGTACTTCCACAACAGTCGACATCATGAAACGTGATGTGAATGGAGTCATCGTTGATGGTTCTGATAATCCGGTCTATGATGCGAATGGCATGCTCATTGCGGGCCGAGAAGTTGCGCATGTTTCACAGACTGTCCTCGGCGCCCACATCACCGGCAACGTCTATGGTGGCGGCAATCTGGCCAATGTTACTGGTACTTCCAAGGTGTATATTGGCACGGCGGACGGCTCCACGGCGATTGCATCGTCGGTGGCTGACGGCGTGGTGATTGACGGTGATGTCTTTGGCGGCGGTAATGGTTCTGTCTCAGATGCGACGAAAGGTGTGACCGAGGGAGACACCTATGTATATCTGGGTGGCGGCAGCGTCAACGAGAGTATATATGGTGGCGGCAGTAATGCCCATGTGCTCAGCAACACCTATGTGACAATGATTGGCGGCTATGTGTTCGACGGCGTCTATGGCGGCGGTCTGCACGGCTCGGTGGGAACGTTCACAAGAGCAACCCTGCCCAGCGGCCACCCGTCGCATGACGGCTGTGTACTCGGTAAGCCCGATAACTGGACCTCAGGCGGAAAGTGTACGGTCGTCGTCAGTGGTGGTCAGGTGGGTCCCACGGAGGTGGCTGGTCATTATGATTCTTCCACGGGAACCGTCCTTACGAATGGCGGCATGAAGAACGAAGGTCGTTACTTTATTGACGCTGGTGAACCCACAGCCCCTGTGGATTACGGTTTCGTCTTCGGTGCCGGTCGCGGTGACGTGGAAAACCCGAGCCTGATATATGATGCCGACTTCCATACCTACGTCAAGGAGACCGATGTAACCATCAGCGGCGGTCTCATCATGGCTTCGGTCTATGGTGGCGGTGAGAACGGACGTGTTCGCAACAATACCAAAGTGACGATTTCTGGCGGTCAGATTGGTTGCGGTGAGGGAAAGGTATCAGATGGCAAGCCTGTAGCATATACTGAAGATCAGTGGACTGGAGAAAACCCGAGCGATTTCACAGAGTGTGCCCACTGGGATTATGGTAAGGTATATGATGGAGAAACAGAGAAGAAATACCTTCCCTATGACCCGATGTCAACCAATACCACGGCAGATGCGCGTCCCGTAGGCTCCGACGGTCATACCTACTACGGTTGTGTGTTCGGCGGCGGCTCCGGCTACTTCCCCTATGAGAAGGCTGACGGCAGTGGCCATGAATGGGTACGTTCTGCCGGTTGGGTAGAAGGCAATACAGAGGTGATTATTATCGGAGGCCATATTCTAACCTCTGTCTATGGCGGTAACGAGACGACAGATGTAGGAGGTACTTGTACGGTTAAAATGACCGGTGGTACACTGGGTGTTCCACGCTCGGTCGATGACATGAAGGCTCACCCTGTGACCTGCTATCTCTTCGGTGCAGGAAAGGGCGACCAACGCTCGCACTTCAACACCTGGACCAATGTGCAGAGCACCTTAGTCGAGGTTAGTGGCACGGCCCGCATCTTCGGTTCTGTATTCGGTGGCGGTGAGGACGGTCACGTCATTGGAGATGCTGTGACCAACATCGGTGGTACCGTAACAATCGACCTCAATGGCGACGGTGACACTGACGATGTAGGTGAGACATTCACAGCCAGCACCCTGAAGATTGGAACTACAGGTACTTCATACGTAGATGGTAATGTCTTCGGTGGCGGTCGTGGTTTCTCTGGTGAGACTTTGACAGCCGGTACCATTGGCGGTAATGCGACCGTGAATATCACGGGTGGCACCATGTTGGGCTCTGTCTACGGTGGCGGTCGTCTGGCATCAGTAGGTGTGGACTTCACAAATAAAGAGCAAGATCCTAACAAGGGACAATTCAACGAGGATGACGGCACCAATACCTATGGTCATGTCACTATCAACATCAGTGGCGGTACTATCGGTAATGATGCAGAGAGTGCCACAGTAGCTGCTGGCGAACATACCACAGGCGGTAATGTGTTCGGTGGTAGTATGGGACGTCTGACATTGCTTGATGGCACAACTCCCAACCCTCTTTGGACTCGTCTGGCACAGGTGAAGACCTCCACTGTCAATATTTCCGGCAGCACGGTTGTCAAGAGCAATGTCTATGGTGGTGCTGAGTTTGGTACGACACGTGACAATGTCTATGTGACTATTGGCGGCACGAGGAATGAAAATACCGGTGCAATAACTGCCTCTGGAACTCCGACTATCAAAGGTAGTGTCTATGGAGGTGGTTATGGTAGCTCCGAACATGATGCTTCCTATAACAGCACCATTACTGCAGGTCCAACCACGTACCTCTTTACGCCTATGCAATATGCTGGTATTGTGGGTGGCGAGACCTACGTCAATGTCGTTGACGATGATAGCGACAACAACCTCACAACTATTGAACATAATGTCTATGGCGGCGGCGAACTGGCGTCTGTAGGTATTATTGACTATCAGGTTGACGGTGAGAACCATTATACGCATGCCATTAAGCATAAAACTCACTCCAGTGATGGCAAGGAGGTGTACTATGACTTCGGTCTCAGCTGGCCCTACCAATTCGAATATGTAAAAACGCTCAAAGACGGCGAGAGTGGCTATAAAGAAGGTGGTAAGGCTACGGTGAACATCATTGGCGGAAAAGTCGGTACTGACTACGCTGATGATGGCAATGGTTATGTATTCGGTGGCAGTAAGGGTAAAGTTTCCTTCGGAACCACAGATGACATTGACGAGCAGCGCTATACCGAGGCTCATATAGCCAACGTCCGCGAGACAGCGGTGACCATCGGAACAACCAGTGGAAAAAATCAGCCAACCATCAGAACAGTCTATGGCGGCGGTGATGACGGTCATGTCTATGAGGATGCCCATATCATCATTAATAATGGTACGATTGCTCGCAGCGTGTTTGGCGGCGGTAGGGGCACCAGCACCTATAAGACTTACTTGTGGAATCCTGACAGTGAAGGCCATAATAAAGATGAATCTGAACTCGCTCACAGCTGGACGGCTGGTAAGGTCTATGGAAACACCAATGTCACTATGAATGGTGGAAGCGTGGGCTGGTTCATCTATGGCGGCGGCAATATGGCTTCCGTGGGTAAGGGTAACTATTCCGGCGGAGCTGATGACTACTCGACTGCCGGCTATGGTGAGTTGCCATCTACAGGTAATCTTTGGACGACTTCGTATCAGCCCGACCAAAACGCAGCAAATTATAACAACACCAAGGATTGGGCTTGGCACTTCCTGAACAGTGGTATCGCCACCGTTACCATCAAGGGCGGTACGGTGGGTGCGGCGAATGCAGGTTTAGAGAACTACATCCCCAAAGGCTCCGTCTTTGGCGGCAGCCGTGGTTATGTTGCAAAGTCTGAAACAAAGTCACCTCGCTATCGGTATATGCCCGACTTCTTCCTGGGCTATGTCAATAAGGCGATTGTTAATATCGGTGGTACATCTACCAGTGATGTTGTCACTGGTGATGGTCCTACTGTCTATGGCTCTGTCTATGGTGGTGGTCAGGACGGCCATGTGCGCAATAGTACTGAGGTAAAGATATTCAAGGGTAATATTGCTGGTCAGGACGACTCAACTGATGATGTAGGTCGAAGCGGTCATGTCTTCGGCGGTGGTTCGGGTATCGGAACGTACGGTAGTAGTACGACCTATTTGAATAACTCCTCTGGCTCTGTCACCTGTACGACGTTCGTTGAGGTAAATGGTGGTACCATTGCTGGTAACGTCTATGGCGGCGGTGCACTGGCCTCTGTCGGTCCCTACAGGCCGGAAGGTTCTAGTAGTGAACTCCATACTCCATCGGGCGATCATAAGTCCTGTTCCTATACCAAGGTCGATATCAAGGGCGGCGCCATCGGTGGTGACGTCTATGGTGCCAGCCGCGGTCCCAACGAGGCATTCCTTAAGACGCAATTTACGGATCAAAGTATCACCTACGACCAAGATATGTTCGCCACCGACATCTGGTCGGATGTGAACATCTCTGGTGGTACCATTGACGGTAACGTCTATGGTGGCGGTGAAGGCGGTCGCGTTGTAGAGAGCACCTCGGTCATTCTGACGGGTGGCGTCATCGGTACAGCTTCGGCTGGTGGTGATGTCTATGGTAGTGGTAAGGGAACGCTTCACCTTGCAGCGAATGTGGGTGGCAATACCAGCGTAGAGCTGAATCCAGGTAAGACGAGTGCAGACGTGGGTTGCGTCGTCCGCCGCATTTTCGGTTGTAACGATGTAAACGGCACACCAAAGGGCCACGCATCGGTACATGTCTATGCAACACAGCATCGTAACAAGACAGATAATCCGAAGATAGGAAATAAGTATGAGAAGTACGGCGATGTGGAGGAATATACCACGACTTACACCTACGAAGGTAAAACCTTAGAGGATCTTGCGAAAGATGTAGGTATGAGCGACTCGGATATTACAACTTATAAAGCGGCTATTACAGCTGCCGCTGAGGGTGACAAGGCCACAAAACTCGAAGAATGGCGCGAAGCCATCTCTGTGAAGAAGTATGATGTGCTGGCAGTCTATGGCGGCGGTAATCTGGCGCCCTACGAACCGACCAACATCAACAGTGAGGTGACCTCTGTTGTTATCGATGGATGTCAGTTGACGAGCATCAAGCAGGTGTATGGCGGTGGTAATGCTGCCTTCGTGCCTGGTACTTCCGTCCGTGTCAATGAAGCCTACGAAATTGACGAGGTGTTCGGTGGTGGTAACGGTAAGGACATTTATCTGGATCCGAGAGATAACAAGTGGTATCAGAATCCAGGTGCCAATGTAGGTTATAAAGACTTTACGGAAAAAGGTAGTGAATCTGGTGCTGATGAAGCTAATGCCATCTCACAAAACGATAAAGCTGATGCTACAGACTCAGATCCAGCAATAGCTAAAACAAAACGAGAAAATAATTATAAGTTAGGTTCTGGTGTGGCAACCACGAATGTGCTGGGTGGCCGCATCCACCTCGCTTATGGCGGTAGTAACAAGAGAGGTAACATCAGTAATATGGTGTTGTCCGTCTATCAGGAGTCCGGAACGTGTGAAATGGTCGTTGACCATGCCTATGGCGCCGGTAAAGATGCCGACACAGATGCCACGCCAGTCTTGAAGATGGACTGTGTGGGCTACATGGAGCGAGTCTTCGGTGGTTCCACGAATGCGGACGTGTATAACGACATTGTCCTGACGATTACCAATGGCAATTATGGTGAGGTCTATGGCGGTAATGATAGAGATGGTGCTGTCTATGGTTCCATCACGGTCAATATCGAGGAAGGCGGTTGCCTGCCTATCCATATTGGCAATCTATACGCAGGCGGCTATATGGCACCTTATTCCAAATACGGCTATGAGAAGAACACCGATGGTACGTATAAGAGAGACGCTGTGAGTGGCAAACTGATTCCGCTGAAGTCGGGGGACAATCCAGTGAACGACCCGTGCATCAATGTCATCTCTGCCTCTTCGATCGGTAATATCTATGGTGGAGGTTATCAGGCTGCCGTCGTGGCCAACCCCCATGTCAACGTCAACATGAAAGCTGGTAGAGTAGAGGTCGTTAATAAGGATGGTAAGTGGCTTGATAATGAAGGCAAAGTATCTACTGCCCAAGTAACTACCACTGAATATTCTGCGGACGTAGTATATGACGAGATAACGTATCATATCTCCGATGAAGGCCTCAGAGTGAATGTGGATAGGCTGGAAATGACATCAGACCTTGAAACGGCCCTTACAGCACAGTTGTCTACAGGTGAAAATGCTGAGGATTATCAGAAGACAGAAGGTGGCAAGACATACGTCTATCGAGATATCACCGGTAAGTTCCACAAGGTTTCCACCGTAATCCTAAGGGATAGGCACTGGGCCCGACTCCCCATTGGCTACATTAGTGATAATGTCTATGGCGGCGGCAACGAGGCAGACATCATCGGTAGTACGTATCTGGAGATTGGTACGGGAACTCATCATGATATGAGTAATCCCACAGCTGCTCCCACAGCATGGGATCCCGCGCGCAACGCAGCCGACATCAGAGGTGCAGTCTTTGGCGGCGGCGATGAAGGCAACGTGACGGGTAACACATACGTCACCTTCGCCAACGGCACTGTGCAGAAAGCCATCTATGGCGGCGGCGATGAAGGTGATGTGGGAACCACGACTGCTATTCCCGCTGCAGATCCCGGTAACTACACCTGGGCTGACGACACGGGCGTGAGCAATGTGACCATCACTGGCGGTACGGTAGGTCCTGCTGATACGCCGCCGACAGCGGAATTACCGGGTAATGTGTTCGGCGGTGGCAAGGGCGACAACACCTCGTTCTACTGCGAGAAAGGTATGGTCTATGGCACAAATGTCAGCATCGAAAACGGCACCGTGAAGGGTTCTGTTTATGGCGGCGGCGAGATTGGTCGTGTGGAACAGAACACGGTGGTGACAATCGGCCTTGAGACAGGTGCCAGCACACCCGTTGTCGGGGGCTATGTCTTCGGTGCCGGTAAGGGCCTGGAGACGCACGGCTACGCAGCACTGGTGCGAGGCAATCCCACGGTTACCATTCAGGGTGATGCCGAGGTCGGAAAGAGCGTCTATGGCGGTGGTGAGATCGCTTCGGTAGGCAGCTTCTGGGTTAATACACCGAGTCTGCCTTCTAATGCACCCGAAGTGCCTGAGGGTACGCCTATTGGTATGCCATACGAATTGAAAGATCCCAGTAGTGGAAAATGTACTGTTATTGTCCAAGGCAATGCTGAGATTGGTCCTGATGACATGGCAATGACCAAGGCTGCCGGTCCGGATGATTTTGGCCATGTCTTTGGTGCCGGTAAGGGTATTCTGCCAAGGGAATTTGACTATGCAAGTGAAACTGATGAGCATAAGCCCAAACGTATGATCAATTCTGGTGGCGTGAATACATGGGAATGGTTTGCTGATGAACCCAATTATGTAACGTTTATCGAAACTCAGGCCATGGTGGGTGCTGCCGATGTGACCATCGGCGGCAGCGCCTTCATCAAGGGTTCTGTCTATGGCGGAAGTGAGAACGGCCATGTGCTGAACAACACGAAGGTCACCATCGCTGACCAGTGCCAGATTGGTAATGGCTATGTGCAGATGGATGACAACGGTACGTACCTTGGAAGTCCGTACAGCCTCAATCGTCGCTATACAGACCAAGAGTGGGCAGATGGACATCTGACAGGTGGGACCTATTACCAACATTCGCTGCCCGAATGTGCCAGCTGGGAATATAAGACACCTTATGCTGCATACGATGTATATGATCTGAACGACAACACCCTGCCTGCTTCTGACAGCAACAAGCCAAAGTTTGCTACCGACGGCCACACCTTCTATGGCAACGTGTTCGGTGGCGGATCGGGTCTGTTCCCGTATCGCAGAAAGACAGGATGGACACGAGTCGGAACAAGTGGCGTGGATGCCGATGGCTATAGCGACGGTGTATGGCTGCGCTCAGCAGGTGCTGTGTATGGTAATACAGAAGTCATCATTACTGGCGGCCATATCCTGACCAACGTCTATGGCGGTAACGAGATGACCGACGTGGGTAAATTTAAACTGGACCAATCCTCTGCACCTACTATACCTAAGGTCGGCGGAACATGCACCGTGAAGATGTCAGGCGGAACGCTCGGTGTTCCTCGTACGTTGGGTCAGATTGCCGCTCACCCCGTCACCTGCTACCTCTTCGGAGCCGGTAAGGGTGACCAGCGCGTCAACTTCAACACCTGGACCAATGTGAACCACACCATCGTGGAAGTGACTGACGAGGCCCGCATCTACGGTTCCGTGTTTGGTGGTGGTGAGGATGGTCACGTGCTGGGCGATGTGCAGTTGGATGTGAAGTCCGGTAAAACAGTTGGAACAGACGCAGCTGCCATTAGATATCCGTATATCGGTACCACGGGAACCTCCTACGTAGATGGCAACATCTTCGGTGGTGGCCGTGGCTTCTCTGGCGATGCGCTGACAGCCGGTTCCGTGGGTGGCAATGTGACCGTGAACATCAGTGATGGCACCATGTTTGGTTCTGTTTATGGCGGTGGTCGTCTGGCATCGGTGGGAACGAAGTTTACTGCTGTGACCGATCCTTACTATGGCCAGCTGCAGCCGGATACTGACAAGGGGACTCATGGCCACATCACCGTCAACATCAGTGGTGGTACCATCGGTAATACCAGTTTAGTCGGCACCGAGGCAGGAGCTGAGCACAGCGGCAACGTCTTTGGCGGATCCATGGGACGACTCACTTTGTTGGACGGTACTATCAACCCGTTGTGGCCTAAAATGGCTGTAGTGAAGACGGCCAAGACCAACATCAGCGGCACGGCCCTGATTACGGGTAGTGTGTATGGTGGTTGTGAGCTGAGTATGCTACGTGGTGACTCGCACGTGACCATTGGTGGCGTCCTTGGTGCAGACAACACCACTATCACCTCGACCGAATCAGACAATCCTGTCATCAAACGTAATGTCTTTGGAGGCGGTTATGGTAGTGATGACTACACGACGGAAACCAAGATTTCTGCTGGCGGTTTCAGCTCAGACACATACACCTTCAAGCCGATGCAGCTTGCCGGTATCGTCTGTGGTGATACCTATGTCAACATCAAGCGCGGTTCAGTGATGAACAACGTTTATGGCGGAGGCGAGATGGCTACGGTGGGCCTGATAGACTTTAACAATGCCGTTCCCCACACAAGTGTGACGAATGGCTTTGGCCTGAGCTGGCCTTACAAGATGACCTTCATTCCTTACGATGATTCAGGAGTGTCAACAGCTATTGGTGGTACAACCAACGTCACCATCACGGGCGGTCGCATCGGTACAAGCGAGACGGGTGTGGTCGGAAAGGATAACGGTAATATCTATGGCGGTAGCCAGGGTAAGGCCGGTGATCCCCACGAGTTCGCATTCTGCGGAAACGTGAAGAACACGTATGTGACCATCAATTACACTGGCGACACCCCAACCGATGACGACGGCACGACGACGCCCCTCATCATGGGTTCCGTCTTTGGCGGAGCTGAGGACGGTCACGTCATTGAGGACACCCACTTATCGATGAAGAACGGCTTGGTTAAGCACTCGATCTTCGCTGGCGGTCGCGGTCAGGGCACCTACTTAGGAACCTTGAAGCGTATCGAAGGAGGTGATGCTGGTGCTGCCGGCTCTGATATCGCTAACGTTCCGGTCCGCAGCCTCACGGCCGGTAAGGTCTATGGCAATACGTACCTTGAAATGACTGGCGGCACGGTGTGGCACAATGCCTTCGGTGGTGGCTACATGGCATCTGTGGGTAAGGGTAACTATTCCGGTGGTTTGGATGACTACGCTACTGGTGGCTATGGCGAGACCATTGAAGGCAACCTGTGGCAACATAGTGCTGGCTTTAACCCCAATGCTCCTATCAGTCCTGCAAATGTCCCTGTGACGGATGCCGACTACTTCCTCAGCAGCGGAAAAGCCTACCTGACCATCACTGGCGGCACGGTAGGTAAGCTGGAGAGCGACTTGTGGGACGGCCTGCCTTCGGGTAACGTCTTCGGCTCCAGCCGTGGCGTCTCTGCTCCCAACATCACCGACTTCACAAAGGTTTCGCCTGAATACTGTCCTGATTTCTTCTCCGGCTACGTCAACGAGACGTTTATGACCATCGGTGGTGACTACAAGTGCGTGAAGCCATGTTTTGATAAGAACGGCACAATGCACATCCCGGGCAGGACGTTGAGCGCAACCCAAATGAAGAACCTGTTCACTGGCACCGCTATCCTGACCGGTGAAACGCCATCGGCTGAATTCTGGACGCCCCTTGCAGGCGACGGTCCGAGAATCTACGGTTCTGTTTATGGCGGCGGTCAGGACGGTCACGTACGCCGCGAGGCTCACATGATTATCAACAAGGGTGAGGTAGGTGTACCTTATACAGACGAGAACAGGCGTGCGTTAGGTACCAGCGACTTGAGCCAGACAAAGGAACTCGACGATCCTCGCTGGATGCTTCGCGGTAATCTCTTCGGTGCCGGTTCGGGTCTCGGTCAGTATGCCTTCGACCTCAATGGCGATGGAGACACCACCGATGCGGGCGAGACGGGCTTCAGTACCTCGGCCGGCTCGGTGACGCACTTCACTCTGATAGATGTCTTTGGCGGCACCATCCACCGTAATGTCTATGGCGGCGGCTCGCTGGCCAGCGTAGGTCCGCCACCTGTCGGTAGCACCGAAATCACCCCCAAGGGTAGCAATCCTGCCCTCTACGGTAACCAGTCCCAGAACATTATCAACATTTACAGTACGGTAGGTACGCCTGATGGCTATCCTAATGGTACTACAAGCTTCAAGTACAATCCCGTCTATGGCGGTGAGGTATACGGTGCCAGCCGCGGTATGACAACCCTCGATCCCACCCTCTACAGTACCTCTATCTGGACGCGCGTGAACATCTTCGACGGTGCTCATATCCTGAACAACGTCTTCGGTGGCGGCGATGCCGGTCTCGTCAAGAAGGATACGGAGGTGAGGATTGGTGATAAGGAGCAATGATGGGGCGATTGGGGCTTATGAGGCCAATGAGGCCCATAAGCCCCATGAGACCCATAAGCCTTATAGTCCCCTTCCCCTGCTTGTAGTCCCAGGGACTACAAGCAGGGGAAGGGGATGTATCATGAAAATCGAACAGAGTGCTGTCGGCTCCGGGCAGCGTACCAATAGGTGGGTCGGTTCGCCCTACGATAGCGGATGCCAAAAAGAATATCAAACCAGTTCTGTCTGGAAGTTCAGCGACTGTATCTCTATGTCGAGCTTGCGCAGCTGTGCCGAATACTCGTCAATCTGCTTACTGAGAGCCTTCACGTCGATGACGGTCACCATTTTGATTTCAGAGCGAGAATAGCGGTCCTGACCAGAGGATGCCATGTCGAATACACTACGGAGGGTGCTGATGCGCATGGTGAGCACATCCTTCTGAGCCATCAGCTCGGTGAGCGTAGTGAAGCGGAGAGAGAGGGTGGCATCAAAGAAAAAGATGCGCAATCTTTTTCGAAGATGACTTCTCAGCGCTCGGCAGGTGCGAGATAGATTTATCTAATCGAAGCAACTGACGGAAAGCGCGTGAGGGATGAGCGGGGAAGGGGGTTTGAATACCTTTCTTAACGAAAAAAGGAAGCCGGGGATGGCTTCCTTTTTGCGGAGAGAGAGGGATTCAAACCCCCGGAACGGACGAGCCGTTCACCGGATTTCGAGTCCGGCCCAATCGGTCACTCTGGCATCTCTCCTGAAGTGCTTTCTTGCGAATGCGGGTGCAAAGGTACAAAAAAGTTTAGAGTTTAAGGGTTAGAGTTTAGAGTTTTTTTTCCTTTGCAAGCGGTTTTTCTGTCTTTTTTTCTTGAAAAAGGTACTTTGCAACCGAGTTGCACGGGGAAAGGCGTACCTTTGCAGCGCAAAATCAAAGTAAACACCATATATAATATGATTGAGATTCTTGAAAGCTACTGGGACGCGCTGGTCATGATGACCGCGGAAATGGCTCCCTACCTGCTGCTGGGTTTCCTGATAGCAGGGTTACTGCGGGTATTTGTCCCGCGCACGATGTATTCAAAGCACCTGGCTCCCCGCAACATGAAGAGCGTGGTGAAAGCCGCCGCCATCGGTGTGCCCCTGCCGCTGTGTTCCTGCGGCGTGATACCTACGACCGTGGGGCTGCACAAGGAAGGTGCCAGCGACGGTGCTTGCACCAGTTTCCTCATCGCCACACCGCAGACGGGCGTGGACAGCATCATCGCCACATACTCCCTGATGGGACTGCCCTTCGCCATCGTGCGACCCATTGCCGCCCTGTTCACGGCTATGTTCGGAGGATGGCTGGTAAATAGAAGACCCACCCCCGACCCCTCCTTGGAGGGAAGGGAGGCCTGCGGAGATGAAGAGCATCATGAACACTGCGGATGCGGACATGATGAGCATCACGAACACTGCGAATGCGGGCATGAGCATCATCATGACCATTGTAACTGCGAACAGGGTGAGCATGAAGGTGAGGGATGGATGGCCAAGATCAAAGAGGTGCTCGACTATGCCTTCGTGGATATGATGCAAGATGTGGGAAAGTGGCTGGTCATCGGACTGCTGATTGCAGCCCTGATCACGGTGGCCGTGCCCAACGAATGGCTGGCAGCGCTGCATGACTACAAGTTGCTGAACATGCTGATTGTGCTGGCCGTCGCTATCCCTATGTACGTCTGCGCCACCGGCAGCATCCCCATCGCCGTGTCGTTGATGGCCAAAGGTCTGACGCCCGGTGCCGCCCTGGTGCTGCTGATGGCGGGTCCTGCCGTGAACTCCGCCTCGATGCTGGTCATCGGCAAGGTCTTCGGACGTCGCACGCTGAAGCTCTACCTCACCGCCATCATCGTCGGCGCCATCGCCTTCGGTCTCGGCATCGACTACCTGTTGCCGCAGGAGTGGTTTGCCGTTCAGAGCAGCATCGCCACCGGTTGTGCCCACGGCGCCCATGGACTGAGCGTCTGGGACTGGGTGTGGATCGTTCTGCTGGTAGGGTTACTGCTGAATGCCTTCTGGCAGCAGATGAGGGGCCACGGATGCGAGTGCTGTGGACACGACCACTGCTGCCATGACGAGCACGAAGCTCACCACGAACACCACGAACACCACGAACATGAGGCACACGAGGCTCACACTTCCCTCTACAAGGTCTCCGGCATGAGCTGCAACCACTGCAAAGCGAATGTGGAACGAGCCATCCGAGGCGTAGCCGGTGTGGAAGACGTTGAGGTCGATCTGCCCTCGGGAACTGCCATCGTCAGGGGCAAGCACGAGGCCGAAGAACTCATCGAACGCGTGAAAAGTTACGGATATGAAGCCTCAAGGATGAAATAATTGACCTTTCTTGAACGAGATTCCACAAATAATGCCTATCTTTGTCGCCGTGAACTAACAAACAAACGACAATGAAGGCATTATTTGTATCTATTCTGCTGACCTCAGCACTGACAGTCAGCGCACAAGAGTACAAGACCATCCGCACGACGGAAGCCGTCAGCGTGCAGGCACCCGTGGGTACGGCACCCCGCCTGCCTTTTCAGCTGTGGGTGACATACACCGACGGCACCAAGGAATACCGACAGGTGCGCTGGACGAACGCCGCCCCCGCCTCGGAGCAGGCCGAAGCCGACGCCAAGCAGAACCCCATAGGCACCCAATATGAGTTGCGCGGCTACATCACCGGCGACAACACCACGACGCTGGGCTACCCTGTGACGGCACAGGTGAAGGTCGTCAGCGGAGGTTATGCCACCCCCTCTCCCACTCCACAAGCCGAGCCGCTGCCCCTCAACAAGGTACGTATCAACGGCGATAACCGCCTGACCCACAACCGCGATATGGACATCGAGCAGCTGTTGTCCTTAGACGTGAAGCAGCAGCTGTACAACTACCGCGACACCTACGGACTGCCCACCGAGGGTTATCCCGAGGCCGACGGATGGGACTCTCCCACCACGAAGCTGAAAGGCCACGGCAGCGGGCACTATATGAGCGCCATGGCCATGGCCTACGCCTCGTGTACCGACGAAGACAAGCGCGAACAGCTGAAAGAAAATATCCGCACGATGGTGGACGAGCTGCGCGCCTGCCAGGAACGCACCTTTGTCTATGACAAGCAACTGGGCCGCTACTGGGAAGCACGCGACTTCGCCCCCGAAGCCCAACTGCGCGAGATGAAGGGAACATGGGAGGACTTCGACAACTACAAGAAGGACTTCCAGCACTACGGCTACGGTTACCTCAACGCCATCCCCGCCCAGCACTGTGCCTTGATAGAGATGTATCGCGCGTACAACAACGAGCAGTGGGTGTGGGCTCCGTACTACAGCGTCCACAAACAGTTGGCCGGCCTCATCGACATCGCCAACTACATCGATGACAAAGCCATCGCAGAGAAAGCCCTGCTGATAGCTAAGGATATGGGTCTTTGGGTGTGGAACCGACTGCACTACCGCACCTACGTCCAGAGCGAGGGCACACAGGAGCAACGCCGCGCCCGCCCCGGCAACCGCTATGAGATGTGGAATATGTACATTGCCGGCGAGGTGGGCGGTATGGCCGAATCGCTGGCACGCCTCTCGGAGATGGTTCATAATAAAGAGGAACGCGCGCACCTGTTAGAGGCCAGCACATACTTCGACAGCCCCGCCTTCTTCACGCCGCTGTCGAAGAACGTAGATGCCATCCGCACCCGCCATGCCAACCAGCACATCCCGATGGTGACGGGTGCCCTGCGCGCCTTCCGCGGCAACGCCGACCCCTACTACTACAACCTCGCCCAGAACTTCTGGACGATGATCCAGGGTCGCTACCGCTATGCCATGGGCGGTGTGGGCAACGGCGAGATGTTCCGTCAGCCCTACTCGCAGATGCTCTCGATGTGTACGAACGTCGGTACCGACTGGCGCGACCGCTCGACCTACCCCGAGCCCACCCTGAACGAGACCTGCTGTGCCTACAACCTGGCGAAGCTGACCAAGGACCTCAACTGCTTCCGTCCGAACGACGCCCGCTATATGGACTACTACGAGCGTGTGCTCTACAACCAACTCATCGGCTCGCTGAATCCGCGTCACTACGCTGTGCTCTACCAGTACGCCGTGGGCCTGAACGCCTCCAAGCCCTGGGGTAACGAGACGCCGCAATCCACCTGCTGCGGCGGCACGGGAGTGGAGAACCACGTGAAGTACCAGGAGGCAGCCTACTTCGTGGGCAAGGACACGCTGTGGGTGGCTCTCTACCTGCCGACGACCGCCCGCTGGGATGCCAAGAAGACGACCATCCAGCAGGACTGCCAGTGGCCCGCCGAGCACTCTACCCTCACCTTCCCCGAATCGAAGAAGCCCTTCGTGCTGAAGCTGCGCGTGCCTTACTGGGCCACCGAAGGCTTCGACATCAAGGTCAATGGCAAGAGCATCTGCCAGCGCTACCAGCCGTGCAGCTACGTGACATTGCCGCTGCGGCGCTGGACGGAGGACGACAAGGTGGAAATCATCATGCCATTCACCCGCCACATCGACTTCGGTCCCGACAAGATGGAAGTGGCTGCCACGGGGAAGAACGAACCCCGCACCCGCTTCGAACCCGCCTGGTGCGGCGCGCTGATGCAAGGGCCGTTGGTCATGGCAGCACAAGGCATCCAGAGCTGGGAGGAAGCGACTATCAACTTGGCTGAAGGTTCTGCGCTCAAAGCCAAGCTCTCCGCTCTCCACTTCGTCCCCGACTACGACGCCGACCGCCACGTCACCCATTACTTCCGCTTCCAGCTGCCCGGCACTCCCATCGCCGCCGTCCCCGAAGCATCGGCCTCGGGCGTCGATGACACCCGCCTGAAAGAAGCTATGCAGCTGGCACGCAGCCGACGCGATGCCCAGAACGCCTGGAACGAGATGGCGGTGAAGGTGCCCGAGTACGCTCCCTGGGCCAAGCACGGCTTCGCCCGACTGATGGAGCAGTTCGACCGCGCGCGTGCCCTATACGACGACGCCGAACGCAGCCAGAGCCAGGAGGCCATCGATGCCATGACGACGGAGCTGAATGCCGCCCTGAACACCATGCGACCCGGTAACCTGCCCGAACTGGAAGACCTCGACGAACTGCTGCCCCTGCTGACCAAGGCACGCGAGGCCGCCAACCCCAGCGCCAAGCTGAAGGAAGCCATCGAATATGCAGAGATGGTGGTGAAATATGTCAGCGACGGCAGCGGCACACAGGACATGATCGACCGCGCCACACGCCAGCTGAAGGAAGTCCAGAAATAGGACGGCTACGACAACGATCGCTACGATTCTTTCCACAACGGATTCTCACTACAGTACTTTCCACAACGGATTATACGAATTATACGAATTCATCCTCGCTCGTTTCCCTGCGAAGAAAAAATTCGTATAATTCGTATAATTCGTTATAGTGATTGCAGTAAGATGGTGAACGTGCTGAAAACTACTTCTTGGTGAGGTCGTCGATGGGCCAGTCGTCGGAGCGGAACGAGGGCAGAGGGAGACCCGTCTGTGTCATCACGTTGGCTTCGCCGTCCCAGTTACGATAGGCATAGCGCACAGCCACGGGGTGCGGCACGGAATCGCTCCATACCTCGATGGTGTTGCTGGACCACGGCATATTTGCCTGAGCGGGATAGAACCTACGGTCCTCGCCCGCGACCTCAAAGCCCTTGGGGCGCGTCCAGACGAAGCAGTCCTGCTGAGCGGGGTCGCTGACGGTGTAGTTGCCGGCGTGAGTGAGGTTGGTGAAGGAGAGGATGAGTTTGTTATCTTTCTGCTCGAAGCCCTTGAAACGCGGACTGTGGGCAGGAAGACCCTCGAAGCCGTAGTCGTTGGTCAGCGCCATCCACGCCAGGCGACGGGCGGCAGGCTGTTTCTTGGCCGGATGGATGATGCCATACTCGCCGATATCTGTCGTGCTGACGATGTCGCAGTGGGGCGTGGCATCGGCAGCCTTGTACTGCTGGTCGATGAAGAGGGCATTGAGGCGATACTGGGGTCCTTCGTAGTAATAGGGAGCTATCTGCGTGATGTAGAAAGGCATAGTGGGATTCTGCCAGTCGGCACGCCAGAGGCGGATGAGGGACTGCTGCAATTCGGCATAGTCCATCCACGCATCGCGGTTGGATTCTCCCTGGTACCAGATGAAGCCTTTGGCCGTGAAGCCACGGATGGGACAAATCATGCCATTGTAGAGGACGGTGGATGCATTGGAGCCTCCACGATGTTTCTCGCGGTCGGGTTCCAGCCGCGGCGTGGCATCGATGGCAGCACGGCTCATCCAGGCCTCGATGACGGTGCCGCCCCAGTTGCTGGTGATGACTCCCACAGGCACCTGCAACATCCGCTGCAGCTCGCGACCGAAGAAATATGCCATGGCAGAAAAGGTGCGAACGGTCATCGGAGTGGACTTACGCCAAATGGTGTCGCAGTCGCTGACGGGAGTCTCGGAGATGCAACGCGGCACGGTGAACATCCGGATATCCGGGTAGCGCCAGGCTTCGAGCGAGGCCTCGATGCCGCCTTCCACGGGTTGATACATGAAGCCGCCGACAGGCATCTCCATATTTGACTGACCGCCACAGATCCATACCTCCCCCAGGAGGACGTCTTCCAGAATGGTCGCGGGTTTGGAGCCGTCGGAGAAGGTGATAGTGTAGGGGCCACCAGCGGCTATGGTGGGAATGGTTGTTTGCCAGTGGCCGCCGGCATCGGAACGGGTGGTGAATTTCTTCTTTGTCCACGAGGGGGCGATGGTGACCTTGGAATTGGGATTGGCTTCGCCCCACAGGCGGACGTCGGTTTGCTGCTGAAGCACCATGCCACTGCCGATGACGGAGGGCAGTTTCACGGCGGCATTGATGGCCAGGGAGCGAAGTAAGATAATGGTTATTGCAAGAAATGCTTTTTTCATTGGTGGATAAGTTAGGGGGAGTTTTTTGAGGGGGGAAAGAGGAATTTGAGGGGGAGAAGGACTCGGCGGGAAAACCGCCGAGCACAGTG
>ONJJ01000048.1 GCA_900318115.1 uncultured Prevotellaceae bacterium | reverse complement strand
TAAGATAGGTGAAAAATCTGACATGGCAAAATCCTGAGCAACTTTTTGTTGCTCAGGTACTTAAAAAGTTATATTTGTAATAGTGTTGCGGAATTAAGGTTAAAGAAGAATTCAACGCAAAAACCTAGATAGATAATCACGAAAGTTAAGCCAAATACCCCATCCATGACATTTCTTAGAAAAAAAGAATTGGATAATCGGATTGCGTAATTAAAAAGGAAGAAAAAGCAGAAGAGGAAAGGAGGAAAAAGAAGGAATAATCCCTCATCTGTATTTAATTAAGATGCCATAGTCTATAAATGTGTCCACATCGTTAGTACTCCTATGTAAAGATCCCACATTCGAGGAAGAGATGCCAATGGCGGCGGAAAGGGGGCTTGGGGAGAGGAGAGTGAATAAATGAGTAACGCCAGCAGGGAAAGAAATAAGAAGATATCAGTATCGTCATCAAATAGACATATTGAGGACTGAACCAATAGCATACAAAGGAATGACTTTTATGGACCTACCATCATGACTGTAGGAAGCAACATTCTCCAGCGAAGTGCGTATTCCATATGAAGAAGCACGCTTCTGCATGAAATGATGCAGGCTCTGCATCTTACCCTGAGTGTTGGCCTTCACTTCAATAGGGATTATCTTCCCGCTTATCGCTGTGAGGTAATCAATTTCGCCACTCGTCCCCTTGTCTGTGTTCTGCCAATAGAACATCTCGGCTTTCACAAAACAATCATGGGCTTTAAGCAACTCCAAGCCAGCAAACATCTCAGAGGCTGCTCCTTTGTTGACAAAGTCAACATCGGAAGCCAAAAGAATGTCATTGGCTGGCAACGAGAGCATGGTCTGCATCAGGCCCAGGTCGAGAAAGAGAAACTTGACATACTTCTCGTTCTCCTCTGCACCAAGCGGAAGGCCGTTGGCGGCGGTATGCTTAACTGGGGTGATGAGTCCTGCCAGTGTCAACAGGCGAAGACACTCCTTGACAGATGCAGCAGCAACATCACGACTGGCTTCGGCAAAAACGAATTTCTTTCCAGCTTGAAGTGCCACAGAGCGCAACACCTGTCGTAGCAAATCAGGCGATACGCGTTTTTTGTATTTGGAGAAATCCTGTTGGTAGGCATCAAGAATGTCGTTGTGTACCCGGCTGCAAGCCAAAAAATCCTGTTTGCTGACCCATGTGCTGACGGCTTCAGGCATACCTCCAACCAGATAGAACGTGCGCAACAAATCCTTCATCTGATTATGTATGGGATCCGGCAATGGTGTTCCTTCTCTGGTGGCCTGTGTTTTGAACTCTTTCAATGAATCAAGTCCTAGAGCAGACAGAAAATCGTCGAAGGAGAATGGATACAGATAGAAAGAGCGAATACGACCTACAGCAAATGAAGGGAGTTCGTCGAGGGCGAATTCCAGCAGAGAACCGGCTGCGATGACATGCAGTTCCGGATAGTCCTCGCGGAAATAGCGAAGTGTTCTGATGGCATTCTGGCAGGACTGTATCTCATCGATAAAAAGCAGGGTTTCACCAGGAACCACAGGAATGCCCATGCTGACGCTCAATAGCTGACATGTCCGCTTTACATCAATACTGTCAGGAAAGAATTGGTGCAAATCGGTCTGTTTCTCCAAGTTGATTTCCAGATAGTACTTAAAAGATTTACCCAACTGCCTGACGGCAGTCGATTTACCGACCTGACGTGCTCCGCGAATCAGCAGAGGCTTGTGATTGGAGTCATTGCGCCATATTTCCAACTGGCTATCTATGTTTCTTCTGTAATATGCCATCATTCAACATGTCTTAATTTGGGCGCAAAGATATAAAATCATAAAAGAAAGAGCAAAAACTTTATTGTTTTTAACAAAAGAAAGAGCAAAAAACGATGTGCTTTTGATAAAATACAGAGCAAAACCACCTCTACGACCATCATCCATAGTCACCGTAAACTAGGTAAACTTTTTCGAGTAAAGTGATAAATTTGATGTCTGGGGAGATTTTACCGGGTGCGACGGAAGCAGTGGGTGGCGTGCTTGAGGGCTTCGGCCATGGCGGGAGCTACATAGCGCCAGTCGTGGGTGCCGGCACCGACGTGCATGTGGTAATCGATGCCTCGCAGGCGGAAGGCACGGACGAGTTCCATATTCAACTCCAGGGTGAAATCGTGGTCGCCTACGCTGACTGTCCAGTCCACCTGTCGCCAGGCGGCCACCTCCTCGTCGGTGCCACTGAGGATGCGGGCGATGGGGTTGTTGTCCTCGATAACCTGCTGCCGCCATTCGGCCGAGGGATCGTTCTTCAGCCACTCCATGGGCAGACGGCGCAGGTAGCCGCTGATGTCATAGACCAGCGCGAAGAGCTCCGGGTGGTGGACGCCATAGACCGTGGCGGCACCTCCGCCCATGGAGAAACCGACGATGCCACGATGGGCACGGTCCGTGCGGGCGCGGTAGTTGGACTCGATATAAGGAATGAGTTCCTGGAAGAAATAGTCTTCGTACTTCCACCAGGGAGCATTGAAGTACATCATGTTCTGCTCGTTACCCTCTGGGCAGACGAGAATCATCTCTTCCATCTCGCCTGTGGCAATCAGGCTGTCGGCCACCTCACGGAGGTGTCCGTTGCGCTGCCAGACGGTGTGGGACTCACCGCCGCCGTGCATGAGGTAGAGGACGGGGTAGCGGCGCTGGCTGTCCTGCTCATAGCTGGGGGGCAGGTAGATGGTGAGGGCGCGTCGGCTCACGTCCTGAAGCAAGCGACAGGGCATCTGGGTCTCGAAGATCTTGCCGAGCTGGGCAAAGGACATCAGGGAACTGCACACACAGAGGAGAAGGAAGAGGATTCTTTTCATGACCGTTGTTGTTTTGGGGGGCAAGGATTATACCCTGTTATGAAATGTCTCTCGGACGCCCCAGCTCAATGACCTCGAGGTCACAGAACTGAGCTGCATCGACGGTGAAGCGGACGAGGGTGCGGACGCGGTGCCAGCCTTGGAGGCCTGCGGCACCGGGATTGATGTGGAGGAAGTGTAGACGCTGGTCGTACTGCACCTTGAGGATATGGCTGTGGCCGCAGATGAAGAGGGCAGGCGGGTTGGTGTAGAGTTGGTTGACGATACCGCGATCGTAGCGACCAGGGTAGCCGCCGATGTGAGTCATCAGGATGTCGGCTCCCTCGCAGGTCCACCGCAGTTTCTCGGGGAACATGAGGCGGAGGTCGCCGCCGTCGCAGTTGCCGACCACGGCACGCAGGGGGCGGAAAGCGGCAAGGCGATCGGCAAGCTCGGTGCTGCCGATGTCGCCGGCGTGCCATATCTCGTCGCACTCGGCGAAGTACTCGAGGTACTTATCATCCCAGTAGGCGTGGGTGTCGCTCAAGAGACCTATGCGTTTCATGATTCTTTGTCTTCGTGCTGGAAAAGGGAGAAGAGGGGGATGTAGGGGGCTACGCGGTTGACTGCAAAGTAGCGGATGCGATGGGGAAGACGCAGCAGCCGCAAGCCCCGACTGCGATGGCGGGTTGTGGCAGCCGGTGCGTGGTCCTCCTCTGGCAAGCCGGAAGACATCTCTCCCTGAAGAGAGGGGATCGGGGCTGATCTCTTAAAATCCCGGATCTGCAGCCAGAGGAGCGCGGCAGCATTGAGCGAAGCGAGGCCATCGCTGACGGGCAGCGAGAGCCAGATGCCATCGAGCTCGGGCAGCCCCAGGGCGGGCATGAGAGGCGGAAGCAGGAGGAGACAGGGCACGAGGAAGATGAGCTGACGAGTGAGGGAGAGGTAGATACTCTTTCCGGCCTGACCGATACTCTGGAAGAAGTTGCCGGTGACCATCTGGAACCCGATAATGGGGAACAGGGCTACGTCGATGCGCATACCGTGGGCTGCTATTTCTATCAGTTCGGGGTCGGTGGTGAAGGCCCGGACGATGGTCTCGGCAAAGAGTTCGCAGATGACGAAGCCTACGGTCATGACGACAGTGGCATAGCTGATGGTCTTGTAGAGCACCTCCTTCACGCGATGATGCAGCTGGGCACCGTAGTTGTAGCCCGCAATGGGCTGCATACCCTGATTGAACCCCATGACAATCATTGCGAAGAGGAAGAGCACGCGGTTGTCGATGCCATAGGCTCCCACGGCGAGGTCACCACCATACTGGACCATACCCCTATTGATAAGGAGCACGACGAGGCAGGAACAGGCGTTCATCAGGAAGGGCGAGAGGCCGATGGAGAGGATGCCGCCTACGATGCGGGGGCGGAGCTGCCACGTATCGCGGCGGAAATAGACGACCTCCGAGGGACGGGAGAATATCCACAACTGCCAGCAGAGCGAAACACACTGCGAGAGGACGGTGGCAATGGCTGCGCCACGGATTCCGAGGTGCAGGCCGTAGATGAAGAGCGGATCGAGGGCGGTGTTGAGCAGCACGGTCAGGATGGTGGCATACATCGCCGTGCGGGGATGGCCGGCAGAGCGCAGGACGGCATTGAGGCCGAAATAGAGGTGAGTGAAAACGTTGCCATAGAGAATCCACTCCATGTACTCGCGGGCATAGGGCAGCGTCTGGTCCGAAGCGCCGAAGAAGCGGAGGATGGGATTGAGGAAAGCCAATACACCGACCATGAAGAGAATACCCATCAGGACGTTGAGGGTCAGGGAGTTGCCGAAGAAGTGCTGTGCCTCTTCGCGGTTCTTCTGGCCGAGGCGCACGCTGATCATCGTGGCGGTGCCGACGCCGACCATGGCACCAAAAGCGGCGCTGAGGTTCATCAATGGAAAGGTGATGGCGAGGCCGGCAATGGCCATCGGCCCCACGCCCTGCCCGATGAAGACGCTATCCACCATATTGTAGAGCGAGGAGGCCGTCATGGCGATGATGGCGGGCACGGCGTATTGCATGAGGAGCGCACCGATGGGTTTTGTGCCAAGTTCTTTCGTTTTATCTGCCATAGGGGAGGGAAATTTCCGGCGGACGAACCGCCGGACACAGGGCTCTCCGAGGGGGAGGGGTTATTCCTGAGGATTATTCGTTGAAGGGATTATTCGCTGGGGGGATTGAAGGAAGGGAATTATTGAAGGAAGGGGGTGACTATTTTCTCGGTTTCTTGCCAGAGTTGAGCCATCTGGGGGTGGCGGGTGTATTTCTCGCCGAGGGGGATGATGCGGTTCGAGCGCCAGAAGTGCCCCGTCTGTCCGGCCTTGTCCTCGTCGAGGAGGAGACGGATGGCAGTGTCGGCGCCCTGGCGGGGAGTGCGGATGAAGGGGCGGAAGACGAGGTCCGTCAGCGGGTCGAAAAACATCTGCATGCGGATAATCTCTGTAGAGACGATGCCGGGGTCGGCGGCGTTGACCATGATGCCGCGGTCGCGCAGGCGCTGGGCAAGGTCGAGGGTGAAGAGGGTGATGGCCAGCTTGGTGTTGCTATAGACGGGGATGCGCCAGAAGCTGCCCTTGCGGCCACGCTCGAAGAAGTCGGGGAAGTCCAGATGGCCGACGCAATAGACACATGACGCCATATTGACGATGCGGGAGCCTGCACCCATCAGGGGGAGAAGGAGACGGGTGAGAAGGTAGGGGCCGACGTAGTTCACGCTGACCGTGCGCTCCAGACCATCGACGGTGAGGTGGCGGCCGGTCTCCATCGTGCCAGCGTTGTTCATCAGGAGGTCAACACGGGAGAAGCGGGCCTTGATGGTGTCGGCAAAGGCTCGGACACTGGAGAGGTTGGCGAGGTCGATGCCGAGGACTTCGATGTCTAGGACTTCGATGTCTGGGGCGGCGGCGCGGATTTCGGCAAGGAGACGATCGCGGACGTGGATGGCTTTCGAGGGGCAGTAGCAGGCCATGATGACGTGGTAGCCAGCCAAAGCCAGGGCACGGGTTTCCTCGGCCCCCATACCACCATCGGCGCCAGTGATGATACAAAGTTTCTTATCCATTCTGCTCCTCCTCTATTCTTTCGATTTCCTGGATGATGTCTGCGGGCAGTGGCTCGCCGTTCATGCACTGATGGCAGCGCATATCGAGGGTGTACATTCGCCCGATGCAGTAGTTGGAATGACGGCACAGGCTGCGGTAGTGCTCGTCCTGACGTAGTTTGTTGACAAAGTCCGGCTCGCGCAGCACGGAGCGCGCCATCTGCACCGCCTCGAATCCGTGGCCTAGGACCTCGTTGATCTTGTCGCCCGAGACGAGGCCTCCGACGTAGATGAGCGTCATGTCCGGCAGGGCGGCACGGAACTTCAGGGCATCGTCGAGGAAGAAGGCTTCGCGATAGGGAACGGGACGTGTGAGCACGTTGCGGACGAAGGGCTTGCCGACGCGGATTCCGTACTTCAGCCACCACTTGTCCATATAATGAGTCATCGTCTGCAGGGGCAGCTCACCGCGCATGACATACATCGGCGTGGCGCTGACGAGTCCGCCGCTGAGCACCAGAGCGTCAACGCCCAGTTCCTGCAGCCGGCGGGCAACAGGGATACTGGTGTCCTCGGGCCCGATGCCGTTCTTGAGGCCATCGCGCATATTCATCTTGCAGATGACAGCAATCTCGCCGCGAGCCGCCTCCAGCGCCTCGTTGACACACATCTCCATGAAGCGCATCCGGTTCTCGAGCGAGCCGCCGTACTCGTCGTGGCGATGGTTGAAGTAGGGGTTGAGGAACTGGTCGATGAGGTAGCCGTGGCCGCAATGAATCTCCACGCTGTCGAAGCCCGCCTCCTTGGCCAGCAGCGTGGCTCGGCCGAAACAGCGGGCCAGTTCGGGCAGTTCATCGCGGCGCAGACCGCGCACGATGGTGGGCGAATAGAGGTTGAACCCTGAGCTGGCCCCCACGGGGATGCAGCCGCAGATTTCCTTATGGCTCATGTTGCCGCAGTGGCCGAGTTGTATTCCGGCAGCAGCACCTTCGGAATGAATACCATCGGTCAGGCGGCGCAGGCCGGGAACAATCTCGGGCGTCATCACCAACTGACGGTCGAAACTGAGGCCGGAGGGGGTGACGGCAGCGTAGGCCACAGTGGTCATACCTATTCCACCACGTGCCACATTGGTGTGGTAGTCATAGAGTTGCTGTGACGGCTGATGGCCGGGGCACATACTCTCGAAGGCGGCACTGCGGATGGTGCGGTTGCGGAGGGTGAGGGGGCCTATGTGGGCTTCTTCAAATATCTTATTCATAAGGAACAGGAGAGCCACACAGGCATGCGGCTCGCAATGGAGGTTTGTTTTCGGGTGCAAAGGTACGAAAAAAAGTCCAAGTGGCGTGCACCGCTTGGACTTTTTTACTACTTAATAAGAACTTTTCGTCCGTTCTGGATGAAAATACGAGATTTACTTGGTAGGACACCACGTCCACTAAGGTCAAACCATCCCTTATCATCCCCTATTGTTTGTTTCACTTCTTCGACACCTACAGTTTCGGTGATATCACGAACAGTAAACTTATTCGTTGTCGAAGTAATCTCATAGTAACGGTCGGATGTGATTCCAGTAATGTCCACTGTCTGTGCCTGACTACTGCCTTGGTCAAAGATAACGTTCATAGAATAACCGTCCTCTGCAGAAACGTTGAAGGTGCGGTAATAGTACTTTGTGCCATTGATTTCCTTGGAGGCTGTCACCTTCACGCCCGGCCAAGAGTCCTCGATATAGAGGTTGCCGTCCCAGGCGTAGAAATAGACTTGCGGCCACCCCGGATCCTTCAGGTAGATGGTAATGTCGTGTTTGTCAACTTTGTCTTCCTTGAAGGAAGGTTCAGCCAACGCGTTCCAGGCCGAGACAAGTTTATTTTCAATCCAATAGCTGTAGTGAGGACCTGCGAGGATGCGGGTGTAGCCACTGATGGCAGAAGCGGCTCCCGACTGATCACCCAGCCAAACAAGCAGCGTACCCTTGGTGCCTGTCGTTGTTGCGGCATAGTATTTGCTATCGCTGCGATATTGAGTTGTGGCACTCGTGTTCTGGATGCCACAAAGCTGACGTGCCTGAATCATGCGAGCAATTTCGTGCTTGTAGGCCTTCCAGTGCTTGAAGAAGACGCAGGGTGTGCCAGGCTGCGATAGCAGGTAGGCGTTGGCGGCCAGGGTGTCCTTGCGGATGGGATCCTGCTGAGCGGAAGCAGAACGGTACTCCGTGTCGTGGTTCTCCACGAACGTGACGGCCCACTGCCTGTAGGCTCCGCTGTAATAGTTGCTGGAGATCAACGGCCAGTTGCCGTCGTTCTGCTGACCGAGGCGTGACCAATTCTGGTTATTGACGGCATTGCGGACGGTGTAGCGGAACTGGAAGTCGAAGGCTGCGCTCGTCTTAGAGGTGTTGTCTATCCAATTCTTAATAGTATTTGTGCCATCCCAGCACTCGCCGACAGAGAACTTCGGACGGGAGCTCTCGTTGTAGAGTTTGGTATAAGAGCCGCTGTAGCCCTTGACCATGTCGTAGCGGAAACCTGTGTAGCCAAGATCATTG
Source organism: uncultured Prevotellaceae bacterium (assembly GCA_900318115.1). Classification (GTDB taxonomy): domain Bacteria; phylum Bacteroidota; class Bacteroidia; order Bacteroidales; family Bacteroidaceae; genus Physcousia. The sequence continues at coordinate 8,580 of ONJJ01000048.1, read as the reverse complement.
AGAAGGAAATCGAGGTACGCCTTGACTATCGTCTGCACATTCTGGCTCTTGTGATCAAGGTCACGCATTCCACCCCACCCTTCTCCCGTGTCGTTATTCGAAGAGAGCTGATAGCCATTTTGCGTTGCCCAAGTTTTGGTAGCCCCGCCATCATCGTCAGAACAAATATCAGTGCTGACCATCTCGTAGGTGACACCTTTATATGTCTCCTTTGGGAAGTCCACCCAGTTGGAGACATTCTTGCGGTGGTTGATGACAACATCGGCGATGGTGCCAATCCCTGCATCCTTGAAGGTCCTTATCAAACTACGCAACTGATCTTCGTTGCCGAAAGAGCTGTTGTAGTTATTAAACCAATAGAGGTCATCATACCCCATAGAGGTGCCACCACAGTTACCGCTCTGAGGAATCCAGACAAGGGAGAAATAAGGTGAAAAATCCTCAGCCTGCGATTCGAGACGAGTCCATTGGGCATCACCGAAGCCATCCCAATAGAAGCCCTGAAGCATGACACCGCCATATCCTGCAGGCCATCCCTCTACAGTTGTTGTTTGGGCTGGAACTAAACTGCAGCAGCAGAAACTGAAAGCAAGGAAAAGTGAGATGAAAAATCGTTTCATTGTCGGTCTTAGAGTTACTTAAATATAAAGAAAAACCCCTAAGGGTCCTCTGAAGGAGTCCTTAGGGGTCTAACAGATATTGATTACTGCTTGGTGATGGTGCAATAGTGCTTGCCAGCATAGCTCAGGAAGAGCTGTACCTTGTAGGTGCCGGCCTCGGCAACGCTCAGGTTGCTGCCATCCTGGCTGAGGTTCTCGAAGGAACCGCCCCAGTTGATGGCCCAGTCGTGGTTGGCGCGGAACTTGAACTCACCGGCAGCCAGCTCGGTGGTCACTTCCATGCAACCAGCCTCGGCGTTGTAGGTCAGTTCGATGTCGTTGTTCCAGTCACCGCCATTGCCGATGATGCCGATGGAGGTCAGCGCCGTCAGCTGATAGGTCATGGCAGCGAGGTCCACGTCAATCTTGTACATACCAGTAGCTGCGCTGCCGACGTTGCCACTGCCATCGGGGGTGAGCGTTCCGGCGTAGTCGTCGCCGTCTACGCGCTCATAGTCGCCTTCCCAGTTGTCAGCATTGGGCTTGAACTTGTACTCGCCGTTGAGGTAATAGATGCCCGAGTACTGTCCGGCACCGTTGCCGAGCAGGGCGTGGCTGGTGCTCCAACCGCTTTCGTTGCCGATTTCATAGACGAACTCGCCGAAGGAACTGATGGTGCAGCGCTGCTGGCCCGGGCATCCGAGGAAGAGACGGATGAAGTACTTGCCGGCCTCGGCGACGCTGAGGTTAGCACCATCCTGCTGCAGGTCATCGAGGGTGCCGCCCCAGTTGACGGCCCAGTCGTGGTTGGCACGGAACTTGAACTCACCGGCAGCCAGCTCGGTATAGGCTTCCCAGAAGCCGCCCTGCTCGTTGTAGGTCAACTCGATGTCGGTGTTCCAGTCGCCACCATTGCCGATGATGCTGACGGAGGTAATGGCGGTGAGCTTGTAGGTCATGGCAGCGAGGTCCACGTCAATCTTGTAGAAGCCTGTCTCAGGAGCATCGACGTTGCTGTTGCCGTTGGCAGAGATGGTTCCCTCGTAGGCCGTTCCTTCGACCTTCTCGAAGTCACCGTCCCAGTTGTCCTCGTTGGGCTTGAACTTGAATTCGCCATTGAGGTAGTAGAAGCCGACATACTGACCCGAGCCGTTGCCAGCCAGGGCATGGTTGGTGCCCCAACCGCTCTCGTTGCCGATTTCATAGATGTACTCGTTGAATCCCACCGCAGTCACTTTGTAGGTCTGGTCAAGCATGTTGAACTCTAGACGATAGTAGAGGGCTTCGTCATCAGCGGTGCCGATGCAAAACGCCTGTGCCACTTCGTCGTTCTTGCCGACGATAAAGGAACCTTCGAGGTCGCTCTGGCCGTTGACGGCAGCACCCACCATGTCGCCTCCCCAGAAGCCCTCTTCGCGGGTGTAGGCGCTCTCGGGAGCCAGCTTGAACCAGTTGTCGACGCGAGCGCCGTTCTCATCCACGGGGGCCGGGATGGTCACGGCGAAGACGGGATCTTCATAGACGTCGCCGCCACCATTGACCAGTTTGTAGGTCTGGTCAGTGTCACTCCATCCGTTGGAGGCTCCGACATAGTAGTAAGCAGCCTCGATGATGGGTGCCTTGGGGGTGAGGGTGATGGTGCCCGAGGAGACCATCTTGTAGGCTACGCCCTTGTCCTTGACGATGGCAGTGATGGTGAAGGGCACGGTGCGCTCTGTGGGCTTGAAACCGTAGATGGTGCCGATGGCAGCTTGCAGTTCCTCAACGCTGACGTTGCCGTAGGCATCGGCCTTGATGTCGGCAGTCTTGGTGCTGTCAGCATTGTAGAGGGTGATGGTGTAGTCCACTTCATCATACTGGCTGGCGAGTTCCGAGGTGAAGAACTGCACGCTTTCGTCCGTCAAATCTTTCACATCGATGGCAGCAACAGCCGTTGCCGGGAAAGGTTTAGCCAAGGCTTCCTGAGCATTGCTCAGCGGGTTGCCCCAATCCTTGTAGTCGTCGGAACAACTTGCAGCGAGCAAGCAGAGTCCGATGGTATAGAGAATCTTTTTCATAGTCGTTTACGGTTTACTGAATAGCATGAAAGTAATAGATTCCGGTAATGTCGTTGAAGAACACGCGCCACTTGCCCTCGGAGACAGGGATATTCGGGCCATTCTGGCTTCCCTTGCCGTAGGGGAACTCGGTGTCGCCCCAGTTGACGGCCCAGGTGCTGTCGGTCAGGAACTTGGCAGTGGTCATGCCGCCCGTGGCATCGATGTCATAGTACCAATCATGGCACTTGGACTCGTCGAAGGTTGTTGCGGGAGTCATCTGCACGTCGGTGGCCCATCCGTTGAAGTCGCCGGAGATGAGCATCTGCGGATAGACTTCTGGAGTGATGTCAGCTGCCGTGATGGAGAGTTCGTCGGTGGCGGTGTTGAGCTTGATGGTGTAGTAGCCATCGGCGGGGACAAAGAGGTTCTGCGAACCGCCGTCGTTCTTCACGCCTGTGGTGCCGCCATCGGTGCTACCCCACTGGTCGCCCCATTCCCCGGGAACGCGAACGAGTTTGAATCCGCGCGAAGCGACGAAGTAGCCCGTGTAGGAGATGACGCCCTTTCCGGAAATCTTGTCGTAGCTCTCGCTGGTGGAAGCCTGCAAGGGCAGCAGACCGGCACCGATGTTCTCTGTGCCACCGTTCTTCCAGTTGTAGGCGGAGTTAGCATAGTCACCCACGATGTACCATATCTCGGGCTCTGCCTCCTTGGTATCGAAGAAGTAGGGAGCGACCTTGAAGGAAACGACATTGGAGGTAATGGTGTCGGACGTCTCGGAGACCAAAGCGTGAGGCACGAAGGCCTTGACGCGAGCGTAGAGAGTCATCTCCTGAGGAGCATCCTCCACGCCAGCCCATTCGCCCAGGATCTGCAAGTAGGTGTTCAGTGCTCTGGCGGTCACTGCAGCCTCGGGAACGGTATAGGCTGTTCCGGTTGTAAAGAGGTCGGCCACGGCACCCTCAGGAGCATTGCCCTGGGTGTAGGCAAACTTGCCATTGGTGGAGAACTCCAGGAGGTAGTTCATCAGTACGGGGAAACCCACTTCAGGCTGTGACCAGGTGAATTTCAGCGGGCTGTCGTCTGCGGTCTGCTCCAGCGAGGTCAACACATTTTTGAAGACTGGGTCGTTGAGTTGAAAGGTCGTCGGAAGGACCAGTGTCGGATTGCTGTCGCGATCACTCTCGCAAGCAGTGGCGACGAAAAGGCCCAGACCAAGCACCATCAAGTATGCGCAATAATGAAATATCTTTTTCATAGTTGTAATCTATTTAATGGATTATTAGTAACCGGGATTCTGCTTGATAAGGCCGTTACCGTTGAAAATGTCATCAGCGGGGATGGCGAAAATTTTGAGGTTGTCGCTGATGGAGCGTCCGTCGTGCACGCCACCCTTCCATTGCCAAGTGTAGCCCGTGGTATATTGTCCGAAGCGGATGAGATCCGTGCGGCGGCGACCCTCGTAGTAGAACTCACGTCCCCACTCGTCGAGGATGTCCTGCAAGTTATAGACGTTGGGCTGGTTGGGATTTCCGGCACGCTTGCGCAGGTCGTTGATGGCCTTGGCTGCGGCGCCCGTGGCGTTGCCACCGTTCTGGCGAGCTTCAGCCTCGGCGTAGGTCAGGTAGGCTTCGGCAAGACGCATGAGGAAGAAGTCGGTGTCCGGGAAGCCGGCGTTCTTGCAGCCGGTGCCATCGGCCTTGGAGGAATAGAAGTTGTTGTACTTCACCACGGCAAGACCATACTTGAAAGCGGTGTTCGCGGTGACGTCCAGGGTCTGTCCCTTGCCCCAGAAGAGGGCTCGGTTGTCATTGGCCTGGGCCTGCATTTCCTTCATGGTCTGGTCCTCAGGGATATTCTCTCCGAAGAAGAGGCTCAGGAACTCAGGAGTCGTACGAACGCCAGACCAGTTCTCATTCACACCACTGGTGTAGTTGTCGAAATACGGATGAATGTCAGAGCCATAGCAACCAGCCATGAAGTAGAAAGTTCCGCCGTAGCTCTGCACGGTCAGTCCGTCCTGAATGATGGGCAGGATGGCTTCCTTGGCAGCATTGCTCTCGCCGTTGTCACCCATGAACAGCATCTGATAGGGCGTCCATCCGTTCTGTCCTTCCATGAGGAGTTCACGTCCGCTCTCGCTCATTACCTTCTTGGCGTACTGCGATGCGAGGTCCCAGTGAGCGGAGCCCGTGTAGACTTCAGCGTTCAGGTAGAGACGGGCCAGGAGCATCCATGCAGCCGCCTTGTCGGCGCGTCCGTAGGTTGCATCGGCGCTTGTCTTGGCCTTCGGTTCAGCAAGGTCTTTCTCAGCAGCCAGCGTCTCGTCGACAACCTTCTGGTAGATTTCCGCACGAGTCAGCTGGGTTCCTGTGGAGACAGGTTCTGTGATCCAAGGCACATTGCCGAAAGCATCGAGCAGATAATAGTAGTAGAGCGCACGCAGGAAGCGCACCTCAGCCGTCTTGGTGGCATCGACATTGCCGAACTGCTGCAGATAGAGGTTGCAGACGCTGATGCCGTAATAGAGGCGGTAGTAGTAAGCCTTCAGCATCGGGTGTGTGCTGTTGTAGGTATTGTAGCTGTATTCGGCCAGACCTTCGTCACTCCACCAGCAGATAGCCTCGTCGGTCGTCAACTCGTTGGAGTTGAACAACTGGCGGAGGAAGGCGGACATACCGCCATCGATGCCCTCGATATCGCTGTCGCCATCACCATTCTGGCGTCCACCAATAGCGAGGTTGGCATAGCACTTAGTAAACAGTCCTGAGGGGTCCACTTGGGTGACGACATTAGGGTCAATGGGTGACACATCCAAATCACCGACGCAGGACGTCATTCCCAATGTCAGCGCCACGGCCGACAGAGGAAGAATGTATTTGATGAAACTTTTCATAATCGAATGCGTTAGGAATTAAAAGTTGAGATTCAGACCCAGAAGCATGCTGAACGGACGGGGATAGATGTTGCTGTCGATGCCGCCGAAGACTTCGGGATCCAGTCCCTTGTATTTGGTCACGGTGAAAACGTTATTTGCAGCTACGTAGATGCGTCCGCCGATGCCGTGGTACTTCTGTCCGCGGAAGAGGTTTTCGAAGCTGTAGCCCAGCGTGATGTTGTCGCACTTCAGGAAGGATCCGTTCTGGACGAAGTAGTCAGAAGCCTTGGCCTTCTCGGAGTAGGTCTGCCAATTCTTCTCCAGCACCATTGTCGGACGGTTGTGCAGGCCGCCGTAGTTGACCTGGCTCAGGTTGCTGTAGCCGGACTCGACAGCGTTGAAGACATAGTTCCCGACGTTAGCACGGAGGTTGAAGCCGAAGTCCCAGTTCTTCCACTCCAGACGGGAGCTGAAGCCAAAGGTCCAAGGAGCGTAGGCGCTCTTGTAGTAGTAGCGGTCGTAGGGGTCGATGGTGCCCGAGGGAGTACGGTCGACAACGACGCCCTCGATGGGCAGTCCCTGCTGGTCGTAGACCTGTTGGTAGACAAAGAACGAGCCCAGAGGCTTGCCGATGGAATGTGCCTGTACGTTCACGTTGCCACCGACGTCGCCATAGGTGATGGGGGTGCCGTCGGCGTTGACGTTGATATCGGTGATTTCATTGTGGTTGTAGGTAGCGTTGAAGCCCAGCGTCCAGAACCAGTCACGGGTCTGTATTGCCTTCCAGTCGACCATGAGTTCAACACCGTAGTTGCGCATTTTACCGATATTCTTCAGCAGGTAGTTCTTGTAGTTAGAACCTGCAGCGACGGGCACGCGGGAGAGCAAATCCTTGGTGTTGCGCAGATAGAGGTCAAGGCTGAAGTTCAAGCGGTTCTTGAAGTAGCCCAGGTCGAGTCCGATGTTATAAGTCGTCGTCTGCTCCCACTTCAGATCAGGATTGTAGGCTTCTGGACGGAAGATGGTGGAGGTTGCGCCGCCGATGGGGTAGAACGATGCTGTGCCCTCGTTGGCGGTATAAGTGGGGATGTAGCCATAGTCCGAGTTAACTTCCTGCTGACCTGTGATACCCCAGCCGAGTCGCAACTTGGCTTCGCTGACATATTCCAGACGCTTGACCAGCGGTTCCTCACTGAGTTTCCATGCAAAAGCTGCGGAGGGGAAGAGTGCCCAGTGATCCTTGAAGCGGCTGGAGCCATCGTCACGAAGGGTGGCGGTGAAGAGGAACTTGTTCAGCAACGTGTAGTTGACACGGCCGAAGAAGCTCACCAGATAGTGCTCGGATTTGTGGATGACATCCAGGGGATTGTACTTCTGGCCAGCGTTCGTATTGTTGGTGCTGCGGTACTGGCCATACTCGTGCTGGTCGGTCTGATACCAGTAGTGCTGCCATTCATAGCCCGCCATGACATCGAGGCTGTGGATCTCATTGAAGGTCTCGGCGTACTGGAGGTAAGCATTCAAGGAGGTGTTTCTGCGTTTCATCTCACTGTCGCCGTACCATCCGTAGTAGAAGTTGGTGGGATTGTTGGGAGAAATCTCGTTGTGATACTTGCCCCAGGAGAAGTCACCACTGAGGTTGACGTGGCCGCTGAGGGACTCCAGACCATGGACCTTGTAGACAATCTCGGCATTGCCGATGAAGGAGCGCGCGGTGTTGTAGTTGTCGCGCAGCATCAGCTCGGCCACGGGGTTATTGGTGGCATTGCTCAGGATGCCGGTTGTCCAATTCGGGTCGTCAAAGTTCTTGGCCTCCGACCATTCGTAGTAGCCTCCGAAGTTCGGTTCGCTATTGTCGTAGACAGGCTTCGTGGGATCCATGACGATGGCATCGCCGATGGCCCCGCGGTTAGGATCCTTGGACTTGGTGTACATGCCCTTGGCCGAGAGGTTAAGGGTGAGGTGGTCATCGAGGAATGAGGGGTTCAGGTTGATGGCACCCGTGAAGCGCTGGAAGTCTGAGTTCTTCAGGATACCCTGCTGGTTGGTGTAGCCCACGCTGACGCGGTAGGGCAGGAAACCGGCGGCACCCTGCACGCTGACGTTGTGGTCGTGGCTGACTGCCGTGCGATAGATTTCCTTCTGCCAGTCGGTGTTTGCGGTACCGAGCAGACCGACCTCAGCACTGCCGGCTCCGAACTGATTCGTGATGAAGTTGCGGTACTGATTACCATCCATGACCTCCAGGCTCTTCTGACGCATGCTCATCGTCACGCTACCATTGTAGCTGACCTGAGTCTTCATGCCCTTGCGGCCTTTCTTGGTGGTGATGATGATGACGCCATTCGAACCGCGGCTACCATAGATGGCGGTGGCGGATGCGTCCTTCAGGACATTGAAACTCTCGATGTCATTCGGGTTCACCAGTGCCAGGGGATTGCTGACGCCCGTCAGTCCCTTGTCATCCATGATGACTCCGTCGATGACGTAGAGAGGATTGCTGCTGGCTTCGAGAGAAGCTGCACCACGGATGCGGACGTTGGCGTAGCCGCCAGGAGCACCGCCGTCGCTGGTGATGCTGACACCGGCCACCTTGCCCTGCAACATGTCCTGCGCGTTGACGATGACACCCTTGTTCTTGGTCTCGGGCTTCAGGGCCACGACGGAACCTGTCAGGTCCGTCTTCTTGGCCGTACCGTAACCGATGACGACCACGTCCTCCAGCACCTTAGCGTCCTCTTCCAAAGTGACGTTGATGGTGGGACGGACGGGCAAGGTCACGGTCTTGAAGCCCATGAACGAGATGGAGATTTGGCTGCCCTGGGGCGCCGAGATAGAGAAATTACCGTCGAAATCCGTCGAGGTGCCACCTTGCTGACCGACCACGCGGACGGTAGCTCCAAAGACAGGTTCGCCGGTATCGTCCTTTACGTTACCTTTCACAGCGACCTGCGCAAAGGCACCCAAGGAGATGAACCTCAAATCCGCAACCTATAGGGTTTAGTGGGATTTTGCTTGCAAAGCGACAAAATTCATTTTATTGTACATATTTCTTGCACAACAG
>ONJJ01000007.1 GCA_900318115.1 uncultured Prevotellaceae bacterium | reverse complement strand
ATGTCAGTCTTTCCATATTTGCATAATCTTAGATAAATGAGTCTGCAAAGATAAGGCCTTATTAGAAGAGCTGCAAGGCGTCAAAGCGGACACGCTTACACTCAAACTACACCATTGCACCATCAATTACACCCTAATTACACCTTGCAATTACCTATATACCAACCATCTACCCCTCAAGGTGTAAAGGTGTTGTAAAAATACAACTTTTACACGTAAGACAATTTGTCCGACACACGTCCGGCATTCATCCGCCCCTCTTCGTTGTTCCATCGCCTTGAAACAATGGTTCCATCGCCATGGAACAACGGATGCGTGCGGCCAAGGTGGCAGTTGCACGCAGTCGCCAACTGCTTACTCTGAGGCTTCCAATTACAATAGGCAAACAGCAAAAACGCGCAAGCACGAAACGAAAAGTAGATAAAATTGGACTTTTTATATTTTTTTTATACATTTTCTTTCGTCCAATCGGATAAAATAACTACCTTTGCGAGCGTCGGAAACGGCAGGCTATGATTTGCACCTGTGGCGGGCTGTGGCAATGCCGGCGGACGACTATACATAGAAGGCGTTTACAAGCGCGATGTTCTGAAAGTTCTGAAATCTCGCAAATCTCGGAAGCACCATTAGAACCACGCAGCAGTAGATGTCCAGTTGGGAATGTACCCCCAACAGTTTCCCCTGCGATCCTTGTGCACCAAGGGTTTGTTTGCGGGTAGATTGTGGTGTACCAAGTCCCTGCGTGGGCTCTTCGCTGTTCGTTCCTTGGTGTTGGGCAATGCGAGAGCCTCAGAACTTGGAACGGCGGCAAGTTTTCAAAAAGACCCACGCTTTTTGTGTATGACTCATACTATAAACGAAGTACTGCACAAATGAACTCCATGCGAATCATCATCGAGTCACGCGACGAGCTACGTGTCGTGGACCTCTCCGAGGTGCTTTACCTACAGGCCAGCCGCAACTACACGGACTTCCACTTCACGGACGGTCGTGTGAAGAGCGAGCTCTCCAACCTCTCTTTCTTCGAGTCGAAGGTGCGGGAGGGCATGCGTCGGGAGGGCATCCACGATCCCTTCCTGCGCCTGGGGCGCAGCCTGCTGATCAACACTTCCCACGTGGAACTCGTCAGCATGAAGCTCCAGAAGATTGCCTTCCGCACTAACCCGCCCATCTACCTTGCGGCGTCGAAGAACCTGCTGGCGGCACTGAAGCAGCAGATGGGCGAGGAAGGAGCTGCCTGACAGCCCTTGCCCTGTCCGAGGGTACTGCGTCACTCCTACGCGCGCGAGTACCTTAATTATTGAAATTAAAGACTTACCTCATAGTCACTTTTATCCCACGTTTCGCTTCGTACACCGAAACCGCTAGTTTCGGCCAGTAATCCCAATATCTTCGGCCAAAACAACATTCTTCCCATACTCCATTTCGGATTAAATGCGTACTTTTGCCCCGAAGTAGGTGCATATTACACCTCAAGCAACCCTAAAATTGGGCAAAAAAACGTAAAAAACAATATTATTAATCCTTTAAACAAAAGAGTATGGAAAAGAAAGTTATCTACTCTCTGATTACGCTGTCTGCTATGTCCACAGCAGCTAATGCTGCCGCTGTTCAGGTTGATGCGTATGACTTTACCAAAGCTGAATGGGGAAAGGTTGCAGATGTGACCTTCACCTCCAACAAGCTCACCGTATCTTCGGGCGTTGCCGTGAAGCAGACTATCGGCAAACTTCAGAAAGGTGACTACATCCTGAAGATTAAGGTCGATAAGGCCGGTTCCTCTTCTGCAACCAAGGTCATTGCCAAGATTGGTGGTAAGACAGAGGAAATTGCAGCCGTAGATTTTGACAAGGACAAAGAAGTGAAGTTCACGCTTGCTTCTGAGACGGATGTCGAACTTGAGCTCAGCAGTGAACCCACTGACCCCAAGACTCCGTTCGCTGTCGATGGATTTGATCTCGATCTCAACTTTGACTTCGAGGCAGCTATCAGTGCTACTCTTTTGGAAGCACAGAAGGTGCAGACCACGATTGATGGTTACACCTATAGCACGCAGGCAGAGGACAAGGCTGCTATCGATGAGATTGTCAACAAGCTGTTGCTGATTTCTGCCAGTGGTACTTATGCTGACTATGAGGCATACAAACTCTATGATGCAGAAAAGGCACTGGCTGATGAGAAAGCCGCTATCACCAAGCTTTCTACTGATTCCAAAAATAAGGAAGCTAAGAAGACCGCCTATGATGCAGCTCTAGCTCTTGCAGACGTCAGTAGCTTCATTGCTGCCGAGGCCGATTTCAAGGCTTTGAAGGAAGTCGTTGCGAACTCGACGTATACAGCAGCCAAGGCTGCTTATGATGCAGCCAAGACCAAGTACGAAGCTTATAAGAAAGCTGCTGATGACGCTGCGGCTTCCAGTTCTGTGACCTTTGACTTCACGGAAGACCCGAAGGTTGTAACAGACGCTGTTGCTGCTTTGAACAAAGCCATCAAGGCACATCAGGACAACTACGCAGTCTACGCTACCTATATTGCAAAATACGAGGCCCAGCGCGTTCTCTTCGAGGGTGCCGACGGCAAGGGTGGCTACGTGAAGGTCTTCAACGACTGGGACGCTACCCTCTCTGCCGCAGACAAGGCTTCCAACATCAAGCCCTATCAGGCAGCCCTGACCGCTAAGACGGCAGCCAGCGCCAAGCTCGCCGCTTACAAGAAACTGGTTGAGGATGCCTATGCTGGCAACAACCTCAAGTTTGCTACAGAACCTACTGAAGCCACAGCAGCCGTAGCCGCCTACAATGCCGCTATCGCTGCCGCCAAGGCCAACAAGGACACCTATGTAACGCTGTCCGCCAAGGTTGCTACAGCCATCGGGAATTTCACAAAGGCAAAGAAGGAGATCGAGGACTACCTGAAGGCTACTCCTGCAGCTGCAGAAGCTCTGGTCAGTGTGGTTACTGCTAACATCCAGACCCTGAACACCCAGGTGACGACCGTCAGCAACGCTGTCACCAGCGAGTATCAGGAAGGCACCGTCGTTGCCGATGAAGCCGCACTCGACAAGTCCATCAGCGATGCCGAAGCCGCCATCACCAAGGCTGTCACGGACAATAAGGCTCTGAAGGACAAGTACAATACTGCTGTTAATACGCAGTATCAGAACAAGTTGGACGATGTCAACGGCGTCACGTTCTCCAAGACTGAATACGCAGCCGAAGCAGCTGCCGAGAAGAAGGCTGCCACCGATGCATTGGATGCCGTCAAGGCCTTCATCGACAGCAAGGCTGCCAACATTCCTGCCGTGACCGAAGAGTCCTTCAAGGCGCTGATCAGCAAGGCAGACAAGGCCGTGGCCGACTACAAGACCCGAGCCCAGAACGTCAATGACTACCACGCCAACCTCGACGATGTGGCAGCTCTGCAGAAGAGCCTGGACGATGCCAAGAAGGCAGCCGGCGACAAGAAGTCTGCCGACGGGAAGTACACAGGTGCTGCCAAGTACACCGACTATGCCGCCAACATCCAGCAGGAACTTGATGCCATCAAGTCCAAGGTCGAAGCCAACAAGGCCAATGGTACCTCCTATAAGACCACGAAGGAATTCTTGGACGCCAAGTCCAAAATAGCCGACATGATCGGGAACTATGCAACTTGGACCATCGGTTCCGTAGTAGCCTATGACGCCATTGTAGCCCAGGTGGCAAAGACGACGGCAAAGACCTTCACAGACGATATCGCCAAGGTGAAAGCCAGCGAGGTATATGCCTCGAACTACAATGGATACAACGACAAGCTCACCACGATCGAAGGCGAGGTCGAAAAGCTGAACAAGGCTTTCGAGGCCGCGATGGCAAAGACGGGGCAGGCCCATTACGATGCCCTCGCTGCCGTGGATGTCTCGTATGATTTCGTCGGCGAACTGAAGAAACTGACCGACAAACTGGTCAGCGAAACGGATGCCTACCACCTTCAGGTGGCCATCAACACCTACGATACGAACCTCACAGAGGCCAAGGCCAGCCTTGCTGAAGCTCAGGGGACAAAAGGCTATGATGACCTCAACACCCGTATCGGGAAGCTCACGACAGAACCTCAATATGCAGCACTCAACAGCGACCTCGTGGCTGTGAAGAGCCTCATCGATACCGAAGCCGGGAACATCACGGCAGAGGAAGGCAAGCCCCACACCAACGCCAGTGAGTACAATGCTTCCAGTGCCGAGCTGCTGAAGATCACCGAGCAGCTGACCGGCAAGATTGCAGACGCCCTCAAGGCCCTGAAGACGAAGGTCAAGGCTATCGAAGACAATGCTGCTGCGAAGAAAGATGTGGATAAGGAAGCTGGAGAAGTGGATGCCTTGCTAATCGCCAAGAAGGCAGAAGCCGCTGCCAACGCCAAGGACATCACTCCGGACTGGAGTGCCGTAGAGACAGCCATCGCCGCCCAGAAGAAAGCCCGCGACGACGCATACAGCGCAGCCACTCCCACACTGGTGGACAAGAAAACCACAATCCTCAATGCCTATAAGACCATCCGCACAGACATCCAGAATGTGGTGGACAAGGCCATTGCAGACCAGAAGGCATTTGAGGACAACAACAAGGCTTATGATGCCGTATTCCCGCTCGTAGCTGTCGCCCAGAAAGCTATCAACGATGCTACGAAGGCTATCACCGATGCAGATGCCTTGAATCCGAACGGTGCCAAAGACCTGTATCTCGGCAAACTCGCTGAATACCAGACGCAGCTCGGCTCCGATGCCACCAGCGGTATCTGGAAGAAGCTGGTGGATGCCCACAACCACACCAATGCAGGCACCGCTGTCATCAACGAGCAGAAGCCCGTTCTGGAACAGATGGCGAAGGACGCTGCAGCCGCAGTCACCAACTCCGCAACTAACCTTGCGGCATACAACGAGCAGAATACAGCCCTGGCAGAACTGCGTGTCTACCAAAAGACCGTAGCACAGGAGGTGAGCGACAAGCTGGCCGTGGTGAAGGCCAACCCGGATGCCTACGACAAGGACAAGATTACCCAGCTCTCAGAGCTGCAGAAGACCTTAGGTGGTTACCTCACCGAAATCGATGCCATCGACCTGCTCACAGGCTTTGCCGCCGGCGAGTCTGCCACCAACGGCAAACTGGACGATATCAAGGCCATAGACGGCAAAGTCCGCATCGCCGAGGCCGCTATCGAAGACGCTAATAATGCGGATATCGAGGCCGAGAATGTTGCTAAGAAAGCAGCCCTCGATGCTGCCGTCAAGGCCGCCCGGACTACTTATAACCGCGTCACATCCATCCTGAGCCCCTACCAGACCATCAAGGATGACGACTTGCAGGCTGCTTTCAAGCCCGCTGCCGATGCCCTGAGTTCCACGCTGTACACGATTGCCGATAACATCGACAAGCTGCAGGCTGCCGGTGAGGAAGAGTACGCCAAGACCAAAGCTCCCGCCTTCTTCGACCAGAAGTCCGATAAGATTAAGGCCGCCACGGGTTACGAAACTGCCATCCTTGACGCCGAAACGACCTTCAAGGCCGCTGTCCAGTCCACCATTGACAATTTCTGGAAGAACAGCAGGAAGGCGACCTACGAAGGTAAGCTCAATGATGCCAGGAAAGAACTCTCTGTCTGGGCAACGACCGTTGATGACCAGAATGCAGCCATCGCCGGTGCTGTCGCCAAAGTGAAGGCCGCCCAGGCCGCCTACGATGCCTCCAACGTTCCCGCACTCGATGATGCCGTGGTTGCCCTGGCAGACTTCGATGCAGAACTCACAGCAGAGAAGCAGGGCAGTACGCTGGCTCACTTCACCACAGAGCTCACAAATGCAGAGAACAAGCTGACTGCGCTGACGTTCGTATCGCCGTATGAAGATCTGAACGCATCGTACGAAAGCACCGTTGACAACCTCCTGAACACATTGTACTGGCTGCGGAACAACAGGCTGAACAATGCTGAGAAAGCATTCACCTACAGAGTTGACCTCCAGAACTTTGTCACCAACGCCAGCGTAGACTTCGCTGCAAACTTTGCAGATGACGTTGCCGAACGTGCAGCAGCCGAGACCCAGCTCAACGAACTGCAGAAGGTGCTTGATGCCGCCAAGGCTGTCGTCGAGGGTTATACGCTGGATTCCGATGTCTACTTCAAGAGCCTGCAGAACACCATCAATGACCTGAGAGGCAAGTCTTTCGATGTACAGTTCAAGGACTACAACAAGCAGATCGAGGACGCGTTGCTGGACGCTATCGACGACGAGAAGGATATCATCATCAATGCGCTCAACACGGAGTACAACAAGCTGCTGGCCGCCGACGAGCAGGCAGCGACAGCCTTCAAAGATGATGTGGACGGCTTCAAGGACCATGTCACGAAGCTTGCTCCAGAGGGTAAGGCTCTCATCACTGATGTGGCACAGCTGAGCAGCCCGTATACAGAAGCAACCGAAGGTAGTCTTACAGCATTGTTAGACGGAGTGACAGGCGACGATAACTTCTGGCACTCTGCATGGACAGGTGACAAGGCCAAAGAGACTGTTGGTAGCCATTATCTCCAGGTCGAGATTGCAGAGCCCATTACGACCAGCACCGTTTATATGGAGTTCACTCGTCGTGACAAAATCACGACAGGACATGTCACCCAGTGGGGCGTCTATGGAACAAATGTCCCTGGTGCTACCAAGAGTGAATGCGTGCCGCTTACAACCTTGAGTACTCCTTATGTAAAGCTAGGAGAGAAGATTACCACTGATGAATTCTTAACGAAGGGCTACAAGTTTATCCGCTTGTATATAGAGAGCACCAATTCGGGCGACGTCTTCGGTCATATGTCTGAATTCCAGCTCTATACTCCTGATGTGGCTGCAGAGAGTGCTGCTCTCGAGACACTGCGTGATGATGCTGCACAGCTGTCTGCCGACATGCGTGAAGCAGCCAACAAGGGTCTCAGCGCAGAGACGCTGGCAGGCCTGAATGCGACCATCGAGCGTCTGGAAGGCAAGACCGACTTTGCTACGGACTTCCCGTTCGCAGACGTGGCTGAATACAGCGCAGATCTGACAGCCCTCAAGGAGTTCATTGCAGAGAAGAAGGCCTTCATCGAGAAGAACGCTTCCAAGATCCTCTACTACAAGGAAGACCTCGAAGTAGCACTCGACCTGTTCGAAGCGAACGAGCTGGATCCCACGAGAGCCGTTTATGAGGGCAGGAACACTACGAACGAAACCAACTATAATAATTTCGTAAGTCGCTTCAACAACCTCAACAGTCAGACGGAAACGTTCAAGACAGCTTTCGAAGGATACGATGAACGGACAGCGAGTAAATATTCCTGGTATATTGAAAACCTGGAATGGAACAGCGGCAATGCCGAATCAACCAGGGAAGCAAACAAGACAAAGCTATACCAGTACTTGCCCTATTATCAGTATACCCAAGACGCATTTGACAATTGGGAGAACAATCTGAATACCTATCGCACCACCGCTGCGGCAGCCGACATTCAGTACCTCATCAATGATCTGAATGCAACCTATGCAGAGATCAACGCAGTCCTGTCCGATACGAAGAACCAGAAGGACTATGCTGCAGACGTCTGGGCTGACATGCTGACCAGACAGAGTGATATCAGCGCACGCATCACCCGCCTGCAGAACCAAAAGAACGATGATACCAGCTACGGATCCATCTTCGGGAATCATGACTGGCTCAAGGATGACGCCGAATATAGTTCCTGGTCTGGCAGTGATTATGTGACTGTGGAATACAGTGTCACAAGCATTGCCGCTGACCTCGAAGCCCTGCTGGATCAGGTCAGGAACGGCACCCTCGGCGACGTCGACGGCGACGGCGAAGTGAATGTCACCGACTATCGCACGGTTCTGAAGTTCGCTCTCGAGAACGAAGACGCTACAGCTGAGGATCATCCTTCCTACGATGTCAATCAGGATGGATACATTGATGTCGTCGACGCTTCGGCAGTTGTCAATGTCATCCTCTACGGTGACCGTCGCGGCGAGGCCTACGCTTCCGTCCGTGGTATCGAGGCTGGCGCCCAAGCAGCCGAAGCTGTTGCCCTGAGAGTCCTGAACAACGACGGCGAGACCATGCGCATAGCAGTCGACCTCACCAATAACCAAGCCTATACAGGCTTCCAGCTGGATGTCGTGCTGCCCGAGGGTATGGAACTCATAGGTCAGTCGCTGGGCGAGCGTGCTGCTAACCACGATCTGCTCAGCAACGAACTCAGCAGCGGTGCCATCCGCATCATTGGTAGCTCCATCAAGAACGAGGCTTTCGACGGCACAGAGGGCGCAGTCCTCTACCTCGACGTCAAGCGCACCGATGCTTACCAGGGTGGCAGTGTGGCAATTGAGAAGGTGGTCTTCTCCGATGCCAACGCCTTTGCTACCCGTTTCGCTGTCAGCAGTCCGATTGCCACGGGCGTCAGCTCCACTCGCGAGCAGGGCATCATGGGTCGCATCTACGACCTCGGTGGCCGCATGGTCAACAGCCTGAAGCGCGGTATCAACATCATCACCGGCAGCGACGGCACCATTCGCAAGGTTCTGAAGTAAGAAACGAGCCGATATCTTGAAGGGTTGCATGGGGACTCAGGTTTGCCCCATGCACCCATTTCCCTAATTCAAACTATTCACACAAGAACTCAAAATCCAAAGGATATATGAAAACTCTTACCACAAGTATCTTCAGCAAGTTGATGCTTTCCTTGTTTGCGGTGATTGCCTTCGCAATTCCTACCTCTGCAGGAGTAAAGCTCTCGCTGGGAGATATCAAGTCCGAGACTGTAGGCAACAAGGTGGAGGTTACGTTGGCTGTTGTAATGGAGAATCTGGAGTCGGATCAAATCTCAGACCTCCAGTTCGAAATCACTCTTCCGACAGAACTTGACTTTGTGAAAGGCAGTGAGGAAAAGAATGCTGATCGCCTGACACGAAAGTTCACCGTGGAAGGAGCCGTCCAGAAAGACCAGCTGCCCAAGAATGTCGTGAAATTCGTCGTCGTCGGCTCTGACCTTACTTCTACTATTAAAGGTACGTCTGGCACGCTGTTCACCTTCAAGGCAACGACGAAAGCCGGTGTGACAGAAATGTCAGAAGGTCTGACAGCCTCGTTTGGCAAGACGACCGCTACGACTACTGAAGCAGCACCCGTTGTAGTAGAAACACCGGTCAGTCCCATCGATATCCCCGCTAAAATCGAGGTGTCTTTCTCCGCTGACCAGGATGAAGTCATATTCACCAAAGGCGAAACAAAGACGATTGCCATCAGCATGAGCAATGACGCTGCATTGGTATCTATGCAGGGCGTCATCTCGCTTCCTGAAGGCATTAGTATCGTTCAAGATGAAGAGGATGAATACTTTGGCTATACCAGCCGTATTCCCGCGAGTGCATCTTTCAACTATTTCCCCTCATCGGGCAAATTCACTCTTTCTTCTCCCACGAATGCCAAGTTCAACGGCGAAGAAGGAACCTTCTTCACAATCACTTTGAAGGCTGATGAGACCCTGACAGGAGAATCCGAAATAGTACTCAAGAACTTCGTAGTCGGTACCCCCTCAGCCAGAGCGTATCGTCTGGAAGACGTCATCACCATTAAAGCATCTCTGGCAAAAGACTTGAAGGCTGAGTTCGAGGCCTACAAGGAAACACAGAGTGCTGCCGTGGTGGCTCTGCTTCAGGAGGGCGACAGCAAGAAGTGCGAGGAACTGGTCAACAATGCTGCTGCCGCTATTGAAGCCCTCGGATACGACGAGGGAAAGACCCTGGAGGAGAACAAGGCGGCCGTGGATGCTATCGTGGCGCCACTGGCCGGTGACCTCAAGGACATGAAGGCTGCCGAGGAGGCTGCGCTGGCAACCATTACCGAGCAGATCAAGCAGCTGAAGAAAGATGTCGAGGATGCCCAGAACGAAATCAACGGGTATGATATGGAGGAGGTCGTAGAAACCTTCACCGCACAACTCAATGTGATTTCAGAAAAGGTCGATGCGCTGGATGCGGAGGCAATAGTGCTGGCAGGCAATTTGAAGTTCGAAGAGAACGAAGCCATCAAGGCCAGTATCGCGAAAGTGCTCGATGATGCCGAAAAGAAGTATGATGCCCTGCTGGCTCAGAACGACGCCCGCTACAACACGCTCCTGAACTACTGGAACGAGTACAAGACTGCCTCCCAGAAGAAGATTGAAGAAATCAGCGCCAACGACGCTGATGTCATCGGCGAATATGCCGTTCGCATTGAGGACATCTATACTTCGATTGACCAGATGAAGACCAACTTCACGGCTGCCCACCTGAACAATGAGCTCAACAGCACCACGACCTTGGTGGACTTCGGCAGTGAGGCCATCGACACCGACATCGCCAACCTCAAGACCGAAGCAGACTATGCCGAGGCTCAGTGGACAGACTTCCTGACTCCGTTCATCGAGGTGACAGTGCCCGAGCTGACTGCTCAGCTCGCAGCCCTCACCGAAGCCGTCAATGCGCTGCACGTGAAGGATCATTTCCAGGAGAACCTGACCGAGATTCAGGCGCTGATTGCCGCAGCCCAGGAAGCTGTAGAAAACAAATATGAAACACGCGATGCCTATATTCCCGACGGACTGACGGCTGCATTTGTGGCTGCTCAGAAGGCCACCGTGACAGATGCCATCACTGCCGTGCAGGCTGCCGCCGATGCCGCCGAAGCTGCTAACGAAGCTGCCAACGAAGCCATCAAAGCCGACATTGCAGCCCTACAGACCCAGCAGGATGCCCTGAAGGCTAAGTTCGCTGCCGGCGCTGTATATGCCACCGTCGTCGACCTGTTCGCAGACAATCTGCAGGCTATTCAGGACGAAATTGATGTCCTGACCGACAACAATGACGAGAGCTATGCTGCCGGCAACCTCGACGCCACGAGCAACATCGATGCCGAGAAGGCTGCTATCGCCGCTGAAATCGCAGCTCTGGATGCCAGCGCTGAGAACGAAGTTGCCAACAATGCCCTGAACGAGCAGATTGCTGAAGTGCAGGCCGCCATCAACGCTGCAAGCGATGTGATTGCTGACTACGCTGACTGCGTGCAGGTCACCTACGATGCACAGATTGCTGCTCAGCAGGCTGCTATCGACGCCATTTTCGCTGACGTGAAGGCTCAGTATACCGCAGGTTCGCTCACCGCAGACAGCTCCATCGACACCGATGCTATCACCGATGCACTGCCCACGATTCTGGAGGCAGCAGCTGCCAGCCAGGCAACTTACACTGAACTGGCTGCACGTCTGGATGCCTTTGCCACCGAAGAGGTGGAGGGCGAACTCTACACCTCCGACTTCGAAGCACTGAACAGCCAGCTGGATGACTTGAAAGCTGACGCTGCCAGCAAGAAGGCCGAGATGGATGCTGATGCCGCTTTCGTGGCTAATGCTGATGTCTACGCCGCTGCCATTGACGACTTCGACACCGCCCTGGCTGCCATTGATGCCGCTGCCGAGGACGCTGCCGCACAGTTGGTTGCCGACAAGGCTGCCTTCGAGGCTTACAAGAGTTCCCAGAAGACCGCTGCCGAGGCACTGGCTAAGAGCGAAGACAGTGCTGCCAGCCAGCAGCTGATAGTCGATGCCAAGGCTGCTATCGACGCTCTGGCATTCGATGTAGACCTGTCGCTGGATGGTAACAAGGCTGCTATGGAAGACCTCGTTGCTCAACTGGATGACGACCTCGCCGCTCAGCGCGTGGCCGACAGTCAGGTTATCTATCAGGAACTGAAGGCAGAACTCGATGCTCTGGACGAGGCTATTGCTGAGGCCAAAGCCATTCTGGACGAGCCGCAGAACGCCCTGATTGCCGACGAATACAATGCTCAGTTAGACGTTTTGCAGGCCAAGGTGGATGCTGCCCGTGCTGACCTCGATGCCCGCCAGAACGTACTGACTTCGTCGAGTCAGAACATCGAATCCATCACGGTCGAGGAGATTGACGCCATCATCGCAGCCGCAACAACTGCTCAGCAGAATGTGCCGGGCGACCTGGACAACTCCGGTGTGATTGACTTCGATGACTTCGACGAATTCGTAGACGAACTGCTCGAGAACGATGAGATTTGGGATGCCATCCTCTCTGAGGATCCCGAGACCTACGAGAAGTATGAGAAGTACGATGTGAACGGCGACGGTTTCATCGATGTAGCCGATGCACAGGCTCTGATGAACCTCACCCTCGGTCTGAATGTTGATGGTTCGCTGCCCAGCGCTATCCGTGCACGGAACGCGGTAGCCGGCACGCTCGCCGCCGCTGCCACCAACCTCGGCAATGGAGTGACCCGCTATGTCATCAGCCTCGACGACAGCCGTGAGTTCGCTGCCTTCCAGATGCAGATTGCAGGCGAGGTGCTTGCTGTCAACTCCGACGACGCCAAACTGATGACCAAGCAAACCGCCAAGGGTATGCGAGTCCTCGGCTTCGCGAACAACGACGTACTGGCCAAGAGTCAGGTGCTGACCGTGGATGTGAAGGGCAGTGCTCAGTTCAACCATATTACCTTCGCTACCCTCGGTGCTACCTCCGTGGCTTTCGAAATCAACGTGGCAACCGGTATCAACGCCATGGCTGACCAGAACAACGGTGCTGCCCGCTACGACCTCAGCGGCCGCAAGCTGCAGAGCGCTCAGAAGGGTGTCAACGTTGTGCGCAATGCCGATGGCCAGGTGCGCAAGGTTCTCGTGAAGTAATCTTTAAGGTGCGTGTGCATCCCCTTCCGGGGTGCGCACGCATATTTACTTAAAATATAACGAAAACACTTTATTCGTGAAAACAACAATGAGCAGATTCAAACTTCTCAAAGACAGGTTCTCCAAGCAGCTCGCCATGCTGGCGATGATGTTAGTGGCTGTTGTCGGGACTGCCGCTGGTGCTACGAAAATCTACATCAGCGATTTCAGCATCAGCCCCGGTGAGACCAAGAAGATTTCCCTGAACCTGGATACCGATGAGACCACTATAGGCCAGATTAATGGTTACATCAATTTGCCGGCAGGTCTGCAGATTCTCGTTCGATGTGAAAGCCACAGACGACTTGGCAGCATCGAGCCAAATCACCTTCTCGGAGATGCAGTACGGCCCTCGCAAAGCACTGGTAGACATCACGGTGGCCCCCACCAAAGTGACGAATGGTGCCGGTGGCAGTGGCGGCGCTGATCCTGATCCCTCAGATCCCAGCGGCACGGTGACGTGCTCCTTCGTGGGTGCTACCGCGCTGACCATCCTGCCCAATGCTACCGCTGACCAGGAGGTGGAGATACAGCTGATCAACACGCTTTCCCTCTCCGGGCTGCAGGCCCGTCTGGTGCCCTCCGCTGGCATTGAGATTACCTCTGTGGAGAAGACCGACCGCCTCACGGGCTGGAACTATAACAATGGCCGCATCATTTCCATGGGAGCCATCTCAGGGAACAGTGGCTCCATCTTCAAGGTGAAGCTGAGGGCTGCTGAGGGCTTCGCCGGTGATGCAACCCTGCAGGTGACGGGTATCGTTGCTACGGATGCTACAGCCACACGCCATCCCATGGATGATTTGTCGCTGGATATCCACGTGGTGGCCAGTCCCGTCGTTTCCTACAGTGTGGCAGGACCTCTGACGTTGGCTCCTGGCCAGACTGAGAATATCAGCGTGCTGCTGAACAGCGAACTGCAGATGTCCCTCTATCAGGCCAAGCTGGTGCTGCCTGCCGGTATCGTGGCTCAGGTGGAGAAGGGAGACCTCGCAACAGCAGCTCCCAGCTACTCTGCTTCGACCGGCAGTATCATCGGGACTGGGCTCACGGGCAAGGTGGGTACTCTGATGAATATCAAGCTGACGGCCAATGAGGACTTCGTGGCCAATGGCCAGGTGGCACTTTCTGGTATCGTGGGTACCACGACAGCTTCACATCGCTTAGAAATCCAGGGTATTGCTATGGATGTGCAGGCTGTGGCTGCACTGAAGTCAGCTCCCACCGCGAAGACGCTGACTTACAATGGTGCCGCGCAGGCACTGGTGGCCGCAGGCTCTGTCTCGGGCAGCGGTTCGCTGGTCTATTCACTGGACAACACAAACTTCACCGCTGACATCCCGACTGCAAAAGATGCCGGCGACTATACTGTATATTATAAGGTGGTGGCTGGCGCTGACCAGGTGCTCGGCACAGAGGCTACCTACGCCCCTGTCTCTGTCTCCATCGCCAAGGCAGCCCTTTCGGCTGCTACCCTGAGTGTAGCAGAACTGGTTTACAACAACCAGGTGCAGACGGCCGAGGTGGCAGAGGTCAAGGCTGGAGAAATTGTCGTCCCTGCAGCCGATTACACAGTTAGCGACAATACGGGCAAAGACAAGGGCATCTACACGGTGACCGTGAAGGCCAACGACGCCAGCAACTTCACCGGTACGGTGACTGTGAACTTCACAATTGTGGCCAATAAGGTCAATGATGAGGCTTATGCCACCCTGAAGGCTGAACTCGATGCGCTCGATCAGACTATTGCCGATGCCATAGAAGCTATCGAGGAGAACGCCTCCGACGTGAAGGATGACTATCTGGCTCAACTGGCCGTTGAACAAGCAAAAGTGGATGACGCTCGCACGGCCCTCGAAGCTGCTAACGAGAACGTTCAGCTGACGGCAGAGAGTGCCAACGAGAATGTTCCCACTATAGATGATATCGTGGACATCGTGGTTGCTGCCGAGCAGGCACAGGCAGAGAAGGAAGCTGCTGATAAGCTTGCTGCAGACAAGGCGGCATTTGAAGCTTACAAAACGCAGCAAGAAAATGCGGCGGACGCGCTGGCCAAGGAAGGCGACAGCGAGGTCTGCCAGGAACTCATCCAACAGGCGAAGAACGCTATCGACGCCACGACCTTCGACGAGACTAAGAGCCTTGACGAGAACAAGGTCGCCGTGGACGCCATCGTTGCCAAATTGGCAGAGCAGCTCGAAGCTCAGCGAGAAGGTGGAAACGATGGCAAATACCAACTGACCTACTATCTGGAAGGTGAGCTATGGTTAATCCAGTACCTTAAAGAAGGTGAAGTTATTGGTCTGCCTGAAATTCCCGAAAAGGTGGGTTATTCCTTTGGAGGATGGGGCAGCGTGCCTACGACCATGCCCGACCATAGCCTGACTTATTACGGAGAATACACCATCAACCAGTACACCGTGAAGTTCGTCTTCGCTGGAGAGGTCATTTCGGAGAAGAAGCAGGAGTACCAATCTGCTATCGTAGCTCCAGAGAATCCCACCAAGGAAGGTTACACCTTCGGCGGATGGGGCGAAATGCCGCAGACCGTTCCCGCCAACGACATAACCATCGAAGCTCAGTACACCGTCAACAGCTATAAGGTCACTTATATGGTGGGCGACGCAGAGTACATGACCTTCAACGTGAAATACGGAGATAAGATTCCTGCAGTGGACGATCCCGAGCAGGAAGGTTATACCTTCATGGGCTGGAGCGAGATTCCCGCCACAATGCCTGCCGCCGATGTCACTATCACGGCTACATTCGAAGCCAATGTATATGTGATTCGCTACTACATCGGCGAAGAGGTATATGCAGAAGAGGAAGTCACGTTCGGCACAGCCGTGGTGCTGCGCGAATATGAGGTGGAAGATCCAGAACGCTACACGTATGAGTGGATGGGAGAAAAGTTCGAGACCATGCCAGCCCATGACATCCAGTATACCCTGTCAATCACGGATGGTATCAAGAGCATCGTAAATGCTGCTTATGTGAACGTCTACACTATAGACGGCAAAAAAATAAAGGGTAACGTCAAGTTTAATGATATCGAAAACCTGCCGCGAGGCACATATATCATCAGCGGTAAAAAGGTTATGATAAAGTAAGTCATAACCGATTTAAGTTTGAAGAGTGGGGAGGGTGCGCCGTGAGGCGCGCCCTCCCTCATTTATAGGTGCTGTGCGGGTTAGCGCTGCAGACGCACGCGCCCAACATCGATGCGAAGGAAAATGAAGAGAAGAAGAGTGAAACCCCAAAGGGAACTGCCTCCATAGCTGAAGAAGGGAAGGGGTATGCCTATGACGGGCATCAGGCCGAGCACCATACCGACATTAATGATAACGTGGAAGGCGAAGATAGAGAATACACAGTAGCCATAGACTCGTCCGAAGACTGTGGGCTGGCGCTCGGAGAGATAGATGAGCCTCCAAAGCAGTACAAGGAAGAGAACGAGGACGGCTGCGGAACCTATGAAACCCTGTTCCTCGCCTACGGTGCAGAAGATGAAGTCTGTCTCCTGCTCGGGAACGTACTTGAGCTTGGTCTGGGTGCCGTTGAGGAATCCCTTGCCGGCGAGACCGCCCGAGCCGATAGCTATCTTGGCCTGAATCTGGTTGTAGCCCACGCCGTTGGGGTCGTCGCGCAATCCGAGCAGGACTTGTATGCGTTTCTGCTGATGGGGTGGCATGTGGTCCACGATGGCACTGGCGGAGAGGTGTACGGCGAGGGAGGCGACAGCGAAGAGGGCGATGTAGAAGTAGCGTTTCTGGCGTAGGGCATGAAGATTGCCCTGATGGCTGGCAGCCGAGTCAGCAAGGAGAGCTGCCGGGCGGCAATAGACGAAGGAGAGCCCGGCGACGAAGGCGCCAACCATCAGCAGCACGAGGGCATCGCCAAGGGTGAACCAGGAACCCAGGAGGTAGATCTCGCTAAAGCGGAGTCCGACGACGATGTAGGCCACGGCGGCGATACCGGTGAAGAGGACGCTGCCGGGCATACCCTCGCGGTAGAGCATGAGGAAGAAGCTGAGGTAAACGAGGGCGCTACCTGTCTCCTTCTGGAGTACAATAAGTACCATAGGCACCATCAACAGGGCGATGCAGACGAAAAGGTTGCGCCACGAGCCCTGAAGACGGAAACCATAGCTACTCATGAATTTGGCCAAAGCCAGTGACGTGGCAAACTTAGCAAACTCGGCTGGCTGGATGCTGAAGGGGCCTATCTTAATCCAGGACATGGAACCCTTGATATTGTGCGCAAGGAAAGGCGTAGCCAGCAACAGCAGCAGCATAACGGCGTAGATAAGATACGAGAAGGTGTCGTAGATGCGGTCGTCCAGCATGAGTATCAGTGCACCGAGTATCAAGGAACTGCCTATCCACACGAGCTGCATACCCGTGCGAGTGCTGAAGGAAGCCAGCGAGAGGAAGTCCTGAGGCTCGCCATACTCGTAGCAAGCACCACAGATACTGGTCCATCCAAGGGCAAGCAAGGCGACATAGATGAAGATGGTCATCCAATCGAGGCTGGCGATAGTGTTCTTTTTCGGTTCCAAGGTGTGATGAAGGATTTATAGTGAATGAAAAAAGAGGTGGTAATCAGTCCTTGGGGACGGAGCGAGGTTTCTGTGGGCCATAGAGAATCTGCTTGTTGATGAGCGTCTCAGCCTTGCGTTCGCTTGCCTCGGAAAGGTGCCCCATGAGGTATTGTTCCATCATCAGTGCACCGAACGGCACTCCGAAGGTGGCGCCCCAACCGCCATTCTCCACATAGACCGCAACGGCAATCTTGGGGTTGTCCTTGGGGGCGAATCCCATGAATACGGAGTGATCGTGACCGAGGTTCTGGGCCGTGCCTGTCTTGCCGCAGGTGACATAGTTGGGGGTGTAGGCAGAGCGACAGGTGCCGCCGAGTACTGCACGCTCCATGCCCTGGACAACGGTGGCGTAGTGCACGGGCGAAACGTCGGTGTAGCGTCTTTTGTAGTAGATGGAGTCAAGTTCGCCATCTTGGATAGCGTGGACGACATGGGGCGTGATGAACCAACCGCGGTTAGCGATGGTGGCGGCAAGGTTGCAGATTTGCAGGGGTGTGAGTGTGACCTCGCCCTGCCCGATGGATATGCTGATGACGCTGAGTCCGTTCCAGCGCGGGACGTTGTTCCTGTCATGGAGTTTGGAGTTATAGAACTCGGCGTTGGGGATGAGTCCTCGCTTCTCGCCAGGGAGATCTACGCCGAGAGGGTAGCCGAAGCCCATGGAAACCATGTAGTCACGCCACTTGGACATCGCGTCCTGGACAGAGGGGTACTTGGAACGGTTGTCAAGCATGGCGTGGAGTCCCCAGCAGAAATATCCATTGCAGGACGTGGCGATGGAGGGAATGAGGTCAAGCGGCGAGGGGTGGCCGTGGCATCCGACCTTGAGTCCTCCGAAGTGGAATCCGTGGACACAAGGGTAGCGCGTATCCTTGGTGATGACGCCTTCCTGCAGGAAGGTGAGCGCTTGGGAGGTCTTAAAGGTGCTTCCTGGGGGATAGGTGCCTTGGATGGCACGGTTGAGCAGGGGTGTGTGGGGTGCGCGGGCGAGTGCTGCGAAGTGCTGTCCGCGCTGGCGACCAGTCATCTCGCGGGGGTCGAAGGTGGGCGATGTGACCATGGCGAGGATCTCTCCGGTGGCGGGTTCTATGGCAACGATGGCACCGAGCTTTCCCTGCATCAGTCGCTCGCCGAGTTTCTGGAGCTCGAGGTCGATGCTGAGTGTGAGGTTCTTGCCAGGTATGGGCATGACGTCGTAGCGGCCGTTCTGGTACTTGCCCTTGATACGTCCGTGGACGTCGCGAAGCAGGATCTCGGACCCCTTGATGCCGCGTAGTTGGCGCTCGTAGCTACGCTCCACGCCCTGCTTGCCGATGTAATCTCCGGAGCGGTAGTAGTCATCGGCCTCGATGTCGGAGGGCGAGACCTCGCCGACGTCTCCAAGCAGGTGAGCAGCCCAGGGTCCGGTGTACTCTCGGATGCTGCGTTTCTGAATGGAAAATCCGTGGTAGAGGGAGTGTTTCTCTTGGAAGTCACTGGACTCCTGCGCAGAGAGCTGGCTCATGAAGAGCTGCTGGGTGAGCGGTGAGTAGCCTTTCATGGCGCGAATCTCTTTCATCCTCTGGACATACCATTCAGGGGTGATACCGAGACTCTGGCACAAGCTGAGGGTGTCCACGCCTTCCTGCTCCCGCATGACGACCATGATGTCGTAGGCGGGTTGATTGAAGACAAGGAGTTTGCCGTTGCGGTCGGAGATAGATCCACGGGCCGGAAACTGGATGCGCCGCATGAAGGCGTTGGAGTCCGCGCGGTCCTTGTAGATATCTGACATGAGTTGCAACGTGAACAGACGAATCAGGTATATGACGATGATGAGCGCCACGGAAGCGCCCAAGACGTACTTGCGATTGTTTAATGAATAGTCAGCCACGTTGAGAGGAAGTTGAGTGTTGAGATAAGAGAGTATTCTGGACTGCGAGGGCAATCAAGCTTGCCTGAATTGCCGAAGCGCGATAAAAGTATGCGAAGCTAAAGTTATCTCTGGGTTGAGAGTTTATAGCGGATTGCTTCGAAGGTGAGGCAGAAGAAGAAGGTAAGTACAAAGCTGGAAAGCATGGAAATGAGGAAGTCCAGAGGGTGGAAGAAGTTGAAGACTTGGAACAGGAAGTAGGCGATGACGAAAATGAAGGTGAGCAGGAGGGCGTAGCGGAAATAGCCCCAGAAGCCCATGGTGTCGTAGCCTGGCTGCATGTCCTCCACCGCGTCCTTGGGAATCATGAGCTGCAGCAGAGGCGGCTGGATGAAGGCGACGAGGGTCATTGCTGCCATGCCCACGCCGAGGGAGAGCGAGGTGATGTCGCAGAGCAGTCCGCAGACGAAGCCCCACAGCAAGATGCTCCACCTGTCGGTACCCAAGGGAAAGAGCAGCAGGAGATAGACGAAGGGCAGAGGCGTAGCATAGCCGAAAAGGTGGATGTAGTTGAACACCACCATCTGCATAGCTACGAGTGCCAGCATCCATAGCAGTCGTTGTAGGAAGCGGATTATCATTGTTCTTCGTTATTTAGTGAGTCGGCTTTGGCTCCGAGGTCACGCAGTTCCTGCTGAAAAGTCTGGCGCACGATGCTGACGTGCTGCATGCGGGAGAAATCCATGCCCAGATGGACGCGCAGGCGGTAGCTGAGACCGTCATCACTGTTCTCTATGGCACTGACTCGTCCGACGAAGAGTCCGGCGGGGAAGGTGCTACCATGGCCGCTGGTTTCCACGATGTCGCCGATCTTGAAACGGGCGTGGCGAGGGATGTCGTCAAGAATACAGTAGAGGGGACTGCGGCCGTCCCAGCGCAGGAACCCGATGTATGAAGAACCGCGCAGGCGGCAGCTGATGCTGGAGTTGCCATTGAGCAGGGGGGTGACAATGGAATAGTGGTCGGAAGTGATGAGCACGATGCCCACAATGCCAGTTCCACAAACGACACCCATCTCCGGCTGCACGCCATCGAGAGCTCCGGCGGAGACGGTCATCCAGTTGTTCTTGCGCAGCACGCTGTTAGTTACCACCTCGGCAGGCAGGAGGTCCACTCCCTGGAGGCGCTGGGCCTGGAGGAGCTCGGTGCGGGTGCTGTCGTGTGTGAGCTGCATGAGCTGGCGGGTGAGTGCCTCGTTGTTCTGTTCGAGATAGAGGTTGCGGCGAGTGAGTTGCTGGTTGACCTGACCAAGGGTCATGTAGTTCAGGAGGCTACGCTCCCACGCATCAATGCGGCCGACAACGACATTCGCCGTCGTCAGCCATACGCTGCTCTGATAGTGATTGAACTGGAAGAGGAGCACGAAGCTCACAACTTCCAGCATTATGAATATCAGCCAGTGATAGTATTTGGCAAGGATTTCAAGCAGACTTCGCATCTTGCGTGGAGATCAAGTTCTGAAGAGAGGTGCCAGATGGACCCTGCTCCACGCCACACTGGGAAGGGAGCAGGGCAATATCAGCATGAGACTTCAGACGTCAAAGAAGAAACGTACCGAAAGATTTATTTGAAGAAGTGGAACTTGTGGAGGTTCTTCAGCGCAACTCCGGTTCCGAGAGCCACGCTGTGGAGAGGATCCTCGGCGATGTGGAATGGGATGTTAATCTTATCGGTCAGTCGCTTGTCGAGTCCACGCAGCAACGCTCCACCTCCCGTAAGGTAGATGCCGTTCTTGACGATGTCGGCATAGAGTTCAGGGGGAGTCTCTTCGAGTGCCGCGAGCACAGCGGTCTCAATCTTTGAGATGGTTTTCTCGATGCAGTGGGCGATTTCCTGATAACAGACAGGCACCTCCATGGGCAGCGCGGTGATGCGGTTAGGACCATGGACGACATAATCCTCGGGGGCCTGGTCGCCTAACTCGGTGAGTGCGGAACCGACATTGATCTTGATGCGCTCGGCCATGCGTTCGCTGACCTTGACGTTGTGCTGACGACTCATGTACTCCTGGATGTCGCGCGTCAGTTCGTCACCGGCGATACGGAGGCTCTGGTCTGCTACGATGCCTCCGAGGGAGATGACGGCAATCTCGGTGCTTCCGCCGCCGATGTCAACAATCATATTGCCCTCGGGTGCCAGGACATCGAGTCCCACGCCGATGGCTGCTGCCATGGGTTCGTAAATGAGGTATGCCTCGCGGGCACCTGCATGCTCAGCGGAGTCGCGCACAGCACGCAGTTCCACCTCGGTGCTGCCGGAGGGAACGCCGATGACCATGCGCAGAGAGGGAGTGAAGAAGCGGGAGCCGGTGTGCACCATCTTGATGAGTCCGCGCATCATCTGCTCGCAGGCATTGAAGTCTGCGATGACGCCATCGCGCAGAGGACGGATGGTTCGGATGTCGGCGTGAACCTTCTCATGCATGAGTTTTGCCTTCTCGCCCACAGCGATCATCTTCTCTGTGTGGCGGTCGAGGGCTACCACGGACGGCTCATCGACCACCACCTTGCCATCAGCGATGATGATGGTGTTGGCGGTGCCGAGGTCCATGGCTATTTCTTTAGTGAAGGAGAATAATCCCATAGTGAATGTGAAGAGTGAAAATATAAAAGTGTGTGTGTAGAATTAACTTTACTTCGGCTGCTGAAAATGATTCATGAACGGGGAAACTCACTCTTCATTATTCATTTGGTGCTGAACCAGGCGTGGATGGCGGTGTCATAGTGGCTGCTGACGCCAAAGGCGGCAGTGGCAAACTGGCGGCGCTGCTCGAGGGTGGTCACAGCGCCCTGTGCCTTTAGGATATCCACGAGCTGTGCGTACTGGTCCTTGGAGGGAATGATGACGACGTCGTTGAAGTTCTTAGCGCCGGCACGGATGAGGGAGATGCCGCCGATGTCGATTTTCTCGATGATGTCTGCATCGCTGGCTCCGCTGGCCACGGTCTGCTCGAAAGGATAGAGGTCCACAACCACGAGATCAATCTCGGGAATGTCGTACTCGGCCATCTGCTGCTGGTCGCCCTGAAGTTCGCGGCGGCCGAGGATACCTCCGAAGATTTTGGGGTGCAGGGTCTTCACGCGCCCGCCCAGGATGCTGGGATAGGTGGTGACGTCCTCCACTTTCTGGCACTCGTAGCCCAGGCTCTCGATGAATGCCTGCGTGCCGCCAGTGGAGAGGAATTTGACGCCGTTGGCGCTCAATTGCTGGAGGAGTTCCTCGAGTCCGTCCTTGTGGAATACGGAGATGAGGGCTGTCTTTATCTGTTTGTTGTTCATTTTAGGATAGGGTTATGGGGTGAGTGAATGAGGGTAAAAGGAAGGGGAATTATTTCAGTCGAGCCAGCGTCTCCTTGATGCGGCGCATTGCCTCGATGATGTTCTCGTCGCTGGTGGCGTAGCTCATGCGGAAACACTCAGGGCTGCCAAAGGCATCGCCGCCGACGGTGGCGACGTGTCCCACCTCGAGCAGATACATAGCCAGATCAGTACTGGTACAGATGACGCGGTCGCCGTCAGCCTTGCCGAAGTAGCTGCTGCACTTGGGGAAGAGATAGAAAGCACCCTGCGGATCGTTGACTTCCAATCCAGGAATATCTTTGGCCAGTCGCACAATGAGGTTTTTACGGCGTTCAAAAGCCTGACGCATCTCTTCAACGCATTGCTGGGGACCCGTGTAGGCAGCTTCGGCAGCTTTCTGACTGACGGAGCAAGGTCCGCTGGTATATTGACCCTGGAGCTTATTGCAACCCTTGACCACCCATTCGGGAGCTGCGATGAAACCAATACGCCAACCGGTCATGGCATACGCCTTGGAAACGCCGTTGATGATGACCACACGGTCGCGGATTTCGGGGAACTGGGCGATGGACTCGTGCTTACCCACGTAATTAATGTGTTCGTAGATCTCATCGGCGAGGACAATGATGCGCTCGTGGCGGGCAAGGACCTCAGCAAGAGCCTGAAGCTCGTCCTTGGAATAGACAGATCCTGTGGGGTTGGAGGGGGAGCAGAGGATGAAAGCACGCGTGCGGGGAGTAATAGCAGCCTCCAGCTGCTGAGGCGTGATTTTGAAGTCCTGCTCGATGGGGGCTTCGATATAGACGGGAGTGCCTTCTGCCAGCAGCACCATCTGAGGGTAGCTGACCCAGTAGGGAGCGGGGATGATGACCTCATCGCCGGCGTTGACCAGTGCCATGATGGCGTTGCAGACACTCTGCTTGGCACCATTGGAACAGAGAATCTGCGAAGGTGCGTAGTCGAGGTCATTCTCATTCTTGAGCTTATTGACGATAGCCTGCTTCAGCGAGGGATAACCTGGAACAGGAGAGTAGCGCGACCAGTTGTCTTCCACAGCCTGGATAGCGGCAGCCTTGATGTGGTCGGGAGTGTTGAAGTCGGGTTCGCCGACACTCATGTTAATAACGTCCACGCCCTGAGCTTTCAGCTCACCGCTGCGCTGGGACATAGCCAGTGTGGCGGAAGGTGCGAGGCGGTTCAAACGATCGGATAGGGTGTTCATTATTGGTGGGTTATTTTAGAATCTGCGTGCAAAAGTAGCGAATTATATTGGAATATTCATCATGAAGAGGGGGGAGTTTTAGATTAACGAGCTGTTTTTTGACGTTTTTCTATCGCGCACGCTCGCTTTTCTCGCGTTTTCCGCTTCATTTATTGAAATGAAGTGTGTGGCCCATGCGCTCCTTCTTGGTCATCAGATAGCGTTCATTGTAGGGGTTAGGTTTGACCTCGATGGGCACGTTCTCCACGATTTCGAGTCCATAGGCTTCGAGTCCTACACGCTTGACGGGATTGTTCGTCAACAGACGAATCTTGCGCACTCCCAGCTGGCGCAGGATTTGTGCACCCACGCCGTACTCACGTTCGTCTGGCCGGAAGCCCAGGTGGACGTTGGCTTCGACGGTGTCGTCGCCCTGCTCCTGGAGTTTGTAGGCTTTCATCTTGTTGAAGAGTCCTATACCGCGTCCTTCCTGGTTCATGTAGAGAACCACGCCCTTGCCTTCCTGGTCGATCATCTGCATGGCACGATGGAGCTGTTCTCCGCAGTCACAACGCTGACTTCCGAAGATATCGCCCGTGGCACAACTGGAGTGGACACGCACCAGCACGGGTTCGTCCTCCGTCCACTCTCCCTTGATGAGTGCCACGTGCTCCAGGCCGTTGGACAGCTGGCGGAAGGTGATGTCGCGGAAGTGACCATAGACAGTGGGCAGGTCCACTTCGGGAGCGGCTTCCACCATCTTCTCGCGCTCCAACCGATAGGCGATGAGGTCACGGATGGTGATGATTTTGATGCCGTGGCGCTCAGCGACTTCCATCAGCTGTGGCATGCGCGCCATGGTGCCGTCGGGATTCAGTATCTCGATGAGTGCGGCAGCCGGCTGGAGGCCTGCTAACCGTGCCATGTCAATACCTGCTTCGGTGTGACCCGCACGACGCAGTACGCCACGGTCTTGGGCGTAGAGGGGATTTATGTGTCCGGGACGCCCGAAGTCGGCAGCCTTGGCAGCAGGGTCGGCCAGATGACGGATAGTGGCAGCGCGGTCGGCAGCACTGACGCCCGTGGTGCAGCCCTCGAGCTTATCCACGGTGACTGTGAAAGGGGTGCCCAGCACCGAGGTATTGTCCTGCACCTGATGGGGCAGTTCCAGTTCCTCGGCACGGCTGATGGTGATGGGAGCACAGAGCACGCCGCGTCCCTCGCGCAGCATGAAGTTCACTTTCTCGGGGGTAATCATCTCGGCGGCAGTGATGAAGTCGCCTTCGTTCTCGCGGTCCTCATCGTCCACGACGATGATGAATTTGCCTTGCTTGAAGTCCTCAATGGCTTCGGGAATGGTGGAGAGTTTTATCATAGTTCCTTGGTTGTAAATACTATTGGGAATCAAATTGTTTTGTAATATTAGTGATTCAGGCGTGTGATGATGTAAGCGCAGTGTTTCTGCAGCACCTCAAGGTCGCGCCACAGCCGCAAACGATAACGCCAGATACGCATCCAGAAGAAGATGCCTACGGGAATGAAGATGCCAGCCGCCTTGTTCCAACGAGGATTAGCGAAGGGACGTGTGTGGGCGTCGGGCACCAGAATAGGCATCTCGTTCAGGGTGCCGATGATGCGAAGGTCACGACTGTTGGCCAGTTCTTCCACGAAAGCTTCCAGCCGATTGCTCAAACCGATGACCACCGTGTCCTGCTCGTAGTAGAAGAAGATGCGGAGGTAGCTGGGCATGCGACTCAGGTTACGCGTGCGGACGTAATCGGCGCAATCGGAGATGAACTGCTGCAGCTCTGGCACCAGACGTGCGCCATCGGGTTCCTCCATAATGACTTCCTTGCGGGCGATGTGGCGCGGCACGCGTAAACCCAGCAGTCGCCGGAAGAACATCTGGTAGCCTTCGATGTTGAAAACGGCGGAATCCTGATTCGACTTGTATGTCAGCCAGGCACCTATAGGTGCCAGCACCATCGTACTCAGCCAGAGTCCAAAAGTCACATCCCACTCGCCACTCTTGGCCAACTTCTCGCCAGAGACGTTGACCATATAGTAGAAAATGAATATGAGCACGGAAACTACCACAGGAACGCCCAAGCCACCCTTGCGGATAATCGACCCCAGCGGGGCACCGATGAAGAAGAAGATGATGCACGCGAGCGAGAGGGTGAACTTCTTGTGACGTTCAAGCTTGTGTATGCGCAGCGACCGGTTGGTCTGATAGCTGGCATCCCGCTGGAAATCTGCTTGCTGCAACCCATTGTGTGCTTGGTCCATTGCCATCCGGGCGACGTGCGCCCGCTCGTTGTCGGTGAGGTTGGCATAGACGGTGTCGAAATTCAGGGGGTGCTCCACTGCACGAGCCACCAACTCGGCAGAGTCCTTCCGGTCCTCCAAAAGTGTCTGACGCAGGAAGGTGCGGCTATAATCGCGGTAGTATTCCTGCCCAAGCGTGTCCAGTCGGCCAGCGATGGAGTCCACACCGCGATTGAGCATCGCCAGGTTCTTTGTCTGGGCGTTTTCGTTAAAGAGGTTGGCATCCATCACGCTGAAATTGTTGTCGAAGGGAATCAAGTCCACCTCCTTCTTGAAGGTCTCGCGCATGTAGGGTACCGTGGCTTTGTCCAGTGCGCCGCCTGTGTTCTGCATGTTCCTGAAGCGCTCGCCATCGTAGAGTGTCAGCTTCAAGTGCATCTGTTCGGCAGTGGTCTGAATGCGTCCAGAGTCGGCAAGGATGATCTGCGTGTCGTCGAAATTCGAGCCTTGGGTGTAAATCATCACGCCATACAGCATTCCCGTCTCTACATCCTTGTGTTCCACAAAGAGGTTGTAGCCGGGAATTTCATTGTAGAACTGTCCTTCGGGAATCTCCATCTCCGGGGATTTCTGCTTCATGGAGTAGAGCAGGGCTGCCAGCTGCTTGCTGGATTCGGGCGCCACCACGTTCTGGAAATAGAAAGAACCAATGGCCACGGCTAACACGAAGGTGAAGACAGGGCGCAGGATGCGCACGAGCGGAATACCTGCCGCCTTCATTGCCAGCAGTTCCAGACGCTCACCCATATTTCCGAAGGATATCAGCGAAGCCAGCAGCAGCGCCAGAGGTAGCGAGATTGGCACCAAGGTCATCGAGGCGTAGAAGAAGAACTTGCCCAGCACTTCCATGGACAGACCCTTCCCTATCAGGTCATCCACATAACGCCAGAGGAACTGCATCATGAAGATGAACAGACAGATGAAGAAGGTGCCGGCAAAGAGCAGGCAGAACTGCTTCAGAATAAAGATATCTAATTTCTTTAATATTCGCATACGCGCACGAAAAGCGGCGCAAAATTACACTTTTCCTTTCATTCTTTGCCTATCATTTTGCATTTATGTTGCTCCCAAGGCTACGTTTTTGGCTTTATTTAAGACCTCAACGCAAAAAAACTTGAAAACTTCTAACCGGAATCCACAAAAATGCCTAACTTTGCAGCCAAAATCATACCACACATTATTATCTATGAAAAGACTCCTTTCCAGCTTTCTGCTGATGGCTGTAGCCTTCTGCGCCACGGCCCAGCGCTCCGAGACCCTCCTGCGCACAGGATGGCGCTTCCATCGGGGAGACGTCACCTCTGCCGAACAACCCTCCTTCGACGACAGCCAGTGGCAGTCCGTCTGCGTCCCGCACGACTGGGCCATCACGGGACCCTTCGGCAGCGAGAACGACTTGCAGAACGTGGCCGTCACGCAGAACGGAGAAAAAGAAGCAAGCCTCAAGACAGGGCGTACGGGAGGACTCCCGTACGTCGGAGTCGGATGGTACCGCACCACCTTCCCTTCCCCCACCCCGACGACTGACGGTGCTGCCGACAGCTTGCATACCACCCTCGTCTTCGATGGAGCAATGAGCGAGGCGCGCGTCTATGTCAATGGCAAGGAGGCCATCTTCTGGCCCTACGGCTACAACTCCTTCCACGTTGACGTAACCCACCTTCTGAACCCCGCAGAACAGCAGAACACTCTGGCCGTTCGGCTCCAGAACCGCTCCGAGAGCAGCCGATGGTACTGCGGCGCAGGCATCTATCGCAACGTGCATGTTGTCACCACTGCTCCCATTCACGTTTCCACCTGGGGCACACAGGTAACCACCCAGCTGATACCCGCTTCAGGCGAGGCTTCGGTGACTTTACGAACCGCCCTCTCCGGCGCTGAGGGGCAGAAGATTCGCCTCGAGACCACCATCTATGACCCCGCAGGAAAGGCTGTAAGCACGAAGACGAATACCCAAGCCGTGGTGCATCAACAACCCCTCACCCAGAATCTCATTGTCCAGCAACCTCAACTTTGGTCTCCGGAGACACCTTATTTATATCGGGCACTCACGCGCGTATATTTGGCAGACCGGCTACTCGACGAGTACAGCACCGTTTTCGGAATCCGCACCATCGCCCTCGTCCCCGATCGCGGGTTCTTCCTTAATGGCAAAGTGCGCAAGTTCCAGGGCGTCTGCAACCACCACGACCTTGGTCCCCTCGGAGCCGCCATCAACCGTGCAGCCCTGCGACGCCAGCTGACACTACTGAAGGATATGGGGTGCGACGCCATCCGCACCAGCCACAACATGCCGGCTCCAGAACTCGTGGAGCTCTGCGACTCCATGGGATTCATGATGATGCTCGAACCCTTCGACGAGTGGGATCGTGCCAAATGCAAGAACGGCTACCACCGTTTCTTCAAGGAGTGGGCGGAGAAAGATATGATCAACATGCTGCACCACTATCGCAACCACGCCAGCGTCGTCATGTGGAGTATCGGCAACGAGGTGCCCACACAATGCTCGCCCGACGGCTACAAAGTGGCTCGCTTCCTTCAGGATCTCTGCCACCGCGAGGATCCCACGCGCCCCGTCACCTGTGGCATGGATCAGGTGGACTGCGCCCTCGGCAACGGATTTGCTGCTCAGTTGGACATTCCCGGCTTCAACTACCGTGCCAACCGCTATGAAGAAGCCTACACACGGCTGCCGCAGAACGTTGTCCTCGGCAGCGAGACGGCAAGTACCGTCAGCAGTCGAGGCATCTACAAGCTGCCCGCACGCCTGCGAGCCAATGCGACCTACGACGATCATCAGTGCAGCGGCTACGACCTCGAATATTGCTGGTGGTCCAACACTCCCGACCATGATTTCGCCAACGCCGACGACCATGAGTGGGAAATCGGTCAGTTCGTCTGGACAGGATTCGACTACCTCGGCGAGCCCTCGCCCTACGACACCAATGCCTGGCCATCCCACAGCAGTGTCTTCGGCATCATCGACCTCGCCTCGCTGCCCAAGGACCGCTACTACCTCTATCGCAGCCTCTGGAACAAACGCGAGCATACGCTCCACCTTCTGCCCCATTGGACGTGGCCTGGTCATGAAGGGAAAATCGTGCCTGTCTTTGTCTATACCGACGCTCCCGAGGCAGAACTCTTCATCAACGGCAAGAGCCAAGGCATCCAGCACAAATACTCGCGCGAGGAAGCTCTGGCTGCCAAGGAAGCCGGCGACACGCTCTGGCTACAACGCCGCTATCGTCTCATGTGGATGGACACCCGCTACGAACCTGGAGAAGTGAAAGTAGTAGCTCATTATCCCGACGGCACACGCAGCGAGAAGATTGTCCGCACAGCAGGACGACCACATCACCTGGAACTCGTACCCGACCGCTCACGCATCCAAGCTGACGGGGAAGACCTGGCCTATGTCACCGTGCGCGTCTGCGACAAGGATGGCAACCTCGTTCCCGACGCTGCACATCTCGTTCAGTTCAAAGTGAAGGGCGCTGGTCGCTTCCGCGCAGCCGCCAATGGCGACGCCGCCAACCTCGACCTCTTCCACCTGCCTCAGCATCATGTCTTTGCAGGTCAGCTCACGGCACTCGTTCAAGCTGCCGATCAGCCCGGAGCCATCACTCTTGAAGCAACAGCCAAGGGACTGAAGAAAGCCACACTCACCCTGGTGGCTCAGTAATAAAGCAAAAGAAATATCAAATATAACATTAACCATGAACCGCTTACTTATCTTTTTTCTAACCTGCATCACGTCTCTCTCGCTCAGCGCCGAGACACGTACTCGCTTCAACGCCGACTGGCGTTTCATTCTTCAGGACGACAGCACATTCCGAGCTCCCGAAAGCCCCGACGGGACGTGGCAGCGCGTGGACTTACCGCACGACTGGAGCATCGCATTCAAGCCTGACGAGAAGGCTCCCGCCGGCAATGAAGGCGGCTATTATCCGACAGGAATCGGATGGTACCGCAAGCATTTTCGCCTCACGGCCGCTGAGGCTGCTGTGTTCAACCGCTGGCTGTACTTCGAGGGCGTTTACGAGCGGGCTGACGTCTATGTCAACGGACAGCTCGGACAGCTCGCCGGACATCACAACTACGGCTACACCGGCTTCAATGTGCACATCGCTGACCTCGTGCATGAGGGCGACAACATCGTTGCCGTGCGCGTGGACAACAGCAACCAGAAGAACTGTCGCTGGTACTCGGGCTCAGGTATCTATCGCAACGTATGGATGGTCACCACCGGAGAGCAGTTCCTGACCTCCGACAATGTCCAGGTCACCACACCCGACCTGAAGACGATTGTCGTCCGGACGGAAGTGGGCAATGGAAGTGACTGCTGGGGAGAATTTAACCTCGTGACGGAGGTCGACGGACAGACACAGGCCACCCGCTTGGAGTGCCAGGGAAATGACTACGCCACAGTCACGCAGACCTTCAGCATCGCACAGCCCAGACTCTGGACACCTCAGACCCCCAACCGCTACCGGGTACACCTATCGTTGCGCTCGCTGGAGGGCAAAATCCTCGATGAAACCGATGTTTTTTGCGGAATCCGCACCATCGAATACGATGCCCAGAATGGTTTCCGCCTCAACGGACAGCCCATCCTCATCAATGGAGCCTGCGTGCATCATGACAATGGTCTGCTCGGAGCTGCCGCCTTCGATGCAGCAGAAGCTCGCCGAGTTCAGTTGATGAAGCAGGCGGGATTCAATCTCATCCGCACCAGCCACAATCCACCCAGCCCCTCTTTCCTCGATGCCTGTGATGAATTGGGTATGTTGGTTGTGGACGAAGCCTTCGACGGATGGCGCACCCAGAAGAACCCCAACGACTTCCACAAGTTCTTCGATAAGGAAGCGGAGGAGGAGATGCGCTCCTTCGTACGACGCGACCGCAACCACCCCTCGGTCATCGCATGGAGTTTAGGAAATGAAGTAATCGAGCGCAAGGATATCCGCGTGATCTACACGGCTAAGCTCCTGAAGCAGGCAGCTCTCGCCATGGACACCTCCCGCCCCATCACCGAGGCTCTCTGTGCCTGGGACCGCGATTGGGAAATCTACGACCCGCACGCTGACGTCCTTGATATCGCCGGCTACAACTATATGCTCTTCAAGCACGCAAGCGACCACGAGCGCGTGCCCAACCGAGTGATTTGGCAGACGGAATCCTACCCCGCCGATGCCTTCAAGAACTGGCAGACCGTCCGTGATAACAGCTATGTCATCGGAGATATGGTCTGGACAGGTCTCGACTACTTAGGCGAAAGCGGCATCGGTGGATGGCGCTACGCCTCGTGGCCCCAGGGCGAATCCTGGATGAACCCGCAATGGCCCTGGCATGGAGCCTATTGCGGCGACGTCGATATCACGGGCTACCGCAAGCCCATCAGCTACTACCGCTCACTGCTCTGGAACGGGGTAACCACCACCGACAACAAGAAGCTTCACCTCTCCGTCCGCGAGCCATCAGGCTACGTGGAGCCGATTCGCACATCGCAGTGGTCCACGTGGCCCACTTGGGAATGCTGGACTTGGCCAGGATGGGAAGGAAAAGAAATAGAGGTAGAGGTCGTCAGCCGCTACCCGCGAATCCGCCTCTACCTGAATGACCAGCTCATAGGCGAGCAGGCCACGACCGAGGCGGAGGAATTCCGCGCCATCGTCCACACCACTTACAAACCTGGCACGCTACGTGCCGTGGGTGTGGACAGCCAAGGACGCGAAGTGGAGAGTTCCACACTCTGCACCGCTTCGGCGCCCGATCGTATTCGTCTGGTTGCAGATCGCGCGACTTACCGCGCCGACGGCGAGGACATCGCGTTCATTGATGTGGAAGTACTCGATGCCAAGGGCAACCTCTGCGCTCTGAGTTCCGAAGAACTGACCGCCAGCCTGAAGGGCGATGCCTCCATCATTGCTTTCGGCAATGCCGATTTACGCGACACGACTTCTATCCATGCCCCCCAGCACGCTGCCTGGCATGGTCGTGCTCAAATCATCGTGCGCGCCCCCCGTCGCAACGGAAATTCCACGCTGAAAGTGAGTGCGAAGGGGCTTCAGGCTGCCACTTTGCGCCTGAATTTCACCTCCAGAAAGTAACTTTTCCACACCTCTGCGCGGACCCCTTCCGCGCACCCCATTAGGTATCAAACAAATAAGGCCTTTTTGCGAATCGGTATTTTTCCACACCATTTTCTTGGTGGATTCGCAGAAAGGCCTTACCTTTGCCGCAGATTTCAGCACCATTATGCATTCACGTACACGCATACATCTCTTTTCACTGCTGATGACGACCTTTGCCGCCATCGCCTGCCTCCTCACGGGATGCAGCGAGCGTCGTTCGGCCGCCGATCTGCTGGCTGAGGCAGAGCAAATGTACGCCATCTACCCAGACAGCAACAAGACATACATCGACCTGCTGCAGGCAGCCATGCAGCAAGCTGTGCGGGAAAACACGCCAGAGTGCATGGCGCGCTGTGCCCTGCTGATGGCCCGTCAGCAGCAATGGTCAGACGTACATGAAGCCTACCGTCTGGCCACACGCGCCCTTCAACTTTACGACCAAATGTCCGATGAAACCGGCAAAATTCAGGCCCGACTGACGATGGCAGGACTGCTGGCACAAGTGGATAGCCTCGCACAGGCGCGTACCTTATATAATATTTGTCTCCAGAACGCCCGCCAACTTCGAGATACGACCGCCCTGCGCAGCACCTTGGCAGGAATGGCAGAACTCTACCTTGCCGAAGGTAAGGACACAGAAGCACTCGCTACAGCTCGGCAGATTCCCTTCACAGAGGGCGAGGGCGGGAGTAGTCAAGCCCTATTCGTACTGGCAAACTGCTTCCTACAATGCGATTCGCTGCAGCAGGCACGAGCCATCTACGAACAAATAGATACTCGCGGCAACACCAAAGCGCGCTATGTCGCCCTGCGCCACCTTACGGAGATTGCACTACTGGAGGGGGACCTCGAAGTGGCACCCCACTATGTTGATTCAGCCTTCGCCACTGCCGAGGACATGTTTTTCGAGACCTTGCAGCAACAAGAATTGTACCACCGCGCAAGCCTCGAGCAGCAACGCGAGGCTGAACGCGCCGCCTACCGCCACCGCCTGATTCTCGGGCTGTCGCTGGGCATCATCATCTTTGCCGGACTGGCGATTGCCTACATCATCTCACTCAGCCGCCACCGCCGTGCAATCCAGCAGCAGCGGTTATTGGCAGAGCAGCGAGAGCGGGAATTAGCAGAGGAACGATTGCTGGGAGAACAGCGCGAGCGCGAACGTGCAGTGGAACGCCTGCAACAGCAAGAACAGATGGTCAGCCTCCTGCAGAACTTCATCATCGAGAAGAGTGAGATCCTCCAACGGCTACAGGGTGAAGGCGATCATAAAATCACCCTAAGCAACAGAGACTGGCGCGAAATCGAAGCGACTTTGGACAGTATCACGGGAGGATTCGTGGCCCGACTGCGACAACGGCATCCCGAATTTCATGAAGAAGACATCCAACTATGTATGATGACCCGTATGCACCTCTCCAACCAGTCCATTGCCCGAATTTACCTCATCACGGTCTCAGCCGTCAAGCACCGCAAGCTTAAGCTAAAGAAGGATGGATTCGGCGAATTTGACCCCAACCGCCCCCTGGACGATGTCATAAATGAGATATAGAATGAAAGCGAACATCTGCATACTCCTCCTGTTGCTCTGTCTGTCCCTGTCAGGACAAGAACTCTGGCAACCCGTTCCCATCCTCACCACGGACGGGACAGCGCAACTCGTGGCTGTGGAGTTGGGACGCTCGCAGACGTGCCTCAACTTCCGCCGCCTCCAGCCGTGGACACCATCTGCGGAAGCCTACCTCTCTGATGAACGCGGTCACCGCCACCGCCTTCTTCGCACCGAGGAACGCGGCAGCGACCTCCTTCTCTACTTCGACGCTCTGCCGCAGGCCACTCGTCTGCTGGACTTCGAAGGAGGAGAAGGGCATCGTTGGATGGGCATCCACAGCGCCTTGCGCACCATACATTTTCCGCCAGTACGGCCGCGCATGGACGAGCACGCCAATTTGCCCGATTCCATCCAGACCCTGTTGCGAGCCAACGACCTCACAGCTCTGGCAACGACAGACTCCGCCTATGCCGCCATCCAGCGCCAATTGTCCATTTTCCGCGATTACATCGTATGGAAATGGCACCTCACTCCGCATCAGGCGTTCCTGCTTCAGCGGTCACAGGAACGCCACTCGCCAGCGACAGCCTCACCCCCAAACCATCGTGGAGCGGAAATCCGAAACGAGAGCGCTCCCACTCAAGCGAACAGGCTCCCGGCTCATGCCGAAGAAATCCGCTCTCTCCCTCGGGCGCCCAAGCCTTCACGCCGCGAACTCAAGCGATTCTCCCGATTCGAACAAAAAATGCTCCAAGAACAAAGACGCCCCAATCCGTAAATCTGTAAATTCGTAAATCCATAAATCCCCAAGATAATGAATTACCGTCTGACTTGTTTTCTCATAGCCCTGCTGACAGCTCCGTTGACAGCCTTGGCTCAGACCTCCTTCACCTCACGCGTTGTCGACGCCGAGACGGGAGAGGCATTGCCACTCGTGGGCGTATATGTATCCGAAGCGTGCAACACGCTCACCAATTTCGATGGCGAATTCTCC
Organism: uncultured Prevotellaceae bacterium; assembly: GCA_900318115.1. Lineage (GTDB taxonomy): Bacteria > Bacteroidota > Bacteroidia > Bacteroidales > Bacteroidaceae > Physcousia. Next base: position 150,925 of record ONJJ01000007.1, on the reverse strand, counting down.
ATTTTTGCCGATTCCACCGATGTTTTGCGCATCACGTGCGTAGGTCGTCAATCGGTCATCGTACGCGCGTCCGAGCTGCCCGCCGAGGTGCAGATGAAGATGCTCTCCTCCTCCCTTGCGGAGGTCACCGTCTCGGCTGTAGAAGGCACGCTGCTGCAGGTGGCTCGCAAGACAGAGAAGGCTTTCAACCGCAAGCGCACCAAGAAGTCGCAATACTTCTATCGTCAGACTTCTGTGTTGGGCGCAAATCAGGATATCGTGGAAGCATTTGTCAGTGCGCTCTCCGCCGTGAACCTTCGCGACCTGCAGTTCCTCAGCGGACGCCATGGAGCGCTGGACAAGGCTGCATGGGAACGTTCTGCCATCAACGATATGAACTTGCACCACTTGCTGGAAGTGGGCCCCATGACCAAGGGTGCTGCTTTCTGGGGGAGCCTCATCACCCCCCTGCATATTCAAGAAGCAAAACAGTGGAAGCCTTCTACGACCATACACATAAAGCTCAACACCGATGGTTCACCGATACTGTTGAAGCCAGATTGGGCTCTCTCGGGGATTGAGTACCTGCAGAAATACTACCACATCACCCTGGAACAAGTGGATGGCGAAGACCAGCGCCTCTATCGCTTCACCTTCACCCGAAATGAAGAGACAGAGTCCGAGATCCCCATCCTCGTCGGTGTCCTCTATGTGGACCGCGTGACACTCAGTCCCCTGGCCTTCGACGGCCAAGTCGAGAACCTGAAAATCCGCTTCGGCAAAGGCGAACTGCGCAGCGCCACCGTCCTGCCCGTGACGTTCAACTTCCACCTCGACTACCGCTACGACCACAACTATCCCGAGGTGGCCGACCTCTCAATGGAAGCCAAATGGCAAGACTTCCAGACACGCACCTTGGTTTTTAACATCGAAGGCCAGAAACGTCTGACGCACAAGCAGCGCAAGAAAGCGACACGCGTGCAGGAGAACATGCTCTCAAGTATCCAGCAAGCAGGCTACGACAGCACTTTCTGGGCAAACAACGATGTCATCAAGCGGACTGCCCAGGAGCAGGCGATTGCCTCAGGAACCGTGGATCGCTACCAAGCTCGTCTGGACAGCATCGCCGCCGCCAAGGCAGCTCTGCCTCCACTGGTTCGCTTAGCCGACCGGCTTGCCAATTTCGGCAATGCCATTCCACAAGAGAAAGTATATGTCCATATGGACAACACTTCCTACTTTCTCGGCGACACCATTTGGTTTGCCGCCTACACGCGCCGCACAAATAACGATGCCCCCAGCCGCATCTCGCGCGTACTCTATTGTGAACTTTGGAACCACGACGGCTACCTCGTCGAGCGCAAACTCGTGGAGATGAAGGAGGGACGCGGCCAAGGCTTCTTCGCCCTGCCGGACACGCTATACAGCGGATACTTCGAACTCCGGGCCTACACCCGATGGCAGCTCAACTGGGGCCAGACGGAGCACTACCACGTGTGGAGCACCGAATATTGGTTCTACAACAAGGCGATGGCCAAGGACTTCTTCCGCGACTACGAGAAGTTGTACTCCCGCGTCTTCCCCGTCTATGACAAGCCTAAGGAGGCAGGTGACTTCTACCGCGACATGACGTTCCGCCCGCTGCGCCGCTATTTCAAGTCCGAGCCGAAAGCACCCGAGCTACGTCTCTCCCTCTTCCCCGAGGGAGGCAACCTTGTAGCGGGTGTTCCCTGCCGTGTGGCCTTCGAAGCCGCTACCAGCGAGGGCGAGATGCGCGAGGGGACCTTGGAACTACGCCATAAAAAGAACGTCATCGCCACTGCCAGCACGGAGAACCGTGGACGAGGCACATTTACCTTCACTCCCCGAGAGGGTGAGAAATATGAAGCCGTGTTCACTCAAAGCTTGTCCTCAGAATCACTGCCGGAAGAAGAGAGCCCTGAGAATAAGGAACGCACCAAGAAGACCTCCCCCAAGGCCAAGAAGGCCAACACAGCCTCGCAGGACATCAAAGACGTCAAAGCCGAAGGCGTTGCCCTGCAGGTCCGCCTCGACAGCCTCACCGGCGACTGGATCTTCGATATCTCAGCCCGAGGCCAAGTCACCCGCCAACCCCTTGGCCTCACCGTCATGTGCGAAGGACGCCTCCAGCACTTCGAGGAGCTCCATCTCTCCGACGTTCCCGGAAGCCTCAACGCGTCATTCACTCAGGTTCGTTTTACTCCTACAGCCGAAGGTCACTCCTCCCAATCGGGAACAGCTACGGACAACGGGGCTTTTCCCGCGAATGAGGACAGAATAAAGGGCTCGGTTGGCGTCCATCAGGTCACCGTCTTTGATTCCATCGGACACATCTATGCCGACCGCCTGTTCTTCGTCACTCGCCCCGACCTTTCCCAGCCCACGCTGATGATCGAAGGGGCTCAGGAGCAGTACGATGCCTTCCAGGCTATAGACTTCGACGTCACTTCCGCTCATCTCCTGCCCGATCAGGTCATTTCGCTCACCGTGCGCGATGCCGTCCACGCCGACAACACCTTCGATTCCGGCACCATCCTGACCGAGATGCTGCTGGCTTCCGAAATCAAGGGCTTCGTGCCACAGCCTGAATACTTCTTCGAGCGCGACGACGCGGAGCACCGCCGTGCCCTCGACCTGCTGATGATGACCCAAGGGTGGCGCCGATTCAACTGGCAGGACATGGCCGTCCGCGGCTCCTGGGAAATCACTCACCCCGCCGAACACACCCAGATGGTCACAGGCACCGTCAACCGATATTGGTCGCTGGACTACGAAGGTCCGCAGATATTCAATGAGGTGCAGGCAGACCACGAACGCTTCATGACCGAATGGAACGAGTCCCTCTCGCAGCAACAGCCGTCGTCCCTTTTCACCGTGGACGGGAGTCCATCGGGGGTGACAAACACCGAGACCTTCGGACGTGCAGGCTATAGCCGCCGTAACATGGCCTGGAACCTCAATCCCATCTACGAGCGCCGCTACCAGATGGGAGCCATCAGCGACACCCAGCACGGAATCTATTCCTTGCAAGGCAACGAATGGGAGAACACCGACTACAACGTCCTCAGTTTCCGCCCCGACGACAAATACCAGCACCAGCAGCGCCGCCAGCGCCAGTTAGCCGCCCGCCGCTACATAGAGACGGGCACCGTGAAGAAAGAGGTACGCGTACACGCGGAATTCGTCAATCCCTTCGACGATAAAGACTTCCTCGTCGGTGAAACCGAGACTCGGCAAGGGCGCTTCCAAATCGACCTGCCCCGCTTCGAAGGCGACTGCATCTTCTTCCTCGGAGCCAGCGACACCACCAAGTGGCACAAGAAATGGGACGGCTTCCGCCGACGCAAGCCTCACAACTGGGTGCAGGTGGATGATTATAACGAATACGACGCCATGGCACAACGCCCACAGAGCTACCCCGAATACTACGTCCGCCTGAACTTCCCCTACCCCCGCTGGATAAAGCCCTACACCTATTATCAAGTGCACAACGCACCGCTGCGGGACACCACCTACCTCTCGCCCCGCTTGCTGACCGACGGCACCAGCGTGCTCGACCAGATTACTGTGCGCACCCGCCACGGCGGCCTGCGTCATGTGGACCTCTCCAAACCCGCCTACGTCATCGACCCCTATGAGGCCAAGAACCTGGCCCTCGATGCCGGACTCGCCACTCCCTCGCAAAGCACCTACACCACCGTCAACGGGATGATAGGCAGCCTCATCAGCGATATGGGCATGCACAGACACTACAGCTCCCGAATCTTTCTCGACGGCAAACCCGCAAGCTACAACTACGGACCGCTGGAACGCCTGCGCTTCGGCTTGCTCACGAATATCGACAAGATCTACGTCTATACCGACTACTCACCACGTCGCGAGGGCGACAAGCGCTACTCCCAAGACGACCAACCAGAAGTCATCGTGGATATCCGCCGTTTCCCGGACCAAAGCCAGCGCGTCACCTACCGCGACCGCCGCTACATCCTCCACGGCTTCGCTTATCAAGAGGACTTCTATCACCCCGACTATCAGCGCAACCCGCCCACCGAGGGACAGAAGGACTACCGCCGCACCCTCTACTGGAATCCCGAACTGAAGCTCGATGCCAGCGGACGCGCTCATGTTCACCTCTTTAATAATAGCCAGCGCACCACCATTGCCATCGATGCCGCCGGGCAGACCTCGGAAGGGGCTCTTCTCCACAGCCGCTGACCGCCAGAAGTGCCAAGGAAGCCCCTTCTTTCTCCTAAAAGGCAATAATCAGAGGGCAAAGAGTAAAAAAAGTCGTCACTTTTTTGGTGAATACCGAAAAAGTCGATAACTTTGTCTCGCAAAACCCCTAACTGAATCACTTATGCCTAATTACCCTAAAATCGGAATCCGTCCCACCATCGACGGTCGCCAAGGCGGCGTCCGCGAGAGTCTTGAAGAGAAAACCATGGCACTGGCCCAGGCCGTAAAAGGGCTGATAGAATCCAACCTGCGCAATGGCGACGGCAGCCCCGTGGAATGCGTCGTCGCAGACACCACCATCGGTCGAGTGGCCGAGAGTGCTGCCTGCGCCCAGAAATTCGAGCGCGAAGGCGTCGGATCCACCATCACCGTGACTTCCTGCTGGTGCTACGGTTCCGAGACCATGGATATGAATCCCCATTATCCCAAAGCCGTATGGGGCTTCAACGGAACAGAACGTCCGGGTGCCGTGTACCTGGCAGCCGTGCTGGCGGCTCACGCCCAGAAAGGACTGCCCGCCTTCGGCATCTATGGCCACGACGTACAGGACCTCGACGACAACACCATTCCCTCCGACGTGGCAGAGAAGATCCTGCGCTTCGCCCGCGCGGCTCAGGCTGTGGCTACCATGCGCGGCAAGAGCTACCTCTCCATGGGGAACACCTGCATGGGCATCGCCGGCAGCATCGTCGATGCCGATTTCCTGCAGCAATATCTGGGAATGCGAACAGAGTACGTCTCGCTCGTAGAGATCCTCCGCCGCGTGGACTTCGGAATCTACGACAAGGAAGAATTCCGCCGCGCCATGGATTGGGTGGAGCGCTACTGCAAGCCCCAGGAAGGCCACGACTACAACGAGGACCGCCCGCTGTTCCCCGGCACCCCCATGACCACCTTCAACGGCAAGGGCAAAGGCAAGAACCGCGCCGAGAAAGATGCCGACTGGGAGTTCACCGTGAAGACCATGATGATCATCCGCGACCTCATGGAAGGCAACCCTCGCCTGCTGGAGGCGGGCTACAAGGAAGAAGCCTTGGGGCACAACGCCATCGCCGGCGGCGTGCAGGGCCAGCGCCAATGGACTGACTACAAGCCCAACTTCGACTTCCCGGAGAGTATGCTCTGCACCAGCTTCGACTGGAACGGCCCGCGCGAAGCACGCGTGCTGGCCACGGAAAACGACTTCCTCAACGGCATCACAATGCTCTTCGGGCACCTGCTGACGAACCGTGGCGTGATGTTCTCGGATATCCGTACCTATTGGAGCCCAGAAGCCGTGGAGCGGGTGGCTGGTCGCAGACCTGAAGGGGCAGCAGCCGGAGGATTCATTCACCTCATCAACAGCGGTGCCACCACCCTCGACGCCACAGGTGCCATGACCGATGCCGAAGGTGCCCCGACGATGAAGCCCCACTGGGAACTGACGCAGCAGGACGTGGAAGCTTGTCTGAAAGCCACTTCCTGGATGCCCGCCGACCGCGATTACTTCCGTGGCGGAGGCTATAGTTCCCACTTCCTCTCGGAAGGCGGGATGCCTATGACCATGATGCGCCTGAACATCGTGCAGGGGCTCGGTCCTGTACTGCAACTGGCCGAGGGGTGGACCGTCTCTCTCGATCCGGAAGTGAACGACATCCTCGACAAGCGTACCGACCCCACCTGGCCCACGACGTGGTTCGTGCCGCGTCTGGACCCCACCAAGGACTGCTTCAAGGACGTTTATTCCGTCATGAACTGCTGGGGTGCCAACCACGGAGCCATCGCCTATGGCCACATCGGAGCGGACATCATCACCCTCTGCAGCATCCTCCGCATCCCGGTCAGCATGCATAATATCGCCGAGCAGGACATCTTCCGTCCGGCTGCATGGAACGCATTCGGAATGAACAAGGAAGGTGCCGACTACCGTGCCTGCGCCAACTTCGGCCCAATCTACAAATAAGCAGTCCGAAAGGCTTTCTGCAGAACCATTGCCAGAGAAGTACACCCTGCCACATCTCCGCACGTAAGGACGTAGAGGCCGAGTCCCACGAGGATGAGACTATACATCAGGCTGAAGAAGCCTACATGGCAGGCTGAAGGAGCCTACATGGCAGGCTGTATGAGGCTTCATAGCAGGCTGTATGAGGCCACACACCAGGCTGAAGGAGCCTACACACCAGGCAGCATAAGGCTTCATGGAAGTCAGTATAGGACGATACACCTTGATGCATAGGACGATACACCTTGATGCATGGGACGATATGCCAAGATGCATGGGGGATGCCACGACGCTACTCACCACCCTCCTCGCCCCCCTTGCATGCAAAACAGAATTTCAAAAACCTTGCTAACCTTGCTAAAAAAGTTAATTTCTGTAAAAAAATGAGTCAAAAACCTTGAAAGGTTTTTTAACAAAATTAGCAAGGTTAGCAAGGTTTTTGAAATTCTGTTTTGCATGCATCCTGCCGAAGACTGGGAATTGTCTTCGGAGGAAATATGTTTTTCAACCCAAAAGTTGTTAGTCTATCTTTCAACCCAGAAGTTGTTATATGGCCAGCACGACCTGCAAAAGCAGTTCCTTTGTGATACAAAGCTTCTGAGCTGACCGATTTGGGATTATGATTCCGTGGTTGAATCGTCCTCGTAGTGCTGGTAGAGGAAATCGTTGTAGGGGTATTTCTGAACGTGTAGCTCACGAACGCGAGAGTAGAGCACGCGTTTCAGTTCGTCGATGTTTGTGCGCTGGGCAGCACTGATGAAGAGGCAGTCGCCATTGAGCTTGGCCATCCAGGTTTTCATAAGGTCCGGCAACGGCATGTTCTCGCGCGTGGAAGGCGTGAGGTCGTCGGCATCTTTCGGCGTGAAGGTGTAGGCGTCAATCTTATTGAAGAGAATCATGGAAGGCTTGTCGGCGCACCCCAGGTCGCTCAGCGTCTTCTCTACCACCTTGATCTGCTCCTCGAAGTCGGGGTGAGAGATATCTACCACGTGAACGAGCAGGTCTGCCTCCCGCACCTCGTCGAGGGTGCTTTTAAAGCTGTCGATGAGGTCGGTGGGTAGTTTGCGGATAAATCCCACCGTGTCCGATAGCAAGAATGGCAAGTTGTCGATGATGACCTTGCGGACGGTGGTGTCCAAGGTGGCAAACAGCTTGTTTTCAGCGAAGACCTCGCTCTTGGAGAGGAGGTTCATCAGCGTGGATTTTCCCACATTCGTGTAGCCCACAAGCGCCACGCGGATCATGCGGCCTCGGTTGCTGCGCTGGGTGCTCTTCTGGCGATCGATATCAGCCAACCGTTGTTTCAGCAGGCTCATCCGGTTGAGGATGATTCGGCGGTCCATCTCCAACTGAGTCTCACCGGGGCCGCGCAGTCCCACACTGCCCTTGCCGCCGCCCGAACCGGAGCCGCCGCCCTGGCGCTCGAGGTGAGTCCAAAGGCGCTGCAGACGTGGCAGCATATAGCGATATTGCGCCAGCTCCACCTGAGTCTTGGCGTTGGCGGTCTGAGCCCTCATGGCAAAGATGTCGAGGATGAGGGACGTGCGATCCAGGATTTTCACCTTCAGCACCTGCTCGATATTACGCAACTGCTTGGCCGAGAGTTCATCGTCGAAGATGACCATACCGACCTCACGCTCGGCGTCTTCTTCCGCCACGATGTAGGCCCGGATCTCTTCGAGTTTGCCTTTGCCGACATAGCTGACCTGGCTGGGACCCTGCACACGCTGGGTGAAGCGCTTGACGGTCACGGCACCAGCCGTCGTGGCCAAGAACTCCAGCTCATCCAAATATTCGGTGGTGCGGCGCTCATCCTGCTGGGGAGTGATGAGGCCCACGAGTACCGCAGTCTCCGCTTTAGCTTCGGTGATTACAAATTCCTTCATCTACTTAATGGATGATTCAAAGAGCTGCCTCGAATCCTAAATTTACTTCACGAGAATGACCAAATACTTGCTGGTGCTCCAGAACTTGTCGGGGTTCGTGATCTTCAGCGTGTACTGCTTCTTGGCATCGCGCTCAAGAATATAGGTGCCGGCGGGGTGGTTGGTCAGGAGCTCTGCACTCTTGCTGTAGAGCTTGATTTCCTTGTCGATGCGGGTGTCGATCTTGGTGAAGTAGTCTTTGTTGAAGTCGCTGCTCTTGAGGACATCGCCCTTCTGCAGGATCTTCTGCTCCTTCAGCTCGGCCTTGGTACCGAAAACGAACCAGGCGCTGTGCAGGTCCTTGTCCTGAGCCTGGATGGTCTCTGCTTTCTGCTGGTTCTCGGTCTTGAGATCACTGACATTCTCGTTGAGCTGACTGATTTGCTCGCCCTGTTCAGCGATTTGCACATCTTTCTCTGCCAGTTGTGCCTCCAGCTCCTGCACCCGGGTGTTCTGCTCATCGAGCTGTTTCTGCAGGTTTTCGATGGTCTTTGTCAGTTTCTCGACGTTGACCGTGGTCGTCTTCAGGCGCTGCTTCAGTTGGGCAATCTTGTCGCGGTTCTGCTGCATCGTCTGCTGGATGAACTCCATGTTCTCGCGGATGACGCCTCGCGACGACGCTGCTTCCGGATTGCCGTTGGCCACGGTGATGCGCCCCTCGGCTTCATTAATCTGGCGGAAGCCTTCCTGGATTTCATTGATGGAACCCATAATGTCGTTCAGCTCCGTTTCTTTCTCGTCAATAACCTGCATGAGGGAGTCGCGCTCGTGCTGAGCTCGTTCCTCGGCAACTTTCTTTCCGTCTGTGCAAGCCACTATTGCCAATAGGCAGAGGGGCAGGATAAACAATTTTTTCATGACGCTATAATTTAATGAATATCTTTCAGTTGTTGGGTGGATGGGGGTAATGGGGTGAATGGGGTGGATGGGGTAATGGGGAGGATGATCCTACTCTTCGTCGCGCCCTGCCACGATTATCACGAATTCGCCTCTCGGCTCATGCTCCGTGAAATGGGCGAGGGCCTCGGCCAACGAGCCCCGGATGTACTCCTCGTGAATCTTGGAAATCTCACGGCAGACGGCCACAGGCCGCTCGGGTCCGAAGACCTCGATGAATTGTTGCAGGGCTTTGACCACCCGATGGGGCGACTCGTAGAACACCATGGTCCGAGGTTCGGCGGCGAGCTGCTGGAGGCGTGTCTGGCGCCCTTTCTTCTGGGGCAGGAAGCCCTCGAAGCAAAACTTGTCGCACGGCAGGCCGGAGCCGACCAAAGCCGGAATCACGGCCGTAGCCCCCGGCAGGCAGGTCACGTCGATGCCTGCTTTTATGGCTTCGCGCGCCACGAGGAAACCAGGGTCGCTGATGCCCGGAGTGCCTGCGTCACTGACGACCGCCACCTGTTCGCCTGCCTGCAATCGCTCCACGATGCGCTGCACCGTCTGATGCTCGTTGAACTTGTGGTAGGACTGCATGGGGCGCTTGATGTCAAAGTGCTTTAGCAGCAGACCGCTGGTGCGAGTGTCTTCGGCCAGAATCAAATCTGCCTCGCGAAGCACCTTCAGGGCGCGCAAAGTAATGTCTTCAAGGTTGCCTACGGGTGTGGGTACAATATATAACATGGCACAAAGTTCGGCATAAATCTTCATTTAACGGCCAATGAGAGGCAGAAATTAACAAAGTTTTTACTTTTTCTTGCATTTTCTTTGGTTGGAAGCGAAGAAAACGCTAATTTCGCACCCGAAAAACGTTATCGATTATGCCAAACTCGAAAGAATATAGCGGTGAATTCATGCGTCGGGGGCGTGTGGAGGTCATCTGCGGTTCGATGTTCTCCGGAAAGACCGAGGAACTCATCCGCCGCATGAAGCGCGCCAAGCTCTCCAAGCAGAAAGTGGAGATTTTCAAGCCCGCCATCGACGTGCGCTATAGCGAAGAAGATGTCGTCAGCCACGAGGGCAATGCCATTCCCTCCACACCCGTAGAAAGTGCGGCAAGCATCTTGCTGATGGGATCAGACGCCGATGTCCTAGGAATCGATGAAGCGCAGTTCTTCGACAGCCAAATCGTGGATGTATGCAACGAGCTGGCCAGTCGCGGGACACGTGTCATCGTGGCAGGCCTGGACTTAGACTTCAAAGGACTGCCCTTCGGGCCGATGCCACAGCTCTGCGCCATAGCAGACGATGTCACCAAGGTGCACGCCATCTGCGTCCGCTGCGGCGCCCTGGCCTACGTCAGCCACCGCATTGTTGCCGGCGACCGGCAAGTGATGCTCGGCGAGACCCACGAGTACGAACCCCTCTGCCGTCAGTGCTACGCAGAAGCCACTCAGGGATGACAGCCCGCGTCCACCTTTCAAATCCTCAATATCTCAATTTTCAACACCTTCTCCTGACAGATGCTCAAACAGCCCATTACCTTTGACTCCTTCATCCGCGGACTGATGGTCGTCGCCGCCCTCTTCGGCGCAGGCCTGCTTATCGACAGGCTGAGCAGTGTCCTCCTGCCGTTCTTCATCGCTTGGCTCCTGGCCTACCTGATGTACCCACTCGTCAAGTTTATCCAGTACAAATGCCGCCTGCGCAACCGCACCCTCAGCATCATCGTGGCAGCCGTTGTCGTCTTGGCCACCCTGACGGGATTTTTTGCCCTGATCATCCCCCCTACGATTGAAGAATTCAGCAAGTTCAGCGGACTCGTCAAGGAATTTTCAGACCGCTACCTCAACGACACCCGATTAGCTCCCTACATCAAGGAGTTCATCGAACAATATCTGCCTCAGTATCAGGGGAAGATTATGGACATTGTGCAGAACAAGAGTTTCTTGGATGCTGTCCAAGCCCTGCTCACTCAGTTGTGGAATTTCGTCTATCAGACGGTGGACTTCGCCTTCGGACTGGTTGGATCGCTCATCGTCCTGCTGTATATGTTTTTCATTCTTCAGGACTATGAAGTCATCAGCGAAGGCTGGATCAAGCTCATCCCTCAGCAGAGTCGTCCTTTTGCCTCCCGGTTGGCCGACGATGTGGAGCGCGGCATGAACAGTTATTTCCGCGGTCAAGGCACGGTGGCCTTCCTCGTCGGAGTTCTCTTCTCCATTGGTTTTCTTATCGTTGGAATGCCGATGGCTATTGGGCTCGGAATGTTTATGGGGTTCCTGAACCTGGTTCCTTACTTGCAGACTCTCGGCTTCCTGCCTATGGCGTTGCTGTCGTTGTTGAAGGCAGCCGACACAGGTGAGAACTTCTGGTGGATATTCTTCCTTGGTGCCCTCGTGGTAGCCGTCGTCCAGGTCATTCAGGATATGATTCTGGTACCGAAGATTATGGGCTCCGCGATGGGGCTAAACCCTGCCGTCATCCTCCTCTCGCTGTCCGTCTGGGGTTCCCTCTTAGGCTTCATAGGACTCATCATAGCCCTGCCCCTGACCACCATTCTCATCTCCTATTATCGCCAATTTGTGCTCGAAGAAGGGTCCGAAAGCGAAAAAGTTGCCTAAAAGTTTGGTCAGTACACAAAAACTCACTACCTTTGCGCCCGCAAATGCGACAATGTGGCCATGAGCCACTATGAATTTGCATCGAGGGATCCGTTAGCTCAGCTGGTAGAGCACAACACTTTTAATGTTGGGGTCTTGGGTTCGAGCCCCAAACGGATCACTCCAGAAGGATGCCCCTGCGGCATCCTTCTTTTGTTTCCGTTTTTTGAGACTCTCACCCAAGGGTTCTTTCACCCGCTACGCTCTGAAAGCGTCTCTACGAGCCGAGCGCGAGCCCCAAACGGATCACTCCAGAAGGATGCCATGCGGCATCCTTCTTTTGTTTCCGTTTTTTGAGACTCTCACCGTCTTTTTCGTGTGCGCGTGAACCTTATTTTAATGAAATGGGGCGGAAGAGATGCGATTTTTTGGAAAAAATGATGGCGGTGTCGGGAGAAAGTGCTATTTTTGTGCCGAAAAGTTACCTAATCAACACACGAAGACTAATGGAAACCTCTTTTGGAAGTATCATGAGAAGAGCTCTCGGAAGCATTGCCGGATTGATGCTTGCCGCAACCTCGCAACCAGTCCTGGCCACGGAGTGGCAGGAGAAAACGGACACGGTGTGGGCAGGACGCCACTACCGCGAGATCAATGGAGTGGCCACAGGCTATTCCGAAAGCGACAGGTCAGTGACCTGGACCTGGGAAGACGGCACGCTCGTTGTCTATGCCGTGCATCTGCCCAGCGGTCACGTGCGCGCAGATATGATGATGACGCCCGGCAGCAAGCAGTTGGACATGAACGTACGTGTCCTTTATCCTGCCAAGGACAAGGTCATCGCAGACCACAAGTTGGAGATCTCCAAGACCGGGCGTCAGCGGGTAGAAATTCTGCCGGATACAGAGTTGGAGGACGACGGATGGTATCGTTTCGAGTTCTCCAGCACAAACGCACGTCAGGCTCAGACCGAACTGCAGCATCTGCTGATTCAGCGTGAGTCCAAGAAGACAGCCACGGCCGCCAATTCGATGATGGCACCCGCCGTGCACCTATGGTGGAGCACCACCGACCCCTCGGCCCCCTCGGGCAACGGATACGACTGGGTATATATGGAGGCAATGATTCCGGAAGCGGTGAAGCAGTCATGCACCTATCAGATGACGATCGGCATGAGTGGAGGCTACTCTGGAATCCAGACCAACCACCTGCTTAACGACGACTCGTGGACCCATGCCGTGATCTTCTCGGTCTGGGACGACGGCGACACGGATCAGGACAAGAACCTGCCGGATTATATGCGCGCCGGAGCCGCCGACGTAGGTCCGGAAGCCTACGCCGTGCGATTTGGCGGCGAGGGCACCGGCAGCAGCCTGCGCTATCCCGAAGGACAGCGCTGGCAGACAGACCACTGGGTGCAGATGCTACTCAACGACCGCCCCGAATTCGTGGAAATCAATTCCACGGACGAGCAGGGCAACCCCGTGGTGAAGACCTTCAAGAGCACCCTGCAGACCCTGTGGTACAAGCAGGCGGAAGAGACGGAATGGCATTATTTCGGCACCCTGCGCTGTGCGGGGGACTACCGCATGGAGGGCAACAACTCCGGCCTCTACAGTTTTCTCGAGAACTGGAGCGGCTTCGGCGGCGACCTCTATCGTCGCGTCTATTATAGGAATATGTCCATGCGCTCCGCAGCCAGCGGCAGGTGGCATACCCTGAACCACGCCGGGTTCAGCAGCACCCAGCACTGGGAGACCCAGCGCAATTCGCGCGATGACTACGGCCACGGCGTGACAGCGCTCTTCGACAACTGCCTCTACTTGCAATCTGGCGGTTTGCTGGGAGTGCGCGACAGCGCCAGCACCTTCGACTACGCCCAGCAGGGAGCCATGCCCTGGGTGGACACCATCAATACGCAGGCACTGCGCGAGCGGGTGGACCTGGCTACCACGCGCAGCAACTATAAAGATATCCGGATGAAGATTGAGTCCACGCGCACTATCTCCGACCCCGCCACGTGGACCCTCATCGGCTACAGCGACGAGGAGGTGAACGAAGAAGGCGACTTCGGCCGTGCGGCACAAATCATGGACGGCAACACGACGACCTACTACCGCCAGAAGCAGTGGAGCTCCTTTCCTCACACCTTCAGCTTCGATGCCGGGGAGCCCGTCACCATCAGCAGCATAGGCTTCTATCAGGCACGAGAGTACACCTATCGCGTGAAGGACATCCAGCTGGCCGTGTCGGACGATGGCAAGACGTGGCGCACCATGGGCAACTACGGCGTAGAGAACGAGGAATTTCCGACCGTGGAACTGAAGGAGCCAATCACCTCCCGCTACTTCCGTCTCCGCTGTGCCCGCGGCTACGGCAACAATCTCCTCATCAACGAAGTCTATTTCAAGCACGAATACCGGCTGAACGACCTCAAGGCAGTGGCCGAGGAACTGCTGGGCGAGGCCGACCGCTTCGGCGGCTACGCCCCTGCGGCTCTCGAGGAACTGCGAGCCACCTACCACGCCCTGCCGGGTGATGACGCAGAGGCCGTCACGGCACTGCGCGAGGCCATCGACCGCTTCGGCCAGACAGCACAGCCCCTGAACTACGGATTGCTGGATAACCTGGTGCATCACTCCAGCTTCAGCGCCTACGTGCTCCACAGCTCCACAGGCCGAGGCGACGTCATCGCCAATGAGCAAGGCGAACTCACCCTGAGCGGTGCCACTCTCGACGGCGCCCTCGAAGTCTACACCGCCAGCACCCAAATCTCCAACCCTTATGCGAACTGGCTTGTGCTCCATTCCGTGGACTACAAGGAATATTACCTCTACAACCTCGGCGCGAAGAAGTATCTGAGCCTCTCGGACGACGTGCCCGCTCTCAGCGATAAGCCCGTAGCCTTGGCGCTGACGGCTCGCAGCAACAACAATTTCTTCATCGGCTCCTCGCGCGCACACTTGCAGGCAAACAGCACGGCGGAAGCGCCCTTCAACCGTACGGCCCGTTCGGACGACGCCTGCCTCTTCCAGCTGCGCAACAACTACGCAGTGACACCTGCAGAGCAGGATATCGCAGCACTGCTCCGCGAGACCGAGGAGTTCCTCCACGGCGGCACGGGAGTGGTGGTGCCCGAGGCCGAAGCCGCTGCCGGCACATCCCTTGCGGGGAAGCAAGTGGCGGTCTATAACGCCCTCGGACAGATGCTCTATCGAGGCCAGTATGACAACATCCCGCATTTGCCCGCCGGAGTGTATGTGATCCGTGCCGGCAAGATGAGTATGAAAAAACTTATCCAATAACACCATAAAAGCCTAACAACTATGAGAAAAAGTATTCTTTTGACACTCGCGGCAGCAGCGCTCGCGCTGAATCTGGCCGCACAGAACATTTCCGTGAGCCGTGCCCGCTACCATCAGGGCGACGACATGAACTGGGCAAAGCCCGAAGCCTCCGACGCCAATTGGGAGGAGATGAGCATCACCAAGACGTGGGACGACCAGGGTCAGCAGTTCAACAACTCGTTTGTCTGGTACCGCATTCACGTCACCATCCCGAAGTCTTTGATGGACGGCGCCGACCAGCAGAAGATTGTGGTCTTCGACCTGCCTCAGGCCGATGACGCCGACGAGACCTTCCTCAACGGAAAACTCATCGGCAAGAAGGGTCGTTTCCCCAAGGACGAAGGCGGCTACCAGTCCGCTTGGAGTGCCCAGCGCAGCTACTCCGTAGATGCTAAGTCCGGTGGCATTCGCTGGGATCAGGACAACGTCATCGCGGTCCGTGTCTATAACGGCGGCGAGCCTGGTGGCCTCTTCGGCCGCCCACTCACCGTTCGAGTACCCAACATTACGGACGGACTGAAGATGCGTTTTGCCGAGGCTCCCGACGGTCAGGCCTCACAATGCACGCTGGAGCTGAACAACGAATACGCCACCAACCAAGTCGGAACCGTCACCTTCAACATCGTCAATCGTGAGACGGGTGCCGTGCAGGGAACCCTCACCCGCAAGGTCACGGTCCGCAAAGGCAAGCCCACGCGCCTGGCCCTCCCCTACGACAAGACGAAACGCTGCGTAGCCAGCGCTAAGTACGTGGACGCCAAGAGCGGCAAGTACGTCGAGCATCAGCGTCCCCTGAAATACCTATTGACACCTCCCGCGCCGCTGACTCCTCGCTTCAACACGCCCGCCGTCTTCGGCGTCCGTCCCGGTTCGCCCGTCATCTTCCGCTTCGGCGTCAGTGGCGAGAAGCCTATCAAGATTACGGCAGACAAGCTCCCCGCCGGCCTGAAGCTCACCGAGGAAGGTGTGCTCAGCGGCAGCATCGGTCATCCTTGCGAAATCACCTTCACCGCCACGGCAGAGAACGCCCGCGGCCGCGCTCAGCAGGAGTTCACCCTGAAAGTAGGCAGCAAGATTGCCCTCACACCGCCCATGGGGTGGAATTCCTGGAACTGCTGGGCTCTCAGCGTCTCGCAGGAGAAGGTGATGTCCTCCGCTCAGGCGCTCATTGACAAGGGGCTGGCGGACTACGGCTACTGCTACATGAACATCGACGACGGCTGGGAAGCTCCCGAGCGCAACGCCGACGGCACCATCGCCGTGAACGAGAAGTTCCCCTCCATGAAAGCCCTCGGCGACTGGCTCCACGAGCGCGGCCTGAAGTTCGGTATCTATAGTTCCCCCGGCGACTACACGTGCGGCGGCTACCTCGGAAGCATCGACCACGAGCTGCAGGATGCAGAGAGCTACAACAGCTGGGGCATCGACTACCTGAAGTACGACTGGTGCGGCTACGGACGCGCCCACGCGAAGGAGAAGGACAAGGGCGTAGCCTCCTACGTGCGCCCCTACCTGCTCATGCAGAAATACCTGCGCGAGCAGCCCCGCGACATCTTCTACAGCCTCTGTCAGTACGGTATGGCCAATGTCTGGGAGTGGGGACGCTTCGTGGACGCCAACAGCTGGCGCACAACAGGTGACATCAACGACTCCTGGGGCTCGATGTATGACATCGGCTTCAGGCGTCAGGCCGGCCTGGCTCCCTACGCCGGTCCCGGCCACTGGAACGACCCCGACATGCTCATCGTGGGCAAGGTGGGATGGAGCAGCAACCTGCGCGACAGCCGCCTGACACCCGACGAGCAGTACACGCACATCACCCTCTGGACCCTTCTCGCTTCGAATATGCTCATCGGTTGTGACATCGCCCAAATGGACGAATTCACCATCAACCTCCTCTGCAATAACGAGGTCAACGCCATCAACCAGGATCTCCTGGGCAAGCAGGCAGACCGCGTGGTGGAGAATGGCGACATCCAGATCTGGGCTCGCCCGCTGGCCGACGGCGCCCACGCCATCGGCATCTTCAATGTAGGCGACAAGGACCTGAAAGTTAACCTCGCCGACTACTTCCAGCTCATGGGGATCCAGCAGCTGCAGAGCGCCCGTGACCTCTGGCGCCAGAAGGACCTCCCGACCTCCGACCTCCAGTGGGTGATCCCCACGCACGGGTGCGAGTATATTAAGGTGAAGTATTAAAGAAAACGGGCCGGCTCCTGCCTTGGTCCCTGCCTTGGTCCCTGTCCGTCCCTAGACTGGTCCCTTCCCAGGCCCCTCCCTGGGAGGGGAGTAATTACCTGCGGTTGGGTGTCGCGCATATTTGCGCGAATCATCTCCGCTTCAAGGCCTGCCAAGACTTGATAACTAATCAAAAGAAACAACTACGATGAAGAAAGTCATCAGCCTACTTTTCGCAATACTATCTATTTCTTCCCAGTTTTCCCTATCCTCCCAAGTAATTACTCCCCTCCCTTTAGGGAGGGGCAGGGGGGAGAGTCTTGAAGAGTCTTTCACCTGGCAATCCCACCCCGACACCATCTGGCCAGCCCGCCACTACCGCGAGTTCGAGGGCGACTGGTCCGGCGACCAGATGACGAAAGCCTGGATTGACTGGAAGCACCCTGAAGGCACCATCCTCGTTTACGGACTGCACTTCCCCAAGGGCTACGTGCGCGCCGACGCCCTCTTCCAGGCTCAGTCCGGCAAGCACGTCACATTCAACGTACGCATCGTGCACCCCGCCACGGGCACCGTGGTCCTCGAGCACAGCGCCACCAGCACCAAGACCTCGACGTCTGAACAGCGCATGGAGATCATGCCGCCAACGGACATGCCCTACGACGGCTGGTACCGCTTTGAGCTCACTTGTCCCGATGGGGTCAACACCCTCGGCCGGCTGAACATCATGGAGTTCCAGCGCGAGTCCAGCCTGAAGATCACCGACTCCGAAATCTTCATGGCGCCCAGCGTGCACCTCTGGTGGAGCACCACGGTGCCAGGCGCTCCTTCCGGGCAGGCCTACGACTGGACCTACCTCGAAGTGATGTACCCCCGAGAATACCGCCACGTGGCCACTTACCAGATGGCCATCGGAACGGACGTAGGCTATTCCGGAATTCAGATGCCCACGCGCCCCGACGGCTCCTATGGCAACAGCGTGCTCTTCTCCGTCTGGGACAACGGAGACGTGGAGAAGGACCGCAACCTGCCAGAACACATGAGGTCCGCTGCCGTGGATGTCGGTCCGGGAGCCTACGCCACACGCTTCGGCGGCGAAGGCACCGGCAGCAGTATCCGCTTCCGGGCCGACACACTCTGGAAGTTCGACCACTGGATCCAGTTCCTGCTCAACGAGCGCCCGGAACACACACAAATCCAGACCATCGACGCCCAAGGCGACCCCCAGGTCATTGACTACAAGAGCACCCTTCAGTCTATGTGGTACAAGATGGCGGACGAACCCGAATGGCACTATATCGGAACCCTGCGCGTGGCGGGGGCCGACCGCCTCACATCCGGCATCTACAGCTTCCTCGAGAACTTCGGCAACGGCGGCGGCGAGTTCCTGCACCGCTGCTACTTCCGCAACGGCGCCATGCGCTCTGCCGCCAGCGGGCTATGGTTTGCACTGAACAAGGTGGGGTTCGGCAACACCCAAAACAATGGCAAGCGCGAGTCCCGCTATGACTTCGGCCACGGACGCACGGAGCTCTACGACAACTGCTTCTACCTCGAAACCGGAGGGTATATGGGCACACGCGACAGCGCCGACAGCTATCGTGCGCCTGTGCAGGGCCAGATGCCCTGGGTGGACACCATCGACATCGACCGGCTGAACCAGCGCATAGACCTCGCCATCGCCCGCAACCACGGCAAGACCGTGCGCTCCGCCATCGAGGCCACGCGCACCGTGTCCGACCCCGCCACATGGCAACTCATCGACTACAGCGACGAGGAGACCGTGGGCGAGGGAGACAACGGTC
This sequence comes from uncultured Prevotellaceae bacterium, assembly GCA_900318115.1. Classification (GTDB taxonomy): domain Bacteria; phylum Bacteroidota; class Bacteroidia; order Bacteroidales; family Bacteroidaceae; genus Physcousia. The sequence continues at coordinate 131,974 of ONJJ01000007.1, read as the reverse complement.
GTGCCGCAGGCATCCTCGACGGCAACCTCACCACCTATTATCATAATAAGTGGAAGAACGGCTCCGCCAGCTTTCCTCACGCCTTCACCTTCGACGCCGGCCTGCCCGTCACTGTCCGTTCACTGGAGCTCTACCAGAGCCGCGACAGCAACTACCGCGCCAAGCAGTTGCAGCTCTATGCTTCCGAGGACGGTAAGCGCTACACCCCTGTCAGCAGCCGCCTCGATGTAGAGGACACAGACTATCCCACCGTGGAGCTCGACTCCGCCGTCACCGCCCGCTACTTCCGCGTCCGCTTCCTCGCAGGCTACGGGGCCAACCTCGTCATCAACGAGATGTATTTCAAGAATGAGTACCGCATCGAGGACCTGAAGACCTTGGCAGCGAGTATCCTGTCCGAGGAAGACCAGTTCGGAGGCTTCGCTCCCGCCGACCTCCAAGACCTCCATACCACCTACGACGCCACCCTCACGGCCTCCTCTCCGTCCACCGACGCACTCCTCCGCTCGCTGGAGCAATTGGGCCAGAGCGCCCAGCCCCTCACCTACGGCGTCGTCGGTTCTGCCGAGCACCTCTCCTCCTTCTGTGCCTATCAGCTGCATAACATTGACGGCCGCGGAGACCTCATCGCCACCCCCGAGGGCGCCCTCTCGATCACGGGCGCTACCTCGCAGACCTCCCCCGACGGCGCCCCGGCGGCCAGCTCTGCCACCTCCGTCACCAGCCCCTACTCCAACTGGCTCATCCTCTATTCTGCCGCGTTCAAGGACTACTACCTCTACAACCTCGGCGCCCGCCGGTTCCTCAGCGTCAGCCCCACCACCCAGCCCGAGCTCGTCGATGTCCCCGTGCCCCTCAACGTCACGCGCAGCAGCAGCGGCTTCACCATCGGAGTCCCCAAAGGCCTCGTAGGGCTCGACGCCACCAAGGAGCAGCCCGTGGGCCGCTTCACCTCGACCTCCAAAGCCACCCTCTTTGAGTTCCGCAACAACTACGCCCTGACGCCTTCCAACACCGACGTCCTCAACCTCATCGACAGTTCTCAGCAGCAAGCTCACATCGAGGCCGTGTACAACGCCCTCTGCGAGCAAGCCATCCACACCTACTCCAAGGCTTTCGTCACCACCATCGACCGCGCCACGAAACTCATCCGAGGCAGCAGTTCACTCAGCTCTAACGTAAACAGCAGCCAACAGGAAGCCCACAGCCTCGCCAAACTCGTCGATGGCAAGACCAGCACCTACTGGGAGTCATGGTACTCCGGCATCTCGTGGCCCAGTGAACCGGGCTACGTGCAGGCCAAGCTCACCACCCCCGTGCCCGCCTTCTACATCACTTTCACTCCTTCGCAGCACACCCAGTACGGTCGCCCCGATATCCCCCAAGACCTCCGCATCTACACGGGCACCAGCCGTTCCAACCTCGATTTCATCTGCGAACTCACAGAAGATATGCCCAGCGAGGTCAGTGAAGTTTACACCTCTCCCGCCATCTTCAGCGGGCAGGATATCGGCTTCGTGCGGATGGAATGCCTCTCTACGCTGGAGAACCGCGATGGCGGTCGCGTCTTCGCCATGAGCGAGTTGCAGATCCATCCCGCCCTCGTCGATTCCGCGGCTTCGCTCTACTGCCAGCGCCCGTGGGTGCAGGAGGCCGTGGACGACCTCGGTCAGGAAATCGCCGCCATGCGTAATTGTATTCACACCAAGTCCGTCACTTCGGAGGATGCCCTCCGCCTGCAGGCTGCCATCGACCGCGCCGAAGCCTCCTACCTCGACCCCGATGGCGTCGCAGCCCCCTGGAGCTACTCTGAAGGCAGCAAGGGGGCATCCCGCAGTTCCCTCAATTCCACCTGGTTCGACCTCACGGGGCGCCAGCTCCCCGCACCTCCCATTCAGAAAGGATTCTACATCCAGGGCGGGCGTAAGGTCCTCGTCAAATGAATAAACCCACCTAAAGAAAGTGGTCAGCCGTTGTGTCTGGGCTGACCACTTTTTTATGATTTCTCAATCCAGTTTTCCGTACCACTCGTCGTCCACCGGTTCCAGCCATTCGTTGCTGGCCCCCTCTTGTACGTCTTTGTGGTAGGTCAGGTGCTGGAACCACGAATCGCGAGCGGCTCCGTGCCAGTGCTTAACCTCTGCGGGAATGGCAATCACCGTTCCGGGTGTCATCTGCTGAGCAGGCTTGCCCCATTCCTGGTACCAGCCCCGTCCTGCCACGCAGATAAGCACCTGCACCTGCTTGTGGTGCACGTGCCAGTTGTTGCGGCAACCAGGTTCGAAAGTAACGTTCGTCACGGCCCCCATCTCAGCCAGGTAGCTCTGACCGGTGAAGTACTTGCCATAGGGGTTCTCCACGCCCCGCGGCCAGACGCTGAAATCCACGGTGTCCACGGCCTGATACTCCTCGCCGAACACGCTTGCCACAGCCTTCTGACAGCGCGTGGCTTCTGCCTCGCCGACACGTTTGCGCAGCACTGCGGGCAGTTCGTGGAGTTGGGCGTCGGTCACACCCAAATTCCGTGCGCCGCTGACGTGTGCCTTCAGCTGCGGTTCGCAGCCCTCCAGCGCGGAAATAGCGGAGACGGTGACGATCTCGCGCTCGGCGAACGTGAGGTTGTTGCGCGCGAAGATGTCGCCGAAGAGGTGTGCTTTCAGGTAGTAGTCCGTCTGCGGAGCGAAGGTGTAGTTGAAGGGCTGTCCGCCACAGAGTTGTGTCTGCACTTCTGTGCCACGTCTGAGGGCGTCGTAATCGGCGGGCAGCGGGTCGGCCTCGCGCCCCTCTTCTGTTGTCAGTCCGGCCTCCTGCCGCTGCCGGATCACCTGTTGGAGGGCGCCCAGTGCATTCAGCGAGCGGGGAAAGCCCGTGTAAGCATACAGGTGTGAGAGGGCTTCCTTAATCTGACTCACGCTGAGTCCTGCCTCAAACCCATTGTTCACTTCGTTCTTCAGGGCCTCGATATCACCCTTGGCCTCGTAGGCGGCGATGGCCACGAGAGCCTGTTGCCTGTCTGTCAGTTCCATAGTCAGTTGTGCAGAAAGATGCATGGAGGCCGACAGCAAAACGGCTGCCAGCACCCCACGATGAATACGTCTCATAGTTATTATTTCAGATTCGCGGTGAAGAAAGCCTCTATCTTGTCGTAGGGAATCACTCCAGCCTCGTCGTCGTAGAGGTCCACGTGCGTTGCCCCGGGGATGATGAGGAGTTCCTTGTTCCCGACGACCTTGCTCTCGCCTTCGACCTTAGTTCCTGTCATGCGTTCGAAGGCATACTCGCTGAAGTAGCGCGAATGAGCTTTTTCGCCATGGATGAGCAGCACCGGATTCTCGATTTCGTGGGCCCAGCAGAGCAGAGGCTGGTTCAAGAACGACTGACAGCCGATGACGTTCCATCCGTCGGTGCTGTTGCCGCTGCGCTCGTGGTAGCCACGCGGAGTCTTGTAGTAGGCGTGATAGTCCTTGACAAACCAAGGAGCGTCCTCGGGCAGGGGGTCAATGACCCCTCCGGCGCGCTGGTATTCGCCGGCCTTGTAGTCGCGTGTGCGCTGGGCAGCAAGGGCCCGGCGCTTCTCCTGTCGCTGGGCGGGCGTGTCCTCGCTCTGGAAGTAGCCCTCCACATTCACCTTACTCATATCGTACATCGTAGAGGCCACGGTGGCTTTGATGCGCGGGTCCAGGGCAGCAGCGTTCACAGCCATTCCGCCGAATCCGCAGATGCCGATGATGCCGATGCGCTCGGGGTTCACCAGTTCGTGGTTGCTCAGGAAGTCCACGGCAGCCAGGAAGTCCTCCGTGTTGATATCGGGCGATGCCATGCGGCGTGGCTCACCGCCACTCTCGCCGGTAAACGAGGGGTCGAAGGCCAGGGTCACGAAGCCCCGTTCTGCCATGTGCTGAGCGTAGAGGCCGCTGCTCTGCTCCTTCACGGCTCCGAAGGGGCCGGAGACAGCGATGGCGGGGAGGGGCTTCTCGCCATCGGAGGCTTTCGGCACATACATGTCTGCGGCCAGTTCAATACCATAGCGGTTGTGGAAGGTCACCTTGCAGTGCTCCACCTTGTCGCTCTTCGGGAACGTCTTGTCCCATTCTTGGGTCAGATTCAGTGTAGTTATATTCTCTTCTTGGGTTTGATTGGATTCTTTCTGGGTGCAGCCTGCGAGCAGGAGGACGGCCGCAGCTGCCGCTACTATAACGCTTTTCATAACTTATTTATTGAGTGACCTATCGACATTAGCTATCAACTTCCGGGCATTCTCCCTCAATATCATCTCCTTGTAGTTCGCGCTTCATTCGGGCGGCAGCCTCGTTGCATTGTCGGATGATGGACTTGGACTCTTCCCCCGTGAACTTCGTAGGGAATATCGTCTCTTGTGCCGCAGCCGCAAGGGCGAGCACAAAGGCGAATGCTATGAAAATGAAACACTTCTTCATTGGCGTTTAATTGATGGCTGGGCGCGAGCGTTTCGCTACCTGTTCTAACTGGGTGCAAAGGTAGTAAAAAATCCGCAAACTGCATTTGTCCATATTACGGAATCTTTTACCATAATTACTGATTCTCACGATTTGTGTCTTTTCCTTGCCGACTGTCTTTGCTGCATCCGCCGATCGTCTTTACCGTATCCGCCGACTTTTTTTAACAGCACCTCCGTCTCCGGGAAATCTTCTTCTTCGTGGCGGGGTGCCACACACTACGCTGCGGGGTGCCACTCACCACGCTGCGAGGCGGCACACACCACGCTGTGAGGCGGCATACACCACGCTGTGAGGCGGCATACATCGTGGTGTCTGGCCCTGCGTACCGTGGTGTCTGGCCCTGCGTACCGTGGTGCAGGGCGTCCCGAGCCACGGTGCAGGAAGACCCGAGCCACGGTGCAGGACGGCCCAAGGCACGGTGCAGGAAGACCCTCTCCGCCCCCTCCAGCTTCCTCCGAAGCCGGCCGTTGCACAATGCCTCTTTACGATGGCGCCACCTGCCGCATCGTCCTGCGTTCTGCGAGGCATTTTTCCGGGCTCCGTGTACACCTTTTAAGAAAGAATGAGAAAGAAAGCATTCCCCCCATACCCCCTTTTATAAAGAAAGAGAAGAAAGAAAACAAATAAAAGAACAAACAAACGAACGAAAGTATATGTCCGTTTCGCTTTTTTTTAAGTGCGGCCGTCTCCGTCCGCAGCAGTCGCCTGCGACTGCGAGTAAGCAACGTGTGGAGTAACCTGTGGAACGAGTGAAGTTACTGCGGACGGAGTCGACCGCGCTGCATACTGCGAGAAGGAGACCTGCGGGGACGGAGACGGCAAATAGCGGGGAGCAGGCTTGCGCCTTTTCTCCTATTGATTCTTTCTTGTCGTGGCCAACACGGTTTTTCGACCATCCACGATGGTGATGCCGCCATGCATCGAACGGCTGCGGCGGCCGTCGAGGGTGTAGGACGCGGTGCGCTGCCGGCTGGCGGGGAGGTCGCGCACGGCCGTGGCGTCCTGCGAGAGCGAGAGCGTTACGGCGACGTTGCTCTGTCCGGCTTTCAGGAACGTGCGCAGTTCGCTCTCGCTGAGGCCGTCGATGTGCCCCAAGCGCGTGTAGCTCCAGGAGTTCGAGCCGTACATCATGCAGATGTTGCTGCCGTTGTAGAGGATGATGTCGCCCGGCTGGGCGTTGATCTGTTGGTTGCTGGTGGTCAGCGAGAAGCCCAGAGGCCCCCAGATCTCGAAGCCGCCGCTGGAGTTCAGCGAGACGGTGACGGGGCCGTCTTCCAGCTTCGCTGCCAGTTCGCGGGCGGCCTGTGTGTCGGCCAGCGTGGCGCTCTGTGTCTGTCCGTCGATGGTGATATACATTTTCTTTGTTTCTGCTGAGGGTTGGAATTTCAGGGTTGCCAGCCATTCGGTCAGCAGCGAGGCCGTGCGGCTGCGGTTGCTGTTGTTGATCCAGAGGGCGTCGCCCATCCACGTGGCGTCGGGCACCAACCGTCGGCAGTCGGCCACCACCTGGCTGATGCCACTGCTGGCGCTGGAGACGATGAGGGCGATGCTCTTGCCTGCCATCTGAGGGCCATAGCGGAAGAGGTAGCTCTGCATGATGGCAGCCATCTGGCTCCACCACAGCGGGGTGACTATGATGATGTTTTGGTAGTCGTCGAGTGTCGCTTGCACGGGGTCGATAGCGGGATAGCTGCCGGCCTCGCCGGGAGCAGCCTTGATGGCGTTGAGCAGCTGTGTGCCCAGCGCATAGCCGTTGGCCTCGTAGCGCAGGCCCTTCTCTGCGGGCTGGATTTCCACGACGTCGGCCTTGATCTGTGTGGTCAGCTGACTGACGATATTGCGGCAGTCGCCCGTGTAGCTGTAGTAGGCGACCAGCATCTTTCCTGTCGTTTCGGTGGGCTGCGCGTTCACCTGTGCGGCATCGTCGCTGCTGCAGGCCAGTGCTAACAGTCCTGTCAACGTCAGTAGCACTCTGCTCAAAAAAGTCTTTTTCATATTCTGTTCTATTCTTTTGAAGATACTCTATGATTCGTCTTTTTTATTTCTTGAAGACCTTGGCGACATGGCCGTTGGCAGAGACGATGTTCATGCCCGGGGCCAGCCGGGGACGTTGTGTCCCGTCGAGGGCATAGATAGTCTGCGGCTCAGCCGGTTCTGTATGCAGCTGGGAAATGCCCACAGCCTCATTGAGTGCTTTCTCGGTCTTCTTCAGGTCGGAGGAGAAACCGACGTAGCTGACGACGGAGCGTCCCTGGGTGTTGGTGGAGGTTAGTCCGAACACCGTCTCTCCGGTGAGCTCGTAGCCCTTGTTCTCGTCGATGCTCCACGAGACCATGATGCGTCCGTCCTTCAGTGTGCGGACGTCGGCCGGATTCTGAATATTCACCCACTTGCCATTGATGTGCCAGAGCTGCGAGTCGCCCTTGTCCTTCGAGACCTCCGTGGCCACGGCGACGAGGTATTTCATTCCGGGTTCCATATATTTCTGTTCGCGGTAGCGGAGTGCGATGTTCTGTGCACCTTTCTTGGTGATGGTGATGGTGTTTTCCTTGCTGCTGTAGCGGATTTCGGATTCCGCCAGCCGGTCGCTGACGCGGTTGCGGTACCACTCCAGCGCCTTCCAGCTGTAGAGGTTTGTGGGGATGGCCGTCTCGACGCTGACGGTGGCGTTGTGCGTGGTGCCGAAGCCGTCGGTGTAGCTGACCTGGATGTCGGCATGTCCCTCGTTCTGGCCGGCGTAAATGATACCGTCGCGGGCGTAGGCGACCTGCGGGTCGGAGCTGGTGCAGAGGGCGTCGAGGGTGACGAACTGCGAGGTGCCGTCGGCGAGGGTAGCCTTGATGGAGAGGGTGCGTGACTGCCCGAGGTATAGTTTCACGCTGGCGGGTGTCACTCTGATGCTCTTGACGGCCGCCTTCTCCTGAGCCACGAGGTTCTCGTTGTCAATCTGGACGGAGAGTTCCTGGCCGTCGTAGGTCACTTCGCGGCTGAAGCGGACGGAGGCCTTCGGTCCCAGTCCTAGGCTCTTCTCGGCATCGACGAGCACGATGCGGAAGGTGCGCTGCTGCAGCATCCCGTCGAAGTCGCCCCGGCGCTGGCCGATGGTCAGCGTGTGCGTGGCATCGTCCCACGTGAAAGGTATTTCCGAGCTCCGTCCCTGCTCGTAGTGGTAGTTGTCGCGTTCGTCCTCATAGAGCGTGAACGAGCCGTCGGCGCCTGGATAGACACGAATTTCGAGGTTGTCCCAGTTGCTCTGTGAGCTGTACTGCACGTCGCTCCCCCAGGGGAGGATGGTGCCCTGACGGACGTAGAGGGGCATCAGCGCCAGACTGACCTCGCGTGAAACCCTCTTTCCGCCCTCATGCTGCTCGCCGCTCCAGAAGTCCACCCAGCCGCGTCTGACGGCCTGGCCATTCGCGACTTCCTCATCCACGGGCAGATAGACGCTCCGCTTCGTGGCCAGAGACTGCACCACGGGAGCCACGAGCAGGTCGCGACCGAACATGAATTGGTCTTTCAGCTCATGGGTCGTGCGATCTGCCGGATAGGCGATGCCCATGGCGCGCATGAAGGAGTAGTCATCGGCGTGAACCTGGTGGGCCGTGCTGTAGATATAAGGCAGGAGGGCGTAGCGCAGGTGGATGTAGCGGTTGATGATGTCGTAGTAACTCTCGCCTTCCTTGCCGAACTGGTAGATGGCGCGGTCGGTGCCGGAGCCGTGGCTGCGCATGATGGTGCAGAAGGCGCCGAACTGAATCCAGCGGCAGTAGAGCTCGCTGTAGTTGTTGTCCTGTCCTGGCACGCCGTAGGCTCCGTTGAAGAAACCGCCGATGTCGCTGTTCCAGCTGGGTATGCCGCAGGCCGAGTAGTTCAGGGCGGCGGGAATCTGCTTGGCCAGTGTCTCCCACGATGCGGTGATGTCGCCGCTCCAGGTGCCGGCGCCGTAGCGCTGCATACCGATGAAACCCGAGCGTGTCATGATCATCACGCGCTTGGCCTCCGTCAGGGCATCTTTCTGTGCGCGGTGGCCGTCGTAGACACCGCTGGCGTGCATCAGCGGGAACACGTTGCGCAGCGAGCGCCAGGTGTGGTCGCTCTGCAGCGAGAGCGGGTTCAGGGTGGCATTGTCCTGACCACCCTTGTTCAGCACCACGAAGTCGTTGGTCTGCTCCCAGTCCTCGCCGCCTTGGTAGTGGTCGGGCTCGGAGGAATCCACCCAGTAGGCGTCCACGCCCTTGCTGACCACGCCTTCCCACAGACATTTCCAGTAGTAGTCGCGCGCCGACTGCTGATAGGGGCTATAGACAGCCACACCCGAGTTGGGAGGGTAGGTGGAGGTCATGATGCTGCCTCCCTGCTTCATCAATTGGTTGTGCTCCTTGAAGTGCCGGTATTGCTTTGTGTCGGGGCCGAAATTGGCCCAGAAGGAAATGAGCAGATGCGCCCCATCGGCGTGCAGGCCATCGATCATCTGAGGATAGGTGGTCTTGAACTGTGGGTTCAGGAACTCCATGGCGTTCCACATATTGTTGTCGCCCCAGTACTGCCAGTCCTGCACGATGCAGTCGATAGGCACCTTCAGCGAGCGGTACTTCTGCATCACCCCCAGCGTCTCCATGGCACTTTGGTAGCGTTCCTTGCTCTGGAAATAACCGTAGGTCCAAAGGGGCACCATCGTGGCCTTGCCCGTCAGTTCCCTCAGCCTGCGCACCACGTCATCGCCACGATGCTCGTCGCCGACCAGCACGTAGTAGTCCACGGCATGGGCGGCCTCGGTCCTGAAGGTAGCGCCGCCGGACGAGTTATCGCTGAAGTCGCAGGGGCCATACAAATCCCAGTAGATTCCGTAGCCCTTCACCGAGTGGAAGAAAGGAATCCACACCGAGGTGTTGTTCTGCACCATGTGAGTATAGGTCTTGTTGCGATGATTCAGGTTGCCGTCCTGCACCTGCCCGAAGCCATAGATGGCCTCGCCACTGGCCAGAGTGAAAGACTGCGATACGTCATAAGGGTCTATAGTGTGAGCAGTACGTCGTGTGAAGGTCGCCTTCGAACGCTCCTTGATCAGCGTCGTGCCATCGGGGCGGTAGAAACTCAGCACGCCCGTCTGCTTGTTGCATACCACTTTCACGTTTGCCGTCAGCAGCGTGTCGGCCTTGCTGCCTTCCGACAACGTCGGTGCCACAGCCTGCGGCGTCATCGTCACCACGACCTTCGGGTCGGACTTTCCGAGTGCATCCGCCACCTGATATTTTGTCACTCGCACAATTTGCGGGGAGTAGAATGTGACCTCTGTCGTCACACCGCCCGACGTCAGCGAGTAATCTTGTGCGCTCGTGCTGAGCAGGCAAGAAAGCATAAGTGCAAAAAGAATAGTTTTTCTAACCATAATCGATTTATATTTTTGACGCCGCAAAGATAGCTCAAAATCGATGCGGGCTGCATAACCGATTTACGGATAAATCTACCATTTTTACGGAAAATGGCGTCTCGCTGCAGTCTTTTTCTCCAGAATCAGTAATTTTGGTAAAATTATCCGTGATTTATTTATGAATTTATGTAGGATTCGTTGTACCTTTGCAGCCGAATTCATTTACGATCTAACGAAAAAACTTATGAGACTTTCAAGATTGTTTTCGGCATGGACATTAGTGCTGTGTGCCTTGTCGGCTCAGGGCCAAGTGAAAATCGATTTTGATTTCAAGAATCGAGGCCAGCAGGTGACCGAGGACCACTATGGTATCTTCTTTGAAGAAATCAACCACGCCGGCGACGGCGGTCTGTACGCCGAGTTGGTGCGCAACCGCTCTTTCGAGGAGGACATGAACAGTCCCCTGGCCTGGAGTGCCGCCGGCAATGCCACAATCAGCCTGAGCAGAGACAACATGCTGAATACGATTCAGCGGCGAGCTCTGCGCGTGGACGTCAAATCTGCCGGCGGCGGAGTGCGCAACGAAGGCTACTGGGGTATGAATATCGTCAAGGGCCGGAAGTACTCCCTTTCCTTCTGGCTCCGCGCCGAAGACACCTTCAAGGGTGTCATCACGGCAGAGTTGCAGAATGCCGGCGGCGGGCGGCTGGGCCAGACGGCCATCGACGTCAGCGCCACGCGGGAATGGCAGAAGCTGACGGCAACCATCGTGGCCACGGGCAATGAGGCCCAAGGTCGGCTGATGCTGCGGAGCTCGGTCAAAGGTGTGCTCTACCTGGATGTGGTGAGCCTTTTTCCTCCGACGTTCAAGAATCGTCCCAACGGTTGCCGCGAAGACTTGGCTCAGATGCTGGCCGACCTCCATCCGCGCTTCATGCGCTTCCCCGGCGGCTGCTACATCGAGGGGGCCTATGCCGACGGCGCCACAAACCGCTTCGAGTGGAAGAAGTCCGTCGGGCCCATCGAGGAGCGCCCGGGGCACCTCAACCGCAACTGGGGCTACAAGGTGACCGACGGACTGGGCTACCACGAGCTGCTGCAGCTGGCCGAGGACCTGGGAGCCCACGCCCTCTTCGTGGTCAATATGGGAATCGGACATGACTGGAAGGTGGACGAGGACAATATCGACCCCTTCATTCAGGAAGCACTGGACGCCATCGAGTATGCCAACGGCTCGGCCACCGAGACCTTCTACGGACGCCTGCGCGCTCAAAACGGACACCCCGAGCCCTTCGACCTTAAATACCTCGAAATAGGCAACGAGCAGGAATTCATGCTCAACCGAGACGACTACATGCGGCGCTACATGCAGTTCTACACCGCCATCAAGACGCGCTGGCCCGAGCTACATCTGGTGGCCGACAGCTATTACTTTGACAACGTCACCGAACCTGTGGAACTGAAGGACGAGCACTACTACGACACGCCCGACTTCTTCATCAGCCAGTACGGACGCTACGATAACCAGTCGAAGTCCTCCACGCACATTTATGTGGGCGAGTACGCCGTGACGAAGGACTGCGGCTTCTGGGGCAACATGAACGCCGCCATCGGCGAAGCCGTGTTCATGCAGGGGTGCGAGAACAACAGTGAGTCGGTCAACATGATGAGCTACGCACCAATCTTCACCCACGAAGAGAACTATGCCTGGCGCCCGGACATGATCCGCTTCAACTCCTCGCTGAGCTACGGCACGCCCTCCTACTACGTGCAAAGGATGTTCAGTAACAACATCGGGCAGCAGAATATCCGATGGAGCGAGCAGGACAACGACCCGGCACTCAACGCCACGGCAGGCAGCATCGGACTGGGCACCTGGTCCACCAGCGCCACCTTCACCGACCTCAGCGTCACTGCCAGCGACACCACCTTCGAGGCCAAGAACTTGGTGGCGAGCGAGTGGACCACGAAGGGTGGCAACTGGACACTCAGCGATGCCACCTTCCGCCAGACAAACTCCTCGGCAGCCGACGTCACCTGTGTGCTCAACACGCGGTTTACGACCACCAACGTAGATATGACCGTTCATGCCACCAAGAACGGAGGTGCCGAAGGCTTCCTGATTATCTTCGACTACAAGGACGCGCAGAACTATAGCTGGCTGAACCTCGGAGGATGGGGCAACACCAAGCACGCCGTGGAGCAGTGCAAGAACGGAGTGAAATCTACCCTGGCCGACAAGGAAGGACAACTGAAGACAGGACAAGAGTACACCATCCGAGTGCAGAAAGAAGGCCAGCGCGTACGATGCTATCTGAACGGAACACAAATCATCGACACCAACCTCCGCGAATATGCCAACCGACGGATCTTCACCAGCGCGAATATCGACGAGCAGGAGGGCATCTTCTACGTCAAACTCGTCAATCCTCACAACGTAGCCACCCCCGTCCGGCTCTCCTTTGCCAACGGACGTGCACTCTCGGGCGAAGCCGAAGTGCTCTCGGCTCCCAATGGTACCGACGAGAACACGCTGACCAACCCCTTCTTCATCACTCCGCACTCGCAGGCAGTCCGTGTCGAAGCCGACGGCACCGTCAACTACGAGGCAGCCGCCTTCTCCGTCAATGTCCTGCGCCTGAAAGTGACCGACGTAGGCGTGCCCGTGGCCGAGCCTCTGCCGCAGCCCCGCCTGCGCTTCTCCTTCGAGGGCGGCGAGCCCGTGGACGACTCCGGCACCTATCGCGGCACACTCGCCGGCAAGGCTTCCATCGCGCAGCAGTCCGACGGCAACCACGTCCTCTCCACCGGGCAGCTTGGCGAAAACAGCTATATGAGCCTGCCCATCAAGGCCGTGCAGGACGCCCTCGCCGGAGCCACAGACTACACCATTAGCCTGAATGTGCTCCAGCGCATCGGCAACAACACCAACAATTTCTCTTGGGCACTGGAACTGAGCAACGGCACCAACCAATACTTCGGAATCATCAACTCCGGCAGTAACAACAACTGGTACTGCGAGCTGAAGAGCACCGCCACCACCAGCAATATCTCTTCCTGGTCCTGCCTGCGAATCGGCGAATGGCACAACATCACTTGTACTCAGAAGGACGGCACCTTCCGCCTCTATGTCGATGGCCAACTGCGTCGTACCCAGGCCATCAACGTCAGCCTGCCCGAACTCGTCGCCAAGTTGAAGGTCGCCCGAATTGCCCATTCACCATTCTCTGGAGATGCCATCATGGAACACGCTCTGTTCGATGACTTCCAGATCTTCGACTGCGCTCTCTCGGATCTACAGGTGCAGGAGATGGCAGCCCGCGCTACCGCCATGCACGATGATGCTCGGTTCCAAGGAATTGCCGACCTGCAGGAACTCCAGAACTTGGTCAAGGAAGTGAAGAACTACTACAAGGATGCCGGCAACAGCGCGCTGACACAGGCCTACAATGCGGCCTCGCGTGCCGTCAGCAGCGGCACCGCAGCCACCCGCCGCCAGCGCCTCCAGCAACTGCTCAGCGCCGTGGCCGACTACCAGGAGGAGCAACTCCAGCGGGCACGCTCCGGGCAGCCAGCCGACCTCACCTTCCTCATCAAGAATAGTTCCTTCACCCGCTACAATGTCGGCTGGCAAGGGACGGATATCCCAGCAGTACGGACAGGCACGGATATCACCACAACCTATGTGGGCTACAACAGCGAGACGGCCGAGCAGTTCTCCCGTCCCTTTGACATCTGGCAGGAACTGACCGGTTTGCCAGCAGGCTACTATCAGCTCTCCGCTAATGCCTTCTACCGCGCCGGTGCCATCGAGCCAGCCTACGCCGCCTGGCAGCAGCACGACCCGTCCATCGAATACGCGCAACTCTATCTGGGCGACATCTCCACCCCGCTGCAGAACCTCTATAGCTGCGAGGACTACACCTACAACCCCTACCGCTATCCCGACGACCTCACTGCTGCCTCCAAGGCTTTCACGGGGAACGAGCGCTACAGCAATTCCGTCACCTGTCTTCTCCCCGCAGAGCAGCAGTCCCTGCGACTGGGAATCCGCAAGAAGCAGACGGTGGACGCCGACTGGGTTGCCTATGACCATTTCCAGGTTCACTACCTCGGCGACGCCACCGGCATCCACGACCTCCCCTTCTCCCCCGCTGGCCCCTTCTCCCCCTTTGGGGCCGCGGTGCCTGAGGGTTCCCCCGAAGGCTCCCCCTTCCCCCTCTACGACCTCACGGGACGCCGACTGCCTGCCGCCACCACACAGCACCTCAACAATCTGCCTGCCGGCGTTTACATCATCGCCGGGAAGAAATATATCTCACATAAATAAGAAACAATGTACATACATCAGCTTCTCAGGAAAATGAGTGCCATCGCCGTGGTGCTCATGAGTTGTTTCAGCGGAGCCTCCGCACAGGACGACATCGCCCCCTTCCGCACGTGGGCCATGACTCCTCCCATGGGTTGGAACTCGTGGGATTGTTATTTCTCCTCCGTCACCGAGAAAGAGGTGATGCAGAACGCCCGATACCTCGTGGACAACGACCTCATGCGCCATGGATGGGAATACGTGGTCATCGATATCCGATGGTACTGCAACCATCCCTCGCTCGGCGGCGGATGGTACAACCAGCAGGGCACACAAGACTATGTGCTGGATGAGTACGGCCGCTACCTCCCCTCGCCCACCCGCTTCCCTTCCTGCATGGTCGAAGGCAAGAACCAGGGCTTCAAGGCGCTGGCCGACAAATTGCACGCCATGGGCCTGAAATTCGGAATCCACCTCATGCGCGGAGTTCCTAAGGTCGTCGTCGACAGCAACTACAAACTCAAGGGCAGCGAGCAGACACCCTGGACACAAGTGTACAACGGCACCACCTCACCCTGCGGGTGGCTGGGCGACAACCTGCGCGTGCGCAACAATAAATATGGTCAGCTCTACTACAACACGCGCCGGCGGTCAGCGGGCATCATCCCGTAGAGCTTGAAGGCATTGAACAGCGCCTTGCGGGCGCCCGAGTCCCGATCGACGAGTCCCAACTTGTCGCCCACGAAGAAACCTGGGTCGATGTACTGTGCCCAGTTGACGAATGTCAGGTCTGCACATTCCAGGAACCCCGGCAGGGCATTGAAGAACGTCATCGCCGCCTCGGCGCGTTCGACGGGGCCGTCCTTCTGGTAGTCGGCGGCGGGATAGGGCGAATACTCCGTCAGCAGCATCTCGGCCTCATTCCGCCCCAGACTGGTCAGCGCACTGCGCATACCATCCAGTTGCCAGGCGTAGTCCGCGCCATAGGCATGACCCGAGAGGAAATCCAGCGGCAGGTTGTGAGCCTTCACACGATCCACCAGCGACTGGTGCCACCAGTTGAAGGCTCCAGCCGGTTCACCCACTTTGATATCAGCATAACCGCGTCTTACAGCGGGGGCGGCCGCCTCGTAGATATCCAGGTACTCATCCAGTCCGGCGGTGAAGAAGCCGTCCTTCAGATCCGGTTCGTTCCACACCTCCACATAGCTGTTCGTGTAGCCTTTCTTATTCCACTCCTGTGCAAAGCGCTCATTGATGGCGCCCCAGACGCCGAGATTGGTGGGCGGGTCCATGAATCCGCTCCACTCCGCCGGACGGCTTTGGAGGATGGTGGGCGTGTAGCCGTGGGAGATGACGAGCACGGGGCAGTACCTGCGCGCTTGTGTCAGGAGGTAATCGACGTTGGCCAATGAGTAGGCTGGCTTCTCGGCTGTGCCAACCACACAGGGCTGTCCATAGAGGTCATCCTTGCCGCAGGCCATCTCATAGCGCATGGAGCGCGCCTCGAGTTCCGCCAACTTGGGGAAATCGCGGTCCAGCCATTCCCGGGACACCAGCGGCGTCTGGTACAGCCCAATCTTCTTCACCAGCGGAAACTCCTCCCATTGGGCGCCATAGACGCGCACCGTCACCTGGCTGCGCAGCGGCAGCACCGACAGCAGCAGCGCAAAAGCGCAAAAAAATAATCTTCGCATTCTATATTCTTTCGTTTTATGGTTTCGCATTGACGGGAAGTCTTCAAATAAAAATCGTCGAAGTGGAGATGGCAAATATCTGTCAATCAGGGGGTCCAGTACCACGATTCGATTCCGACACCGCTATAGAGGCTCGAGGCAAACTCCGTGTTCCGTTTGTTGTAGCCTGCAGCAGCGTCCGCGGCGTTGCGCTGCCATCCGAAATTCTCCGTTCCCGAAGGATTCTGCAACAGCACTGTGATGTCATAGGGTTTCTCCGGCGTAGCCTGACGCCACGATTCGAAATCCACACTCTGAGCCTGCGCTACGGCTCCCGTTGCCAAAAGCCAAAACGTGGAAATGATTATCAAATCAAGTCTTCTCACTGCCTACTTTGTTTATATGGTTACTTTTTCCGACGCAAAATTACACAATATATTATCAACTTGACTTAATCATTTTACCGAATTATTGCACAATTTCACCGGAAACGGCCTAAATGCGATTAAAAACCTATGGAATCAAACTGAATTTGCGTATTTTTGCACGCGAAATGAAGAAAATACTCAAGGTTCATCGCGTCAACGACTACGCCCGCTACATCAGCGCCCCCGAATTGCACCCCCTCGTCTCGGTCATTCACTACGACGAGTTGGAGCACTGCCGCCACTCGCTCAACAACTACGACGTCTATGGCCTCTTCATCGGCGACGAGACCTTGGAGGAACTCACCTACGGACTCACCACCTACGACCTCCATCGCCACGCCCTGATGTGTGTAGCCCCCGGACAGCTCGGCGGCAAAGCAGACACGGGCGAGGAAATCCACACCAAGGGGTGGGCGCTCCTCTTCGACCCCACCCTGCTCCACGACACCGACCTCGGGCGCCGCATGCATCAGTTCACCTATTTCTCTTACAGCATCAACGAGGCTCTGCTCATGAGCGAGGAGCAGTACCAGACCATCGTCACCCTGCTGGAGATGCTGCGTAGCAGCCTCACCTCCGCCCCCCTGGCCTCCGATGCTCACATCGCCGCACACATACGACTCATTCTGGAGTACGTAGCACGCTTCTATTCCCTTCAGCTTGCTGCACCATCCCGCGAGAAGGACGACCTCCTCACCCGCTTCGAGAACCTGCTCACACGCTATTATGCCACAGGCCGGCAACGCCAACACGGTCTGCCCACAGTGCGCTACTGCGCCCAGGAGCTCTGCCTCTCGCCCAACTACTTCGGAGACCTCATCCGCCAGCTCACGGGTGAGAATGCCAAGCTGTCCATCCGCCGATTTGTCATGCAGCGCGCACGGGCGTTGCTCGTAGGCGGCGCCACGGTCACCGAAGCGGCAGAGGCACTGGGATTCGAATACCCCCAGCACTTCACCCGACAATTCAAGGCCTACTACAATCTCACACCCAAAGAATTCCTGAAGAACCAGCAAGAGGAGACCCGCTAATACATCATTCCACCTGGATGATATCCCGGATATCGGTGGTGTAGAAAGGCGAGCGGTGCGCGTGGAGGATGCTGTTGCGGAAGGTGAGGGCCTTGCCCGTGGCGGGATCCTGGGGGCGGAGGGCGGCGGCGAGCTGCAGGGCCTCGTCGCCATGGCGGAGGTTGATGCCGTCGGCCACGGCAGAGAGGCGCTGGAACTTCTGCTTCAGGGCGGGGGGGATGTCGAGGAAGGAGGTCTGGATCTCGCTGTCGGGGACGATACCGCTGACAACCACGCCGGCACGCTTCCACTGCGGCAGGGCGTTGCGGGCGGCAACGTCGAGGCAGAGGTCCATAGACTGGTGGGCGGCGTGGACAATCTCCGTGTCCGACTGGGCGGGAGCGGGCAAATAGACAGTGCGGCTGAGGGAGGACTGGTCGAGTTCCTCGCGGAAGGGGTTGGTTGCCATGAAGACGGTGACCATTTGAGCCATGCTTCGTTGGCGACGCAGCTTCTGGGCACAGCGGGCAGCGAAACCTGCTACGGCGACGGCAAGGTCATCGCGCGAGGTGAGCATCCGTGGAAAGCTGCGGGAGGTGCAGATGGTCTGCTTCAGCGGCAGCTGCTCCAGCGATATGCAGTCCTGCCCGCAGAGCTCCCGCCAGGTGCGCAGACCCGTGACGGCCATGGTCCGCCGGACGGTGGCGGCGGACTGGCGCGTGAAGTCCAGGGCGGTGTGCACCCCAGCGGCGGCGAGGCGCGCGGCGTGGCGGCGCCCGATGCCCCAGACGTCGCCCACGGGAAACAGCGAGAGAGCCTTCTGGCGTTGTTCATCGGTCTGGATAACGCAACATTTGCGGTAGCCGGGGTAGCGCTTGGCGTACTTGCTGGCGACCTTGGCCAAGGTCTTGGTCCGGGCTATACCGATGCTCACGGGCATACCCGTCCAGCGGCGCACCTTGGCAGCAAGCGCCTCGCCCCACGCCTTGTAGTCCGCGGGGGCGCAGGGCGACTCCGGGAGCGTGAGGAAGGCCTCGTCAATACTATAGACAAAGAGGTCCGGCACAGCATCGCGCAGGATGCCCATCACGCGGCGCGACATGTCGCCATAGAGGGTGTAGTTGCTGCTCAAGGCGTGAATCTCCTGTCCGGGGAAACGCTCGGCAAGTTGGAAGAAGGGCAACCCCTCCGACACGCCCAGCGCCTTGGCCTCCGGACTGCGGGCCACAACACAGCCGTCGTTGTTCGAGAGAACCACGACGGCCTTGCCCTCGAGCGAGGGATTGAACACACGCTCGCAGGAGACATAACAGTTGTCACAATCGACCAGGGCGTAGAACATTGCAGGGGCAAAAGTAGTGAAAAGTTGAGGAACGGAAGTCCGAAAGTGAAAATAATCGTTTGCGGCGACACGCTTTTCAGCTATTTTTTGTATTTTTGCGCCCGAAATATATCATATAGAATGAACGAAGTCCAGATATTGACTGCTGAGGTGAGCGAAGAAGTGCTGCTGCCGTACTTTCCCGAAGGCATCCGCGCCGGCTTCCCCTCGCCGGCCACGGACTACGAGGAAGAAGCCATAGACCTCAACAAGACCCTCATCCGCCACCGGGAAGCGACGTTCTTCGCGCGGGTGAAGGGCGAATCGATGATTGACGCCGGCTACATGCCCGGAGACCTGCTCGTGGTGGACCGCTCGCTGGAGCCCCAGAGCGGCGACGTCGTGGTGGCATACGTGGACGGAGGATTCACCATCAAGGAACTGGACCTCAGCCAGAAGGAGCAAGGCGTGGTGTGGCTCAGGCCACACAACGACGCCTACCAGCCCATACGAATCACGCCGGAGCAGTCGAGCTCGATATGGGGCGTGGTGACCTACTGCATACACAAAAGCGGGAGGTGACGCTAAACTCTACATTCTAAACTCTCAACTCTCAACTATATAACAATGGCTAACACAGAATTCAAGTACGCCCCTATGTTCCAGCTGGGCGAAGACAAAACCGAATACCGCCTCCTGACGAAGGAAGGCGTGACAACCGCCGAGTTCGAAGGCAAAGAGATCGTCAAGATCTCCAAGGAAGCCCTGACGCTGCTGGCGCAGCAAGCCTTCCACGACGTGGAGTTCATGCTCCGCCGCGAGCACAACGAGCAGGTGGCCGCCATCCTCAGCGACCCCGAGGCCACGGAGAACGACAAGTACGTGGCGCTGCAGTTCCTGCGCAACGCCGAGGTGGCCGCCAAGGGCATCCTACCCTTCTGCCAGGACACCGGCACCGCCATCATCCACGGCGAGAAGGGCCAGCAGGTATGGACCGGCTTCGAGGACGAAGAGGCCCTGAGCCGCGGCGTCTATAACACCTTCACGCAGGACAACCTCCGCTACTCCCAGAACGCCCCGCTGACGATGTACGACGAGGTGAACACCCGCTGCAACCTGCCCGCACAGATCGATATCGAGGCCACCGAGGGAGCTGAATACCGCTTCGTCATGGTCGCCAAGGGAGGCGGTTCGGCCAACAAGACCTACTTCTACCCGATGACCAAGGCCACCATCCAGAACGAGGGCACGCTCATCCCCTTCCTCGTGGAGAAGATGAAGAGCCTCGGCACCGCCGCCTGCCCGCCCTACCACATCGCATTCGTCATCGGAGGCACCTCGGCAGAGAAGAACCTGCTGACCGTGAAGCTCGCCAGCATCAAGTACTACGACAGCCTGCCCACCACGGGCGACGAGACCGGGCGCGCCTTCCGCGACGTGGACCTGGAACAGAAGCTGCTGCGCGAAGCCCACAACATCGGGCTCGGCGCGCAGTTCGGAGGCAAGTATATGGCCCATGACATCCGTGTCATCCGCCTGCCACGCCACGGTGCCAGCTGCCCCATCGGCATGGGTGTCAGCTGCTCGGCCGACCGCAACATCAAGGCGAAGATCAACCGCGACGGCGTTTGGCTCGAAGTCATGGACAGCAACCCCACGGAGCTGATTCCCGAGGCACTGCGCCGTCCGGGAGAGGGTACCAAGGGAATAGAGATCGACCTCAGCAAGGGAATAGACGCCGTGCGCGCCGAGCTGACCAAATACCCCGTCAGCACCCGCGTGAACCTCAAGGGCACGATCATCGTGGCCCGCGACATCGCACACGCCAAGCTGAAGGCCCGGCTGGACGCCGGCGAGGACATGCCGCAATACTTCAAGGACTACCCCGTCCTCTACGCCGGACCCGCCAAGACGCCCGAGGGCTATCCCTGCGGCAGCATGGGACCCACCACAGCCAACCGCATGGACCCTTACGTGGACGAGTTCCAGGACCACGGTGCCAGCCTCGTCATGATCGCCAAAGGCAACCGCTCGCAGCAGGTGACCGACGCCTGCCAGAAGCACGGCGGATTCTACCTCGGCACCATCGGCGGCGTGGCTGCCGTGCTCTCGCAGAGCAGCATCAAGAGCATCGAGTGCGTGGAATATCCCGAACTCGGCATGGAGGCCATCTGGAAGATTGAGGTCGAGGACTTCCCCGCCTTCATCCTCGTGGACGACAAGGGCAACGACTTCTTCAAACAGCTGAAACCCCTCTGCTGCAAGAACTGATAAAAAACACTAAGTAACCCGTGTTATCTACACTCTATACTCAAGACGTAGCCACGCACCAGCCTTTGTTAAGGACGGGTAGTGAGGGTGAGTCTGCCGGCTTCAGCTTCGAGGTGCTGCCGCCCCTGAAGGGCACCGGCACAGAGACGCTGTTCCGCACCATCGAGGCACTGGCGCCGTTCCGCCCACGCCACATCAACATCACCACACACCGCGCGGAGTACGTCTATCGCGAGGTGGAGGGGGGACTGGTGGAGCGCAGCCGTGTGCGCCGCCGCCCCGGCACCATCGCCATCGCCGCCGCCATCCAGCAGCGCTGGGGCATCCCCGTGATTCCGCACCTGGTGTGCTCCGGCTCCACGAAGCAGGACATCGAGTACGCGCTGTTGGACCTGCAGTTCCTGGGCATCGAGGACGTGTTCCTGCTTCGGGGCGACAAGGCACGCGAGGAGTCGATGTACCAGCCCACGCCCGGAGGCTACACCCACGCCCTGGAACTCATAGATCAGGTGAACCGCTTCAACGAGGGGTTCTTTGCCGACGGCACGGCGATGAAGGTGAATGGCCGACCCTTCGAGTTCGGAGTGGCGTGCTACCCCGAGAAGCACGAGGAGGCACCGAACCTGGAGAGCGACATCCAGATCTTGCTGGAGAAGCAACGCCGCGGCGCCAAGGTGGCCATCACGCAGCTGTTCTACGACAATGAGCGGTTCTTCGCCTTCCTCGAACGGGCCCGGCAGGCGGGAGTCACCATCCCCATCATCCCGGGACTGAAACCACTGACGAAGCTCACACAGATCAGCGTGGTGCCCAAGACCTTCCGCTGCGACCTGCCACAGGCACTCTACACCGAACTATGCCGCTGCAAGACGGACGAGGCGGTGGCGCAGGTGGGCGTGGAATGGGGCATCGCACAGTGCCGCGAACTCATCGCACGCGGAGTGCCCAGCCTGCATTTCTACACGCTGAGCGCCGTGGAGAGTATCAAGAAGATTGCAAAGGAGATATATTAGCATGTCGTTTGATTCAGTTATAGGACAAAGCGCCGTGAAGGAACGCCTGCTGGAAGACCTGCGGGCTGACCGCGTGCCGCACGCGCTGATGTTCACGGGACCTGCGGGCTCGGGCAAGCTGGCGCTGGCCGTGGGCTTTGCCCAGGCGCTGCTATGCCAGCACCCCGGCGAGGACGGCAGGCCCTGCGGCGAATGTCCCTCCTGCAAGATGGCTGCCAAGCTGGAGCACCCCGACCTGCACTTCACCTTCCCCATCGTCAGGGGGGCGAAGATCAAGGATGCGAAAGATGCCCTGTCCGACTACTTCATCAAGGAGTGGCGCGCACGACTGCTGGAAAGCCCGTACTTCGACCTCAACGACTGGCTGGAGGACATGAACGCCGCCAACCAGCAGGCCTCCTACTACGTGGCCGAGGCCGACAACATCCAGCGCAAACTGGCTCTGAAGTCGAATCAGGGAGGACGCAAGGTGATGATCGTTTGGCTGCCGGAAAAGATGAATCAGGAGACGGCAAATAAACTGCTAAAACTCTTTGAGGAGCCTCCCGCAGGAACGCATTTCCTCTTGGTGGCCGAGGAGCCAGACCTGGTTCTGGGAACCATTCTCAGCCGGACACAGCGACTGATGGTGCCGCCACTCACGCCGGAGGAATACCGACAGGCCCACCCGCCACGCGACGAGCGCCAGTTGATGGAGCTGTTCCAGATGCTGATGCGACTGAGCTACCAGCGCAAGGTCAAGGACCTGCGCGACTGGTCAGAGCACGTCGCCGCCATGGGACGCGAACCGCAGAAGCAGTTCCTGGCATTCTGCCAGCGACAGGTGCGAGAGAACTTCATCTACAACTTCCGGCTGCCTGAGCTGAACACACAGACGGAAGAGGAAGCGGCCTTCAGCCGCAACTTCGCACGGTTCATCAACGAGCGCAACGTCATCCCCATCACCGAGGAACTGGCACGCGCAGAGACGGACATCGCACAGAACGTCAACGCACGGATGGTGTTCTTCACCCTGGCACTGAAAATCATCGTGCTGCTGATCAGATAAGGAATTTCCCGACAAGAATCATAAGATAGCAAGACTCGAAATATGGAAGAAATACAACAGACCCAAGATACTGCGACAACGCCCTCCGAGAGGGCTGCGGGCGGACCGACGGCGGGTCCCGCCCTGCCCACGTTCAATGGCAACCGAGGCCTCTGTCGCCTGGGATGCCCCAAGCAGAGCACGCAGCTGAACGTGTACGACTACTTCGCCGACATCCCCGGAAACGCCGAGGCCACGGACCTGGTGGAAGTGCAGTTCAAGAACACCCGCAAGGGCTACTACCACAACAGCAACCACCTTCCCCTGGAGAAAGGAGACGTGGTAGCTGTGGAGGCTTCGCCGGGACACGACATTGGCACGGTGACGCTCACCGGCAAGCTGGTGCTGCTGCAGATGAAACGCACGCCGCCCAAGAACCCCGATGACATCAAGCGCGTGTACCGCAAGGCACGCCCCGTGGACCTCGAGAAATTCGAGGAAGCCAAGGCGCGCGAACACGAGACGATGATCCGCAGCCGACAGATTGCCAAGGAACTGGGACTGGAGATGAAGATTGGAGACGTGGAGTACCAGGGCGACGGACTGAAGGCCATCTTCTACTACATCGCCGACGGCCGCGTGGACTTCCGACAGCTCATCAAGGTGCTGGCCGAGGCGTTCCACGTGCGCATCGAGATGAAACAAATCGGCGCACGACAGGAGGCCGGACGCATCGGAGGATTCGGCCCCTGCGGACGGGAGCTCTGCTGCACCACGTGGATGAAGAACTTCTCCAGCGTATCGACCGCAGCTGCAAGGTTCCAGGACCTCAGCCTGAATCCGCAGAAGCTGGCCGGTCAGTGTGCCAAGCTGAAGTGCTGCATGAACTTCGAAGTGGACCAGTACGTGGAAGCCAGTCGTCGACTGCCCAGCCGCGAGGTTCACCTCGAGACGCAGGACGGCACCTTCTACTACTTCAAGGCGGACATCCTGGCAGGGCTCATCACCTACAGCAGCGACCGCCGCATAGCCGCCAACCTGACCACCATCACAGCCGAGCGTGCCATGGACATCATTGCGATGAACAAGGAGGGCGAGAAGCCTGCCGCGCTGGAGGAGGAAGCGGCCAAGCAGCAGCAGCCCGTGGACCTCGCCACACAGGAAGACCTCACCCGCTTCGACCGCGCGCGCAAGAAGAAAAAGAAAAAGAAAAAGAAGGGTGGACCGGCAGCCGAGTCCAGCGCCGAATAGAATCATGCCTCATCGTAGTCCCATACTCCGCGGTCTCAGCCTGCTGGTGGCAGGAGGCCTGCTACTGTGTTTCCTCGCCTGCCAGAAAGGCGTGCGCTTCTACAGCTATCAGCCTGTGGACCCGCACGGATGGAGTTGCCTGGACACACTCCGCTTCGAGTTGCCGGCAGACACCATTGCATCGCTCAACACCTATTCCTTGGGGGCCCGTTTCTCGCAGCGCGTGGAGTATAGTGGGCTATGGCTGGTGCTGGAACAGCGGGCCAACCCAACCGAAGGCCTCGTGGAAACACCACCCCCGCCACGCCGCGACACGCTCTTCCTGCCACTCATTCACGAGAACGGCAAGTTGAAGGGAAATGGCGCGGTGATTCATGAGACTGAGGCGGTGTGTACGGCTGCCCAGACGACGCCCAACACCCCACTCACCCTGCTGGTCTATCACATCATGCCCATGCAGGAAGTAAGTGGGGTACTGGAAATCGGATTGAAAGTCGAATAATCCGTCTATTCCGAATTCAGCACCAGCTGTGCGCAGCCAATAATTCGTTGAATCCGTCAAATCCGTTGTCTGCATCAGATTGCAGAGAACACGGATTGTTGTTATCGGATGAACTTGCGGCCGCGCTGGACGTAGATGCCCTTTCTCAGGTGTGATGCCACGGCATCGGTCCGGCGGCCACTGAGGTCATACAGCTCCGTATCATCGATTGCCGACGCCGTCCTGGGCAACTGCCCCACTCCATCATCTACGCCGATGCCCTGCAGTTGACGGATATCCTCACGAGTAAGGCAGACGTCATAGACGCGCAGGTCATCGATAGTACCCACGAAGTCCACGTTGTCGGCTTTGTAGGAAGTATCCCACCACTGGGTGCGGCCGATGTAGTTGCGGGTGTCGCGTGCCAACTCAAAGAGTTGGTAGGCCTCCACCTGATTGGCAGTTCCTCGGACGTCCTCTTCACCATTAATATAAATGCGCGTTGCGCGCGAGGCGGCATCATAGCTGACAGCCAACAGATAGTCCTGCCCGGTCTTCAGGGTGGTGTTGCTGTTGACCATCGTCGTTGTGCCTCCGTTGTACTTCACCCCTGCCGACAGCGGATTGGCGCGGAAGAAGAGGCTGTTGCCGCTGCCGGAACCGAAGTCGTAGAAGCGAGGAGCCTTGGTGAAACTCTTGGCATTGGCCTTGAGCAGAACGGTGAAGGAACGCAGCCCGCGGAGCAGTTCTTCGGGCGCCTGGCCGTAGGTGTTCTTGGCAAAGCCTGCGGCGGTGTTCTTCGTGAGGTCCAAGGCGGAGGGCAGCGCGTAGCGGAGATTCTTGGCGATGTCGCGCGCCAGGGCCTTGATCTCGAAGTTGCGGCTCTCGCCGGCGATGGTGGCTGTCAGGGTGACGGGGGTATCTTCGGCAAGGCTGCAGAGCACACCCTTGGAGGTGATGACCTGCTCGTTGCTGCTGCTCCAGGCGACTGCGAGGTTCAATTGGGAAGCTGGCAGGACGAGGTCCGTGCGGGTCTCCGCCGGGAGCGACAAGGTCTCTAAAGCCGTAACTGCCATATTGGCCTCTATCTGCTCCTGAGCCTTCCGCACTTTCGTCTGCACAGTGACGGGCGAGTGGCAGACATAGTCGTTCTCGATGCAGACAGCCTTATGGTTGAGGGGCTTTGGCGTTCCGTCGGTGCCAGTCTCGGAGTCGGTGTTCACTTCGCCGTTGATGCCTTCTGCCTCGATGACCTGATCCACAAGTCCGTTGCGATAGGCGGTCAGCACGTGGCCATCATAGGTCAGCGTGAGCACCCAGGTGGGGACTTTCGTCGGATGATTGTCGCCGCTGGTACCTGTGCTTTGCGTGGCCCAGTCATCGCTGGTGAGCAGGCGGTTCTGGCTCTTGAAGACCTTATCACCAATGGTGACAACGGGGTAGTTGTCGGCTCCGAGGCTATAGGTCAGGGGAGTGGTGCCGCCGATGGTCAGCAGCGTGCCCTCATACTTCGCAGTATTCATGACGTAGCCGATTGTCACCGACTTGTTTTTGCCGAAGGAGACGTTGGGCAAATGATCCAGCCCTTCTGGCTCCCGCGTCAGTGCTTCCTCCCATGCATAATCCACGCGGATATCGGTCGGGTAGCCCTTGGGGTAGCCTTGCCTGACCATCCAATAATAGTAGTCGCCGTTCATCCAAGTGAGGCGCATCTTGGAGTTTCCGGAGCCGGGAATGACGAAGGGACGGACGTTGTTCTTCGCGGAATTGCGCGTAATCTGCTCGCTGCCGGCCACCTTGCCCTCGTCATCGATGGTGTATTTCCAAATCTCGTGAACACCATCTTTGTTGTATTTCCCGCCCTTGGTAGGAATACTGAGGTAGAGGTCATTGACGTGCTCTGGATCCACGGCCATACCACCCGAGTAGCACTTCTCGGTGGAATTCCAATTCTGGTGGAAGGCGTGACCGGCATACTGCACCCAGGTGCGACGCCACTCCGAGCCTGTCCAGCGGGCATACCAATAGACGTGCGTGGTCTTGGCGTCGTCGATGTGCGTGTAGGCGATAACGGGGTTCTCGTCCTTGTCCAACGTAATCTGCCATACCCAGTTGCGGATATTGGCGCTGTTGTCCACGATGGTTGCCGGATAACTGCTGGCATAGCTGCTTTGCTTGTTGACATTGAAGACGCCGTTGGCGATGACGCTCAGTTGCTTTCCCTTCAAGTCACGCAGGATGGGTCCCTTGCCCTTGTTGATATCAATAACGTTGAAGTACAACCAGTTCGGCTGTTCGTTGTCGGGGTGACCAGTGGTGTAGCTAAGATAAATCTTGTCCTTGCCGTTGCTCTGGTACTTGGCGTAAGGACGGGCGCCCGTGCTCTGCACAATCTGCTTGGGTCCGAAGTCGAAGCGGCAGTTGTCATCGGCATCGGGCATGGTCAGACGGGCGATGGTGGGATGCCAGTTGATGCCTCGCCAGCAGAGATAGATGTGCGCGGGGTCGTCCGAGAGGATGAAGGGCGAGGGGTAGGTCGTATTGTTGGCAGTGACCAGGTACTTCTCTTCGCCCAAGGCTGTGATGTCGCCCGGCTTCCGGGAGATGCGGTACCAGATCTTCGCCTCGTCGGTGTGGCGGGTATAGAAAATCATCACACGCTCATCGGGCAGCACGATGAAGGTGGGGTTGTTGTGGTCATCGGGCTGAAAAAAGCTACGGACGAGGACGTCGGTCTTACGCTTGGCAATCCAGTCGTACTGCGTAGCCTTGACGTTTCCGTGGACGTCGATATAGCCGATGTACGTGGCATTGATGGTGCCTGCTGCATTCTCATAGTGAAGGGCGCGCGGGTCGGCAAACCAGCACCAGGCACCTTCGTCGGCAACGATGGTTCCGCTGTAGGAGTCCTGGGCAGAAAGAGTCAGGACGGCGGTGGCCGTCAGAAAGAGAGAGAGTAAGAATTGCTTCATACGTATGATTGTTAGTTAGTGTCTATTCGAAGTAGAACGCGAGCGTTATCATTTTAGAATGGCCCTTATCCAGCCCCTTCGTGAACTTCAGCAACGAGAGGTCCACAAGGTCATCGCGGTCGTGGACGAGGACGTCACGCAGGCCAAAGCTGAAGCGCAACTCTGGTATCAGCTTGAAGAACGGAAGGTAGATATCGCAGCCTGCAGCGAGTTCTATGTAGCAGTCCAGCATCTCTGTGCGCAACGCCCTGTGCTTACGGGCCGTGAGGTCGATGGTGGGAGACACACCCACGGAGAAGTACGGGCGGAAATTATTGTAGCGCGGAGCAGCTATCTTCAGGGACAGGGGCACCGATAGGTAGGTTGACTTGATGTTCTGCGTGGAATCGCGCCCAGACAGCTGTTCGTGGAAGACGATGTGTTTCTGCCCGAAGTGAATTGAGGGCTGCAGGCGTAGTCCAAGGTATTTATTCAGGCGCAGCTCTCCCAGTACGCCGACGACGAAACCGGGCTGATAGTTGTCCACCTCCGTGTACCATTGCTCGCCGGATTCCGGATCCACGTAGCCGTTGTTCTTCAGCTCCAGATCCATCATATCGACTCCCACGAAGAAGCCATAGTGCAGGAATCGCGTGTCCAGGTAAGGGCGGTTCTGGATGCGCTGCTCCTGCGCGACGGCTAACGTGGTCGCCGCTAAGTATGCGAGAAGGAGGAATAGTCGTTTCATATATAAGAATAACGCGCGCGAGCACCCTTTTATTGTGCTGCGCCCTCGGCTGTGAGGAACAAACCGTCGTCTTCTATCGTCAGGAGGCGGCGGCGATAGAGGTCGCCGACGGCTTTCTTGAACACCTTCTTGCTAACTCCGAAGAGGGCATAAATCTCCTCGGCTGGACTTTTGTCGCCAAGCGGAGTGGAACCGCCGTTCGTCTGGAGATGCTGCAACAGTACTTCACTGAAGTCCACCACGGCCTTCTGCCCTTTCTTCTGCAGCGAGAGGTCAATCTTCCCGTCTGCGCGAACCTGCTTGACGTAGGCGGTCAGGCGGTCGCCGCTATGGAGGGAGCGGAATATCTCGTCGTCAAAGAGCAGCCCCTGGAAACGATTGTCCACAATCACATTGAAGCCCAAGTCGGTCTTCTGCCAGACGAGGCAGTCCACCGCGTCGCCGCCGTGGTAGGGGGGATAGTCTTCACTGAGATAACGCTCGACCTTGGCCGAAGCCATAATTCGGTAGGTCTCCGCATCGAGGTGAATATGTACGAGGTAGCTGCGATCCTTCTGCATCTTCATCTTCTGCTCCCGGAAGGGCACGAAAAGGTCTTTCGTCAGGCCCCAGTCGAGGAAGGCGCCAAAGTTGTTCACCCACGCCACCCGTAGCCAAGCGAAATCACCCACCTGTGCCTTCGGTGTCTCGGTCGTTGCCACCAGGCGTTCCTCAGAATCAAGATACACAAAAACGTCGATTTCATCGCCGATTTCAGTACCCTCTGGCACATATTTCATCGGCAACAAAATGTCTTCAGGGCCACCGCTGAGGTAGAGACCATGGTCAGCACGGCGCACCACGGTCAGGCGATTCATTCTTCCGAGTTGAAGGCGGACTCTGCTCACGCCCTCCCTATCATGGAGGGAACTGTTAGTCTTCTGCATATCTGGATTATTGTTCTGACGGCTCATGGCGATGGAGTGGACTAAGGGTTTCTGATGATGGTTCCCCGGGCTGGGGGGCGGCGCATGAGGACTGAGTGTTCTCCCGGGGCTGGTCCGCAAGGAGGATTCTTCCATCCTTCATGTGAATGGTCCTGTCTGTGGTGCGTGCCAGTTCCTCGTCGTGTGTCACGATGACAAACGTCTGCCCCAAACGGTCGCGAAGATCAAAGAAGAGGCGATGGAGTTCTGCCTTGTTGGCACTGTCGAGACTGCCACTGGGTTCGTCAGCCATCACGACGGCGGGCTCATTGATGAGCGCGCGAGCCACAGCCACACGCTGCTTCTCGCCGCCCGAGAGTTCTGAGGGTTTGTGTCCTGCACGGTCACCTAACCCCATGAACTCCAGCAGTTCCTGTGCCTTCTGACGAGTCTCCCGGCGGCTACGACCACCGATGAGACCTGGAATCATGACATTCTCCAGCGCCGTGAACTCGGGCAGCAGCTGATGAAACTGGAAGACGAAGCCAATCTGGCGGTTGCGGAAGCGGGCCAATTCTTTCTGACCCAGACGAGAGACATCTGTACCCTTGATGACCACGGAACCGCTGTCGGCACGATCCAAAGTACCCATAATCTGAAGCAGCGTGGTCTTGCCGGCACCACTGGGGCCGACGATGCTGACGACCTCGCCCTGAGCAATGTCGAGGTCAATTCCTTTCAGCACTTCCAGGGTGCCGAATGACTTGTGTATATTTCTTAATTGAATCATGCGCTCTATAAATATTCTAAATCCCTAAATCCGTAAATCCTTTCATCCCTTCAACTTCCTCAACCACTCCTCGAACAGCAACTGCCGCTGGGTGACGCTCTGCCCGTTGGGGGCAAAGATAGAGTGCGTCTCCTGTGGATCGCCATACTGGTCTGGATAGAGCAGAATGATGTTGGTATGTGAGAAATTGCGAGCCAGCACCGAAGGCAGGGTGTTGAAAGCCGGCGTGAAAGAGATAAATCCTGGACGCGAGGACACGATAACCAACAAGTGGTCTGCGTTCACCTCGTCCTTCAGCCCGATGAGCATCGCCCCGAAGCCTTTCTCCACGCGCACCTCATGCTGCACCGAGGGATGAGCCTGTTTCAGGTATTCCTTGATATAATAACCAGTGTCGCCACAAGTGTGGAAACGCATGAACTGCCCCGTCTGCTCGCCTATGCGGCATAGATGCTCCAGCCACTTGTAGAACCCCACCTCGTACTCAGCCTGAGGAGGCACGGCAACTACGATGCGACGGATCGTACCAGGCGGCATCTGCAGCCGCACGAGCAGGACCTCACGGTGAGTGGTAGCAAGGATGCTTTGAGTGACCACACCCAACTTGCCCGCCAACTGACCATCCGAAGTCTCGTGCAGGCCCAGGATGACTTCGCCGGCATCCACCTCGCGCATGGTATGCACGATGGCACTTGCCACGTTTGAACTGACACGGCTCATCGTGGACATTTTCACGTCCGCAGCTGCGGCTATCTGGCGTGCTCGCTCCAGGTTGTGTTGACCACTGATGCGAAGTGCGTCGTCTGGGTCATCGTCCATGGAAATTGCCAGACCCATCAGGGAATCGGCAATTCGGGGATTCCGGATCATGATGGACAGCTGTGTCAGAGTGTCCACCGTCTGCGGATAGGCGTAGGCCGTGAGGCACTTACCATGATACGAACCTCGGTTACGCTCCGTCTCGGTGGTCTGCATCGCCAGTCGCCGTGCAGCACGACCCGTCTCAAAAGAACTGATGACGCAAGAAACCAGAATGAGCAACACGGTAGCATTCAGCACCTGCGTATCCATCAACTGAACATCGGGAGCCGTAGCTATCATGACGATAGCTAAGGCACCTGCCGCATGGGAGTTCGTCAGTCCGAACATCATCCGGCGATCCTCCGGCTGGCCGCCCGTCAGTCGCTGCATCACCGCTGCTGCCAGCCACTTGCTCACCACCGCAACGGTGATGATGACTGCCGAGAGCCACAAGGTGCGGGTGCTGCCAAAAAGAACATTTATATCAATAATCATGCCTACGCCTATGAGGAAGTATGGCACGAAAATGGCATTGCCCACGAACTCCAGACGAACCATCAGCGGTCCGCCACGAGGAATGATCCTATTCAGGACGAGGCCCGCGAGAAAAGCGCCCAAGAGCCCTTCCAACCCTACCTGTGAAGCGAGGAAAGCACTGACGAAGACCAGCACGAGGACAAAGACGAACTGCGTCACCGCATCCTCGTTGCGGCGAAGGAACCATCGACCGACTTTCGGAAATACATAGGCCACACCTACGATATACAGCACAATACCCACGGCAAAGCGAAGCCAGTACCAACCGCTGACACCCCCACGAACACCCTGCACCACGATGGCAAGCAGGAGCAAGGCACCGAAGGAGGCTATCGCCGTGGCCACGATGGCGTGCACCACGCTAGGGTGCTTGCCCAGGCCGTAGCGACCAACAATAGGATAGGTCACCAGCGTATGGCTCGACAGCAGACTGCTCAGCAGCAAGGACGAAGCGGTGCTAAGTCCCAGCACCCAACGCCCCACGGCAAAACCGAACAACAGGGGGATGGCAAAGGTCAACGCACCGAACAACACACCCCGCCGCCCGTGGCGACGAAAACTCCCCATATCCATCTCCAGCCCAGCCAGGAACATGATGTAGTAGATGCCCACCTGACCGAAGAGCACGATGCTGTCGTCACGATCCAGCACATGAAGCCCATTGGGGCCCACGAGCAAGCCCGCCAGAATGAGCCCAATGATATGGGGCACACGCAGGCGGCGCAGCACGATGGGTGCCAGCAGGATTATTAGCAACATGACGAGGAATATCCACGTCGGATTCGTGACTAGTGCATTCATTTCTGGGCACAAAGGTACGCAAAAGTTTAAAGTTTGAGGTCGGAAGCTCAAAGAAATCTTACCAAATAGAGCAATTATTTACGAAAATGACTCTTTCGGGAGCAAAAACTTTCGACTTTCAACTTTCAACTTTCAACTTTTATGTATCTTTGCCCCGCAAATACAAAACGAATCATTATGAAAGTAGCTATCGTGGGCGCCAGCGGCGCCGTAGGTCAAGAATTTCTGCGTGTGCTCGATGAGCGCAATTTCCCTGTTGACGAACTCGTACTGTTTGGCAGCGAACGCAGCGCCGGACGCACTTATTCCTTCCGCGGCAAGGAATACACCGTACGCTTGCTGCAACACAACGATGACTTCAAAGGAATTGACGTAGCTTTTGTCAGCGCCGGTGGCGGCACCTCCAAGGACTTTGCCGAAACCATCACCAAACACGGCACCGTGATGATAGACAACAGCTCCGCATTCCGCATGGACGAGGATGTTCCCCTCGTGGTGCCCGAGTGCAACGCTGAGGATGCCCTCAACCGACCCCGTGGCATCATCGCCAACCCCAACTGCACCACCATCATGATGGTCGTGTGCCTCCAGCCCTTGGAGCGTATCAGTCATATCCGCCGCATCCACGTGGCCAGCTACCAGGCTGCCAGCGGTGCCGGTGCAGCAGCCATGGCCGAATTGGAGCAGCAATACCGCGAGGTACTCGATGGCCGTCCGGCCACCGTCAATAAGTTCGCCTATCAGCTGGCTTACAATGTCATTCCTCAGATTGACGTCTTCACCGACAACGGCTACACGAAGGAGGAGATGAAGATGTTCAACGAGACGCGCAAGATCATGCATACCGATGCCGCCTGCTCTGCTATGTGTGTTCGAGTGCCATCCCTGCGCAGCCACTCCGAGGCCGTATGGATTGAGACCGAGCGCCCCATTTCTCCCGAGGAGGCTCGCAAGGCTTTCGCTCAGGCTCCGGGCATTACCGTGGTCGATGACCCCGCCAACAAGCAGTACCCCATGCCCCTCTTCACGGCTGGCAAGGACGATGTCTTCGTCGGTCGCATCCGCCGCGACATCGCTAATGAGAACGGACTCACCTTCTGGCTCTGCGGCGACCAAATCAAGAAGGGCGCTGCCCTGAATGCAGTTCAAATCGCCGAGTACCTCATCAAAGTAGGAAACATCTAAGCCCCCGCCTCCCCTTGCTTTTGATGCAAGCAGGTTTAAAAAACCTCTTGCATCAAAGCAGTTTAAAGCCCCCCTCGAACTCTGTCCTCCCCCCGTTGTCGGCGGTCCGTCCGCCGACCTCTCATTCTGCCGCCCGCGGTCCGTCCGCCGACTTCCTCATCCTACCGGCCACGTCCCGGCGTGACGCCGTAGGCTTCCTTGTACAGACGCGTGAAGTGCGATAGATCATAGAATCCATAGCGCTCTGCTATGACCGACAACTTGCGCTCGGGATGCTGCAGGATCTCCTGATGGGCGTCCTCCAGACGGCGGCGTATGATATACCGCTTGGGCGACATTCCGGTGATGGCATTCATCTTGCGGCGCAGCTGCGAGGCACTGATGCACAATTCGGTTGCCAGGCTCTCCACATCTGTATTACCGAGGGACAGCTGATGTGTGAGAGCTGCATCGAAACGCTGGATGAACGATGCGGAATGTGCAGGGAAGGCGCGGACCTCGGCCTGGGCAACTTCGCTCGATACATCCTGCGCTGCTGCAAACTTCTCCTGCATCAAGGAACGGAGCTCCAACAGTTTCTGAATCCTGACATATAACTCCTGTTCGTTGAAGGGCTTACACAAGTAAGCATCTGCCCCTTCCCGCAATCCCTTCACGCGGTCGGCGTCTGTGACTTTGGCCGTGACCACGATGATTGGGATGTGGTTGATAATCTCATCCTCGCGGATGTTGCGGCAGAGTTGCAACCCGTCTGTATGGGGCATCATAATATCAGTAATGATGAGGTCCGGCATCAGCTCGTGCGCCATCTTCAATCCTTGTGCGCCATCTGTGGCGAAATGCAGTTCGTAGCGTCCCTCCAGCAGGTGCCCGAGGTAGCGCGCCACGTCGGACGAATCCTCCACGATCAGCAATGAAGGCACTCCCTCTACAGGTTGAGACAGCGGTGTGATGCTTTCCGCACTGCCGCTCACCTCGTTCTCGGGAAGAGGTTCTGCGAGGGACGATGGCACCCACTTGACAACTACCTTGGTACCCTTCCCCTCTTCGCTGGTCACCCGGATATCTCCCTTGGCTGCATCTATAATCTGCTTCACCAGCGCCAAGCCTACCCCACTCCCCTCCGCTTCAGAGTCTTCAGCCCGATAGAACGGCTCGAAGATATGAGGCAGGTCAGTCTCCGAAATGCCACAACCAGTATCTTCCACTGTCAGTACCACTTGTTCGCCCTGACGATGCAATTCCACCAGTACACGTCCGCCTTCGGGCGTGAACTTCACGGCATTGCCCACGAGGTTGCTGACCACTTTCTCCACGTAGTCAGGAACGAAGGCGGCCACGATACCTCCCTCATCGGTCTCGAAGGATACATCTACGCCCTTGCCTCGCGCCACTTCCCGCAGCGTCTCCACGACCATGCTCACCACGCCGGTGATGTTCCCCTGCCGCAGGGGTTGTTCTCCGATGGCAGACTGCACCTTGGAGATATCAAGCATCTGGTTCACTAACGTCAGCAACCGCATCCCCTGGCGCTCTATCATCTCGCCAGCTTCACGCAACCGATCCGTATCGCCGGGTGCCATGGTTTGCAGCTCACGTCCCACTCCGAGCACCACCGTCAGCGGTGTACGGAACTCGTGGGTCACGTTGGTAAAGAATGACTCGCGCGCCTGCGTCAGGCGGCGAAGTGCATCCGCAGAACGTTTCTTCTGCCGGAAGCCAAACAAGAGCGATGCAATCACCAAGGCCAGCAGGACAAACACAATCAATGAAGTCCAGAGGACAATGCGGTTCATGCGACGGCTCTCGACATTTTCTTCCTGCAACTCATCGTTGTGGAACTCGGCGTTGGCCTGGCTCATAAGTTCCTTCAGCTGCTGGGCATGAATCGTATCGGACATCCTAACATAGCGATTCAGCACATCCAGAGCGCCACGGGCATCGATGGGTGCCATGGCCTCGGCCAGGGTGCGATAGTCATACCATGCAGCGTGAGTGTTGCCGACTTCCTCTTCCAGGCGGATGGCCTCGCGCAGGGCTTCCACGGCTTCTTTATTGCGTCCGATGTCAATGAGGTTCCAACCTTTGTACTCCAAGGTAATTGCCAGTTGATTGCGGTCCAGTGGCTCCTGGGCCCTCACGATGGTGATGGCCGAGTCTGCCATCTCCAACCCCAAGGCATATTCGCCTTTGCGGTCATAGGCATAGCTCAGCTGCGTCATGTGGTTGGCCACTCCCGGCAGGAAGTCTATGGCACGTGCTGCCTCCACGGCTCGCTTACCGTATTCGATGGCCTGATCCACCTCCAGCGCACTGCAGAATATCTCGCAGGCCACACCCAGTGCGTTGTGCAACTGCATATTGTCACCCATCTTCTCATTGGTCTCGATGGCTTTGACGACCAGCGCCTTGGCCTCATCGTATTTGCGCAGGGCGTGATTGACCAATGATAGATAAAGGTACGCGCGCGAGAGCTGCAACGCATTACCGGTCTGCTGACACAAACGCATCGCTTGTTGTCCGGCTTCCACCGCACGGGTGTAGTCGCTGAGTTTAAAGAGGCTGTAAGCCTGGTCGCAGAGAAGTGTGCAATGGATATCATTCGCCTCCGCCTGCTGCGCCAGCGGCATAGCTTTTTCGTTGTAGGCGAGAGCTTCCTTGAAATAGGAGGTGGTCAGCAGATAACGCTCGGCAGCGAAATAGACGATGAGGTCCATTTTTTTCGGTTCCATCGAGGAATTCAGCTCCAGCCTATCATCAAAGAAAGCCTTCTGCGCAGAACAAATCTCCAGCAGTCGCCGACCGGCTGCCACACGCGAATCTCCTTTGGCGGACTCATAGACATTCACCAGCGAGTCAATCTGCTCCGGCAATTGTCCGAGGACGGCCGAGGGGAGGAACAGCAACACGAAGAACAGCACACCACAGCAACTGCTGAACAATCTGCCAAATAGACACTTCTTTGCGTGAGTTTTTTGCATCTTTTTAATTATTTGTTATATGTGAAGACGGGTCAAAAGTACAAAAAGAATTGTAAAAACGGACATGAAATCTTACCAGAAAGGCGTAAACGCGCGAAAAATACATTTTTTTGCCCGTTTAATACAATTCAATATCCCCGAAATGTTCTTATCTTTGTCCCCAAATAAGTGTGAAATCATCTTTTTCTTCAAACAAAAACTCCTAATTTTATGAAAAAAATCTTATCTCTTCTTGCATTCTTGCTCGCGGGCGCGAGCACGTTTGCGCAAGACTGGACGGCACCTGTGCTGGACGGCTCTAAGGAGTACCGCTACTCCACAGCTGTCAATGCCCGCCTTTCCACGAACTTGTTCCCATCAAGTCCGAATCTGGTGTTAGGAGCATTCGTCAACGGGGAGTGCAAGGGTATGGCCTCTCCCGACCCCACACTGTCAGGCGACCCGTTCTATATGCTTGACCTCCGAAGCGATGCCGAGGCAGACCTGAACATGCCAATCACCTTCAGGGTTTATGACCAAGGCACAGGATACGAATACGTCCTGAACTCGCCGTCATCGATCAAATTCATCGATGAAGCCACCTACGGCAATCCTCCGTCCACAAATGCCGTACAGCTTAGTCTGACGGCCGCTACCAGTTTCAGCCTCAATTTCACCGAGGCAGAACTGTGGACTCCGGAGAAGCCCATCGAGTACAACCTCAAGGAATACATGACCATCACGCCCACAGGTGCCCAACTTCCGGTGAACCTGACGTGGGAAATCACCCCCGAAGGCTACGCTCATGCCACAGACACCCTGTTGGTTGCTCTCACGCTGTACGATGGTCCTCTGACCCTGAACCTCAAAGCCCCGTCACTCCCCACGGGTGGTCCCGGTGCTACGTTGGCATCTTCTGTCTTCCATATCGTTCAGCACGCCACGGCTATTGATCTTGTCCAGACCACGCTGACGATCAACAAGAATGATATGGAATCCATGATGGCTTTCATGCAGAAAGATGTTGCCTATAAGCTCAACCCCACGACTTCCACGGATGAAGTCCTCTGGGAGACCGAAAATTCGGACATCCTCCGTTGGGATGATACCCGAAAAGCCTTCTATCCTCAGGCCGGCGGAACCACACGCATGCGCCCATACGTCTTACAAAATGGCGGCACAAAGAAACTTGTTCCCCTCGCAGGCGGCAACGATGCATGGATCACCGTCACGGTGAACGTGCCCGTGGAAAGCATCACCATTGACTACTCCGCATTCAACGGAAGCTTCAAGGCCAACGTCGGCGATGAACATCTCTACGAGCGTATGGCCAAGATGATTACCATTCTCCCCGCAGACGCTACGGACAAGACCTATAAGATTAACATTGAAAGTGGAGATGGCGTTGTGGAGAAAGTCGGCAACACGACCTTCAGAGCCGTGGGTTCCGGCATCGCGTCCCTCAAGGTCGAAGCCAATGGCTCCCCTGCCACGGCAGCCGTACAGAACACCATTAGTCTGATTGTAGAAGAACCTGTCAAAGAGGCTACGATTCCCAACAACACCATCTATGCCACACTGACCGACGGCAATCCCACCGACATCACCGACAAGGTGAAGGCCAACATCACCCTCGGAGGCGACCCCACCCTTTGGGCTACTCAGGCCACAGCCACCCTCAGCGGCACCTTCGTGACCTGCACCGATGTCTCCGGTGCTCCCGCCACCCCGTCCTTCGACAATACGGGTCTCCTCGGCACCTACACAGCCGTGGCTGAAGGTACCGCCACAATGACCATCAACCTCCGTTGGCCGAACTACGATGCATGGGGTGTTTCCTCGGATGAACTGACCTACAGCACCACACAGAAGCAGTTCGACATCGTTGTCCAGACCTTGGTGTCCCTCGTAGGCTTCAACGTAGCCGTCACCAACCCCGTGGCCGGACAGACGGGCACCATCACCCTGACGCCGCAGCCCGCAGGTGCGACCTTCGATCCTGCCGAGATCTACGTCACCATCTTTAATCAATATGAAGACGGCTCGGCAACCACCAATCCCTGGGCCGCACAACTTGATGTCACTACGGTTTCTGAGACTACCGACGCCATGATCTACAGCTTCACGTCCACCATCCCCTGCTTCGTAAATGTCACCGTGTCTCAGGCCGACAACCTCACGGGCGGAGAGACACCCCTCCCCATCAACGACCCGAATTCACCAACAGCCTACTCCTTCACGGGCTTCGAAATCGGCTGGCCGCTCGAACTGGGAACGGGTTGGCAGTGGCGCAGCAACCCCTGTGGTTTCATCGCTACGGCTGAACTCGGCAGCATCTTCGGCATCGATGACCTCACGGAAATCCGCACCAGCAACAAGTTGCTGTTCAACGATCCCAACTGGGGACTCTACGGAACACTCACCTCTACTGCCGGCATCCAGCAAGGACAGGCCTACAAGGTGAACATGAAGAACGCCCACACGGCAACGCTCCTCGCCAGCAGCGTCACCTCCGACGAGCAGCGCCTTGGCACCACCGATCCCACCGACGGCTCCCTGGCAGTAACCCTGAAGCCCGGATGGAACTGGGTGGGTTCGCCCTTCCTCTTCGACCGCCTGCTCAACAACATTCTCGTCTCCGTTCCGACGGAACTTGAAGGTGCTGTCATCGTGGGCAAGACCGCAACAGCAGAACTTCAGTCCGGAATCTGGAAAGGTGACCTCAAGGTCATGAAGGCTGGAGAAGGATACATCATCCAGAATCCTACCTCCTCCAACGTTGTCATCAACTTCAAGAATGAGACGACAGATTTCCAGCCCGGCCACGAGACAGCTCCTGCCGGCGTCAAGGGTATCGATTCCTTCGACAAGGTCTGGGAGTACGACCACAGCCGCTTCATGAACAACATGAGCATCGTGGGCACCCTCGAGGGCGTAGAACATCCTGACCAATACAGCATCGGTGCCTTCGTTGGCGACGAGTGCCGCGGCGAGGGTATCATCGAAGACGGCAAGGCATTCATCACCGTCCACTGCGATGCAGGAGAATTCGTGAGCTTCAAGCTCTACAGCCCCTACACCCGCGACTTCTACACCATCGAGGAAGGCCTGCAGGCCGAGACCCGCGTAGGATCGCTCCGGGCTCCCTTCAAGCTCCACGCTGCCGGCGTCGTCGATGGCATCAACGCCACCGCAGTGGCTTCGCCGTCCGGTGAAGCAAACGCCGCCTTCGACCTCAACGGCCGCCGCGCCATCACCAACCAGCGCGGAATCACCATCCGCCGCACGGCCGATGGCAAGACCCGCAAGGTCATCGTGAAGTAACACCTTATTAATATACACGTGTACACACGCGTGTGAACGACATCCTGACGTATGAGACGAATTCCCCATAGAACAATACTGATGGTACTACTCGCACTGGCTGCAGTGACCATGCCTTCGGGCATGGTCGCGCAGTCGCTCTCGCTCAATACCATCTCCACCATCGCCAAGAGCGACCCCCTCATCATCACGGGTGCCGTTGGAACACAGAACACCTACCGCTACAGCTCTGGGGGCAACGGCTACGCCTCCCCCATGAGCAATAGCATCTATGCCAACCTGAATATCAGCGTCTATGGTATCTCCATGCCCTTCGCCCTCTATTTCACCAACGACGGGCTGGACTGGAACTACCCGCACTTAGGCTTCCACATCACACCGGCCTACAAAAACTGGCGCGGACACTTCGGGCAGAGCAGCATGTCCTTCAGTTCCTATGTCATGAACACCTCGTTCAATGGCATAGGACTGGAGTACAATTCCGAGAGATTTCGCGTAGGCGCCTTCTACGGCACCCTGCGCAGCGCCATCAACGACGACCCCACCGACCCCTTCGCCCGCCAGCCGCAATACAAGCGCGTGGGCTGGGGTTTCAAAGCCGGCTATGGCTCGGGCCGCAACTACATCGACCTCTATGTCCTGCGCGCCTACGACCGTCCCAAGTCCCTCGACGAGCAGTGGCGCCGCTACATCTCCCCGCAGGAGAACGTCGCCATCGCCCTGAAGGGAGCCCTCGCTCCCACCA
Organism: uncultured Prevotellaceae bacterium; assembly: GCA_900318115.1. Lineage (GTDB taxonomy): Bacteria > Bacteroidota > Bacteroidia > Bacteroidales > Bacteroidaceae > Physcousia. The sequence goes on along the minus strand of ONJJ01000007.1, from coordinate 91,591 downwards.
AGTGGCTCAGCTTCTCCGGCAACATCGCCACCTCCCTCTTCTCCACCGACACCGACGCCCCGAAGCTCGACTCCCTCGCCACTCCCCTGGCCAGCCGCTTCAGCAACGCCATCATGGACATCCGCTATTCGTCCATGGCACGCTTTGCCGGCGACGTCAATGTCAACCTGACGTTCCCCGGCATCTCCGGCTCCGTCACCTACCGCCTGGTACAGCCCGACTACACGTCGCTCGGCACCTACTACATGGCCAATAACTACCACAGCCTTGGCCTGTCCTTGAGCACCATGCTCTTCCGCAAAATCGCCCTCGCCGGCAACTTCTCCGGCCAGGCCGATAACCTCACCAACCGCCAGATGTTCACCACCCGCGGTTTCATCTACTCCGCCAGCGCCAGCACCCGCATAGGCAACCACTTCAGCGTCAGCGCCGGCTACAACGGCTACACCCAAGTGCAGGGCGACGGCACGGTGCGCGTCAACGACAGCACCCGCGTACATCGCCGCACCTCCAGCTTCACCTTCACCCCCTCCTACATGGCCGACACCGAGACGCTGGGTCACTCCGCATCCCTCTCCTTCAACTACACGGGCAACAAGGACCTCAACAAGTTCGCCATCGGAGAGAGCGACGTCAAGACCACCGCCATCGGTGCCAACTACACGCTGAGCGTCAAGCCCTGGGCCACGGACTTCGGCATCACCCTCAGTGACCAGACCTCACGTGGCTACAAGACGAAGTACATCAGCCGCATCGGCACCTTCACCACAGGCCACACCTTCTTCGAAGAAAACCCACTCAACATCTCGGGCTCCATCTCGCTGGTTTACAACGAGGTCGAGCGACAGAGCAAGAGCCTCAATATCGGCGGCGACATCAGTGCCAGCTACACCCTGAAGCAGTACCACGTCTTCTCCGCCTCGGCATCATTCTACAAATACGGCGACGTCAACCCCACCAAGCTGCGCAGCAGCCTCGACCGCACCGACATCACCGTCAGCCTCAACTACGCCTACACCTTCAGCCTCTTCGCCATCAAGAACAAGGAGGAACGCAAAGTGTTCAAGAAGAAGTGGATGGAGCGCCTCGTAGAGATCTCCGAAGGTTTCTCGGAATAGCCGCCAGAGGAATCAAAGAATATAAGAATTAAAGAATATAAGAATCAAAAAACACAATATATAAGGTCATGATAGCTCATATCTCCCATATCAGCCATATCGCCCATGAGTCCCAGAGGACCCATATCGCCCATGTGACCCATGAGACCCATAAAGCCCATGAGACCCATAAAGCCCATAGCAACCTTTTCTATTTCTTAATTCTTTTATTTTTTAATTTCCTCACCTCCTCCCTGCTCGCTCAGGACATCACGGTGACGGTCACTCCGACGCAGCCCATCCTGCCGCCGCAGGTGATGCTCTACATCACGGAGCCGGCCAACTACTTCAACATCTCCCTGACCAACACCGGCAAGGACGACGCCAACGTGTACCTCGTCATGCAGGTGGAGCAGGTCACGCCCTCCTCCGGCCTCAGCCTGAGCACCCCCGCCCGTCGCCAGCCCAAGCTGCCTATCGTGGTCCCTGCCGGCAGCACCCACATCCTCGCTCCCGCCGAGGTGCGCAGCCTCTTCAACCACATCCCCCTGAATGAGATCCAGGCCCCCGACAACCTCTTCGACAACTATGCCAACGGCTCCTTCGGTCTTCTTCCCGAAGGCCAGTACCAGCTGCACTTCACGGCCTACCAGTGGAACCTCGCTCTCGCCGACCCCGTGGTCGCCAGCTCCCCCAGCGGCGGTATCGCCAACTTCACCGTCTGCTACAACGCCCAGGCTCCCGAGTTCCTAACCCCCATGGCCGCCACTTCAGGCCTGCTGGCCGTGGCGGACCTGAATCCCATGACGCCGCAGTTCACCTGGAAGGCACCCGTCGTGGCCTGCAACCCCACGCTGCTGCAGTACACCTACTCCCTCCGCATCGTGGAGCTCCTCCCGGGTCAGGCTCCTGACAACTCCATGGACAATAACCCCGTGGTCTATCAGGCGTCGAACCTCAGCACCCCGATGTGCATGATTCCACAGACCGTCATCAAACTGATGACGGAGGGCAAGACCTATGCCGCGCAGGTCACGGCTACCTCGGCCAACGTCAACCGGACCATGCTCAACTACGTCAGCATCGCCAACAATGGCAAGAGCACCTACAAGCTCTTCCGCCTGAACTCAGCCGTGGCCCCCGTCGTCCCGGACCTCGGAGGAGGCAGCAGCGACAGCGACGACGAAGATGTAGAAGATGAGGACGACAGCACTCCAGACCCCGAGGATGAGATGGAGTTGATGGGACTTCTCGGAGGAATCAGGGGCAGCGGAGAAATCAGCGAAGACTCCCTCTATACCTATCGCAACCCCAAGCTGGTGGAACCCGTGTTCATCGAGAGTGCCGCCCGCAAGGTCTTCGTTGAGGAAGACATCGATGTTGAATGGGAACCCGTATGGCATCTCGGCGGCGAGGGCACCAACCCTGGCGACAACAAGTTCGAATATGAGCTGCGCCTCTACAAAGGAAGTCAGGAAGCCGACCGCGAGGCTACCTTGAAGATCGAACCCATCTACACCCTGAGGACCCAGGAGCTGAAGCAAACCATCGAATGGAAAGACATCGAGGAGAACGTCGCAAAAGGTGACTATATCCTGATGGAGGTCAAGCCCATCGTCACCAAGGGCGAGAGCATCGCCTTCACCGGCGAAGACAACATTACGGACTTCGGAGTCTGCGAAAGACTCTCACAAAAGTACTTCCAGTGCTCTGACATGGTGCAGATCAACGACAAGACTCCCACCACCAAGTCAGCTCAAGACCTCAAAGGCAAGGTGGTGGCCATGGGCGAATACCTCCTCACCATCGATGACATCAAGGGCTCTGCCGCCGAAGGTTTCTCCGGCTCAGGCCGTGTGGAGTGGACTCCCTTTGGCTCCAAGATCATGGTATGCGTGACCTTCGACAAGCTCAAGATCAACAAAGAAGACATCGTCTATGAGGGTACGGCCGTCACAGCCAAGGAACCTGCCATGCTGAGCAGCATGGAGGTCGTTGACAAGCTCTTCAGCGACTGGGGCATCGACAACCTCATTGGCGACACTGGCCTTCCCTATGCCAAGCAAATCCAGGACAAGGCCACCTCCGAAGTCAAGAGTCTGGCCGAGAAGGTGAATCTTGGCACTTATTATAAGAAGTTGCAGGACGGCAAGGAAATCGGCAAACTCCTTACCACGGGTACCATGGACAAGCTCTATATGCCCGTCAGGTTCCCGAAGGAACTTCTGCAAGACAAGTTCGACGCCGTGGATCTTCAGATTGTGGAGATGAAGTTCACTCCCACCTACGCCACGATGAACATCCTCGGCGAGGCCACCATGCCGGAGTGCGATGTCCTCAAGAGCAAGGTCCTCGTCTTCGGAGCACCACGCATCTGTATCTCCCCCAACCAGTTCCTGCCCGAGGCCGGACACGTGGCACTGCTCGGTGACTTCACCCTGACACCCTCTGCCGACATCGAGATGACGTTCAAGGCTCCGAAGAACGTCCTTGAACCAAGTGACGGTTGCTACATCTCTTGGAAGACCGTGGAGGAAAAGACGAAACTCGAGCTTCTCGGGGTGGATATCGACATGAAGATTGCCGATCTCGTCAAGGATGTCAATGGCACTCCCACCGACGAGAGCCCCATCATGAACCTCAAGGCTTCCGTCGGCAGCTGGGACGACTTCCTCGTAGACCGCGTCACCATCGAGGACTTCCAGGTCAAGGACCTCCCGGGCTGGACATTCAAGGCCAGCGACATCGTCTATGACCACACTAAGACCCGCAACTCCGAGCACATGGGCGCCTTCCCAAAAGGCTATAACAAGAAACTGGCGGGTTGCGACAAGTCCGACTTGCTGTGGCAAGGCTTGCACATCGGCAAGGTTGGCGTCGGTTTCCCGAAGTCTCTGCAAGTGGGTGTCGGGGACGACAAGGGCGACAAGCGCCTGTGGGTCGATGCCAAGGAGATGTACTGGGACCAGAGCGGCGTCACCGTGACGATAGGTGCCGAGAACCTCTTCGAGGGCAAGGAAGGCACCCTCGGCGGATGGGGCATCAGCCTCGACGAAGCCCACGTGCAGATTATCCAGAGCGACTTCGACAATGCCGGCTTCTCCGGACAGATCAATATCCCCATCCTCAAGACCGCCTCGAAGAAGGATGGTGAGGGCGACAAGGGGAAAGCCAAGGAGAAAGAACGCTTTGGCAACGTGGACTACACCTGCCAGATACGCAGTCTCACCAGTGTGGAAGCCCGCAAGAAAGGCGAGAAAGCGCGCTATTCATACGTCTTCCTCACTGAGAACGTCGGCGAACTGGACTTCAGTTTCTTCATCGCACACGCAAAACTGGATGACGTACAGACCTACTTCCTCGTCGAAGCATTTGACGAAGAGAAAGCCGACAAGATCAAGACCCAGGTGGAACTCTGCATGGGTGGTGAAATCGGTATCGGACTTGTCGATGATGCCAACGACTGGATAAAGAAGAAGACAAAAAATCTGCCCCTGGAACTGAAGATTCCAGACGTCCACTTCACCAAGATGCGTCTCTCCAACGTCAAGCGTAGCGAGTGGATCTCTGTGGATGAGAAAGCCAAGGAGAAACGTTCCGCACGCGAGCAGAAGGAAGAGCAGATCCGCAACAAGGCTCTGACCGTTCTCATGGAGAGCGACGAAATCAACATCGGCACCGCTGATGAACCCTTCTACTTCGACCTCGGCGAATGGTCATTGGCCTCCGAGAAGAAACACCTCGGTCCCTTCTCCTTCTCGCTGGATAAGTTCTCGCCAGGATTCTCCGACGGAAGGGTCACCCTCCAACTCGGTGGCTCCTTGGGACTCTTGGAGGACAAGATCGATGTCAGTGCTTCTGTGGTCATTGCCGCCAAGCTGAATACCAAGGGCGACCTCAAGGACTGGTCCATAGAATACGACACCGTTGAGTTTAAGAAGCTCAGCCTTGACATGGACTTTACCGCCATCCATCTGAAAGGTAGTCTCGAAGCTACTGATAAACCCAATAAGGGCTACAAAGGAACCCTTGACATTGGCATCACCGGCTTCTTCAACCTCGATTGCGAGGGTGGCTACTTCGAGCACAAGAAGGATGAGAAGAACGACGATGACGAGAGCTACTCCTGGGGGTATTTCATGGCTAACCTGGAGTCCGCCGCCCTGCGCTTCGACCCCGTAGTCATTGACCGTATCTCCGGCGGCTTCTTCTTCAACTGCCGACCCACTAAGGGCAAAGGTGGGTCCGGTGACGAACCCAAAAAGTCCAAGAATAAGTTCAATGGCGATCCCACACCTAAGAAGGGGTGCATCGGCATCGCTTTCGGCCTCGGCCTGTCCTCTTCTGCGGGCAAGGAGACCCTGAGTGCCGACCTCGATATGCTCGTGGTCTTTGATACGAAAAACAATTGCTTCTCCACCTTCATGCTCGATGGTACCCTCGAGGCCGTGGGAGGCATGGTCAAGGCCAACTGCTCACTCATGTACGAGAACGAGAAGGACATGAGCGGCAATACCAAGAACCGCTACCTATGCCTCAACGTCACTGTGGAGGCCGGTGCGGATACCAAGGCACTTGTCGAAAAGGTTACCAAGGCCAATGCAGCACTCGAAGCCCTGAAGGGCAAATTCACCGAGTTCCAGGAAGAACTGGATCCCCAGCAACTCTTCGAGAGGGCCGTTAGTCCCAAGAGCGACATGTCTGCCCTCTCCGGCAACGAGGTAGATGCGGAAGAGACCAAGGCGCGTGAGCCCTCGGATGAGGAAAAGAAAGAGCTGGGCATCACTGCCTGCAAAACGGAAATCAACCTGGAATTCAAGGTTACCTGGGCCAAGGACGGACAAAAATACTCCACGCCTAAGTGGCATCTCTACCTCGGCGAACCCGCCAAGGACAAGCGCTGCCGCTTCACTTTCCTGAAGTACGACGGCGTCATCGTCAATGTGGACATCGGTGCCGACGCCTACCTCTGCCTCGGCAACGAACTGCCCGATGGCGGTGCACTGCCTGCCATACCTTCCACGATTACCGAGTTCCTCAGCGGACACAAGGCCGACAAGGCCGACATGGGCGCCGACCTCGGCAAGGCCGAGCGCAGCCGCAAGGCCGCTGCCAAGAAGCTCCTCGACCCCAACTCCTGTGAGGGCGGCATCATGGTCGGTGCCAGCGCCTGGGGCCACATCGGCATCGACCTCGGTCTTTTCTACGGCTCCCTCGATGCCATCGCAGGTTTCGATGCAGCCCTCGTCAACTACGGCAACAACGCCTTCTGCGTCAACTCCGGCTCGCACATGGGCTACAATGGCTGGTACGCCATGGGTCAGCTCTATGCCTACCTGGCAGCACAACTGGGCATACATGTCCACATCGGTTCCCTCATCAACGAGAAGGTCAGCATCTTTGATGCCGGCATTGGCGGTGTCCTCGAAATCGGATTGCCGAACCCCACCTGGGTCGAAGGTTCTGCCCGCATCAAGATCAGCCTCCTCGGCGGTCTCTGCAAGATCAACAAGAAGTTCGACTTCTCTGCCGGTGACCACTGCGTGCCCTTCAAGGGCAACGCCCTCGACGGCTTCGAGATGTTCCAGGGTGTCAGCCACGGTTCCGACAGCATTGCCCAGGCACTGATCGACCCCACCTTCGCCATCTCCCTGAACGAGGCGAAGAACATGACCTTCACCACCCAGTCCTCCATCGGCAGCCACTACCGTCTGGTGGATCCCTCCTGGGAGAGTGAGCTGGCCGACAAGGACGAGGTCAAGAAAGAAGACTTGGAGAAGTCCTATGCACTCAACGCCAGCCGCACCTATGTCTTCGACATCAACAAGGACAAGAACCTCAACGGCATGAAGATGGGTGTCCGCCTCTTCGACCTCGGAGAAGGTTCCACCAAGTGGATGGAAAAGTTCAACGACGTAGGCCTCTTATCCGGTTGGACAGAGAATGACCTGAAAAAACTCTTGAATGGCGAGGTCGTGATTGTGAACAAATATGGAGGTGGTCGAATTTCCTGAAAAAGTCAAGGAGCGCGACCGTCAACGAAGCTTCCTACATCATGCAGGGCAAGGAAATCACCAGCGGCGTCACCACTGACCGCAAGAAGAGACTTACCAGCCATGATTCTTCTGATATTCAGGATTTCCTCAACCGGAACAACATATCAGGCGAGGTCAACGTCAGCTTCCGCGAGGACAAGGGCAGCACCTTCCACCTCACCGACATGGACCTCAAGCCCGGCCACAGCTATATGCTCATTCTGAGTGCCGATGCCTACGAGATCGACAACGGACGGCGCGTCTGGTGTGAGTACTACAGCGAGAAGGACGGCGAGAACTACCGCATCCACTGGCAGCAGAACAAAGCCTGGTTCTTCCGCATCAAGGGCGACGAGGAGGACAAGGTTGTCGAGGACTCCCTCCGCCTGCTCGAACCCTATGTGGCACTGGCCTATCCCAGCACCAACGGCACACGCGTGGTCGATACCCGCGGCGAGGGAACCGTCAAGGCTTACTTCTCCGACATCATGCACCCCACCATCGCCCTCAACCGCGACATCCGCAGCAGCCTGCCCACAGAGAAGATGACCTGGGTGCTCGAAGGCTACACCGCCGACGGCGACACCGTGCGCCAGGAGCGCAACGCCACCTACAAAGTCAATGGCAACTGCTACAACCTCGAACCAGAACAAGCCTTCCGCGAGTTCAATGAGTTCTCCTCCGCCCGCAACCACAACAAGAAAGGCTACGACTTCAACAGTGAGCAGTACCGCCTGCGACTCCTCTACACCTATTTCCATAAGAAGAAGGAGAAGGAGATGGTGGATGACTACTATAACGGGAAGTACGTCGGACGCGTGTGGGCAGACAAGATTGTAGATGACAAGGACAGCACCTTCGCCCTCGTGGACCTCTACCTCACGCCCCTGCCCCACGGCCTCATGGACAAGACGGTGGACGGCGAGCTGTACCGCAGCGACAACTGGCTCATCACCACCACCAGCGAGCAGACTGACGTGGTGGGCTACAGCAAGCCCTTCGTCGGAGGCTGCATCGACCAGACACCCACCATCGAGTATGAGCAGGACTACTTCAACTCCAGCGGCGGCGACAAGCTCACCGACGAGGACATCGTCTTCAACAACGCCAAGTTCACCGGCATCAAGAACGCACGGGGAAGCGTCACCAACTCCTATGACCTGCCCTATCGCCTCATCGACCCCTACCTCTACTTCGCATACCTCGGCAAGTGGGTGTTCATCGGCGACCGCGAGATCGACGAGTACGCTTTCGACAATGTGCCCGTGAAGTTCGGCTCCGAGAGCCTCCTCTTCAACTACAACGGAACCACCGTCAACTGCGAGTTCCTCAAGGACAAGACCAACAAGTCCCTGCTCCAGCTCCGCAACCAGATGTACGATGTCTGGAACACCTGGAACTACAACGACTCGACGAACCATCCCAAGTACCCCCTGCCCTCTGTCGGCAGCACCATCGGCGGCCTCACCGCCGCCAACCAGGATGGCAAGGCCAGCACCGTCGCGCCCCTGAACATCAACTACTACACGGACTACACCTACGTCTTCAGCGACCTGGTGAAGGACTACCTCGGGGCATACAACGTGGCCGACCAGCTCTGCCAGAAGCTCAACGCATACTCCGGCGAGCTGGTGCAGCGCTTCTACTACTACGCCGCCATCAACAGCGACTCCTTCAACAGCAGCAAGTTCGACACGTCGCTGAACGACTACATGAAGTCGTGGAACAGCCTCCACCGAGGCCAGTATATCGAAGCCTCCGACCGCGGCTACAACGTGCGCGTGCCCTTCTACCAGTTGCCGCTCATCTTCGGCGACTGCTTCGGCGACGGTGCCGCCTTCGGCAACGTATCTTCGCTCAACCGCAGCAAGCGTACTTTCACCTTCTCCGTCGGCGAGGGCGACATGAAGTCCGGCGACCCCGCCTCGTCCAACCTCAGCCTGCGCTGGCCCAGCGCCGCCTCCAACCTCCTCTTCTTCCGCCTCAACGAGGGAGCAGCAACGGCCACGAACTACTACGGCTATAACACACTGCCCTTCGTGCAGTTCAGCGGCAAGTACGCACCGAGCTACTCGAACACCCTCTACATCGAGCACGACAAGTTCGACGCCCACAAGGCTCTGCAGGCCGTCACCGGTTTCAAGGCTCGCCTCTACCGCGTGGATTCCTACGACATCCAGACCGGTCAGTACACCGTCAGCCCCAACCAGGACCTCGGCGGCGGACCGTGGGTGAAGACCGTCAACATCGGCACTGGCAACGCCACGGCACCGAATATGGACAAGATGTACGAGGCCGTGGAGGCTAAGGACATCTTCCTCGCCACCCACTACGACGAGCCCATACCGCAGGCCATCTGGTGCGGATCGACCAACACCCTCATCTTCCACGTCAGCAACAGTATTATCAAGACGGGCGATGTGTACCGCGTCGGCAGCAAGAACTACGGCCGCGTATCCAACGTCTATGTCGGAGCCAAGGTGACCGACAAATCCTGGAGCACCTCCAAAATCAGGGACAACTGCACCGACGTGCTCATCATCCCTGCATTCCTCGACTGTGCCAAGGAGGAGCTCCGGGACCTGAGCCACTTCTTCGAGGACTTCAAGAAGCTGCAGAACATCGAGGGCCTGGAGTACCTGTTCACGGACCAGACCACCAAATTGGCATCTATGTTCACTAATTGCGAGAGCCTGACCAGTCTGGACTTCTCCAAGGTTATTACGCAGAACGTCACCTCCATGTCCCACATGTTCGACGGCTGCACCAAGCTGAAGTCGATTGACCTGAGCAAGTTCAACACCTCCAAGGTGGAGCACATGAACTCCATGTTCGAGGGCTGCACGTCGCTGACCTCGCTCGACCTGAGCAACTTCACGGGCGATGCCACACGTAACACATCCCGAATGTTTGCCGACTGCAGCAATCTGACGTCCATCGACTTGAGTAACGTTGCTTGCGGTGGCGATAATGCCGTCGTTCACGAAATGTTCTATGGATGTAATTCACTCCGGAAATTGAACATCGACACCTTTAATCCTAAGGTTGTATACAAAAACTTCCTCGGCCATATGTTCGTTGGAGTCAGCGACAATCTCACCTGCCGTTACTTCAGCAGCTTGGACGAACGTATCGTGAGTCAGATTCCTGGAACGAAGAAGGCGGTTCCCGATCAGCGTGCGAAAGTAATATATGGACGCCTTCCCAATACGGAAGAAGTACTATTATTCGTCTATTCATCCACTGATTATGTCGTGGGTAAGTCCTATGAGATAAAGGTACAATATCTCGACTACGACTCCTCAATGTCCAATAACAATATAGCCAATAATCAGTATGCAAGCCAGACCTTCAACGTTTACGTGAAAGGAGCTTGGAAAGGCGAAGATGTTGTCAACTCCTCTGGCTCTCCCAAGTGGAAGGTTGCTGCCAGCACCGTAAACAAGATTTATATCGACAAGGACTTTGATGCAAAGCCTAATAATACTTCCTATTGGTTCAATAACTTCTCGAGAGTCACGGAAATCCACGGTCTGCCACACTTAAACACCTCACTCGTCACCAATATGAGAGATATGTTCAGCGGCTGCTCGAGTCTGAAGGTACTGGGCTTAGGTTTCTACATGATTGGCTCGCAGAAATATCCCACCAAGTTCGACGTCAGCAATGTCACATCTATGGCAGCGATGTTCAGTGGGTGTACCTCACTGGAAAGACTCAACTTGAATGGTTGGTCTCTCAGTCGAGTCACCTCGATGTTCCGAATGTTTGAGAATTGCTCCAATCTGATATTCGACGGGCAGACGTACGGCCCATTGATTGACGGTTCATCCAACGTCACAGACATGGATCGGATGTTCTCTGGTTGCGCCAAGTTGGAGTGCGATGGTTCCAAATATGGATTCCGCATTAATACCGATAAGGTGACCGACATGTATTCCATGTTTAAAGGCTGTACTTCGATGGCGCACCTGCCATTACTGAGCAGCACGGCAAACGTCACCCGGATGAGCTATATGTTCAATGGGTGTACCAGACTCGAAAATGTAGACCTGTCAGTGTTCAACACCGAAAAGGTCAAGTCCATGGATTATATGTTTGCGGAATGCTCGAACGCGAAAGAAATCGATCTGAGCAAAAATAACTTTGACGCTGTCACCAGCGCATCGAATATGTTCTCGAAAGCAAACCGGGAATGCTTTATATACATTCCCAGTGATGCAAGCAAGATCGTCAGCGCCTGCCCCGAGGCTTCTTTCCCCAACCGGGTACTCATATATCCGTGCAGCGGCATCCTCCTACGCTCTGGACAAAATTATGAACTCTTCCTCTATGGTTACCGTACCACATTGAAGTCCGGCGACCGCTGCAACATATCCCCATACAGCGGCTATACTGTCGAGACGGTATTCTCTGGCTCGTGGATGCAGAACAGAAAAGAGGAAGACTGGTATGACAATAGGCTGTGGAGCGACTCAAAATACAACGACAAAATCAAGAAGGTGACTATTCACAGTTCGTTCAAGAACGTGAAGATCATGAATGCATATTGCTACTTCTGGGGACTGAGCGCGCTGGAAGAGATATCGGGTATCGAAAACCTGGATATCAGCAAGGCCAAGAGTCTCTACGGCATGTTCCTCGGCTGTATGAGTCTGAAAGATTTCGGTGGGACTATCGATGTCTCTTCAGCCACGGACTTGACGCAGATGTTCTCCTTCTGCGCCAGTATGGAAAAGATTCCCGTCAAATTCGGCAGTGGAACGAACATCACATCGATGTCCGCTATGTTCCACAATTGTTTCAGCCTCAAGGAAATACCAGCAAGCAATTATCCACACACGGATAATGTCACGGACTTCAGCTATATGTTCTTTGGGTGCTCTAATCTTGTCAGCGTACCGACACATCTGTTCAATACTTCCAAGGCTACAACCATGAATAGTATGTTCTATGGTTGCACTTCGTTGAACGAAAAGACTTGTAAGGGCATCAAGGAATTCGACACCAAGAATGTCAAGGAAACAGATAACATGATGCGGAATACTCCCGCTTCTGAATTGGACCTCTCTGCCTGGAACACTTCATCACTGGAGTCCATGGATGGTATGTTTGCCGGTTGCACCTCGCTGCGAATCCTTAAGCTGGGTTCCAACTGGGATATCAGCAAAGTGGGGAAAGGCACCAAGACCTTCCAAGATGTCAATTCTCTGGCTGTCATGGTGCCGAAGGCAAAGCTCAGCACCCTGCGAAGCGACTTCACCAGCAAACAAGGCTTCAAGATTGGCACCACGGGTGACTTCTTAGACGAGAATGCCTCCCAGACGCCACAGGTCATCTGGACCAAGGGCAACAAGACGCTAACCTTCTACTATGGTTTACCAGCGGGCAGCACCTTCAACGGACAGACCGTGACCCAGAAGTGGAGCGGCGACGAAGTGCTCAAGAACACCCTCGAATGGACACCGTGGACCAAGGCTGTCAAGGCCGACGTCACCAACATTGTCATCGACAAGACCTTCGCCAACGCACGCCCCACCTCCACCAAGGGATGGTTCCGTGGCTGCGAGAAGGTGAAGAGCATCACCGGACTGGAGAACCTCTGCACCGTCTATAGCGTCACGGACATGTCCTACATGTTCTCCGGCTGCAAGGGCCTGACGGAATTGGTCTTCGACAACAGCCTCCCGCTCTGGGGCACCAATCAGGTGACCACCTTCTCCAATATGTTCGGAGAATGCACAAACCTGAAGAAACTTGTGTTGACGCGCTTCAGCAGCACCTCGAAGGTGACCAGCATGTACTGCATGTTCTACAAATGCTCGTCGTTGGAGACACTCGACGTGAGCATGATGACGACCGAAGCCGTGACCAATGCCAACTACCTCTTCTACGACATGGGCAAGCTGCGCCAGCTCACCGTGGGCAGTGGCTTCAACTTCCCGAAGGTGTCCACGAAGGCATCCTACGCCTTCTCCTATGTGAGCAAGTGCGAAATCACGGCCAAGGAGACGGTTCTCAACTCCGTGAAGAGCCCCATCATCAACAAACTGGGCTTCATCGAGAAGAGCGGCGGAACGAACGGCGAATTCATGGCTTCGGACAAGAAGTACGTGCAGGCCATCTGGACCTCCTGGCTCGACACCGTCAAGGGCACCATGACCACCGCCACCATCCACGAGTCGATGGCCTTCTATGCCGTGACCAGCTGCGCCAACTGGTTCAAGGACTGCACGAAGCTGACCGCCGTAAACAATCTGACCAACCTGAAGACCAGCAGCTGCACGAGCTTCTACAACATGTTCCGCGGCTGCAAGGCACTGACACGCGCCGACGTGAGCAAGTTCCTCACCTCCTGGGGCTACTCCGCAACATCCTCCAACAAAATCAATCTCAGCTGTATGTTCTACGAGTGTGAGAGCCTCGCCACCATCGACGTCAGCGGATGGACCGAGACGTCACACGTCAGCAACATGGCCCACATGTTCTGGCACTGCAAGGCCGTGAAGAAGCTCGACCTGAGCAAGTGGGAGGCAGACAACTGCACGGCCATGAACAGCATGTTCTCCGGCTGCGAGAATCTGACCAGCCTCTCCATCAACAGGAACTTCAATTCGGCACAGGTGACGACCATGGCTTATATGTTCTACAACTGCAAGGCCCTGACCTCCATCCCCGTGACGAACCTCAACACCCAGAGCGTGAAGGATATGTCCCACATGTTCGAAGGATGCGAGTCCTGGGCCGCCAGCTTTGGCGAATATTCGCCCTGGAACTGGGAGACGGGCAGCGTCACCACGATGGAATCCATGTTCAAGGGCTGCAAGAAGATCTCATCGCTGAACCTCAGCAAGTGGAACACCGCAAACGTCACCACGATGTACCGTATGTTCTACGAATGCGAGGGCATCAAGGAGAGCTCTTCGACGGACCGCTACACGCTCCTCAACGTGGAGAACTTCAACGTATCGAAGGTGACGAACATGTCCAGCATGTTCGCCTACTGCAAGGGCATCAAGTGGCTCAAGCTGAGCAAGTGGAAGACATCGGCCCTGACCAATATGAACAGTATGTTCTATGGATGCAGTAAACTGAAGGAAATAAACATCAGCAACTTCACCCTCTCGGCCTCTACCGACGTGGGCTATGCATTCTACAACTGCTCCGAACTGACGGATATCGACATGCGGATGAAGAGTCAGTGGTCGCCCCAGGCGAGCAAGGCAAACTACATGTTCAGCGGATGCAACAAAGCCACTATCCAGATGAACAACAATGTTCGCGTAACAACGAACAACAAGAATTCCAGCATTGGTAATAAGTATGTTGTCATCACCGACTGTAACAGCGGCACGCCCAAGACCAACATGGTCACCACGATGAAGAATCTCGGACGCTCCGGCAGCAAGATGTCGTGGTTCAAGGAATATGTCGGGTACGGCACGAGCATGACAATGGAGAAACGGGCGCAGATAACGGTTACCGAAAATTGATGAACGAAGTAAACACGTGGAGAAAATGAAGAAGATATTAGATATGAAACTCAAGTCTATCATACTCAGCACAGCCTTCCTGGCCGCAGCCTTCCCGGCAGCGGCACAGGAGCCGGACAGCACCGCCACCCAGAACCCCCACACCACCGTGGCCCAGCCCTGGGTGGAGCCGCTCGTCACCTCGAAGATCCACCTGCTGACGCGCGCCTACGGCGACAGCATCGTCCTGCGGTGGGTGGCCGAGGACTTCACCTCCTACAACTACCTGGCACGTCTGGGCGTGAACGTCCTGCGAGTGCCGCGGCTCGATGCCAACGGCAAGCCCTACGAGGACTTTCGCATCGACACCCTGGCCTATGAGTACCTGCCCAAGACCCTGGAGCAGTTCCGCAGCACCTACGCTGCGAACGACAGCAACGCCTACATCGCCATGGGCGTGCTCTACGGCGACAAGGAGAACTACCACAAGACCGACGACGGATTCGCCGACCAGACCCAGAACCGCAGCAGCGACCAGGACATCAGCTACGGATTCGCCATGCTGGTGGCCGACTGGCGCAAGGACCTCGCCACCGACCTCGCCGTGCGATTCACAGACCGCAGCGTGGAACGCGGCGTGACCTACGACTACTACATCCAGCCCACGGTGTGGGACAATGGAGGTAAGATTATCTTCGAACCGGGAGTCGTCGAGGGCGTGAAGAACGAGCCCTACGTGAAGGAGCCCTACGAACCGCGCATGGTGGACAGCCTCTCGACGCCCTACGCACTGATGCTCGGATGGTGGGACAAGGACCACAGCAGCTTTGAGCTCGAACGACGGCAGGTGACCACGCTCGACGGCAAGAGCGTCAGCGACACCTGGCACCGCGTGACCGCGAAGCCCTACGTGCCCATGGTGGAGCAGCCGGAGGGCGAGGACTACCGCGTCATCCACGACACGGTGCCCGAACTGGGACTGTGGGAATACCGTATCTGGGGGTACGACCCCTTTGCAGAACTCACAAGCCCGGCAGAACGGCGCATCTTCGTCCGCGACGTGCAGCCGCCCACACCACCGAATATCAAGTACATCGTCATCGAACGACCCGACGACAACGACCCCATGGCCAAGGTCATCGCACACGTGGTCTGGGAGAAGGACACCCTGGAACAGGACTTCGAGGGCTACCGCATCTATTACCGCCCCATGCGCGACAACGACGCGGCGCCCTGGCAGATGATGAACTTCAACCTCCTGGCGCCCACCGACACCATCCTCAGCCTGGACATGACGGGCAAGCGCACCGGCATGATGTACATCGCCGCCTATGACCAGGCCGGCAACGAGTCGAAGTCCTTCATGCAGCAGATCCACCTGACGGACTTCCAGGCACCGAAGACACCCGCCAACCTGCGCGCCTCCGTGCGGAAGATCGACCTGGAGAAGGACACCGCGCTGCTGGCACGCCAGTGGGCATACATCGACCTCACCTGGCAGCCCTGGCCCGAGGACGACGACATCGACTACTTCGACATCGCCTTCGCCAACGACTCCACCCACGACTTCCTCGTGCGCAACACGGGCGGCATACGCCAGACGATGTACACCGACTCCGTAGCCCTCAACGCCAACCAAAAGTACATATATTATAAGGTACGCGCGATAGACTGGTCCACGAACGTGGGCGAGTGGAGCCCCTGGATACAGGTGCTGCGTCCCCACGTCACGCCGCCCACGGAACCCCACCTGGGACGATCCTCGCACGACGACCTGAAAGGGATGCACATGGAATGGATTGTAGGTAACGACGCCGACATGGTGGAGCACACCCTCTACCGACGCCTCGGCGACAACGGCGAACCGCAGGTCATTGGCACCTGGAACGCAGACAGCGTGAAGCTCGACAGCTGCATCATCCGCGTGGACGACAACCCGCCCTACTCGCAAAAGGAACGCTACTACTATTGGATGGAGAGCACCAACGCATCGCCCTTCATCGCCAGAAGCCTGGCCGTGAGCTGGCGCCACACCGGGCCACGCTCCTTCCAAGTGGACATCGAACTCAGCAGCATGTACAATGCCGACGACCACTGCTCCGTACTCAACTGGAATGTGGACGAGCGGCAGCTGCCCGAGGGCGACTGGTACTGGGCCATCTTCCGCCGAGGACCCGGCGAGGAGAACTACAAGTTCTACATGACCGTCCCCAAGGAGGACCGCACCTACATCGAGCACACCCTGAAAGCCGGAGAACAGGCCGACTACTACATCCGCCTACAGTTCGAGGACGGCCGACGCAGCAACGACAGCGACCCCGTCAGCGTCCAGGCCACCAAGAATGAATAACCTAGGACGGCCTAGGAAGTTCTAGGATGACCTAGGAGAACCTAGGAAATCCTAGGAAACTCCAGGAAATCCTAGCCCACCCCAGATAATCTAACTAAGCCCTATGAAAAAGCTTACTAAAATACTCCACCTGCTCGGCTGCACGTTCCTGCTCGTGCAGCTATCGAGCTGCGAACTGCTGGACTTCGATGTGGACAGCGACCTGGCGCAGATCGCAGCCCAGATGAAGCTCAACTTCGACACGGCCTACGTGTACCGCGGCTACACACTGCACGTCATTCCGACCTTCGAGCCGGACTCGCTGAACATCAGCGACGTGTACTACACCTCGGGAGACACCAGCGTGGTGTACGTGGACATGAAGACGGGGCGCATCACAGCCGTGGGAGCAGGATGGACCAAGCTGTATGTCGAATCCGTGTCCGCACGCATACAGGACAGCTGCACCGTATGCGTCATGGATCCCTGGGAACTCCAGCAGGAAGAGTTCCCCTACGAGACCGTGTTCTACGCCGAAGCCACCGTCAAGGGCGCACCCATGGACAACAACATGGTGTTTGCCGCTTTCGTGGGCGACGAATGCAGGGCCATTGGCGAACTGCTCGAATTCTACGGAGTCAAGCTCCTGCAGTTCCGAGTGGGCGGAGACGACGTCTTTGGAAACAAAATCATCATCACACCGTCGGAAGACAATAACGACAATGAGGAGGAAGAGGAAGACGAAGAGGATGAGGAAAATAACGAAGGTGAAAAGGAGGATGACAAAGGCAATGGTCAAGACGAAGAGGATGAAGACATCTGGGACATCTTTGATGATGACAATGAAGGTGGCGACGAAGGTGGTGAGGATGTAGAACCTACTCCGCCCCAGAAACCGCAGACCATCGTCTTCCGCTGCTACGACAAGAAGAAGCTGAAACTCTACGAGTGCACACTCAACGCCACCTTCGACGGAGCCACCCACGGCACACTCTCCAACCTCTATAAGATGGAGTTTAAGTAAGAAGACCCACCCCCGACCCCTCCCTGTGAGGGAGGGGAGAGCCTCCGGGATGAAATATCGGAATCTCGAAATCTCGGAATATCGGAATCTCGAAATATCGTAATGTCGAAATATCGTAATAACGAAACACCAAATAATATGAAACTCAAGAATCATACATCGCGCCAGCCTCTCCCCTCCCTTCAGGGAGGGGCCAGGGGGTGGGTCTTCGTTTTCTTCGCCCTCCTTCTCACCTCCTGCACCCTCTCCATGGAAGAATGGACCACGCCCGAGGAGCAGAAAGGTTTCGAGGAAGCCGAAATCGTCGAGAATGAGTTCGGCACCATGACCTATCAGTTCAAGGATGGCGTGCGATCCATCACGGAGAACATCCAGAAGTACATCGTAGAGGTGGAGGACGACAGCATCATCTACTTCATGGACAATACTCCCAGTGAGTGGCTGCCACGAGTCGGCGACAAGGTTGCGGCGATGTGCTCGCCCGTCATTCCCTTCGGCCTGAATCACAAGGTCATTGATGTGCGGGATGTAGGAGGCATATATAAAGTTACCTGCACCAAAGCCACGCGAAGCGAGATATACGAAAAACTGGTTATAGACTTGGATTATGAAGTGGCTACCCCGGATGTTCCGATGTATGACAGCCTGTACTTAGACAGCCTGGGTATCAAGGGTGAGGATCTCGTCATCGAGGACTTGTCCTTGCTGGAGGATTACTATGGTACGGAAAGCATGGCCAAGGCCAACAAGCCGCGACGCGCCTACAAGAAGAACGCCTCCTGGAAGAGGACCAGAGCGGCCCTGGAGTTACCAAATGAGATTCTGGCCACACGCGGCGAGAAGTCGTCCGACTCCGTCATGCACTGGCACCTGGCGAAGCTTACCTTCACGGAACGAAAAACGGGTCTGAAATTCGCCCTTGATGGAGAATTGGAAAAGCACAGCGTGCAGCGTATCGTCTACAAGGAAGACAAGGAAAAGGATTACAAAAAGCAAGTGACGACGGACAAGTCCTACGACATTTGGAAAGCGTCCGCCACCCTCACAAAAGGCAAGGATGTCTTTGATGCCCATGATGACCAGACAGCCAAATCATTAAAAGAACTCAAGCAAGCACTGAAAAATCTGGCTCCATCGAAGCCAGCTGGCAAGAAGACGATGGTGGGCGGCAAGATTTTGTGCCCTATACCGGCAATGCCGGCCATCAGCCTCGCCATCAACCTTGAAGGCAATGTGTCCTTCGAGGGAGCCATTTGTATAGACGCCACCATCAAGCATTACCATCCACAGACAGAATCCGCCTATGAGTATAAGGATGGTGAGGAAATCTACCATCCTACCAAAACGATCAAGGAGGGGTATGTCAAGGTGGATGACTACAAAGCCTACGGTTCACTGACGCTGTCGGCGCAGGTCCGAGCCGGTGTAGGTGTTGAGATAACCGGAACAGGCATCGGAGGAGACATCGGCGTAGGCATCACGGCGAAGCTCACAGCCAAGTCGCCGTTCTTGGATGTTCAGCAGCTGATAGACGATGAGACGATGACGCTCGTTGATGACAATCCCCACATCACGGTTGAATCCTATTTCTTCGTGGATGCCAGCATCTACTTCTCACCAGGAGGAGTTGAAGTTTTCAAGGCCGCTCATACACTAGTGCAGAAAAATCTCTTCAAGGAGACTTTGTACCCTCTTCCCAAGGTTGACAAGAAAAAAACTTCGTTCACCTACAAGATTATGGATGAAGACGAGAACTTAACGCGCAACAACCGCTACACCATCTTGACGGAGTTCAGCAATCTGTGGGTGCTCGGTCTGCCATCGGAACGATGTTATCCACGCTTGCGTATGTATGTGGGGGGCTATGAAGGAGAATGCACTTCACTGCCCGAAGACGATCGTAAAGGCAATGAACGCAATGTGGCAAAAGAGACCAGCTATCAATACACACGCTATTTTGAGACCGGCAAGTACGACAAGATCATCTGCGTACCCAGCATCTATGATGCCGTTCACCACCACTACTACGAATTCCGCGAAAGCGCCATGACTTTTGGCACCGCAAAACCATCCTTCACCTACGTGAAGCAGAAGTCGCGCGTCAGCCTTTCCATCAACAAGTATTTTGAAAAAGAGGGGCTCGACGACGAGGACGTACAGAAGGACTTCCTCAAGGAATACGGATTAGACAAGTTGCCCGCCTGGATGCAGAACCTGAACAACTGGTACTTCCACGAACATGCCCTCGCCCTTGATATCAAGAACCTGGGAATGGTCGATCACTGGGGCGTGAAAGTGCGCATTGAGACCTCGAGTGACACCAACAATGGCACGAAACTGATAGAGAGTGAAATCAATATAAGCAAGAGAAACACGTACATGAAAGCCGGCAAGAAGACCCTTGTCTTCAGCTTCGTCACCAACTGGTCCAAAGGCCACGAGATCAAAGTCACGCCCTACACCGTGGACTCTCAAGGTAATAAGACCTACTACGAGAAGACTTTCGGCCCTTATACGATTTCGGAAGATACCTACAGATCCACTTGGAATTGGAATGAGTGGCCGGGAGCCATGATTCAGGCCGACGTGTTTGCGAATTGAACCATGTAGCCCATAAATACTACAAATAAAATAAGTAAAGCCTAATTTCCCTCAAGGCCAAAACAGCCACCTCCCCTCAGGCTGAACAACCTCTCATCAACATCAACCTCTTTTCAGCCACCTTCCCTCAGGCTGAACGGGGAGCGCAGCAGAACCGCCCTCTGCCCGCGCTCCCCATATTTCATCCATCTGCCCGACCTCCCCTCTTCCCTCCCTCTGCCCACGCTCCCTTATTTCATCCATCACCGCCCGCGTTCCCTTATTTCATCCATCCACCCGCGCTCCCCCCAATTCCTTCCTCCCTCCTCCGACCTCCCCCTCTTCCCTCTCCTCCCCCTCTTCCCTCTCCTCCCCCTCTTCCATCTCCTCCCCTCTTCCGTCCTGCCTTGGGTCGAGTGGGAGGCGGTTCGTCCGCCTCCATCTATCTCCCCCCACCACAACGCCCTCTCATACACGCGCGCGTAATAAATTTCACGAAAAATCTCGGAATCTTACGCATTTAGAACCTTACAGCTTGATATACACCGCATTCCATTGCGTAAGATTATGCGTAAGATTCGTTATTTTGCGTAAGATTTTTCCGCAAACTCCACCAATTCCCCAAGATTCCATGTGCCGACCAGCACACAAGCCTCCCGACTGACCTCGCCACCATCTCTGCCTCCCGACTCAACCTCGCCCGCCGTACCACCTCCATCTCAGAGCTGGTACTCTCGAGTTCCAGAGCTGGTACTTTTGAGTACCACCGCTGGTACTTTTGAGTACCACTGCTGGTACACCCCGACGCGCGCCCATCTTGCCCTTCGAAAATACGCATGACCAAGGCCTTCCGCCACGACGGACTTCGTCCCGCACCCCTACGACCTCCCATCGGCCCAAGGACCTATAGGAGAGGTTAATAGCGTCTAAGCCCTAAAAATCTTACGCAAAAACTCAAATCTTACGCATAATCTTACGCATCATAACATTCTACATATCAGCAAAGAAAGTGCCAAATGCGTAAGATTCCGAGATTTTTTCGCGAAATTTATTACGCGCGCGCACAAAATTCGAGCACCGAGCACCACGAACGCCAAACGACTTGCACTCTTCACACACCCCTCCCCCTTCCTCTACCATCCTCCCCCTTATCCCCTTCCCTCTCCCCTCCTCCTTCCTCTCCCCTCATCCCCCTTCCCTCCCCCACTACGCAGCCCCAATCGCCCGCCCCACGGGGAGAGCCGTTGAGGGGCTTCCATCTACCATCTTTTCGGTCCTCACCCTACCCTTTCGTCAATAAATCACTCATTTTCATCAAAAAGAGGGCAAAATATTTGCGGCATCAAAGGAAAAAACATACCTTTGCGCTCTAAGTCAATGACTTTGGCCCCATAAACAAACTAAACATAACATCAAATACTAATTAACAACATTATCTCTTCAAACTTAATTAAAACAACAAATGAAAAAAATCAAACTCTTCTTGGCCGCTATGGCGGCTATGGTCGGGCTGAGTGCTCAGGCTGGAGAAGGCTGGAAAAACCAGTCCTATTCCACAGAGTGGGCGACACCTACAAGTGGACAGACCTATTACATCTACAACGTTGGCGCTGGCACTTTTCTTGGTGGTGGCCGTAATTATGGAACACGTACTATTTCAACACTAGACCGTATCTGGGTAGATGGCGATGCCACGATAACGCCAACTGAAAATGTAGATTATGCTTTACCATTCACTCTTCAGCAGAACTCAGATGGAACTTGGTATCTCATCCACAATGGTACGAACAAGGCTAACAAGTACATGTTCTATGAACCTGGAGGCAACGCTTCTTACATTGACAACAACACAACTCATGCTGGTAGTAAATGGAAGATTGTTTCTACCGAAAACGGCTACCGCCTTGACATGGCAGCCAAAGAAGGACAATACTTTGGTATACACGCCACCAACCTCGTTTCCCAAACATTAGCTTATACATGGGCCGATTTTGCCGATGCGAATTCTGACAAGTGGATTTACTGGCAGTTTGTACCGGCCAGCGAGGGTAGCAACATTAAAACCTTTTCTCAGCTGTACCCCGCTAAGGAGGCATACGCTGCCGCCCGCACTACAGTGTTGGGCTTTGCTGCTAACACCTCTGCTTACACAGACGAAACAGGCGCTGCTGAGACTTTGAAAGCTGCTGTATATGCACAGGACGATGTAGTGGATGCGGCTACGACAGTAGAGGCAATCAACGACGCTAAGGCTGCTGTGTACGCTGCTGGCAACACTTTCCTCTCCAGCATTATCATCACTTCTGGCTTCGACATCACCAATGCCTGGATTACAAACCCCGCTCCTGGCATCAGCGGCAATATGGACGGCTGGACAAATTCCGGTTCTCCCACCCTGCAAGCTCAACTTTATGAATATTGGCAAGTCAGTGCCGGAACAACTAAGCAGACCTTATCCAATCTGCCTAAAGGCGCATATACTCTGACTGCTATCGCTTATACACGCGACAACATGACTGCTACGCTCTATGCAGGTGAGAATACAGTCAAGCTCGTAGGTTGCGGCAGTGTGAACGATCGCACTCAAGGTAGCAACTGGATTGCTGCTGGCAATGGTGTGAACACACTCGACTTCACTCTTAACGAGGCTACAGAATCCCTTGAAATCGGTCTGATTGCCGACAACACAACTGGTGACCACTGGATGTGCTGGCGCTCATTCTCCCTCATCTACTATGGGGACCCCATCAACCTCGCTAAGGCCAACTTGGACAAGGCCGTGACAGCAGCCAATACTGTAGATAAGACCACTATTCCCGCTGCAGCATACGCAAAGATTAAGGAAGCCGTCGAAACAAACGAAGGTAGTTATTCCACGCTCGAGGAATATGAGGCTGCTACCAATGCAATTAACACTGCTGTTGCCACCTACGCTTCCTCTGAAATGGTCGCAGCCTATATGCCCACCAAGAGTGCATGGGCTATCTACAATCAGACCGACTATGCCGATGCAGGCAATGCTAAAGCTACCCTCAAGGCTGTACTCGATGCTATTGATGAGAAGCTGAATGCAACTGACGTGACCACAGCTTCTTCTGGTTTGACTGCTGCTGTTGAAACATTCATTACATCAGTGACACTCAACGAGGGTGCCTACTTTGATGTCACCAACTTCTTTGTGACAAATCCTTCTGTCCGTCAAACCACGGATGGCTGGACAATAGAGAATCCCAACGGTGTGACCCAAGGGCAGAGCAATGGTAAGGTTGCCAACGAAGAAACTGAATTCTATCAGCAGAACTTCAAGTTCTATCAAACATTGAATTTGTCTGCTGGCACTTGGGAATTCGGCGTAACTGGCTTCCACCGTGCTGGCAACCACAGCACCTATTTTTATGCCAGCGAAGATAAGATACTCATTCCTGGCGTAGGTAGCGATGTCGTGAACAATATGGCAGGAGCCAAGACCTATTTCGACAATGGGAATGGCAAAGTTGCCCTGAAGTTCCTCATTGAAGAAGCTGGTAATGTCGAAATCGGTATTGAAAATCAGGACACCGAGACCGACAAGTGGACCATCTTCCGCGACTTCACACTGAAGTACTATGGATCTCCTAACTATTCCATTTATCAAGAGCAACTGGAGGCTGCCATAGCCGAAGCTAATAAAGTGGTAGAGGGTTCCGTGCCTGCTCCTGCATATGCAAATCTCACAAACATTGTAACAGAGAACAACAAGACATATACGAAGAAGGCTGACTTCCTGGCTGCTATCAATGCAATAACCACTGCCACGACCAATACTAAGGCTCTCGTGGCTCCCTATGCAGAATACCTCTCTGTGAAGACTAAGGTCGAGGCCTTGAAGAGCGTTGAGGGTTATACTGAAACCACAAGCGGTGCTACTACCACTCTGACATCAGCAGTTGCAGCGGCTGACGAGGCTGTAAATGCCGCAACCACAGCTGAAGCTATTGCCGAACAGGTAACCGCACTGAAGACTGCAGGTAAGACCTTTATTGGTGGCGTCCGCAGCGACGGCGCTCATCCCTTCGACATCACCTTCCTCATCACCAACCCCAGCTTTGACAACAACAATGCTACCGGTTGGACAGCCAATCCCGCTCCTGGCTTCCAGAGCTACACCAACTGCGAATACTATCAGACTGAGTTTGACATCAATCAGACTCTTACCGGTATGCCTAAGGGTAACTACGAACTGAAGGTTCAGGCCTTCCAGCGTCCCGGATGGTGGAATGCCGTCTATACCGCATACCAGGCTGGCACGAACAATGTATCCTCCGTTATCTACATCAACGAAGGCCAGACCACGATTAAGAACCTCGTGAGCGAAGGTGCAACGGACGCTGACCACCAGTGGCAGAATGGCAACGACAGCAACAATGGTACTGTTTATTATGCGAACTCCATGAACGGTGCAGCCCAGGCTTTCAAGGCCGGACACTATTGGAACAGCGTACTCACCGCTGTAGAAGGCGACCTGAAGTTCGGTTTCAAGAGCACCAAAACTCATGTTGACGGCGACTGGACCATCTTCGATAACTTCCAGCTCTATTACTACGGACAAAGCATCAACGTTGCTATGAACGAGGCTCAGGCCTTCAGCGCACTGGCTGACATAGAGGGAGCTAACGTCACGATGGCTCGCACCTCCAAGGTTGGCTACAACACGGTTGCCCTGCCCTTCAACCTCACAGAGGCTCAGGTGAAGGAAGTATTCGGTGACGAAGCTGAGGTCTATAGCTACAGCGACGAAGGCGATGCTAACAACACCACCGTAAACTTCAACAAGACTACTACCGCCATTGAAGCTAACGTTCCTGTCCTCGTCAAGGCTTCAAAGGAAGCTACTGAGATTAAGGTTGACGACGTAACCGTCAAGACGGGTGCTGCCAAGGTCGAGGGCACAAACTTCGACTTCGTAGGTAACTACGGTGGTAAGATCACCCTCGCAGAGGGTATCTGGTTCGTTGGCAACGATGCACTCTATAAGAGTGCCGGCAACACGAACATGAAGGGCTTCCGCGCATTCCTCCAGGCTAAGGAAGAAGTTGGTGGCGAAGTCAAGCTCTTCATCGGTGGCATCGAGACCGCTATCAGCGAGATCAACGGTGAAGCCGCAGAGAACGGACGGCAAGAAAGTGATCGTAAAATAAAGGCCTCTCCCCTGACCCCTCCCCTGTGTGGGAGGGGAAAGGGAGATTGAATTCATAAATATCTAATTCTACGCAATTATGAAAAAGACATATATGACTCCTGCAGTGTATGTACACCACGTGCAGACAGAAACGATGATTGCCGCCAGCATCACTGGCGTGGGCGGTAACTCCGGAATCACACAGGGCACAGGGAATGAAATTCCCATGGAAGCCGACGTCAAGGAAGGCAACTTCTTCGGCGAAAGCATCTTCGAGGAATAAGACCCGCATACCATAACAAAATATAAGTATTCTGGCGGGATGCACAGCGAGTGCATCCCGCCATTGTTTATGTACCATGCATTCAGGTCAAATTAAGCCATTTAGCTAGGTGCAGAATCATTAAATTGGCCCGTTTAACAACTTTTAGCAACTCGTCCTGTTCTCTTTTCAACACAAATCACTATTTTTGCACCCGCATGAGATAGCATCTCAGTATCAGATGTCACTAACTAAATCGACTACATTATCTCTTCAAAACTTAATTAAAACAACAAATGAAATTTAAACAACTTCTCGCCGCAGCGCTGCTGTTTTGCACCGCTGGGGCATGGGCACAGACGGATGTGACGAACACGTACATCACGAATGCCGACTTCTCGTCCATGACAGGATGGACAGAGTATAAAGCTGCGAGTTTTGTTAATATTGGCAGCGGGTTAATTGGCACATTCAAACCAACAGGAAGCGCGGCTGCTACAGTTGACGCGACACATTTGAACACCGAATACTGCATAGGTTTTCAAGCGCGTTGGAATACCAATTACACGGCTTATCAACAAACGACAGCTGAACTACCAGTTGGACATTATGAACTCTCATATGACGTTGAAGATGTCAACAATAGTTCTACAAAAATCAATTATGACAATCTTTTTTACGTTGAAGTAGGAGGTAATAAGATTATTGACACGAAAACTGAGTGGATGAATGCAGGTAAGAGTTCATGGACAACTCATACCATATCATTCGACATCGCTAGCGCAACAACAGCTAAGATTAGTTTGGGCTATGGTAACAAGGAGGACAAGAACACAACACCGATTGTCTATGTCAGCCACCTGAAACTGACTTGGACTGACCCCGAAGCCGCTGCTCATGCTGCTGCTCTCGACGCTGCGAAGTACACTTTGGATGGTTACATCAAGAAGGCAACGGCCTTGAACGGAGTACTCTCTAATGCCACACTGGCTACCGCCATCGAAACTGCTCAAGGCCAATATAATGAAGCCAACGATTGGGCAGAAGATTTCGATAATACAGTTAGTGCTTCCACGGCCCTAAACTCAGCCATCACAAGTGCTCTTAGCAGTGCTACTCCCGTGGCTCTGAATAATGGCACTTTCGACTCAACGCCAAATAACACATTGAACGGTGATGGCACGACCACTTTCGGTGGAACGCTCTCAACAGCGACATCCAATCCTGATAACACAAAGGAGATGACCGCCAACACTGGCGACCACGGTTATCTGTATGAAGTTACGGGCTGGACTCAATTCTCTAAATTCAACTCTACTGCGGCTCAGGGAACGACCTCCGAGTATGGCACTGCAATGCCCGCCAATGGATGGAGCACAAACTCCACCACACCTCCAGCTACGGATATGCTCGGTAGTAGTGAAGGTGCAGCTCTTCACCTCTCCGCTGGTTGGAATGACCAAGGTCGTTATCAGCAGAAGATTGAAAACCTGCCTACCGGTCGCTATATTCTCTACTATGAGGTCATCAATCTCAATAGCAACACTGGCATTGCAAGCAATTATATCGGTGTCAACGGCAATGCAGGTGACTTCTATGGTACGACTGACAAATTCGTGTACTCAGGCCTAAAGACCATTGAGCAAGGCGTTTGGCAGGCTCAGGCATTCGAGTTTGATGTTGCCAAGACTACCGACATCAACTTCAGCGTTGGTGTCACAACTTCTACAGGTGGTTCAGGTAACGGAGCAAAACTCTGGATTGATAATTTCCTCGTGTATCGAATTGGTGATGTAATCGTAACCGATGCTGACGCTAATGACATCATAAGTAAGGTTACTGCACTCGACGAATCCGTTTATAATGCAGACGAAAAGAGCGCTTTGGCAACCGCCAAGGCTACTTTCGAAGGCAGCAAAACCCTTGATAACTATAATGCGTTGAACACTGCTCTTGTGACAGCACAGGCCAGTGTTGCAGCATACAAGACTTTGAAGACAGCCATTACAAACGTGGAGGAATGGAGCGCAACTGCTGCTACTACAGCAATCCGTTCTAAGTACACAAACGGCGAATACGCTGATGATGTTACCGCCGCTGACATTTATGAGGCATATCAGGCTGCAGAGATTGCTGCTCTGGCTGCTGACAGTAAGATTGACTATACCTCTGTCATTCTGAACCATAGCTTCGAAACGGGTGACATGACAGGTTGGGGCGCAACAAGCCGCAACGATACAGGTGTTAAAGAACAAAGTAATGGCACATATTCTATCAGCAATGACGTAGATGGCAGCTATCTCTTCAACTCTTGGGGCGGTAGTGCTGAGAACGATGTCTATCAGACCATCAAGAACCTGCCGGCTGGCACCTACACTCTGAGTGCTCTCCTCGCAGGTTTCAAAGGCGAGAAACTGATTCTTGCTGCCAACGAAACCACCAATTCAGTAACCGTTGCAGGTGATAAGACCACAGGTTACACGGTAAACGTTGTGTTCACTCTTGCAGATGCTGCCGATGTTGTTATCAAGGCCAGCAGCACCAAGAGCCAGGAAGGCAGTGACGCCAGCTTCATCAAGGCTGACAACTTCAGGTTGGCCGTAGGCGATGTCACGGCAGGCGCAGACGATTATGCCGATCTGAATACTGCCATCGCAGCAGCAGAGGCCAAGACCCTCGGTTTCCAAAATGGAGAATATGCTCCTTATAATAATGTGGCAGCACTGAAGGCTCTAGCTGCTGCTAAGGCTATTGATCAAAATGCTAAAAATAGGAAGGAAGATGTGGAAGCCCTCACAGCAACACTTAATGACAACTGGACAGCCAACGACGGTGACGTGGATGCCATCTACAATGGTCTGTTTGCTACCGTCGCCGAAGGTAAGAACTATCCTGATGGATGGACGCGCACCAACGGATGGGGCGAGATGAAGTCTAGACTTGAAGGCGACTTTGCAACAGCATACTACAACCAGCCGGGTAGCCTCCAGTATGGCAATCAGGGTGTATATACCATGCCTCTTGCTGCCAATACGGCTTATCAGCTGACCTTCAGCTACCGTTCTCATGAAAACAACTCCAACCAGGGTGTTACGGTAAGTGTGCTCAATGGCGAGGACGGAATGGCTGCAGCTACTTTCGTAAAAAATAGTTCGGTCTCAGAATGGGCTGACGCTACCGCTTACTTCACGACAGGTGCAGCAGGCAACTATGTGCTCACATTGGGTAATAGCGGCAACACTTGGATGACCAATGTCAGCCTTATGAAGTTTGATCGAGCAGCCTCAATAGACTTAGCTGAAGATGAAGGACTATATAGAAGCTTTGAACGCACTTACGCTAAGAATGTCACGGTGAATCGTACTGTGAAGACTGGCTTCAACACCGTGTGTATGCCCTTCGATATGACCGCAGAGCAGGTGGCAAATACCTTCGGTGATCAGGCTAAGGTCTATACATTCCAGGATGTGCCCGACGGAACTAACTCCACCATCAATTTCAACACGAAGGCCGAGAATACGATTGAGGCTAATGTCCCCGTCCTTATTGGCAATGCAACCGCCAGCACTGAGACAAAGGCCTTCAACAATGTGATGTTCAAGGGTGGTGATGCTGTTGTAGCCGGTACCAACTTTGATTTCGTAGGAACGTATGCAGCCTCGACAGATATCGCAGCAGACGATTACTTCATCGGCAATGGCGCTATCTACAAGAGCACTGGTGCAACGACCATCAAGGCTTTCCGCGCTTACATCAAGGCTAAGACTTCAGGTGCTGGCGTCAAGATGTTCGTTGACGGCATAGAGACCGCTATCAGCGAGATCAACGGCGCAGCTGCTGAGAACGGCGCTATCTACAACCTCGCCGGCCAGCGCGTGAACAAGGCTACGGCAAGAAAGTGATCGTAAAATAAAGGCCTCTCCCCTGACCCCTCCCCTGTGTGGGAGGGGAAAGGGAGATTGAATTCATAAATATCTAATTCTACGTAATTATGAAAAAGTCATATATGACTCCTGCACTGTATGTGCACCACGTACAGACGGAAACGATGATTGCCGCCAGCATCACTGGCGTAGGCGGAAACTCCGGAATCGGCAAAGGCACAGGCGAAATCCCCGAGGTGGCCGACGTCAAGGAAGGCAACTTCTTCGGCGAAAGCATCTTCGAGGAATAAGTGCTACACCTTATTATATATATAGGTATAGAAAGGACTGGACGCGCCCGTGGGGTGCGTCCAGTTTATAATAAAGATGTGATTTTAGAGAGAATTAAAAAGTTCTATTCATGCATCCATCTCTTCCTCCCGCCGGTTCTTCCTCGAATGGCAGCCCTGTTTCCAACGGTTCGTCCGTTGGGTTATCACCCGCCCAGGACCACTCTCGCCCTCAGACACTGCGCGCCACATGGCACAACTACTATGAACCAGGGGTGTATATGATTACCTTGTGCACCGAAGGACGGCGCCCACTATTCGGGCAGCTGGTGTCCGACGGGGCTGGTTCTGCATCGGTGAGCCTCAGCCCTCTGGGCAAGGAGCTAGAACGGGTGATGCAGGGGTTGAGCAGAAGATATGCGGAAGTGGAGTTTTCCCGCTGGATCATCATGCCGGATCACCTGCACGCCGTGGTTCAGATCCACCAGAAGATGGACAGGCATCTGGGCGAGGTCGTGCGACGGCTGAAATATGAGAGCACGGTGGCATATCTGAGGATACTGGATCAGGCCGAAGGAGGGCTGCACCGCATTGAAGGCAGCCGCCCATCAAAGAGGGAGAGGGAGAGGAGGAGGTGGTGGTCTGCGGACGAACCGCAGACAACAGGGGGAAGCGAGGGGAAAAGCGGGGGAAGAGGATCCGAAAGGGAGGAAACAACAGGGGGAAGCCTGGGGATGGAACGAGGAAGGGAGGAGACAACTGGGGAAAGCCAGGGGATGGAACGAGGAAGGGAGGGGGAAGAGATCTTTGTGCAACGATTGTGGCAGGATAATTACCACGACCGGGTGCTGACGGAGTATGGGCAGCTGACGAAGATGCTGAATTATGTGGCGGACAACCCGCGGCGTGCATGGATCAAGCGGCAGCATCCTCGCCTCTTCTATGATAAGTGGACTGTGAACTGGCCTCTGCCGGTGGAGTTGGCACGTGCGCTCTACCGTGAGGCCAGGTCGCTGGGGGAAATCAAGGACCTTGAGTCGTGCCTGGTGGTAGACCGCAGCAGCGATGAAGTGCACACGAGTCTGCGATTCCGCGCCATGGGCAATTACTTCCTGGTTTCCGAGAGTACATTGGTGCCGGTGCGTGTGTCGCGCCGCGCCACCCCGGCAGAAATTGCCGCCCTCATCGCCTCACTGGACGACCGTTGTTCCAAGGAAGGGGCTGTGGTCATCACGCCGTGCGTCAGCCGGGGAGAGCAGCAAGTGGTCAATAGCCTGCTGGCAGCTGGACATCGCGTAATCCGCTTGCAGCATGAGGCGATGTCTGCTCTTTACGCTCCTGCCGGCAATCACCTCACTTATGTGGCCAACGGCCAGCTCCTGCTGCTGGCTCCCTGGCCGGATCAACCCCTCTCACAGCATTCCAACAAAGGACGTTTCGAGCTACTGAATGCCATCTGCCGGATTCTCAGTAGTGCCTAAGAGTTCTACTCCCGCCGGCGGGTGATAATCCAACGGACGAACCGTTGGAAACAGGGCTGCCATTCGAGGAAGAGCCGGGGAATCCCCTCACCAGCTGATGGTGCGCTGGTGTGTCTCGGGATCTTCGTCGATGGTGACACGGATGGTGTCGGCAGGGAGGAGGTCCTCGATGAGTTCCGGCCACTCAATGAAGCAGGGGGCACCGCTGTCGAGGTAGTCCTCGAAGCCGATGTCATAGGCTTCTTCAGGACGGCGGATGCGATAGAAGTCGAAGTGGTAGATAGAAGCCCCCAGTAGTCCCCCGGTGGGGGACGATTGGTATTCGTTGACGATGGCGAAGGTGGGCGAGGTCACGGGCTCGGTGACTCCGAGCTCACGGCAGACGGCAGTGATGAAGGTGGTCTTGCCGGCGCCCATCTTGCCATAGAAGGCGAAGATGCGAGAGGAGGGAGCCTGAGAGCGCCCGGAGGGGGTGGCCTCAGAGGAAGAGGGGAGCAGGGAGGTGGAGGCGACGAAGTCGCGGGCTATTGCGGGGAGGGATTGGAGGTCGTTGATTTGATGTTTCATTGCTTTTTGGGGGAGGGAGGAGGGAAGAGGGGGAAGAGGGAAAGGGAGGAAGAGGGAGGAGGGAGGGGGGAGGACGCGCGAATACGCGCTACACTCAACCGAAGTTACTTTCAACTCTCAGATTTCTATCTTCAAGCTTTAATTTTGAATTATGAATTATCAATTATGAATTACTGATTTTGAATCTTCAAGCTTTAATTTTGAATTATGATTCTTGGATTTTCAATAATGATTCTTGTATTTTCAATAATGATATTTGAATTCTCAATTCCTTCTCTTCGGGGTTAATTCGATGAGGGGGATGAGCATTTCTTCCATGGAGATGCCGCCGTGCTGGAAGGTGTCGCGGTAGTAGCTGACATAGTAGTTGTAGTTGTTGGGATAGGCGAAGAAGCTGTCGCCGGTGGCGAAGATATAGCGGGTGCTGAGGTTGGGCGACGGGAGCTGAGCGCGATGCGGGTCGGTGATGTCGAAGACCTCGCGGGGGTTGTAGTCGAGGTTCTTGCCGAGCTTGTAGCGCAGGTTGGTGTTGGTGTTCTTGTCGCCCTTCACCCGCACGGGGTTCTGGCAACGTATGCTGCCGTGGTCCGTGGTGAGGATGATGCGGTAGTCGCTCTGTGCGAGTGCCCGGAAGAGGTCTGCCACGGCGCTGTGGCGGAACCAGCTGAGGGTGATGCTGCGGTAGGCGGCCTCGTTGCTGGCCAGCTCGCGCACCATTCGGCTCTCGGTGCGTGCGTGGCTGAGCATGTCTATGAAGTTGAGGACACATACGTTGAGGTCATATTTCTCCTGCATCGGCAGTTGCTGCACCAGTCGTTCGGCGGCAGCAGAGTCGTTGATTTTATTGTAGGTGAAGGTATGCTGGCGGCGGTAGCGGCGGAACTGCGTCTGAATGAGCGGTGCCTCGTTGAGGTTCTTGCCTTCTTCGCTGTCCTCGTCCACCCAGAGTTCGGGGAACATTTCTGCGATGATGTTGGGCATGAGCCCGGAGAAGATGGCATTGCGCGCATACTGTGTGGCGGTGGGGAGGATGGAGCAGTAGAGTCGCTCGTCTATCTGGAAGAAATCCGCTATTTCCTGCATGATGACGCGCCACTGGTCGTAGCGGAAGTTGTCGATGACGAGAAGAAACACCTTCTCTCCCTTATCCAGGAGGGGGAAGACGCGCCGCTTGAAGATATCGGGGCTCATGACCTCCGGTCGTCCCTCGGCCTCCGGCTCGGAGATCCAGCGGAGGTAGTTCTTGGCGATGAAACGTGCGAAGTCGTGGTTGGCCTCTCGCTTCTGCATGGCCAGCATCTCCTTCATGGCGCTGTCCGTCTCGGAGAGTTGCAGTTCCCAGGCGACGAGTCTGCGGTACACCTCCATCCAGTCATCGATGCGTGTGGCATCGCTGATGAGCATGGCGAGCTGACCGAAGTTCTGCTGGTAGGCACTCTGTGTCTGCTCGGTGACAATCTCGCGGCGATGGATGTTCTTCTTCAGCGTCAGCAGAATCTGCGTGGGGTTGACAGGTTTGATGAGGTAGTCTGCAATCTGACTGCCGATGGCCTGGTCCATGATGTTCTCCTCCTCACTCTTGGTGACCATGACCACGGGTGTGGTGGGCGTGATGTCCTTGATGCGGCTGAGGGTCTCGAGTCCGCTGATTCCGGGCATGTTCTCGTCCAGGAGGATGAGGTCATAGGTCTGTTCTGCCACGCGGTCGATGGCATCGTAGCCGTTGGTGGCGGTGTCCACGGCATACCCTTTCTTCTCGAGGAAGAGGAGGTGGGCCTTGAGCAGTTCTATTTCATCGTCCACCCAGAGGAGATGAGCAGTGATATTCATATTCTTCTTATTGTTCTTAGGGTAGCCAGTCTTCATCGTCTTCGACCTCTTCCTCTTCCTCGGAGTCTTCAGAGTCTTCATCACCCTCTGATTCCTCGGCGTCCTCGGCGTTCAGGGCATTTTCCTCGCTCTCCGGCACATCGTCGATATCGGTGGGGAAGTCGGAGGGTTCGTCGAGGATGAGTTCCTCTGGCACCTCGTGGGGCGAGAGTTCGGCTTCGAAGAATTCGGCGTATTCGTCGTAGCTGTAGCGCGTGCCCAGCAGTTTCAGGTTCTGCTCGCTGATGAGGATGGCGCGTATGCCCTCCAGACGGGTGCGCATGTGCTGGTCGGAGTAGAGTTGCTGGGCGTAGGCATGCACCTCATCGTAGCTCTGGAATCCCGTGACGCGCAGCTGGGTGATGAGCCCTTCCGGCACAATCTCGATGTCGAAGTTACGTGCCATGAAGGAGGTGAAGTTGTAGCGTGCCATCTCGTAAAGCAGCATATCGTTGTCCACCTCGCCCGTGGGATAAGCCAGGACGAAGACGTAGGGCTGATCGACCTCGGCCACGAGGGTGTCCGCCGCCATCTGCGTGCTGTCGCCCTCGAGGAAGATGGTCTTGTTGGCCCAGATGCTGCCTGCATGCCAGTGGTCCGAGGCCAGCAGACGTCCTTCCTGCACGCCCTTGACGATGACGGATGCCATCTGTGCGATCTCGTCCTTGGAGTATTTCTCTGCCACCTGCTTCATCTCTACGAGGAACGAGTCGCGATGCCCCGAGTAGAGTTGACTCATGGCATGGACGAAGAGGAACTTGCCCCGATGGGCGCCTTCCTCGAAGTCCTCGGTGCTCTGGCGGAAGTAGTGGTCCACGGCATAGTAGTTCTCCTCCCGGTAGGCATCATAGGCCATGGCATAGAGGGTGTCCTCCAGGTGCTTGCCATACACAGCCAGCTGGAGGAATCGCGGATTGGTGACGGTCTTGGTCAGCTTGCTCTCCGGGTAGGTCTCGCGGAGGACAGAGAGATAACCTTCAGTGTCGGTGCTGTCGCCCCGTCGCATGGCCAGGAGGAAGAGGTGATAGTACACGTCGTCCATCTGTTCGAAGTCCGGGAACTGGTTGACGAGCCTGTTGAGGGTCTTCTCCGCAAGGGGGAAGTTCTCCACCTTCTCCATGAGCAGCACGCCGCCGTGGTAGAGTCCGTCGAGGATCATGCCATCGGAAATGGCCAGCTGGTCCTCGGTGAAAGGAATCTGCTTGAGGTAGTATTCTCGCTGGTGCGGGTCGTTCTCGAGGGAGTCCTTCAGGCGCTGCTCTTCCTCGGAGAGCTCGGAGTCCTCGCCGGCTAAATCCGGGTCGCCCAAGAGGCCCAAGCTATCTGCGTTTTCGGGGTTCTCCGGATTGTCCATACGGCTGAGTCCTTCCTTGTTGTTCAGTCGCCAGTTGTCCTCGTTGGCCCGCTTGCCCCATTTCTTCTGGAAGTCTTGCTTACCCTGGGCCACGGTCTGCGGGTTGTAGAAATAGAACTGTGCAGACTGCTGTCCCCGGCGAGCACCGGCGGCAGCGGCGGTGTTGTTGCGCGCTCCGGCAGCTGCTGCCGTGGCGGTTGCACGGGCTGCCCTGTCGCCCAGCTTGGCGGCCAGTTTCTCTTCGCGTTTCTCCTTCTCCTTCAGTTCCTTGATGACCCGGTCAATGACGGCCAGATATTCTTTCTCCGGCAGTTTTGCCAATGCCTGCAGGCTGTCCTGCAGCTTCACGTCGCTGAGGTAGGGTTCTATCTCTGTGAGAATCTTGCTGCGACGCTGCACCTCCTTGTAGTCATCATGTTCCTTGTCCATGATGCCAGCCAACTGGGTGTAGCATTCGGTGGCGTCGATGTAGTTCTCACGTTCCCAGTAAAGTTCTCCGAGGTGCTGCAGAACCACCGCCTTGGCGAATCCGTTCTGTGTACTCTCCTCGATGCCCTGTTTCCAGGCGTAGATGGTGTGCAAGGTATCACGGCTGGCGAGGTAGATGTTGCCGATGGCATAGTAGATGCGGTCGAGGTAGTTCTCGTTGTTCGGGTTCTTGGCCATGCGGCGCAGCTTGCGGATCATCGCTTTGCCCTGTCCGTCCGCCATCACCTCGGTCTGGAGGATGCGCGCATTGAAGGCCAACTCGTAGGGTGGATTCAGGGCGGCACATTTGCGCAGAGCCTTGTAGGCATTCTGCTTGTCGCCCGTCTGCTGGTACAACTGTCCGAGGAGATAATACAGACGGGCCCGCTGGAGCTTGTGCGACGTGTGGCGTGCGGTGTTGAGCAGTGGTTCCAGGGCTTCCTTGTACTGTCCGGTGGCCACATAATATGCAGCCTTGGAAGCATCCAGCTCGCGTTTTCCTCGTTCGCTGATGCTGTCGCGCCGCATCTTGTTGAAGACATCCTCGGCATCGTAGGGCCAGTCGAGCAATACGTAGCAACGGGCCAGTTTGGCACGCGCCACACTGGCCACTTCGGGTTGCCCGGCGTAGAGCCGCATGATGTAGTTGTAGCTGGATGCCGCCTCGATGAACTCGCCCTTCTGGAACTGGGCATCGGCAAACATCATCCACGCGCGCCTCATGGCGGGATTGAACTCCAGGCGCTGGAAGTACGCCTTCTGCTTGGCTGACATTCTGCCGTTGGGTTTCTTTGGCTTGCGCTTGATGCTATGTTTCTTGATGGCCTTCTCTGCCTTCTCGATCGCTCTATCGAAGTTAGCCTTGCCCAGACCAGCCGTCTTGGTGCTGGCCACCATGTACATCGGCAGTATCTCCGTGTAGTTGTCCACATGGCCCTTCTCCTGCGCCTCGATACCTTCATCGTAAGCCACCTGCCCGTTGTAGAGCGTGTTGTAGCGAGCGGTGATGTTGTGGTAACGACGCGTGATGGCCGTGTTCTTCTTTGTCGAACACGACGCCAGCCACCCTGCCGCCAGCAGGATGAACAACATATATATTATGGTACGCGCGCGTGTCATCTATTAAATAACGTCATGATTGCTGCATTTATTGTGCTACGCACTGCCGAATCGCTGTTCTCCGATGATAAGCAGTGCCTCATCGCGCACGGCAGTCGGCAATTCAATACCTCTGGACTCCAGGCTCCGTACCCAGTCCTCCACCTCGCGGGCAAGGGTGGTATAGAGCACTTCGCGGAACTCCTCGGCTTCCTCGTCGGTGTAGTCCGTGGCAGCTCGTCCGCGGAAACGGTCCAGTTCCTCGTCGTCGAAGTAATCGATGGGAGTCTCGGCGGCTCGCAGCAGTTCTTTCTCGCAGACGGCATGCTGACCGCAGCATCCTACGGGTCTCTCGTTCATGACTCCTGAATTTCAAATCCGGCACTCTTCAGATCCTCCCAGAACCTGGGATAGGACTTCGAGACAACCTCGGGATGATTGATATCGATGCTGCCGAGTACCAGGGCAGCAGGAGCGAAGGCCATGGCCATGCGGTGGTCGTCGTAGGTGTCAATAGCGGTTCCTGCCGCGGGTTGCAGATAGGACACCTCGCCCGCGGCCTGCCGTTCGGGACCGGGCCAACTCATGACGCTGTCGCCCTCCACCTCCACTTGCACGCCGAGTTTGCGCAGTTCCGTCTGCAAGGCTGCGATGCGGTCGGTCTCCTTGATTCGCAGGCTCTGCAGTCCCGTGAATCGGAAGGGGATGCCCTTCAGCGCGCAGGTCACCACGAGGGTCTGCGCCAAGTCGGGGGTACGGGTGAAGTCGGCATCGAAGCGGGCTGGCAGCTCACCACGGCGGATGAGGGTGGTCTTCGGTTGCTGGCTGCCTACGGAAAGGAAGATTGAGCGCACGGACAGCCGGGCAAAGAGGTCTGCCACGGCGCTGTCGCCCTGCAGGCTCTGCTCAAAGAGGCCTACGAGGGTGGCAGTCTCCTGAGCACTATCGCTCAACAGCACGATCTCGTACCAGTACGAGGCGGCGCTCCAGTCGGCCTCTATTAAATAAGGTGTGGGGACATAAGCCGTGGGCTCCACGCGAATGGCATTTTCGCCCCGCCACTCCACTTGCGCGCCGAAGCTGCGCATCATCTCCATCGTCATCTGGATGTACGGGCGGCTGATGACCTCGCCGGTGAGTTCCAGCGTCAGCCCCTCCTGCAGCTGCGGGGCAATCATCAGCAGGGCGGAGATGTACTGCGAGCTCACGTTACCCGGCAGGCTCACCGTGCCGCCGTGCAACGGATGTCCCGTGATGCGCAGAGGCGGGAAGCCTTCCTCGCCGGCATATTCAATCTCCGCTCCCAACTCACGCAGGGCTGCCACCAAAACACCAATCGGGCGATGACGCATACGCTCGGTGCCTGTGATGAGGTGCGTGCCCCGACCGATGCTGAGCAGAGCCGTCAGAAAACGCATGGAGGTTCCGGCGGCTCCGACGTCGATGGTCTCCGGCCATGTCAGGGCATGGAGCATGGCGTTGGTGTCGTCGCAGTCCGAGACATTGGTCAGCAGTCTGGCACCATCGCCACTCAGTACACTGAGCACGAGGGCACGGTTGCTGATGCTCTTACTTGCCGGAAGAGTGACCTCTGCGGAGAGGTTTCTGGGCTTAAAAATGCGATATTTCATACCAAAAATCACTTTATCTTGAAAATTTCGGCACAAAAGTACGGAAAAGTTTGCACGTATCAAAAAAAATCTCTACCTTTGCACCCGCAAAACGGAAAAGAACCCAATCTTTCTCCATTTGCGCCCAAGTTTCGGGATGTAGCTCAGTCCGGTTAGAGTACGCGTCTGGGGGGCGTGGGGTCGCTAGTTCGAATCTAGTCATCCCGACAACTTAAGAGAAGTAGCCTGCTGAATCCAGCAGGCTATTTTCTTTAAAAGAAGAATCGGCATTTCGATATTTCGATATTTCGATATTCCGACGACTCAACATTTCGACGACTCCCGACCCTTAACCCTCAACTCTAACCATCTCACCCTGATGCTCACCCGCCTCCTCGACTTCTTCTTTCCCCGGACGTGCGTCATCTGCGACAGACGCCTGGCCATCGGCGAACAGTTTGTTTGTCCGCCTTGCTTGATGTCGTTGCCGCTGGAGAGTGTCGCCACGGACTGGCAGCTGAATCGC
The DNA here is from genome assembly GCA_900318115.1 of uncultured Prevotellaceae bacterium. Lineage (GTDB taxonomy): Bacteria > Bacteroidota > Bacteroidia > Bacteroidales > Bacteroidaceae > Physcousia. The sequence continues at coordinate 52,508 of ONJJ01000007.1, read as the reverse complement.
CACGTCTTTCAGTGGCGCAGCGAGCACCCCGTCCTCTATCGGATGGGAGCACTGTGCATCTATCAGCGAGAGAACGCGGCAGCACATCTGGTTCATGCTCTGAAATTCGAGCGCAACCGCGAGCAGGGAATCTGGATGGGGCGTCTGGCAGCCGAGAAGCTGAAGGACACAGATTTGTTCGACGGCGTGGATGCCTTCGTTCCCCTACCCCTCTCCCGTGCCAGACAGCGTCACCGCGGCTTCAACCAGGCCGAAGCCATCGCCCAGGGGCTGAGCCAGGAAACGGGCATCCCCCTGCGCACCGACCTGCTGGTACGCAATGTTGATCGCGAGTCGCAGACCCACTTCCAACTCTCCGACCGCTTCCTCAACGGGCGCGACCTGTTCAGTCTGGCCGAAGGCGCTGAAGCCAGCGGGCAGCATCTCATGCTGGTCGATGACGTGCTCACCACAGGTGCAACGATGATGAGCGCCGTGAGTGTCCTCGAAAACTTTTCCGATGTGCGCATCTCCACCTTCGCGTGGGCGTGGGTGAATATGTCTATAGAGGTTTGGGCGCACGCGCGAAGGGTGGCAGGTCTGGGTTAAAAAAGCATAAAAATGAGGCTTTTTAGCCCATCGCATGCCAAACTTTCAACCTTAAGCTTTATACTCTCAACTTAAATCATTACCTTTGCGCGGTTTTTTGGGCAATTTGCCCAAGAATCATCGTTATATCGTTATACGTCGTACCGTTATTTCGCAAACTATTAGACGCAATTCGTAAATCGTAAATCTGTAAATCGTTAATTAGAAAGATGAACGTAATCACCAAGACAGTCCAGCTGCCCGATGGTCGCGAGATCTCCATCGAGACTGGCAAGCTTGCCAAGCAAGCAGACGGAGCCGTCATGCTCCGAATGGGTAACACGATGCTCCTGGCCACCGTCTGTGCCGCCAAGGATGCCGTACCCGGAACTGATTTCATGCCCCTTCAAGTAGAATATCGCGAGAAATATGCCGCTGCCGGCCGTTTCCCCGGTGGCTTCACGAAGCGCGAAGGTAAGGCCAATGATGACGAAATCCTCACTTGTCGCCTCGTCGACCGTGCGCTCCGTCCCCTGTTCCCCAGCAACTACCACGCTGAGGTTTACGTGAATGTGAACCTCTACAGCGCTGATGGCGTGGATATGCCCGATGCCCTTGCCGGCTTCGCTGCCAGTGCCGCCCTCAGCTGCTCGGACATCCCCTTCGAAGGTCCTATCTCTGAAGTCCGCGTCATCCGCCTGAACGGCGAGTACATCGTGGATCCCACCTTCGACCAGATGAAAGATGCCGACATGGACATCATGGTCGGCGCCACCGAAGAGAACATCATGATGGTGGAAGGCGAGATGAAGGAAGTCAGCGAGCAGGATCTGCTCCAGGCCCTGAAGGTCGCCCACGAAGCCATCAAGCCCATGTGCCGCCTGCAGAAAGAACTCAGCAAGGAACTCGGCAAGGACGTCAAGCGCGAATACTGCCACGAGGTCAACGACGAGGAGCTGCGCGAGCAGGTCAACAAGGAGTGCTACCAGCCCGCCTACGACATCACGAAGCAGGCTCTGGAGAAGCAAGCCCGTGCCGAAGCCTTCGAGAAGATCCGCGAGGACTTCAAGGTCCGCTACGCCGAGGCTCATCCCGATATGGAAGCTGCTGAGCTCGAAGAGAAAAACACCCTCGTGGACCGCTACTACCACGACGTGGAGCGCGACGCCATGCGCCGTTGCATCCTCGACGAAGGTATCCGTCTCGATGGTCGCGGCACCACCGACATCCGCCCCATCTGGTGCGAAGTCAGCCCCCTGCCCGGTCCTCACGGAAGCAGCATCTTCACCCGCGGCGAGACCCAGTCTCTCTCCACCGTCACCCTCGGCACCAAGCTCGACGAGAAGCTCGTGGACGATGTCCTCGACCGCTCCTATATGCGTTTCCTCCTGCACTACAACTTCCCGCCCTTCAGCACGGGTGAGGCCAAGGCTCAGCGCGGCGTAGGCCGTCGTGAGATCGGCCACGGCCACCTCGCATGGCGCGCCCTGAAGGGTCAGATTCCTGCAGACTATCCCTACACCGTCCGCGTCGTCAGCGACATCCTGGAGAGCAACGGTTCCAGCTCCATGGCTACCGTCTGCGCCGGCACGCTCGCCCTCATGGACGCCGGTGTGCCCATCAAGAAGCCCGTCAGCGGCATCGCCATGGGTCTGATCAAGAATCCCGGCGAAGAGAAGTACGCAGTGCTCTCCGACATCCTCGGCGATGAGGACCACCTCGGCGACATGGACTTCAAGACCACCGGAACCAAGGACGGCCTGACCGCCACCCAGATGGATATCAAGTGCGACGGCCTGAGCTATGAGATCCTGGAGAAGGCCCTCATGCAGGCCAAGCAGGCTCGCGAGCACATCCTCGGCAAGATCCTGGAGTGTATGCCCGAACCTCGTCCCGAACTGAAGCCCCACGTACCCCGCATCGAGCAGATTATCATCCCGAAGGAGTTCATCGGCGCTGTCATTGGCCCGGGCGGAAAGATCATCCAGGGCATGCAGGAAGACACCGGTGCCACCATCACCATCGACGAAGAAGACGGAGTGGGCAAGGTGCAGGTCAGCGGTCCCAACGCCGAGAGCATCAATGCCGCACTGGCCAAGATCCGCGCCATCGTCGCCGTGCCCGAAGTGGGCGAGGTCTATGAGGGCACTGTCCGCTCAATCATGCCTTACGGCTGCTTCGTGGAATTCATGCCGGGCAAGGACGGCCTGCTGCACATCTCCGAGATCGACTGGAAGCGCCTCGAAACCGTGGAGGAAGCCGGCATCAAGGAAGGTGACAAGATGACCGTCAAGCTCCTGGAAATCGACCCGAAGACGGGCAAGTTCAAGCTCTCCCGTCGTGCCCTTCTGCCGAAGCCCGAGGGCTATGTAGAGCGTCCTCCCCGTCAGCGTCGCGAGCGCTCCGAGCGCCCCGAGCGTCCCGAACGCGGCGAACGTCACTCACACGAGTAAAATCCTCGCTACACAACGAATCACCATAAACAGGACAGCCGGTTGCCACGAAGGCAATCGGCTGTTCTTATTTGCTACTCGCGCATCGCGCGTACCTATTATTTATAGGAGAGTCGTTCAGAGCGGATATTCCTCGAAAGCAAAAAGTTGTGTGCTGAGGTAACGTTCACCGGTGTCGGGCAGCAGGACCACGATGCGCTTGCCTGCGTTCTCCGGGCGTTTGGCAATCTCGGCAGCGGCGAAGGCTGCAGCTCCGGCGGAGATACCAACGAGAAGCCCTTCCTGCTGAGCGAGTTCACGCCCCGTGCGGATGGCGTCGTCGTTCTCCACGTCGAATACCTCATCGACGACGCTGGCGTTGTAGGTCTTGGGGACAAAACCGGCGCCGATACCCTGAATCTTATGCGGCCCGCTGGGCTGCCCGTTGAGGACGGCCGAACTCTTGGGTTCCACGGCAATGACTTGCACGGCAGGGTTCTCCTCCTTGAGTCGGCGACCAACGCCGGAGATGGTGCCTCCAGTGCCCACGCCTGCCACGAAGATGTCCACCTTCCCGTCCGTCTGCTCCCAGATTTCCCGGCCCGTGGTGACATAGTGCTTGGCGGGGTTGGCGGGGTTTTCGAACTGCTGGAGGATGATGCTGCCGGGCGTGGCATCGCGCAAGGCTTCGGCTGCTGCGATGGCGCCCTTCATGCCATCTTTACCAGGGGTCAGACGCACCTCGGCGCCATAAGCCTTGACGAGGTTGCGACGTTCCACGCTCATGGTCTCGGGCATGGTCAGGATGAGGTGGTAGCCCTTGACGGCGCTGACGAGAGCCAGGCCTACGCCCGTGTTGCCGCTGGTGGGTTCGATGATGGTGGCGCCGGGTTTGAGCAGGCCGCGCTGTTCGGCATCCTCAATCATGGCGAGGGCGATGCGGTCCTTGACACTGCCACCAGGGTTGAAGAACTCCACCTTGGCGATAATGGAGGTGGCGAGTCCTTTCTGAGCAGAGAATTTATTGAGCTCCAAAAGCGGAGTACGACCGATGAGGTCGGTCAGTTGTTTTGCTATATGTGACATGGTGAGTGGAGAGTTTAGAGTTTAGAGTGTAGAGTTTAGAGTGTAGTGTGTAGAGTGTAGAGTAGTGTAGAGTTTAAAGTGCTGCAAAGGTACGAAGAATTTGTCTAATTCGTGGAATCCGATGTGTAAATAAAGCTAAATCTTGTCCAATGCCTGTGCAATATCCTCGATAATGTCGTCAATATGCTCTGTGCCGATGCTCAGTCGCACGGTGGCAGGAGTGATATGCTGCTCGGCCAACTCCTCGGGACTCATCTGAGAGTGCGTGGTGGTGTAGGGATGAATGACCAGACTCTTCACGTCGGCTACGTTCGCCAACAGCGAGAAGATCTGCAGAGCATCGATGAACTTCCAGGCTTCTTCCTGTCCGCCCTTGATCTCGAAGGTGAAGATGCTGCCACCGCCTTGGGGGAAGTACTTGTTGTAGAGGGCATGGTCAGGATGCTCCGGCAGGCTGGGATGGTTCACCTTGGCCACCTTCGGGTGGTTCTTCAGGAAGTCCACGACCTTCAGGGCGTTCTCGACATGACGTTCCACACGCAGGGAGAGGGTCTCTACACCCTGCAGGAGAATGAAGGCGTTGAAGGGAGAGATGGTAGCTCCCGTGTCGCGCAGGATCACCGCGCGGATGCGGGTGACGAAGGCGGCAGCTCCTGCCACGTCGGCGAAGACGGCACCGTGGTACGAGGGGTCGGGCTTAGCCAGCGACGGGAACTTGTCGGCATTGGCTTTCCAGTCGAACGTGCCGCCATCGACGATGACACCACCCAGCGAACTGCCATGACCGCCCAGGAACTTGGTGGCGGAATGGACAACGATGTCAGCGCCGTGCTCGATAGGACGTATTAAATAAGGTGTACCGAAGGTGTTGTCGATGATGAGAGGGATGCCGTGCTTGTGGGCCACGGCAGCTACGCCTTCGAGGTCTGTCACGTCGGAATTGGGGTTGCCGAAGGTCTCGGCGTAAACGGCCTTGGTGTTAGGCTGGATGGCAGCCTCCAAGGCCGCCAGGTCGTTGACGCGCACGATGGTGTTGGAGATACCTTGGGTGGCGAGGGTGTGGGTGATGAGGTTGAACGAGCCGCCATAGAGGTTGTCGGCAGCCACGATGTGGTCGCCGGCCTGTGCGATATTCTGTAGGGCATAGGTTACGGCTGCGGCACCGCTGGCCACGGCCAGTCCTGCCACACCTCCCTCGAGGGCGGCCACGCGGTCTTCAAAGACGCCCTGCGTGGAGTTCGTCAGACGACCATAGATGTTGCCCGGGTCGCGCAGCCCAAAGCGGTCGGCAGCGTGCTGCGAGTTGCGGAACACGTAGCTCGTGGTCTGGTAGATAGGTACCGCGCGTGCGTCGGTAGCGGGATCGGGTTGTTCTTGTCCAACGTGCAGCTGGAGCGTCTCGAAGTGGAGTTTCTTTTCTGTTGCCATAGTTTTATTGAGTTTAGAGTGTTCTTAAGTTTAGAGTGTAGAGTTTAGAGTGTAGAGTAGTTTTTAAGTGTAGAGTTTAAAGTGTAGAGTGTAGAGTGTAGAGTAGTTCTTAAGTTTAGAGTTTAGAGTGTGTTTGGTTGTGGCTGTTGGAGTATCTTTCTTATTGTTTTGCGCTGCAAAGGTACGAGTTTTTAGAAATAAGTTCCAAATTTCTTGCCAAATTCAGAATGATTCACTACTTTTGCGGCGGAGACAGAAAATATTTCCAAGAAGGCTTCCCGAGAAGGCCTGCAATAGAATAATATTCCACGATCATGACAGATGTATTAGATGAAATTGACATCCAGCTCCTGAAAACGCTGCAAAAGAATGCCAAATTGACCACAAAAGAACTGGCAGAAGCCGTCCATTTGACCCCGACACCCGTCTTCGAACGACAAAAGCGTCTCGAACGTCAGGGATATATCAAGCGCTACATCGCCGTACTCGACCCAGAGCTTATGGGTCAGGGCTTGCTCGTCTTCTGCAAGGTCAAGCTCAAGCAAATCAACCATGAACTGGCCGAAGCCTTTGCCCGTCGCATACAGCGCACCCCGGAGGTCACGGAATGCTACAACACGTCGGGCTCCTTCGACTACCTGCTGAAGGTGCGCACGGCCGACATGAAACACTATCAGGAATTCATCCTCAACAAGCTGGGCAACATCGAAAACCTGGCATCCATCGAGAGCATTTTCGTCATGGACGAGGTGAAGCAGAGCTACGGCATCAACCTTTGAGCACCAGTCCCAGCGGCCAAGTGAACAGGCGACTTCATCGTCCGTTTCGGCCATTTCGTTGATAATTCAGGCCCTTTTCGCCTTCGTTTCATTAGTTTTACCTATCTTTGCAACGCAAACATCTTTAAAGAAAGGAATGATTATGAAAAAGATTCTCTGTATATTCATGTTGGTGCTGGGCTTGCAGCTTCAGGCCACAGACTACAACTTTCCCTACCTGATTCTGACCACAGGCAGCGGCTCGCAAGTAGCCCTGGCCGTGGATGGACTGGAAATGACCTTCGAGGACGGCAAGCTGGTGGCCAAGAACACCAACGGCTCGACCTCCCTCACCCTCGCAGACCTCGTCTCCATGCAGTTCTCGCAGACCAATGGCGGTATCGTGGACGGCATCAGCGCCGCGACAGCGGCTGGCACCGGAGGGAGCGAGACCTTCTATGACCTCAGCGGTCGGCGCGCCTACCGTCAAGGATCGACCGTCCGCAAGGGCATCTACGTCATGCGCAAAGCCAATGGTGAAACCTCTAAAATCCTGGTGAAATGAAACGCTTAGCTACTCTTCTCCTTGCCGCCGCGACCACAGTGGCCGCCGTGGCTCAGACGTTGAATGTCGAAGTCGGCAGCGTCACCTACCAGATTCCTGCCGCCGAGGCCGGAGAGATGATTTATGCCGACGGCGCCAGCGTCACTATATTAAATAAGGTGTATGCCCTCAGCGACATCACCCGGATGTACATCGATGCCACCGAGGTCGAGGCCAACAGCGTCAGCGTCGCCTACGACGGCACCAGCGCCAAGGTCTTCGTGGCCGGAAACATCGCGCAGTACGTCACCCCCACCGTCAGCGGCGCCCACGTCACCCTCGTGCAGGGTGAAGAGGTCGGCGACGACACCTGCGGCGAGATCACCTACAGCCTCGCCGGCACCTCCTCCGACGGCGAGTTCACCCTCGAAGGAAGCTACAAGGCCACCGTGGAACTGCGGGGACTGGAACTGACCAACCCCAGCGGGGCGGCCCTGAACATTCTGGATGGCAAGCGCATAGACATCAGCGTGAAGAACGGAACCGTGAACACCCTGACCGACGGTAGCGGCGGCTCGCAGAAGGCAGCCCTCTACGTGAAGGGGCACGCCGAATTCAAGGGCAAGGGGACGCTCAACGTAACGGGCAAGACCTCCCACGCCATCTTCTCGAAAGAATATATGCAGATGAAGAACTGCACCATCAACGTGCTGGGCGCAGTCAAGGACGGCGTGAACTGCAACGAATACTTCCTCATGGAGAGCGGCACACTCAGCATCAGCGGCGTAGGCGACGATGCCATTCAGTCCAGCATCGACGGCACGGAGTCCACGGGCGAGACCACGGACCACGACGGCGAGGACTCGGGCAACATCTACATCCTCGACGGCACCCTCACCACCACCACGACTGCTGCGGGTGCTAAGGGTCTGAAGAGCGACGGCACCGTGCGCATAGACGGAGGCGCCCTCACCCTCAACGCCAGCGGTAGCATAGATACCAGCGACAGCAGCGACCCCTCCTACGTGGCTGCCATCAAGGGCGAAGCCTTCGTGCAGAACGGTGGAAGCATCCAGGCAACCATCAAGGGTGTGGCCGGACGCGGTGTGGCTGCCGATGCCATCACCACCAACGGCGGCACGCTGACCATCACCAACAGCGCCACACCGCAGACCGTCAGTAGCGACGTCAAGGGCGCCAAGGGACTGAAGGGCACCGACATTGCCCTGAACGCAGGCGTCATCACCATCACCATGAGCGGCAACGCCGCCAAGGCTATCCGCGCCGGCGACGGCACTCAGTCATTCTCCGGCGGCGGTGGAGGCCGGGGCGGAGGCGGCCGTCCTGGCGGCGGAGGCGGCGGTGGCATGGGCGGCGGTTCCACCTGGACCAACGTCACGGGCAGCTACTCCCAGGGCCTGAAGGACGGCACCGGCCCCACCCTCACCGTCAGCAGCACAGGCTCGGCCTACAGCTCCTCGTCGGCCAAGGCTATCAAGGCCATCTGTGCCGTGTACCTCTATGGCGGCACCACGGAGGTCACCACGAAGACCAGCGGCGCCGAGGGTCTGGAGTCCAAGACCGCCATCTATATCGAGGGCGGCAACCACTACTTCCAGACCTACGATGACTGCATCAACTGCGCTGGAAAGATCTTCTTCAACGGCGGAGCCACCGTCTGCTACTCCAACGGCAACGACGCCGTGGACAGCAACGCCGGCACGACGGGCGCCGTGACCATCGGCAATGGTGCCGTCTTCGCCTACACCACCAAGGGAGCGCCCGAGGAAGGTATCGACTGCGACAACAACAGCTACATCCAGATTACAGGCACTGGAATCGCCATCACGGCTGGCGCCAACCAAGGCGGTGGTGGCGGCGGATGGGGCGGCAGCAGTAGCAGCTACAGCATCTCTAACGCCGCCCAGGGCTATGCCTTCCTCACCAGTAGCCTCAGCTACCAAAGCAAACGTTACTACACGCTGGCCGACAGTTCCGGCAAGAATCTGGTCACCTACAGTTTCCCGGCTTCGTGCAGCAGCAGCCTCAGCCTCTTCACAGCCACTGGCATGACAAAAAATGCCAGTTACACAATCAAGTACTCCACCACCGAGCCCACCGATGCCACCACGGCCTGGCACGGTCTCTACCTCGGCAGTTCGGCCTCCGGCACCACCAGCCTCACCAGCTTTACGGCAAAGTGATCCGGATACGACAGTATTCATCACCTTTCAGCCCCAAAATTCACCTTCTTGAGGCCACGGGACACATTTTTTCATCAAAACAGACTAAGAATCCAAATAATATATGTATATTTGTCGCCGAATGAGAACTACCTAATGATTAGCAACTCTAATTCCGACGACTATGACCGTAACATTAGAAACCTTATCAGCCATTTTCCGCCTGAGCAAGCACCTCACCTATGCCGATGGGGAAAGATCTGAAGTAGAAGTACAGAAGATTGTGGATTTCCTTGACTCCTTCGAGGGTCTGGATATCAAAACGCACGAACAGATTATGAATTATGGCTTGGAGCAAATGGACGACACCCAGGCTGTGAAACTCATCGCAGCGCTCGATGACGACGCCAAGCAGGAAGTGTCCAACCTCTTCGCCCATATCATCCTCGACGACGGCAGACTCACGGAGGACGAGAAGCGACTCTACTGGCGGATTCAGGAACTCTGCGGCCTGCCCGATCCGAAGGAAGACAATGCGGCAGAAGACACGCCCGCCGAAGAGGAAGAAAGCAATGACATTGTCCCCGCCTTCATTGTTGTGAATTACGACGGCTTCACCTCTACCAGACAAAGTCCGAACAAGGACTGGGACACCCTCGGCGGTGAGCTGGCTTCGTGGATTGGTGCCAACGGCCGCGTGGAGGTGGTCCGCTACACCCGTCCCCTGAACGCCATCAGCGAACAGCTGCACCTTAGAGGCCGTCACCTGGTCTTCATGGTGGCCCGCAACGGCTATGTCAACGCGGTGGGGGACAACATGCCTGCCACCCTGCTCTACGGCGGAGGGTATCCCATTATGGGAAACATCGTGTTTGCCCTGGAAACCGACAAGGGATATGAGATTGAGGGTATCACCTCCCGAAACCTGATCGCGGAAATCTTAGGTGCCATCGACACCGCCGTGGGCGGACTTCTGAGAACGGAGTAAGACGCGAGACATGAGAATCAACAAGAACACGCTCCAGAGGCTGATGATCATTCTGGGAACGGTATGCATCATCGTTTCATGCAGCCTCATCGCAGGCCTCTTCCACCTCGGCGACGAGGCTGCCGTAGGGATTTTCTCCCTGGCTGCCACCCTGGTGGGAACCGTATTCATCGCCATAGAGCTCAAGAACTCGCAGGTCGTGACCTGCTGCGACATGCTCATCGACCAGAACAACTACTTCCACGACAACGAGCATCTGATGAAGGTGTACTCCGTTCTTGAAGAGCCTCCGGCCAAGAGCGACAGCCCCGAGGGATGGCAAGACATCCAATCCACGGACATCGCCTGCTACTGCACTTTCTTCGAGAATCTCTACCTGCTCTATCGGAACAAGATTGCAAAGATTGAAGACCTCGACGACCTCTTCGGCTATCGCTTTTTCATCTTCGTCAACAATCCCTACGTGCAGGAGCACCACATCCTTCCCACCTCGTCCTCCTACAACGAGATCTTCCGCCTCTATGCCGCCTGGTCTAAGTACCGCCGCCATCAGGGTGCGCACATCCCCCGGGCGGAGTACGCCTTCAGCACCTCCTACCTCGACGGCGAATACTACCTCCACGACCTCAGCAACCTGCGTCAGGACGCCCCCGAGGCGGTGCAACTCAATGGCAGTACCTTCCAAGTAAGGCGCCTCGGCTTCAAGGACATCGCCGACATCCTGCGCGTTCAGCAGAGGGCCTGCGACCAACTGCCAGACCCTACGCTCTTCTATCCGCTGTCTCGCGAGGAGATTATAGAATCCTTGCACCTCGACATGCTTTGGGGGGCGTTTGCGCAGGAAGGTGAACTCGCCGCCTTTGCCCTCTTCGTGGGCTGTCGGCAGACAGAGCGCAATCTCGGCAAAGACGCGGGCGTTCCTTGGAATGAGGCCTTCACCTTCGATGTCGTTGTCAGCGACCCCGCATGGCGGGGCTTTGGACTCCAGAAACTTTTCATTGACAAGGCCATTGCCGAAGCCAAGGAGGCTGGTGCCAAGGCGGTCCTCGCCACGGTTTCGCCCCAGAACTCCTTCAGCCTGGACAATTTCCTGTCGAAAGGTTTCGCCGTCATCAAGACGGGCCTCAACAAATACGCAGGGCTCGAACGCTCGTTAATGGCCTTCAGACTATAGCTCCAGAAAAAAAAGAGACCCCGAGGGGTCTCCGCTAAAGATCCGGGGGTACGCGCCAGCGCACCCCCGGATTGTCTATCGTCATAAATACATGCACCCCTGAGGGGGTACCTGAGCTTCCTTAATCCTGGATCAGGCAGCGGCCGGTCATATCCTTCGGTTGCTCCAGACCCATGATGTGCAGGATGCTGGGAGCGACGTCGGCCAGGATACCGTCCTCCACCTTGGCAGCCTTGTTCTCCGTGACGTAGATGAAGGGCACGGGGTTCAGGCTATGAGCGGTGTTGGGTGTTCCGTCGGGGTTGATGGCGTTGTCGGCATTGCCGTGGTCAGCGATGATGATGACCTCATAGTCGCCCATGGCCTTGGCGGCCTCCACGACCTCGTTCACGCACTTGTCCACAGCGACGACAGCCTGCTCGATGGCCTCATAGACACCCGTGTGACCCACCATGTCACCGTTGGCAAAGTTCACGACGATGAAGTCGTACTTGTCCTCGCGGATGGCAGCCACGAGCTTGTCCTTCACCTCATAGGCGCTCATCTCGGGCTTCAGGTCGTAGGTCGCCACTTTGGGGCTGGCGACGAGGATGCGATCCTCGCCCTCGTAGGGAGCCTCGCGTCCACCGTTGAAGAAGAAGGTCACGTGGGCATATTTCTCCGTCTCGGCCGTGTGCAGTTGCTTCAGGCCCTGACGGCTGATGTATTCGCCCAGGGTGTCCTCCACGTTCTCCTTCGGGAAGAGGATGTGCACGCCCTTGAAGCTGGCGTCGTACGGCGTCATGCAGTAGTACTGCAGGCCGGGGATCGTGTGCATACCCTGCTCGGGCATATCCTGCTGGGTGAGCACGATAGTCAGCTCCTTGGCACGGTCGTTGCGATAGTTGAAGAAGATGATGACGTCACCCTCCTTGATGGTGCCGTCCACCTTGGCGTTGTTGATGGGCTTGATGAATTCGTCCGTCACGCCGTCGGCGTAGCTGAGTTCCATGGCCTCGGCCATGTCCTGAGCCTGATAGCCCTCGCCGCTGATGAGCAGGTCGTAGGCAATCTTCACGCGTTCCCAGCGCTTGTCGCGGTCCATGGCGTAGAAGCGGCCGATGATGCTGGCGATGTGAGCGCCCGTCTCGTTGCACTTCTCCTGCAACTCACGGATGAAGCCCACGCCGGAGTGCGGGTCGGTGTCGCGACCGTCCATGAAGCAGTGGACATAGGTCTCGCGAACCTTATATTCCTGAGAGATCTCACAGAGCTTGAACAGATGTTCCAGCGAGCTGTGGACACCGCCGTTGGAGGTCAGGCCCATGAAGTGCACGGCCTTGCCCTCGCGCACAGCGTATTCGAAGGCATTGACGATCTCCGGGTTCTTCATGATGCTGTTGTCCCGGCAAGCACGGTTGATCTTCACCAGATCCTGATAGACGATGCGTCCGCCGCCAATGTTCAGGTGACCCACCTCGGAGTTACCCATCTGTCCGTCGGGCAGACCCACATTCTCTCCACAGGCCAGCAGCTGGCTGTGAGGATAGTTCTCATTCAGATAATCCATATAAGGCGTCGGCGTCTGGTAGATGACGTCGCCCTTACTTTTGTTGCCGATGCCCCATCCGTCGAGGATCATCAGCAGAGCTTTCTTTGCCATAGTTATATTGAGTTTAATGTTCTTCAGACTCGCTGTCGCTCGAAGAAGCGGCAAAGCAGAGCGTAAAGTTTAATGTTTAGTGATTTGCGGGTGCAAAGGTAGGTAAAAAAAATGAAAGGAAGAGCCGTTTCCGAGTTTTTTTCTCCGAGACGGCTCTTCTTCACCATGCTTTTCTCTTTTTCAATATCTAATTGTTTCTATTTCCGATATTTCGAGATTCCAGCTCACAAGTTATCTTTCCCTTCATTTTTCTCTTTTCTTTTGTACTCTTTTACTTCACAACGACCTTCTTGCCTCCGACGATATACACGCCCTTGGCTGCAGGCTCGCCATCGAGCCGGCGCCCGTTCAGGTCGTACCATGTACCATTTTCGGATTTGTTATTTACAATTTTACTTATTCCGTCCTCACCGCCGAAACCGAGGGTGAAGCCCTTGACGCCAGCTGGAGTCGTGGTATCCAGATAGGCCTTGTTGGCACCGAGGGTGATGGTGGTCGTGCCGTTGTTGTCGAACTTGTAGAAACCAATCTTGCCATCCAGTCTTCCGAGGGAATAGAGCCCGTTGTCCTCTGCCAGGTCGAGCTGTAGGGCGTAGAAGGTGCCGCGGAGGTAGTTCGTGCCGCTGTAGGGCGTGGCCTTGTCGGTGCGCAGGCAGACCACAGAGGACGCGGCCTCGCTGTTGACAAGCACCACGGGTGTGGCATCAGGTACAGCCTCGGCGATTTCCGTCAGGGTGGCTTTGGTGCCAGCCACGTTGCTGACCGCGTAAGCCTTGGTGTTCTCGGGCAGGCTGATGGCATATGGCAGGTAGAGGGTGGAATAGGAGGCATCGCCGACGATGATCAAGGGCACTTCCTGCGCTGTGGTCAGGGTGATGGTGAAGTCGGTGAAGGCGAACCAGTTGCTCTGCGAGGCGCCGTAGAACGTGAAGGTGGTGGAGGAGGCATTCACGTCGCTGACGGTCATCTTCTTGGGCGTCGTGGTGGAGGTGATGTTGCCTGTGGTGGTGCCATCGGCAGCGGTGATGCGATAGGTGCCACTCTGATAAACGATACCGCCGACGGTGTAGCCGGAGATGAGGTAGCCGGCCGGCGCCGTGATGGCGTAGGTGTCGGTGGCTCCGGCGGCACTGGGTCTCAGGGTCATGACGCGGGTGCCCTGCAGCGTAGCTTTGTCAAAGCCGTAGCCACTTTCCGTGGAAACCGTCAGTCCTGCCGCACCGGAGCTGGCATTGGAGGTCCAGGTGCGTGCCCATCGGCCGCTGGCGCCGTCGGACAAAGCCCCATAGCTGTCGCATCCGGTTGATGTTCTATAGACGGAGTTCTTGACGACGACCGATGCCACATACTGGGTGGTCACGAGATGATCGTACATGGCGTCCACCTGTTCTTTGGTGATGGTGAGGAAGTTGATGGGATAGTGGTTGTAGTCCGTGTATCCTCCGGCGGCGTTGAGGGACTGGTCCTCGAAGAGGAATGCCAGGTCTCCGTTCGCCAGCTTGTCCATCGTGACGTAGCGAGTACCTTTGGACTGGAGCTGCATGACCTGTGTCCAGTTGCTGCCGCCGTCGATGCTCATGTAGAGGTTGAAGTTGGCATGTTGTCCGGTGGTCATGGTGTGGAAGATGATGTCGTGCTCGCCTTCGGAGGAACGGCTGTAGTAGAAGATGTCCTGGTTGTTGGCATAGCCGCCGGCATTGAGCTGGGCGTTGTTCCACTGCGAGTGCTTGTTGAAGGTCAGCGTGCCGTCGTCGTTCTTGGTATAGGTGACGCTGCAGAATCCGCGGTTGCTGCTCTGTCGGACCGAGCCGAGCAGTGAGCCGTCGTTCCGCTGGATGATCTTTGCCTCGTCGCCGCCGTCGAACATCGCTGTGGGACTGAAGTACCACTTCACGCCGCCGTCGGTGGAGTAGAAGATGTAGTCCTGCGAGTTGCCCGTGTGCTCCGTGGCACTGGTCATGGTCTGCGCCGGGATGAGGTACATCAGGATGTCGTCGTCAGGGATATAGAGTCCGCGGCCAGAGGTGACGAAGTAGTCGTAGAGTCCGTAGCCTGCGGCCCCCACAGTGTTCCAGTTCTGGATGGCACCGGTGGAGAAGAGGTCCGTGGGCGGTGTGCCCTCGCCGCTGCTCCAGGTGACTCCGTTGTCGGTGCTGGTGGACATAGCGATGTGCTTCTGTCCGTAGAAATAACCGATGTTACCGGCCACGAAGAGGCAGTATATCTTGCCGTCCTTGCCCTTGACAAGGCTGGGGTCGCCGTAGCCGCACTTGTCGTTGTCGGCCGTGCCGAGACCCTTGGCGATGGTCAGCGGTGCGCTCCAAGTGCGGCCGCCGTCGGTGCTGCGACGGACCACGATGTCGATGACGTGACCGCCGCCGATGTCAGTATAGCTGTCGTAGCGTTTGTCGGCTGCCACGACGATGCTGCCGTCGTCGGCCACCACCATGGCCGGTATGCGATAGACACGGCTGCCGTTGTCGCGCGGCAGATAGGGATAGGAATGCACGTTGAAGACCATGGCACCGCGGTCGGCAGGATCGCCGACGGAGGTGAGGTCGAGCTGTGTCTGCTGCCCGGCGCAGGTGTAGGCAATGCCCGTCACGGCGGCATCGACGATGGTCCCCAGTGCGGCGTCGTTCTTCACGGTGGCTGCGAGCCAGTAGTAGTGTGTGCCGGCCTCAAGGTTGCCGATGGTCAGCGTGGCCGTGGCGGCGTCGACGCCGGTGGTGGCGACCTGCGTCTTGGTGGGCGCTCCGGCGTTTCCGGCAGAGAGGATCTCGGGCGAGGACGTGCTGGCCTCGTAGAGCGTCAGCGCCGAGAGCTGCTCCTCGGCACCATCCTTCAGGCTGACGGTCATCGTGACGTCTGTGGCATCCTTGAACGGAGCGGCCGTCACGCTGAGCAGCATCACTTCGCTGCCGCGCCCTGCCGTCTGCCACCCTTGGCGCACGGTCACGCCGTCGGTCACCAAAGCGACGGTGGGGTCGTGCTGTGCCGTGACGATGTGGTTCTCGGCATCCACGACAGGAGTGCCGAAGATGCCGGGCATGGTGAAGTCCGCGGCAGCGGGCGTCACGCCAGTGGGAAGGAAGATGTAGCCGCCGTTGTAGACGCTGGCCAGCCCCTTCACGTCATCACGGGTGCAGGTGAGCTGTGTGGAAACCGCACCATTGGTGATGGTGACCTGCCATGCGGTGAGGCCGGCGGCGGCGAGGTCGATGGGATAGAAGATGTAGTCGGCGCGATAGCCACCATTCTCGCTGATGTAGTAGTTGGCGTTGTTGTTGTTCGGCTCGGCATAGGTGTTGTCGATGGTCTTGATGTAGGTGCCGGTGCCTATCGCCAGAGCCTGCGATGCGGTAGCCGCGACGGGGAATTTCCCGCCGTCGTTCTTCGTCAGGTAGCGGCCGTCAGGCAGTTGCACGCGGTTGTCGTTCCATGCCGTATGGTCGATGTAGACGAAGAAGGATGCGTCTGTGATAGCGGGCTGGACGCAGATGTCGCCCGTGAAGGTGAGGGGGTAGAGGTCATTGTAGGGAGTCGCCGTCTGCTTGACGAAGCGCCCGGCATAGCTGGCAGTTCCTGTTTTCTGCTTAATCTGTATGGCATACCAGCCGCTGGCCTGCGGGTAGTCGCTGATGGCTGTCTGGCTGCTGACGAGCTTGCTGACGGCAGCCGTGACGGCGGTGCTGGCGTCGGCCCCTTCCACGCGCGTGATGGTGAAGTCGCTGCCGGCATCGTTGTAGTTGAACACCTGGGGGCTGATGCCGTTGTTCACTCCGATGACCGCTTGGTTGTTTCCACTGACGGGATCCTTGGCCATCTTGATGCGATAGGTACCGCTGGTCTCGGAGGTGAGGGTCACGGCCACGGCGTTGTCGCTGAACACCCAGACGTTCTGGTTGCTCTGTGCGATGGCCGTGGGGATGGCGAACTTGCCGGCACCCACATTGTATAAATAGTACTCGCCTGCGGTCGCCGTGGGACAGAACACCCACTGGTGGTTCTGGTTGCCGGCGTTGAGGCTGCCGCTGGCCACAAGGCCGACATTGGCCGATGTGCCGTCATAGACGAGGGCACCGCGTCTGCTGTTGGTGTTGTTGAGGGTATAGACCTCGGTGACCTTGGGCAGGAAGATGTCCGGAGCATCGACCTCGGTGACGAGGTACTGGCAGCCGGTGTCGGTGGTGTTGACACCGCCGCCCCAGTTGTAGAGGCGGTAGCCGCCCGTGAGCACGGAACTGCTGTTGTTGGTCTGGTTGAACTGGCAGCTGCCGGAGGTGATGATGACGTAGCCCTCGGTGGAAGCCTTGCCGATGGTCCAGCCGGCCGATGGCTGTGTGGCCGACGTGCTGAGGGCGCTGTTATTGGTGCTGTTGGGAGCGATGTAGGAGGCATCGACGGCGTTGACGATGTCCCACGTGCCGTCGGCGCGGCTGACGAACTTCCAGTAGCTGGCCACAGCGGGCGTCGGGTGTCCCCCCAGTTCAGCTCCGGCACCGGAGGACGTCACATAGCGGGTGCCGCGCAAGGGTGTGCAGAGGGTGTAGTAGTGGTCCTCCGTGCCGGTGCTGGCCAGCGGCTGGTTGATGGCAGCGGAGGCAAGGCTGCTCTTGAAGGTCTCGAAGGCCGCCGTGAGGGTGCTGACCTGCTGCTCACGCTCGGCGGCGCTGAGGGTCTGCTGGAGGGTGGCTTCCACGGTGGCGACTTCGCCTAACAACGCCGAAGCTGCGCTGCGCGGATAGAGGCCCACGGCCGTGCCGCACTTGCTGTTGACGTAGGTCTTGATGTCGCCGATGATGGTGACCACGCCGTCGGTGTTGCTGTCAAGGCTCTGGATGGGCGAGTAGGTGATGCCTTCGAGGGCGTTGCGCCCTTCGGCGTCGGTGAGCACGAAGGTGAACATCCACTTGTTCAGGCGGATATTGCTGGCGCTGACGTAGGGCAGTTTGATGAATATCTTGTTCCACCCGGCCTGGAGGCTGACGGGCATGGGAGCACGGGCGGTGAAGTTCTCGTTCTGCAGATCCACCTCGCTGCTGATGCTCTTGCCGCTGTTGGCCCAGGTGGGCGGTGCCACCTCAGTGCCGTTGACCCAGATGCGCGAGCCCTTGCGGTCCCACGCCCCGGCGTCGGGTGCCTTGTCGTTCTCCGAGCGGCTGTAGTTCTGGAACTCGATGAGGGCACCGGCGGTCTGTGCCACAGGCGAATAGACGTAAGTCCAGGCGTAGGTCGTGGTGTTCAGCTGCGGGTTGCTGAAGAAGGCCGGCACGGTGGTGCCCCATACGTGGCGCAGATAGATGGCGCCGCCGGTGGCCATGCTGGTGGCGTAGGTCTGACCGTCGTAGGTGTACTCGTCGGGCAACACGTCGGCCGTGCTTTCCTCGGGCGGGAAGACGGTGCCTGCCGTGCCGCCGTTAGGGAAGGCCTGCGTGATGCGCCACTTGATATTGGTCTGCCGGACGTAGGGAATGCTCTCGTCCTGCAGCCACGTACCTTTATAATATAGGAAGCGACGCTCCCAGTCGGCAAACTCCTCGAACTCCGAGCCGCTGTTGGGCAGCGTGGTGCCGCCGACTTCAATGTACTGCTGGCCGCCGCCTATCCAGCCGCGCTCGGCGGTGGCGATGGCGTTGGCCCAGAGGTTGTTCTGGCGGATGATGTCGGTCTCGGTGGGCGTCTTGCGGTCGTTCCAAAGGCCGCTGATGGCGCCTGCCACCTCGGCGCTGCCCTGCGACTGGTAGTAGATGTTGCTCTTGTAGATACCCACAAGGTCGGCAAAGACGTCGAAGTGGTTGATGTAGTTGTAGCGGCAGTCGATATTGGGCAGGCCGTCGATCTTCCGTCCGGCGGTGCCCCACATCTCGGTCATGTCGATGTAGGGGAGGTTGGCCTTGCTGATGGTGACGCCACTGATGGGGTTCCAGACAAGGCACTTGCGCCCGAGTGTCTCCTTGACGTACTGCGACATCTCGTTGACGAAGGCGGCGGTCGTCCCGGCCTCGTCGCAGCCGATGTGGAGATAGGGTGCAAGGGGGAAGGCGGCGGCCAGCTCGTCAAGCAGGGCCTTGAGAACGGGTTTGCCCTCATCGCTGTTCATGGCGAAGCCCATGGCGGTCTGGAAGGCCTGGCTGTGGCCGGGCATGTCTATCTCGGGGATGATGATCATGCCGCGCTCCGCGGCGTAGGCTTCCAGCTCGGTGCATTGCGCCTGGGTGTAGTAGCTGCCGGCAAAGCGCGTCATGGCCGAGGAGGCGTTGAGCTGGGGATAGGTTTTCGACTCGAAGCGGAAGCCTTGGTTGTCAGTGAGGTGCCAGTGAAAGACGTTGACCTTGAAGCGCGACAGCAGGTCCACCTCATGCTTCAGTTCGTCGAAGCTCACAAAGGAACGGCCCACATCGTGCATGTAGCCGCGCAGCTTGAAGGCGGGGTAGTCGGTGATGCTCACGCCGGGGATGGCAGTGCCGCCGCCAGCCTGAGCGAGCTGCATCAGGGTCTGTGCGGCGCGGATAACGCCGGTCGCTGTGGCTGCTCGGATGGTGATAGCATTGGAGGTGACCTCAAGCTTGTAGCCCTCGTTGGGGAAGCCAGCCAGGGTGTAGTCGAAGGTGCCGAGGGTGGAGGCATCAACGATGTTGACGCTCACGGTGGCTGCAGCAGAAGCACTCTGGTTGGGGAAGAGCGAGGCCAGCAACGTGGAACTTGTGGGGTCCGTGATGCTCACGGTCTGACTGAGGTCGAAGGAGGCTCCGTTCTCGGTCAGCTCATGGGGCTTAGGCAGGAGCAACGAGGTGGCGGTCTGGGCAACGACGTTGACACTCCCCATCAACGACAGGAGCAGTAATGGCAGTAAGGTTTTCAGTTTCATATCGATAAGCATTTACGGTTTTCTGGCCGCAAATATACAAGGAATTATGTGAAAAGACAAATTTATTCCTATTTTTATGGCCATCATCCTCTGATTTGGCACCTCTTTTGTCATTTTTCTCCTCATTAGATAGGCAGGTAAAGCCTTTCCCACATACAGGAATCGTCGTCCCGCTGTAGGATGCAAAGGCCCTATGATACAATACTGACGTAAGGTCTCGCTGAATTATATTTATCAAATAAGGTTAAGACCGAGCTCTGATGCTGCTTTGTGTCTTTTTCTGCGTTCTCGTCTCAAAAAATGGAGAAAAAGTTGCATGGAAATCAAAAAAGGGACGCGCAAGAGCGCGAGATTAAAAAATGTTGTGTAACTTTGCGGGCAGAAATATCAGAAATACGGCATCCCGTAAATCCTAAACTCTAAGCTTTTAACTCTAAACTTTTATCTTTACACTCTAAACTCTAAACTCCCCATCGATATGCCCTCTCCAGTTCCCTCTCGCGGCTTCGAGCGCCTCTCGTGGCTGCAACGCATCGGCTTCGGCTCCGGTGACCTGGCACAGAACCTTATCTTCCAAACGGTAGCCTGCTACCTGATGATTTACCTCACCACCGTATTGAAGATCAATCCGGCCTTTGTCAGCGGACTGATTCTCACTGTCCGCCTCATCGACTGCTTCTGGAGCCCTATCGTGGGGCGATATATCGACAACCGCAATCCCCGGTTAGGCAAGTACCGCACTTACCTCCTCTACGGCGGCATTCCACTGACCATTGCGGCCTGCCTGCTGATGTTGCCTCAGGCTGCCACGTGGTCTGTGACCATGAAGATGATCTACGCCACGGTCAGCTACACGGTGCTGAGCATGATTTATTCCGTGGTCAACATCCCCTACGGTTCCATCATGGCCAGCATGACCCGCGACAACGACGAAGTACTCATCCTCACTTCCACGCGAATGGTCTGCGCCAATATCGGTCAGATTGTTGTGCAGGCTGGCTTCCCCATCGGACTCGCCATGTGTGTACATATGGCCATCGACTGGAACCAGGCCACCTTCATGGCCATCGGTACGATTCCGGCATTCATCATCCTGCCCTCGATGCCGATCTTGAAGAAATGGCTGGGCAAGAAAGGGCTGTACTATACGCTGCTGTGCGTCGGCCTGATAGGATTCGCCATGCTCTTCGTCATCGGCAAGTTCTTCGATGTCGCCAGCTACAACACCCTCGTTCAGACAGCCAAGGTGATGACGGGTGTGGGCCTGCTGGTCGGTTCCCTGATGTGGGCCCTGGTGCCGGAGGTCATCACGGAGGCCGAATATCGCACGGGCAACCGGCCTGCCGCCACGGTGAATGCGCTGGCCGGCGTGGCCTTCAAGGCCGGATTCTCCATCGCAGGCTGGATTACCCCACTGGTGATGGGCATGATAGGCTTCAACTTCGCCAGCGAGGAGTCCGCGCTGCCGACCGAGCCGAGCGCTTGGTTCACGGTGACGTGCGTATTCGCTCTCGTAGGTTTTGTCCTCCTGATGCTGTGTTTCCTGAGCAGCAAGGAGAACATCACCACGACGCCCGAGAAGCCCGTTACGTTCGGCGAGATGTGGCAGGAGTTCAAGGCCAACAAGTGCCTGCAACTGGTGCTGAGCATCTTTGTGGTGGTGTTCCTCGCCTCCTTCATCAGCGCACCCGTGAACGCCTATTACCCCAAACTGGCCAACTACTCCGAGATCGCCCAGAATGCCATACTGCTGTTCACGACCATCATTCCCGCCGCGCTGCTCATCATCGTGGGCTACCTTATTTATAAGTATCCCCTGACGGACGAAAGGCTGGACGATATGAATCAAGAGATCGAAGCAAGAACACCCGCCCAGTAATCCATTTTTCACTCTTCACTTCCCATTTCCCATTTTTCACTTTTCACTTTTAACTTTTCACTTTTAACTTTTCACTCTTCATTTTTAATTTCTAACTTTTCATTTTTAATTTCTCATATGTCCCCCCGCTACCTCTTCCCGGCCGACTACATGGCCGACCCCGCCGCCCACGTGTTCGGCGACCGTTTGTACATCTATCCTTCCCACGACCGCGACTCGGGCGATGCCTTCGACGACGACGGAGGCCACTTCCAGATGCGCGACTACCATGTCCTCTCGCTCTGCGGCGACCCCATGACCGCCGAGGTCGTGGACCACGGCGTCATCCTGGACATCGACCAGGTGCCCTGGGCCGAGAAACAGCTGTGGGACAGCGACGTGGTGGAGAAGGACGGCAAGTACTACCTCATCTTCTCGGCCAAGGACTACAACGGCGAGTTCCACCTCGGCGTGGCCATCGCCGATCGTCCCGAAGGTCCTTTCATCGCTCAGCCTCAGCCTATTCGCGGCGCGCTGAGCATCGACCCCTGCGTCTTCAAGGACGACGACGGTCAGGTCTATTGCTACTACGGCGGCCTGTGGGGCGGACAGCTGCAATGGCACGTACCCTTGGCAGCCCCCTTCGCTCCCATCGCGCAGCCCGACACGGATCCGGCTCCCGCTGGCTATGTGGACATCGGTCATGCCCCCGACCGACGCACACAGCTCTATGCTCCCGCCGATGCTCCCGCCCTGCCCTCGCTGGTGGCCAAGATGTCGGATGATATGTTGCAGTTTGCCGAGGCATCGCGCCCCGTGGTCATCACGGACGACGAGGGTAAGCCCCTGCGCGCCTCGGATCCCCACCGTTTCTTTGAAGCCTCGTGGATGCACAAGGCTGGTGGCCGCTACTACTTCTCCTACAGCACCGGCGACAGTCATCTGCTCTGCCTGGCCGTGGGCGACTCACCCTACGGTCCCTTCCGATTCCTCACGGAGCTGCTGCAGCCCGTGGTGGGATGGACCACGCACCACTGCGTCGTCAACTACCTGGGCCGCTGGTGGTTGCTGCACCACGACTGCGTACCCTCCAACGACATCACCTGGCTCCGCAGCCTGAAGGTCATGCCGCTGCCGGTAGATATGTAAGCAGTTATTGAAGACCAGAGATTACGCGGATTACACGAAGAGCGTCATATCAACCGATATGATTCAATTCGTAGAATCCGCGTAATTCGTTGTGAAAAAGGAACCGGTCATTAGGCCGACGAGTAGTATCCGTGAAATCCGCGTAATTCGTTGTGAAAAGAAATCAGAAGTCCAGTGTCAGCTGCTCGTCGGGCAGCAGACGGAAAGTCATCCGGTGGTGCGGCGTGGGGCCGTACTGCCGGATGGCTTCGCGATGATCCTTGGCGGGATACCCCATGTTGCGGTCCCAGCCATACTGAGGATATTCCAGTGCCAGCTGCTTCATGCGGTCGTCACGATAAGTCTTGGCCAGCACGCTGGCTGCAGCGATGCTCATGAAGGTGGCATCGCCCTTGACGATGGTGTGGGCCGGGATGGGCGTGGCAGCACGTTCCCCCGCCCCAGAACCGCGCAGCAAGGGGTGGTAGTCATTCCATCGGTTGCCGTCCACGATGATATGCTCCGGCTGCACCTGTAGCTGATCCAATGCTCGCTGCATGGCCAGTATACTGCATCGGAGGATGTTCATGCGGTCTATCTCCTGCGGCGAGCACTCGGCCACCGCCCACGCCACGGCTTCGCGCTCGATGACTTCACGGAGCTGATAGCGATGGCGCTCTGTCAGTTGTTTGGAGTCATTGAGCAATTCATTCTCGAAGTCTGGCGGCAACACGACGGCTGCCGCGAAGACCGGACCGGCCAGACAACCGCGGCCAGCCTCGTCGCAGCCGGCCTCAATGAGGCCTGCCGTATGGAATGGTTTCAGCATCTTGCTTTATCGTTTAAGGTCCGAGCGTGGCACTTATCGGGTCTGCATCTTCAGGCGGGCAGGCTTCAGGCCGTCGGCGGTGGCGGTGAGGGTGACTTCGGCCGGGGTGCGTCCGGCACGCAGGATGGCCAGGGCACGACCGAGGAAGAGGCGACGGTGGTCGGTGCAGACAAGTTCATCGCTGTAGTGGTCACCAGAGGAGACGGCAACGAGGCGGGCATCGCCCTCGACGGTGAAGTGGACATCGAGATTGGCAGCGGGAACAACACGTCCTTTCTTATCCACAGCCTCCACGGTGACGTGCTGCAGGTCGAGGCCGTCGGCATGCCATGGAGATTTACTATTTACGGACTTTCCTTTTACGATTGCCTCGCTGAGGTCGGGGATTAGCCGCAAGGCAACGGCGGGGCCTGCGGTTTCCTCGCGGTGGCGAGCCACGATCTTGCCGCCGGTGCGGGCAATAGCTTCGATGTAGCCGGGTTCGTACGTCAGCTTGTCCCAGCGGACCTGGTTGCGCACCTTGGGGTTCGTGCGGTCGTTCTGCTTGCGACCGAGACTGCGTCCGTTGACGATGATTTCCACTTCATCACAGTTGGTATAGACCGTCAGGTTCAGCTGCTCGCCGGCCGTGCGTGTCCAATGGTCGGTAAGCTGGCGTATGCGCTGTTTGACGCCGTTCCATTCAATGTCGCGGCTCTGTTCCTGGAAACAGAGGTGCACGGTGGGTTCGTCCGAGAAGATGCTACGAGCGAGGTAGGCGTTGGGCTTCGTGGTGAGGTCGATATAGAAGACGCCCTGCGCCCAACCCTTGGCCGGCCAGCCCTGGCTCTCACCCAGGTAGTCGATGGCCCCCCAGTAGGCGAGGCCGATGACCTTGGAGAGGTCCATCTCATAGTAGTTTGGTCCCATGGCGGCCGTGGTAGCTTCGCTCTGATAGAACATCATCCAGGGGAAACGGCGTCCGTCGCCGGGGAAGTACATATACCTATAATTATAGGCGGCGATGTCGGTCTCCATCACCAGCGGTGCCGGCAGGGAGTCGGTCTCCTGGGAACGGCCACGAGGGTGCATGGCCACCGTGATGAGGCGCGAGTCATCGTAGCGCTTCAGCACAGGTTTCATCATGCGGTAGGGCGTGACGCCCCAGTCGGCATAGGGAATATTCCAATAGGTCTGCAGCTCATTGCCGAGGCTCCAGAAGACGATGCTCGGATGGTTGCGGTCGCGACGGATCCACTCGGGAATATCGTGCTGCCACAACTCTGTCCAGGGAGCACGTCCTCCACAATACTGCGTCAGCCACTTGTCATACAATTCGTCCACAACGAGTATTCCCAGCGAGTCGCAGAGATCCAGCAGGCTCTCGCTGTAGGGGTTGTGACTGGTGCGTATGTGGTTGAATCCGAAGTCCTTCAGCAGCCGTAGGCGTTTCTCGATAGCACGCGGATAGGCTGCCGCTCCCAACGCGCCTAATGTATGGTGGTTGGCGATACCCTTGAGGATGACCTTGCGGCCGTTGAGCTTCAGTCCGAACTGCGGTGAGAACTCCAGCTGGCGCACGCCAAAGCGGGAGCGCACGCAGTCGGCCACGCTACCATCGGCATGACGCACGGTGACCTCGGCGGTGTAGAGGTACGGATCATCGACATCCCAGCGATGGGCGGCAGGCAGGGCCATCGCTGGCAGCTGATACTCCCGTGTCTTCTGGTTGCCGCGGAAGGGCATTTCAGTAGTCTGCTCCGCCACACAACGGCCCTCGCGGTCGAGGATGCGCACCTGGAAGGAGAGGGTGCGCAGGCCCCGCTCCAGGGCAGTGACCTCGGCCTGGACACATACGCTATCAACACCATTAGTCTGGATGCGTAGCGGATGACGCGTGAAGAAGACCTCCGGGTCGGTGACCACGACATGTACGTCGCGATAGAGTCCTGCGCCAGTGTACCAACGGCTGTTGGTGACGCCGCGTGTGTCGGCGCGCACGGCCAGCACATTGTCCTCGCCCCAGCGCAGCAGCTTGGTCACGTCGGCCTCGAAGCCGAGGTAGCCATAATCCGTCTTGCCGATGGGTTGTCCGTTGAGCCAGGCATCACCTGTGTAGAGTATTCCTTCGAAGTCTAACAGCACTCTCCTACCCTTCCATGAGGGGTCGGGACGGAACGTTTTGCGGTACCATCCGATACCCATCTCCTTGAATCCGCGTGCCGAGAGGCGGCTGCGCACGTTGGCACCCGGATCGCTCTCGTCAGGACGCTCGTCGGCACCTGGTACCACCCAGGGCTGTTCGATCTGGAAGTCGTGGGGCAGATCCACTCTGCGCCACTCAGCATCGGAGGTTTGAGGCTGCTGGCCGTCGGCAACGTCACCGGCGTGGAAGCGCCAATCGAAGTTCATGAGTTCATACACACGAACATCGTCTGACCAGGCAAGCAAGCCCGTCAGGAGCAAGAGGGAGGTGAGGAAGAATCGTTTCATTTGGAGAGCAGATTTGATTTCGTTGTGGTCGTCTTATAAGGTAAAAGGAGGAAAGCGAACTGCATCACTTTCCTCCTTTCGTGGTAGCGGGACTCGGGATTGAACCGAGGACCTCATGATTATGAATCATGCGCTCTAACCAGCTGAGCTATCCCGCCATCTTGGTCCTTTTTCTCGAACGCGGGTGCAAAGGTACGGAAAAAGTTTAGAGTTTAGGGGCCTGTGTATAGAGTTTTTTCTCTTGAGACCGCGTTTTTAAGATTTATTTGCAATTGCAGCCCTTCTTCTCACGCGCGCGTACCTTATTATATATTATAAGCGCAAGGCCTCCGCACGCTGTTGTGCAGAGGCCTTGCTGTTCGTCGTTACGACTGTGCTTTTTAGGGCAGGCTGATAGCGCCGGAGGGGCAAGCATCAGCGCAAGTGCCACATTCCGTGCACTCGTCGGGGTTGATGCTGTAGATATCGCCTTCGGAGATAGCGCCAACGGGGCATTCATCGATGCAAGTGCCGCATGCTACACAGTCTTCGCCAATTACGTAAGCCATAGTTCTTTGAATTTAGAGTTTAGAGTAGAGTATGAGTAAGTCTTTTGTCTGGAGGGCGTTTTTGCCCCTTTCGTCGGCGCGAAGATACTCACTTTCGATGAGCCGCACAAATATTTTGGCTTTTTTTTGCACTTTTAATACCTAAAAATAATGAGAAGCGGCATTAAAGTTCTCTTTTGTCACCAAAAAGAGCCGCCCCGGAACAACTTCCGAGGCGGCTTTGCAGTGTCTTGTCTGCGGGTGCAGCGTTGTGTCTGCGGCAGAAGCGATGGGCTTAGTCCTGTGCAGGAGCAGCAGCACGCTTCTCGGCGATGCGGGCTTTCTTACCCGTGAGGCCACGCAGATAGTAGAGCTTGGCACGACGCACCTTACCGACCTTATTGACGGTAATGCTATCGATGTTCGGGCTCGAGATGGGGAAGATACGCTCCACGCCCACGGTGCCGCTCATCTTGCGAACCGTGAAACGCTTCTGGTCTCCGTGACCGCTGATCTTGATGACCACGCCACGATAGAGCTGGATACGTTCCTTGTTACCCTCGACAATTTTGTAAGCTACGGTCACTGTGTCACCTGCCTTGAACTTCGGGTAGGTCTTGCCGGTAGCAAATGCTTCTTCAGCAATTTTGATTAAGTCTGCCATTTGTTTTGAATGGGTTAAATTGTTGTGTCGGTCACGCGAGGGCATAACAGGGAACTCTGCATCCTGCCAGCGACCCAAGCGGAAAGCGGGTGCAAAGGTACAAAAAAGTCGAGAGTTGAGAGTCCAAAGTGGAAAGTTTTTGCTTCAGAGCACTGCTTTTTGTGCATTTTTGTGTATCTTTGCCCGCAAAATCGCACTATTACCTTATGAAAAAGTCTCTTTCCATCACATTTCTGTGCTCCTTGCTGATCCTGACAGGCAGCTGTCGGCACGAAGCGTACACGCTCCAGAGTGTCGTTCCGGAGCGCATCGAAGTCACCCGCGCCCTGGATGCCAACCCCGTGGCCGAAGCCGTGGAATTTCTCAAGCCCTACCTCATCGGCGTGGACAGCCTGCGGTCGCCCTATGTCGGTCAGAGTGAGCTCTTCATGACTGGCGGCAGGCCCGAGAGTCTGCTCAGCAACTGGGTGGCCGACGCGCTGGTGGCTACAGGAAAACGGATGGGCTACGCCCCCGACCTGGGCATCTGCAATATGGGAGGTCTGCGCGCCGCCATGCCCCAGGGCACGGTGCGCCGAGGCGATATCCTCGCCATCTCCCCCTTCGAGAACTTCTTCACCATCCTCACGCTCAAGGGAAGCGACCTGCTCGATCTCATGGAAAACATCGCTGAGGTCCACGGCGAAGGCGTCAGTTCCAGCGTGCGCCTCGTCATCACCCGTGGCGGTCAGCTCAAGAGTGCCAAGGTCAATGGCGAGAACATAGACCCTGGGCGCCTCTACACCATCGCTACCCTGGACTATCTGGCCGATGGCAACGACAAGCTCCACGCCTTCAAGCGTTCTGTGGACCGCACGGACACAGACCAAACCGTGAACGAGGCATTGATGGAGCACCTGCGACTGCTCGATGCCAAGGGGCAGAAAGCCACTGCCGCCATAGAAGGACGCATCGTGGAAGTGAATGAGGGCGAAGCACCTCTGAAGGTGCGACATGCTGAAGTCGGCGATGACCCCGCACCAATAGAAATACGGACGCCAGGGGGCACAGACACAAAAGAACTCCTTGTGGTCCACACCAACGACACCCACTCCTGCATCGAACCCCTGAGTCCCCTGCTGGCCGACACTGCCCAAGCCGACAAGGGTGGCTACCTCCGCCGTGCCGCCCTGCTGCGCGACTTGCGAAAGAAGAATCCAGGCCTGCTGCTCTTCGACTGCGGCGACTTCTCCCAGGGGTCTGCTTACTACAGCCTGTACCACGGCAACGTGGAGGTTGGACTGATGAATTTCATCGGCTACGACGCCGCCACCATTGGCAACCACGAATTTGACTACGGTGTGGAGAACATGGCCCGCATCTTCCGGTTGGCCAAGTTCCCCATCGTCTGCTGCAACTACGACTTCACCGGCACCGCTGCGGAAGGACTGGTCAAGCCTTACGTCATCCTGAAACGTAGCGGCCTGAGAATCGGAGTCCTCGGCGTCTCGCCAGAATTGGAAGGACTGGTGGCTGCTAACACCTGCAAAGGCGTCACCTACACCGACCCCATCGAAGCAGCCCAACCCGTGGCCGACTATCTGAAGAACGAGGAGAAATGCGACCTCGTCATCTGCCTCTCGCACCTCGGATGGCAGGTGGCAACGGTCAGCGACGAGGACCTCATTCCCGCCACCCGCAACATCGACATTGTGCTGGGAGGACACAGCCACACCTACTTCCGCAGTCCGCAAGTACTGCAAAATGCCGATGGCATCCCGGTTCCCGACAACCAGATGGGAAAGAACGGCCGCTATGTAGGTACGCTGCGCCTGACGCTCACCCATCCGTAAACACCCACCCGAATACACCCATAAAAAAGCTTCTGGGGGCTGCTTGATTATTGACAAGCAGCCCCCAGATGTAATTTAACAGGTGCGTCCCGTTAATTACCGGTATCTCAAAAGAAGGTCACTTCCAAGCCGGCACATCGGTTCCGGAGGGATATATCGCTACGAGTTGAATACGGAAGCGGACAGCGCTGTAGGCAGGGATAGCATCTTGGTCCAAGCTGCCATAGAAGAGTTCCTGCGGGATATAGACCATCCAGTCATCACCCGCGACCATATACTGCAATGCTGTGGAGAAACCATCCTTGAAGCCTCCGACGGCAGCCAGCTGGGGTGCAGCTGTAGCCGGATTGTAATCCCCATAGTAAGTCTGGGTGAAAGTGGTCTCCTGCAATGTCCCCTGCTCGCTGGGAGTGGGCATGAGCCAACCGCGGAAACAGACGCGCACGCTGTCGGCGTAGGTGGGAGAAAAACTGCCGGCTCCATTGCTAAGGATGCGCACACAAATGCTATCCTCGGTGACTCCACTCTGTGTGGTCTGGCTGAGCTGCAGAGACTTGTACATCCGCCAGTTGCAATGCTGCTGCCAAAGGTCGCCGTACTGACGGCGTGCCTGACTGATGGCCGTACGGGCGGAGTCCGCAACCTGCCGATACCATGTGGCATTGCGCGACTGCCAGTCATAATAAGGATTATATTCTGGGGTATCCTCACTGCAGGAGGATAATAGCATCAGGGAAAAGAACAAAAGAAAGGACACTCCCCCCGCCCTCCCAATAAAGGAGGACGCTGTTATCTTCGCGGCTTGTCTTACGATTTTGATCATTTCGGATTACGTTTACAGTTTTTGGACAGCAATAATTCCCCTCCCCTCGGGGAGGGGTTAGGGGCGGGACTACTTAAAGCAGTTTCTTCAGCAGGCTGGTGATGCTGACCTTGTCTTCGATGATGCCACGGAGGTCGGCGATGGGCACACGGTGTTGCTCCATCGTGTCGCGGTCGCGCAAGGTGACACAATGGTCGTTGAGCGTATCGTGGTCGATGGTGACGCAGTAGGGGCAACCAATAGCGTCCATACGGCGATAGCGCTTGCCGATGGTGTCCTTCTCATCGTACTTGCAGTTGAAATGGAAGCGGAGGTCGTTGACGATTTCCTGAGCGATTTCGGGCAGTCCGTCCTTTTTCACCAGCGGCAGCACGGCAAGTTTGACGGGAGCCAGGGCTGCCGGCAGGCGCAGCACAACGCGCGTCTCGCCGTTTTCCAGCTGCTCCTCGCAGTAGCTGTGGCACATGACGCTGAGGAACATACGATCGACACCGATGGAGGTCTCGATGACGAACGGCGTGTAGCTCTCGTTGGTCTCGGGGTCGAAGTACTCGATCTTCTTGCCGCTGTACTTGGCGTGCTGACTGAGGTCGAAGTTGGTGCGGGAGTGAATACCTTCCACCTCCTTGAAGCCGAAGGGCATATGGAACTCGATGTCCGTGGCGGCGTTGGCATAGTGAGCCAGCTTGTCGTGGTCATGGAAGCGGTAGTTCTCAGCGCCGAAGCCCAATGCCAGATGCCAGGCCATACGGGTCTGCTTCCACTTGGCGAACCAGTCGAGTTCGGTACCGGGTTTGACGAAGAACTGCATCTCCATCTGCTCGAACTCGCGCATACGGAAGATGAACTGACGGGCGACGATTTCGTTGCGGAACGCCTTACCGATCTGCGCGATACCGAAAGGCAGCTTCATGCGGCCGGTCTTCTGGACGTTGAGGTAGTTGACGAAGATACCCTGTGCAGTCTCCGGGCGGAGGTAGATGGTATTGGTACCTTCGGCAGTACTGCCCACCTCGGTCTTGAACATCAGGTTGAACTGGCGGACATCGGTCCAGTTGCGGGTGCCGCTGATGGGGCACACGATTTCCTCGTCGAGGATGATCTGCTTGAGTTCGGCCAGGTCATTGGCGTTCATGGCCTTCTGATAACGCTCGTGCAGGGCATCGCGCTTGGCAGCAAGTTCCAGCACGCGTCCATTGGTGCTGAGGAACTGCTGTTCGTCAAAGGCATCGCCGAAACGTTTCTTGGCCTTGGCGACTTCCTTCTGGATCTTCTCGTCGTACTTGGCCATTTGGTCCTCAATGAGAACATCTGCGCGGTAGCGCTTCTTCGAGTCGCGGTTGTCGATGAGGGGATCGTTGAAGGCATCGACGTGTCCACTGGCCTTCCAGGTTGTAGGATGCATGAAGATAGCGGCATCGATGCCGACGATGTTCTGATGCAGGAGCACCATGGACTGCCACCAGTATTGCTTAATGTTGTTCTTGAGCTCCACGCCGTTCTGTCCGTAGTCATAGACGGCGCCGAGTCCATCGTAGATATCGCTGGAGGGGAACACGAATCCGTACTCCTTGCAGTGGGAAACTATTTTCTTGAAAACGTCTTCTTGCTGTGCCATGTTCTTGAAGCGGCTTGCACCGCAGTTTTTTAATGTTTATTGTTTAATGTTTAATGAGTTTGCGGGCGCAAAGGTAAGGAAAAAGGGGGAAAAAGTAGCAAGGACAGGCAAAAACTTTAGACTTTAGACTTTAAACTTTAAACTTTTTATTACCTTTGCGCGCAAAATCATCATTATAAGCTTCTATATGGACGATAAAACCATGGTGCCGGACAGCATCACTCACCATCTGGCCCAAATGTACCAGACGTGGTTTTTGGACTACGCATCCTATACCATTCTCGATCGTGCAGTACCCCACATCGGCGACGGTTTCAAGCCCGTGCAGCGCCGTATTCTGCACTCGATGAAGCGTATGGACGACGGACGGTACAACAAAGTGGCGAACATCGTTGGACACACCATGCAGTTCCACCCGCACGGCGATGCCAGTATCAAGGACGCCTTGGTGCAGCTTGGGCAGAAAGGGCTTCTCATCGACTGCCAAGGCAACTGGGGCAACATCCTCACGGGCGACGATGCAGCTGCAGGCCGATACATCGAAGCGCGCCTCTCTAAATTCGCGCTGGACGTCTGCTTCAATCCTAAGACCACCGAGTGGAAACTCAGCTACGACGGCCGCAACAAGGAACCCATCTACCTACCCGTGAAATTCCCGCTGCTACTGGCCCAGGGGGCTGAAGGCATCGCCACCACCCTGAATTCCAAAATCCTTCCGCACAACTTCAATGAGCTGTGCGAGGCGGCCATTGCCTATCTCCACGACGAGCCCTTCCAGCTCTACCCTGACTTTCCCACGGGAGGCAGCATTGATGTAGCGAAATACAACGACGGACAGCGAGGCGGCAGTGTCAGGGTGCGCGCCAAGATTGAAAAGCGCGACAGCAAGACTTTGGCCATCACCGAGATACCCTACGGCAGGACAACGGGTTCGCCCAAAGAACCGAGCCAGTTCATCGACAGCATCCTCCGGGCTGCCGAAAAAGGAAATATCAAGGTGCGGAAGGTCGAGGACATGACAGCCGCCAACGTGGAGATACTCGTCCACCTGCAACCCGGCGCCAGCCCCGACAAGACCATCGATGCCCTGTACGCCTGCACGGACTGCGAGATCTCCATCTCCCCCAACTGCTGCGTCATCGACGAGAACAAGCCCTGCTTCCTCACCGTCAGCGAGGTGCTGCGCCGTTCCGTGGACAACACCAAGGAACTCCTGCGCAAGGAACTGCTCATCCGGCGGGGAGAGCTGATGGAAGCCCTGCACTTTGCCTCCCTCGAACGTATCTTCATCGAGGAACGCATCTACAAGGGAAAGCCTTTCGAGAACGCAAACTCCACGGACGAACTCTGTGAATACATCGACGAACGACTGACACCTTTTTATCCGCAATTCGTGCGCGAAGTCACGAAGGATGACATCCTGCGCCTGTTGGAAATCAAGATGCAACGCATAGCCAAGTTCAACAAAGACAAGGCCGACGAGGCCATCGCCCGGATGAAGGACGAAGTGGCAAGTATAGACCACGACCTGCAGCACATGGTGGAAGTGACCACCAACTGGTTCCGGTTCATCCAAGATAAATATGGTAAGGAACACCCTCGCCTGACGGAGATACGAAGCTTCGACAGCATCGTTGCATCCAAGGTGGTGGAGGCGAACCAGAAACTCTTCATCAACCGCGAAGAAGGCTTCATCGGTACCAGTCTGAAGAAGGACGAATTCGTCTGCAACTGCTCGGACATCGATGATGTCATCATCTTCTACAAGGACGGCACCTACAAGGTAATCCGAATCGGCGAGAAGGTCTTCGTCGGTGAGACGGAGCGTTCCAAGGCCGAGAAACGCAAGTGCCAGATCATCCATGTGGCGATTTTCAAGAAAGGCGACACCCGCAACATCTATAATTGCGTTTACCGCGACGGGCGCGACGGGGCTTACTACATCAAACGCTTCAACGTCACCAGCGTCACACGCGACCGCGAGTACGACCTCACCCAGGGCAAGCCCGGCAGCCGCGTGGTCTATTTCACCGCGAACCCCAATGGCGAGGCAGAGGTCATCAAGGTCAGCCTCAAACCCAACCCCAAACTCAAGCGTGCGTTCTTCGACAAGGACTTCAGCCAGATTATGATTAAGGGGCGCAGCTCCATGGGTAATCTGCTGACGAAACTCGACGTGGAGCGCATCGGTCTGAAGAGCCACGGCAGTTCCACCCTGGGCGGCCGCAAGGTATGGTTCGACCACGACGTCAAGCGCCTGAACTACGATGACCACGGGCAGTACCTGGGCGAGTTCCACTCGGACGAAGTCATCCTCGTCATCCTCGACAACGGCGAGTTCTACACCACCAACTTCGACGTCAACAACCACTACGAGCAGAACATCCTTCGTATCGAGAAGTACGATCCTCAGAAGGTGTGGACCGCAGCGTTCTTCGATGCCGACCAAGGCTTCCCCTACCTCAAGCGCTTTGCCCTTGAAACCAGCACACGCCACCAGAACTTCCTCGGCGACAACCCTGCCAGCCGCCTGCTGCTGCTGACAGAAACCGTCTATCCACGTCTGTTGGTCCACTACGGAGCACCCGACGATTTCCGCGACCCGCTGGAAATCGATGCCGAGCAGTTCATCGGGCAAAAGAGTTTCAAGGCTCGCGGAAAGAGAATCACCACACTCGCCGTAGATTCTGTCGAAGAACTGGAGCCCACCCGATGGCCCGAGGCCACCACCCCCGAGGGCTCACCTGAAGACGCCGATGAGGATCCCGACAATTCCGACACCCCCGATGCTCCCGGCGATTCCGAGGAGTTTACTTCACCAGAGCCTGCCCGCGAAGGCAGTATAGACCCCCTTACTGGCCAATTCAACCTCTTCGACCAATGATTCGCCGCCTCGTAATCCTCAGCCTGCTGGTTTGCAATATTGCCGCCGCACAGGACACCAACACAGCAACAGACACCATTCGCCGCTTCTCCACCCACGCCACGCTGTTCGGTCTTGGAGCTGCCTACCAGCAGGACACCTACCTATCTCCCCTTCAGTACGAAGGCAGCCAGTTCTCCGTCATCCACGAAGGGCTGCGGCGGACGCATATCCTCGGCGGAAAGGTCTTCAGCCAGTCGCTCGTTCAGTTGAACGTCAGCAAGAGCAGCAGCCCTGCTTTGAACGCAGATTTCATCGGCGGACAGGTTCATTATGACCATGCCTGGCTCTACGACTGGGCACTGGGCCGACGCTGGCACCTCATGGCAGGACCGGAAATCGGAGGAACCCTCGGAGTGCTCTACAACACCCGCAACGGCAACAATCCCGCGCAAGCATTGGCAAATATCCGGCTGTCGGCTTCCGCTGGTGCCATCTTCCGTTTCCACCTTTGGCGACGCGATTTCGCATTGCGCTACCACATGGACTTCGCACTGCTTGGAGCAATGTTCTCCCCTGCCTACGGCCAGAGCTACTATGAGCTTTTCTCCCTCGGCCACAGGGATCACAACATCCGGCTGACGCATCCCTTTAATGGCCGCCGCTTCCGCAACCAGCTGACATTAGACATTCCGTGCAAGAGAAACACCCTCCGCGTAGGGTACTTCATCGACGTGCAGGAATCGCATGTCAACGAAATCCGCCACTCCGACGCTTTCATGGGCATTGTCATCGGATGGGTGCGCCATCTCAACCGCAAAAAATCCAATCGTACCGTCCCCGACGGTTTCATCCTCTGAACCACCATGTCCCCCACGATTCATAACACTTCCATTGCCAGAAACCTCCGGTTGCTGATATGTTTCCTTCCCGCGAGCCTGATGCTGTTCACTTCCTGCATCCGCGACCTGGACTACGAAGACACGCCTGAAGGCAACTTCGAAGCCCTCTGGACCATCATCGACGAGCACTACTGCTTCCTCGACTACAAGCACGAAGCCATCGGGCTGGATTGGAATGCCATTCATTCCACCTACCGCCAGCGACTGGACAAATCCATAAACAATGCGCAACTCTTCGAAGTGCTGGCCGAGATGCTCTCGGAATTGCGCGACGGCCACGTCAACCTCTACGCCGCACACGACATAGGTCGCAACTGGAGTTGGTATGAGGACTTCCCCACGAACTTCTCTCAGGAACTACAAGACGCCTATCTCGGCACCGACTACAAGATAGCATCATCACTGAAATACCGAATTCTGCCAGACAACATCGGATACGTCGTCTGCAACAGTTTCCAGAGCGGCGTCGGCGAGGGCAACCTCAGCGAGGTACTATATTACCTCCGCACCTGCGACGGCCTCATCCTGGACGTCCGCGACAACAGCGGCGGCGACCTTACAAATGCAGAGGCTCTAGCCCAGCGATTCACCAACGAACGCCGCCTCGTAGGCTACATCCGTCATAAGAACGGGCGCGGACACTCGGACTTCTCTACCCCTGAAGCCCAATACCTACATCCCTCGAAGGGCGTACGCTGGCAGAAGCGCGCCGTGGTACTCACCAATCGTCGCTGCTACAGCGCCACGAACACCTTTGTCCGTGATGTGCGCGAATGTCCCCTGGTCACCATTCTCGGCGACCAGACAGGGGGCGGCAGCGGCCTCCCCTTCAGCAGCGAACTGCCCAACGGATGGAGCGTACGTTTCTCCGCAAGTCCGATGTTCGACGCTCAGATGAACCAGATTGAATTCGGCATACAGCCCGACATCAACGTGGCCCTCACTGACGAAGACCGCGCCCGTGGGACAGACACCCTCATCGAAGCTGCCCGTGCGCTGCTGCGCAACTGATTCTTTCCTGAATTAATGAATCGACTGCCCGGGATTCATCCATTTGCGGATGCGATTCCCAATAGCTTTGCGGATGGTGCCAAATTCACCATGCCGCAGATTCAGCCAAAGTTCCTCCAGGGAACGCCCTACTTTGATCCACGGATGGTTCCAGGCAAGAATACGATAGACCCGCTCCCGGAAAGCCACGTGCTCAATCATGTGGCGAGGATGATGCAGAGGGAACTGCATGGGATGACGCCCCATAGTGAAGATACGCCGATAAGCACGAGGCAGCGTTGCCGTGGTTCCTGCGAAGTGGGTACTGTCTGTGGTGACACCAAGGTTGTTGATGAGGTTATCACGAGGCACAATGGCGAGTCCGGAATTCAATCGCATGCAACTTTCGAATATGGTCTCGTAATAAGCCTTGCCCAGTTCACGATGACGCTGGCAAGTCAGCACGAAGTCATCGCGGAATCCCCGTCCGCGAACCAGATTCCGCATCATCTGCAGTTCTGTGGGATCATCGAGGAACGTGTAGTGCTCGTCCCACTGATCTACGACTCGGCGCCAGCTGGCCCATCCCCAGATGCTGAAATGGGACGTGAAGAAATAGGAATCATCGCCACAATCGGTGGTGTGCTCCTCGTGGTTGAAGCCAGAAATGAGGGTGATACGCTGGTCGTTCTCGTAGCGGTCCAACAGTTCCTTGCAGAAGGGAAAGAAGCTCGGATCTGGCACATCGTCGTCTTCCAGGACAATACATTTATCGACGTGGGAGAAGGCCCACTTCTGGGAGAGATATTCCGAGGGGTCACATCCATAGTTCTTCTCCTGGTACATCTTGTGGACCTCGCACTCCCAATCCACCTGTTCAACGACTTGGCGACAGGCTTCAATGCCCGCGAGGTCGCGCTCACCGCGTGGACCGTCTTGATAAAGGAACAGGCGCGCGGGACGTGCCACGCGCACT
Organism: uncultured Prevotellaceae bacterium; assembly: GCA_900318115.1. Lineage (GTDB taxonomy): Bacteria > Bacteroidota > Bacteroidia > Bacteroidales > Bacteroidaceae > Physcousia. The sequence continues at coordinate 15,353 of ONJJ01000007.1, read as the reverse complement.
TGCTCGAACACCTTCGATAGTTGCTCGGCGCGATTAAAGAAGAGGATGAGAACGGAGACGTCGATGAGAGCGGGATTCATAGGGGACAAGATTAAATATTAAACAGTTAACGATTACTTGGAGGTAAGAGCCTGAGGATTACATAGCTTGAAGAACGCGGGGATCATCAGGGCTTCAGGACTCCAAAGCCGAGCCTCATCAATCTTCGTGGCTCGGCGACAGTTGCTCATAGAGCTGGACATACCGGGCAGTCACCCGTTCTTCGTTCCAGTTGGCAACAGCTTTGCGGGCAGCCGCAGCCGAGAGTTCCGGATAGTTGGGGGCACTGAGGACCTGGTCGATACCGTGGGCGAGGTCGTCGGCATCACGGTAGCGCGCCACATAGCCGTTGACCCCGTGTTCTATCATCTCAGGAATACCGCCCACGTTGAATCCTACACAAGGGGTTCCACAGGCCATGGCTTCCATAAGAGTGTTTGGGAGGTTATCTTCGAGAGAGGGTGTCACGAAAAGGTCCACAGCCCGATACAGCTCTGCCATATCTGCGGGATCGGAGATGTAGTCCATCGTGTAGATAGGCATAGGCATCCGTTCTGCAATATCCTCTGCCATCTGCCCCACAACGACCAGCGCCATACGTCCCTGCCAAGCCTGCAGACAAGGATTGCGCAAGGCGGTGAAGAGGTAGTCCAGACCTTTGCGGGGATTGGTGACCTTTTGGCACACGAAGAGCAGAAGGCTCAAGCGCTTAGGAAGTGTAAATCGCCGACGAGCTTCATCCTTGGAGCCGGGACAGAATATGTGGTGGTCATAGGTATTAGGAATGCTGGTGATGTCGAGGCCTCCCAGCAACCGACTCTGCCGAGCCTGGTCTGCAATCCATTGGCTGCAGCCGACGAACGCAATGCGCCCCTCCGAATAGGCGGTCGCCTTCTGATCGAAGACCTTCCACGACAAGTCATGCGACGAAGGATAGCGCAGCTGCGGACAGTCGTGGCAATGGGTGTGGAAATGAGTGCACTCGCGAGCATGGTGGCAGATGGATGTTGCCGGCCACATATCATGCATGGTCCACACCACAGGTTTTCCGCTGGCAAGGATGCGCCGCAACTCACCGAGGGAGAGGAACCCCTGATTGACCCAATGCAGATGAATGATGTCTGCCTCACGGAACTCCGGGGTATTGACCACACAAGCACCCCCTACCCCTAAATCCACCGCAAAGAGCCCCTCACGGTGGAACCTATTGGCCCACCACACGCGGAAGCGTTCCCAGAGGAATGCGCCACGGAGCCAGAGGCCACGAAGACCTCGGCTTGGAACCCGAATAGTGGTAACACGCTGCGTTTGTTTGTCGCGCACCAAAAGTTTTGCCTGAACCCCATGACGGTTCAAGGAATCGCACAAACGGGAGGCTGCAATAGCTGCTCCGCCGGCTGTTTCGGAGGTATTTATTAGCAGGACTTTCATATTTTGGTGCAAAAATAGCACAAAAACTTGGTACTTTCAAATTTTTCGCCTACTTTTGCACCGCAAACCAGCCCAGATGGTGGAATTGGTAGACACGAGGGACTTAAAATCCCTTGACCAGTGATGGTCGTACGGGTTCGATTCCCGTTCCGGGCACAAATCCAATATACCTTTGTTTATTATGAAAAGACTAACTGCCCTCATTACATTCGTAGCGTGCGCAGCTCTTTCGCTGTATGCCCAAACGTCACCCACTTTCAGCACCGAAGATGCCGAAGTCTGGTATGCAATTCAATTCTGCCGTGGCGATGCCACCCTGATGGACATGGGCGAGGCGGTACCTCTGCAGACTGCCGATGCAGACAAGAACAACGATGCACAGCTCTGGAAGCTGGTTGGCTCGAAAGAGAATTGTGAAATCGTCAGCAAAAACGGCCGTCACATCTATTATAACGGTGAGCGCTATGCTGCTTCATCCGCTAAAACCGGTAACCTGAAGCTCACGGCAACGACCAACGACACTTACGCTCCCGCATGGGAAATCCAATCGCAGTCCATCAGCGGTCAATCGATGAACCAATGGGGTGGGTTCGGTGCCGGACGCCAGTTAGGATCATGGAATGCCGGCGACGTGAACAATCCGCTGCGATTCGTAGAACCCGCCGCGCTGCCCGACACAGACCCCCATCCCAGTAAACTGAGTGAATGGGCCGTGATGGCCTACTCGAAGTATGAGACAGAACACCCGCTGACCCTCTGGTACACGATGCCCGTGACCAAGCAAACCGTGGCCGATCCATGGATGGAATACGCGCTCCCCATCGGCAATGGACAACTGGGAGCCATGATCTACGGAGGCATCCGACAGGACATCGTTCAGTTCAACGAGAAGACCCTTTGGACGGGATCCAGCACACTCTACAACCGCGACGGCGGCTACCAAAACTTTGGTGAGATCATCATCGAAGATATCTCGGAGCAATTCAGCACCATCAGTTCCCAGGGCGTACGCGACTACGTCCGCACTCTGGACCTGGAGCGGGCTGTGGCCACTGCCGAATGGAAAAACACCAACCGCGATGTCACCTACCGTCGCGAATACATTGCTTCCTTCCCCGACCAGGTCGTGGCCGTCCACCTGACGGCTTCTGCGCCAGGCAAACTGAGCAACCACTTCCGTCTTTGGAACGCCCACAATCAGCCTCCGACAGGTGCCGACGGTGAGTTCAGTTTCACGGGCAAGCTCAACGTCGTCAGCTATGCTGCCCGCATGAAGGTCATCGCCAAAGGCGGCGAAACGACGATGGACGAAAAGGGAGTCTGCGTCACGGGTGCCGATGAGATTTTGGTGCTACTCTCGGCAGCTACGGACTACGACCCCGTAGCCAAGGGATTCGTCAGCGGCACGGATCAGTTGGAGACAAAGGTGAAAGGAATCATCGATGCAGCAGCCCAAAAGTCATGGGAGACACTGCTGGCAGACCACCAGAAGGACTACACCGCCCTGTTCGACCGCTGCCGGCTGGAACTCGCAGGAGCCTCGAACGCCAAGACTACCGATAAACTCGTGGACAACTACGCCAGGCTGACGTCGGTAGGTGCCCTCACCCGCTCGGCCGACGCGCGTCAGTTGGAGCAACTCTACTTCGCCTATGGACGCTATCTCCTCATCGCCAGTTCCCGCGGCATCGACCTGCCCAACAACCTGCAGGGAATATGGAACCACAAGAACGCCGCACCATGGTGCTCGGACATCCACGCGAACATCAATATACAAATGAACTACTGGCCTGCCGAATTGACAGGCCTGCCTGAGATGCACGAGAAATACCTCAACTACTTATATAATATGGCACTCGTGCAACCCGTATGGCGGGATTATGCCACTGGCAACGGCACCGACGGACGCTACCTGCACCACTCCACGGGGTGGGCATGCTACACAGAGAACAACATCTTTGGCTGCTGCACGGATTGGATGGCAGCCAACTATCCTGAGGCTGGAGCCTGGAGCTGCGACCACCTCTGGCAGCACTACCGCTACACCCTCGACCGCGATTTCCTGCGGGACAAGGCCCTGCCCGTTATGATCTCGGCCACCAGGATGTGGATGGAACGCCTGAAGCAAGCTGCCGACGGCACCTGGGAGTGCCCCAATGAGTTCTCGCCCGAGCACGGGCCCACCGAGAACGCCACGGCCCACTCGCAACAAATCGTATGGAACCTCTTCGACGAGACCATCAAGGCAATAGAGATTCTGGGAACCGAAGAAGCAGGCGTCACCGAGAGTTTCCTCAGGCAGCTCAAGAACAAATTCAGCAAACTGGACAACGGCCTGCACACGGAAACCTACAATGGCAACTTCGGAGCCAGCCGCGAAGGCGTGAAGACGGGCGAGACCATCTTGCGAGAATGGAAATACACCGACTATGCCACCGGAAACGGGAACGAAGCCGGCCACCGCCACCTCTCACACATGATGGCGCTCTATCCCTTTGCCAACCTACCCGCCAGCAACCCCTACTACGAACCCGCCGTGCGCAGTCTGATGCTGCGAGGACTGGCTTCCACAGGGTGGTCCATGGGCTGGAAAATGAACCTCTGGGCGCGCGCACTGAGGCCCGACCAGTGTGTACGTCTTTTCCAACTGGAGTTCAAGCACAGCACCAGCTATGGCACGGATCAGTCCAGGGGCGGCGTTTACTACAATCTCTTTGACTCCCACGCCCCATTCCAGATCGACGGCAACTTCGGTGTCTGTGCCGGCATGGCAGAAATGCTGCTCCAGAGTCACACCGACACGTTGCAGCTACTGCCAGCCCTGCCCGCCATCTGGCCTAAGGGAAGTATCCGTGGCTTGCGCGCCGTAGGTGGTTTCGAGGTCAGCGAAGAGTGGGACGAAGGCCAGCTTACCGTGGCCTCAGTCCACAGCCTGAAGGGACAGCCCTTGCGGCTGGCTTATCCCGCCATCGCCAAGGCCTCTGTCAAGACCGCCGAAGGTCAGGAGGTCACTGCCACCATCCTCGCCGACGACCGCATTGAGTTGCCGACCACCGAAGGCACCACCTATGTGGTCACCATGCCCCTCGACGATGCTGTCCGTGACCTGCGCAGCGAGGCGCAGAAGCCCCAAGGTTCCCCGGCTGTCTATGACCTGACCGGGCGCCAGGTGGCAGCAGACCGCAATTCGCTGCAGAATGACCATACAGGAGTTTTCGTCCAGGGCGGTCAGAAGTTTGCGCTTATCCGATAAATCCTACAAAACACGACACTACACAATGAAAAGGATACTGTTTCTGCTGACTCTCATCTGTTGCCTCCAAGCCACAGCCATCAACCGCGAGCGCCAGAACTTCAATGCCAACTGGCGGATGGCAGTGGGCGACTTCGAGGGGGCGGAAGCCGTGGACTACAACGACCGCTACTGGGAAGCCGTCACCCTACCACGCGCCTTCAACGGCCACGAAGCATTCGCACGAGATATCGTGGACCTGACGGACACCATCGTCTGGTACCGCAAACACTTCCGTCTGCAGAATCTGGCGGACAAGAAGGTGTTTGTCGAATTCGAGGGCGTACGCCAGGGCGGAGAATTCTGGATGAACGGCCACAAGGTCGGCATCTCCACGAACGGAGCCATGGCCTGCGGATTCGACCTCACGCCCTATGCTCAAGAGGGCGAAAACGTCATCGCCGTGCGGGTGGACAACAGCTGGACCTACCGCGACCCGGTGCTGAACAGTCGCTACCAGTGGAACGACCGAAACTTCAACGCCAACTACGGAGGCATACCCAAGAACGCCTACCTCCACCAGACCGACCGCCTCTACCAGACCCTCCCGCTCTACTCGGACCTCGGAACAACGGGCACTTACATCTACGCCACCGACTTCGACATCCCAAACCACCGCGCCACCATCCACGCCGAGTCAGAGGTGAAGAACGACGATACGCGTGCGCGTTCCTTTATATACTACGTGCGCGTGCAAGATCCCGATGGCAACGAGGTGGCCAACTTCCAGAGTGATTATCTTGTCTTGCAGCCCGGACAGAGCGGCTCCGTCCACGTTCAGCAGGACGTCGGCGGCCTGCATTTCTGGTCGTGGGGCTATGGCTATCTCTATCTGGTCACCACCCGTCTGCAAGGTGCCGACGGCACCATCATCGACGAAGTCACCACGCGTACGGGATTCCGCAAGACGCGCTTCGCCGAGGGCAAGTTCTTCCTGAACGACCGTTGCATGATGATTCATGGCTACGCCCAGCGCACCAGCAACGAATGGCCCGGCGTGGGGTTGAGCGTGCCCGCATGGCTCAGTGACTACAGCAACGGACTAATGGTCGCTTCCGGAGGCAACCTGGTACGATGGATGCACATCACGCCCTGGAAACAGGACATCGAATCATGCGACCGCGTGGGACTGATGCAAGCGATGCCGGCCGGCGACGCCGAGAAAGATGTGGAAGGCGCGCGATGGCAGCAGCGCGTGCAGTTGATGCGCGATGCCATCATCTACAATCGCAACAACCCCAGCATCATCTTCTACGAAAGCGGAAACGAGAGCATCAGCCGCGAACACATGGTCGAGATGAAGGCGTTGCGCGACCAGTACGACCCCCACGGAGGCAGAGCCATCGGCAGCCGCGAGATGCTGGACATCGAGGAAGCGGACTACGGAGGCGAGATGCTGTACATCAACAAGAGCAAGAGCCGACCCATGTGGGCCATGGAATATTGTCGCGACGAAGGACTCCGCAAATATTGGGATGAACAGAGCTATCCCTACCACCGCGAGGGCAGCGGACCGCTCTATCGCGGCAAGCCTGCCATCGAGTACAACCATAACATGGATGCCTTTGCCGTGGAAATGGTGCGCCGCTGGTACGACTATTGGCTGGAGCGCCCCGGCACAGGCACTCGCGTCAGCTCCGGAGGCGTGAAGATTATTTTTTCAGACACCAACACCCATCACCGCGGTGAGTCCAACTTCCGCATGAGTGGAGTGACGGATGCCATGCGCATTCCCAAGGACGCCTTTTTCGCACACCGCGTGATGTGGACAGGCTGGGTGGACGACGAGGTTCCAGCCACCTACATCGTAGGCCACTGGAACTACCCGATAGGAACGGTAAAGAAAGTTTATGTCATCTCCAATGCCGATGACGTCGAGCTCTTCCTGAACGACCGCAGCCTCGGACACGGACGACGGGACTACAACTACCTGTTCACGTTCGACAGCGTACACTACGAGGCAGGAGCACTGCGTGCCGTGGGCTACGTCAACGGCCAACGCGCCTCCGACTATCAGCTCACCACCGCTGGCGAACCACATCACCTACAGCTGACGGCCATTCAGAACCCCGAAGGCACCAAGGCAGACGGAGCAGATATGGTGCTCATCCAGGCAGAAGTCGTTGACAAGCAAGGGCGACGCTGTCCCCTGGACGACCGCATCCTCCACTTCTCGCTCTCCGGCGAAGGACAATGGATAGGCGGAATCGGAACACGCAACAACCGCCAGTTCCAGCACGCCAATCTCAACCTCGACCCGACCCTGCTGGATGCTGCAGCGACCAAGAACACCTCCGACAATTACGTCGGAGCCACCTCGCTGCCGGTGGAATGCGGAGTCTGCCGTGTGCTCGTGCGCACTACCACCACCGCCGGCACCATCCACGTCGCTGCTGCCGCCGACGGATTGGGCGAAGCCGAGCACATCAGCGTCCGCTCCTTCCCCATCGACGAGTTCCACTACCTGCCGGCACTGACTCTGAAAGGCCGTCTCTCCCGAGGCGAGACTCCCCTCACCCCGTCCTATCAGGAACGCGCCGAGACCATCCCCATTGCCTCTGCCACAGCCGGCTACGACAGCGAACACGCCGCGCGCAGTTTCGACGACAACGAACTCTCGGAATGGAAGAACGATGGCCGACGCTCCACCGCCTGGATCACCTATCATCTGGCTCGGCGAGCTGCCATCGACGATATCTGCATGAAGCTCACGGGATGGCGCCAGCGCAGCTATCAGCTGGAAATCTTCGCCACCAACCTGAACGACCCCACTCGCCAATTCCCCATCTGGAGCGGAGACACGCCGCGCAGCTTGGGCTACATCCATCTGAAGCCCACCAACATCGTCACTGCCGATGAGATAACCATCCGACTGCAGGGAGCGACCAAGGACGAAGACGCCTTTGGCGGCATCGTGGAGGTCACGGAGCCCGCTGCCGGAGAGCTGGATCTCTTCAAGGCCAAAGACGGCGACAAGGCAAAGAACGAACTCCGTATTGTCGAAATAGAATTTCGGGAAACCAAGAAATAAAGGATTCTAAGTTGCGCCGGCAAGCGAGACTTGACTCTGCTGCGATCAGAGATGATCGAGATGCTCTGAGATTTCATCCATGGTGAAGCCTCGCCCGGTGGCAAAGCGGATGAGTTTGCCCTTGAGGGTGTAGGCGTCTTCATCGTCTGGCAGGCTTCGACGCTTTTGCTGGAGGATGCTGCGGAGGATGGATTGGTACTCCTCAGCGGGCAGTTCTGCCAGTGCCGGACGAATGTCCCCATCCGGCAATCCCTTCAGGCGCAAGGCTTGCTGAATTTTAACGCGTCCCCAATGGGCAAAGCGCAGGCGGTCGCGCGCGAAGGCACGGCAGTAGCGTGCCGCATCGAGGTATTGTTCGTCGTAGAGGTAATCAACGATGCGGTCGGCCTCGTCCGGAGACACGCCGGCCTTCTGCAGCCGCTCGCGAACCTCGCTCTCGCAATGCTCACTGATGCTGCAGAAGGCCGCCATACGATTGAGCGCTTCTTCGAAGGTCAATGGTTTCTTTGGTGCTGTTCCCTTCAACCTTACTTAGTTTAGGTTATGAACCCGACAGTATTGCCGGAGGAAGGATCAAGCTTCAGCACTGAATTCTTCCTTGCCTACTCCACAGATGGGGCACACCCAGTCTTCGGGAAGGTCTTCGAAAGCGGTGCCGGGAGCGATGCCATTATCGGGATCACCCAGTTCGGGATCATAGACGTAACCACAGGGGTCGCAAACATACTTCTTCATAGTTGTCAGTTTAATATTAAAAAGGTGAATACTATGCGGCGCAGGCCGCGGGGATTGTTGTTTCTTGGAAAAGGGGTATTCTTTCTCAGGCGAGGATGGCATCGGCCAGGGCTTCGAGCTGAGGGATGTCGGTTTCCTTAAGACGTCCGCGGAGGGTGACGACGGGTTCCACGATCTCCACCTGCTTCATTCCTTCGAGCAGGGGACGCATGGTCTTGGCGGCGCTGGGAGCCCAGGAGCCGTTCTCGACCAGACCTACGCGGCGGCGCTGGTAGGCTTTGATTTCCAGGTGATGGAGGAAGTCGTACATGGGCGGGAAGACACCGGCATCGTAGCTGCTGGCGAGGCAGATCATGCGGCCGTAGCGGAAGGCGTCTTCGATGGCCTCGCCCAGGTCGTCGCGACAGAGGTCGCTGACGGCCACCTTGGGGCATCCTTTCTGCTTGAGGATCTCAACGAGGCGCTCTGCTGCCCGGGCGGTGTTGCCGTGGATGCTGGCATGGGCGACGAACACGCCTTCGGTCTCGACATCGTAGGCCGACCAGATGGTGTAGAGGCGCAGGGCCTCGGCCAGCTGCTCGCCGGCGAGGACGGGACCGTGAAGAGGGAGTATCTGCCGGATATCGATGGCGGCGGCTTTCTTCAGGAGGGTGGAGACAGGAGTGCCATACTTGCCACATATATTAAAGTAGTAGCGGCGTGCCTCGCAGGCCCAGTCATCGGCGTCGGCATCATAGACGCCGAACTTGCCGAATCCGTCGGCGGAGAAGAGCACGCAGTCGGCATCGTCGTAGGTCACCATCACCTCCGGCCAGTGGACCATGGGTGCCATGATAAAGTGGAGAGCGTGGCGCCCGAGGGGGAGCGCGTCGCCTTCCTTGACGGCAATCACGCGCGCATCCAGCTCGCTGTCCTCGAAGTACTGGGGCATCATCTGCTTAGCCTTGGCGGAACAGATAACCTGCAGCTGGGGATAGAGGGCGCAGACTTCTGCGATGCCGCTGGCGTGGTCGGGTTCGAGGTGGTGCACGATGAGGTAGTCGGGCTGGCGGCCGTCGAGTGCCTGCTGCAGGTTCTGTTTCCACTGCGCCATGGTCCGGCTGTCGCTGGTGTCCATGATGGCCACCTTGTCGTCGAGGATAAGATAGGAGTTATAGCACATGCCGTCGGGAGTGACGTACTGGCTCTCAAAGAGATGCTGATCGGGGTCATCGACTCCGATGTAGCGGATATCAGTCGTGATGTCTTTAATCATGTTTTCTGAAGCATTTTTCTTGATTTGCGGCGCAAAGATAGTCATTTTCCATCAAGAGAACGAAAAAAGAGGGTCTTTTGTGAAGCCCCTTGGGGATTTTTAAGTAACTTTGCGGCCAAAATCGATTCTTCATGAATCAAATCATACTACTATGAACGCTTTTCTTCTGAAGAACCACCGCCTGATGCTCCTTGCATTAGCAACAGTGTTTGGCACGGCGCTTTGGGCACAAGAGCCCGATGCCTATGTTAATGACTACGACCGCACGCCCACGATGGGCTGGAGTTCGTGGAACACCTTTGGGCTGAACATCAGCGAGAGTCTGATCAAGAGTCAGGCCAACGCCATGGTGTCAACAGGGCTGTCCAAAGCAGGTTACAAATACATCAACATCGACGACGGTTTCTGGAACGGCCGCGCCTCCAGCGGCAAGTTGCGCCTGAACAACCAGCTCTTCCCCAGCGGAATGAGAAGTCTCACCAACTACATCCACCGGAAAGGGCTGCTGGCGGGTATCTATTCCGACGCCGGCGACAACACCTGCGGCTCGGGCAACACGCGAGCCTATGGGCTCGGCGTAGGGTTCTACGGCCATGAGGAGGAAGACTGCCAGCTGTACTTCAACGACTGGAACTTCGATTTCATCAAGGTGGACTACTGCGGAGGCGCGCACCTGAATCTGGTGGACAGTGTGCAGTACACCCGCATCAGCCAAGCCATCAACCGCAGTGCCCAGGAGCTGGGCAAGCCCATCGTCTTCAACATCTGTCGCTGGGCATACCCTGGAACATGGGTCAACGGCATTTGCGACTCGTGGCGCACCACAGGCGATATCTATTGTGCCTGGGAGTCCGTGAAGAGCATCATTCTAGAGAACCTGAATATCCAAGCCTACACCAGTCGCGGTCATTACAACGACATGGATATGCTGGAAATCGGTCGCACCCTCACTCACGACGAGGAAGTGACGCACATGGCCTACTGGTGCATCTGCAGCTCGCCGCTGCTCATCGGTTGTGACCTGACCAAGATTCCCAAGGCCTCGCTGGAGCTGCTGAAGAATGCCGACCTCATCGCCATGAATCAGGACACGTTGGGGCTTGGCGCTCCCGTGGTGGCCCGAAAAGGCGACGTTTACACGGTAGCCAAGGATGTAGAGAAGCTGCGCGGCCCCAAGCGCGCCGTGGTCATCATGAACCTGGGCGACAAGGAAGCGTCCACGAAGTTCCAACTCTCCTCCATAGACATGGAAGGCACGGCCCTGATGCACAACTGTCTGACGGGCGAGGACACCACCATCGACGGCAGTATAACCCTCACCATTCCCGCCCACGGCTCGGCAGCTTTCTTCGTCACCGGCACCCGCGTGGAGCGCACCCGCTATCAGGGCGAAGAAGCCTGGATGCCACTCTATCAGGAGATTGCAGGATTGCCCACGGCCCGCTATGAGTCCCACGAGAAAGCCGACTGCGGAGGCTATGCCGCCTGGCTGGGCGATGACCCTGACAACTACATGATATGGCGCGACATCTACAGCTATGAGGGCGGCAAATACCGCCTCGCCATCTACTACGCTTCCGCGGAGTCCCGCAACTTCGACTGCTACGTGAACGGGGAACTCGTGCGCACCTTCAGGAGCCTCAACAACGGAAGCTGGGGCGACCACTGGAACAGCGTCTCTGTGAACATCACCCTGCAACCCGGACAGAACACCATCCGGCTGGGCAACGACAAGGCTTTCGCTCCGAACATCGACTACATCCAGCTGCGCCGCACAGGCGACCTGGACGGCGTGGCAGCGCCCGCAGCCACGGCTCCGGTGGCTGGCGACACCTATTATAATATGAAGGGACAGCGCGTGCTGCACCCGCGCAACGGCATCTACATCACCCCCGAAGGCAAGAAACAGCTATTCCGCTGATATATACACATCGGATTTTCAACATCAAACTTCAAAAACCATACATGGCAGAACAGTTAGAAATCAAAGAGCTGGAGCAAGTGGTAGTCCGCTTCTCCGGCGACAGCGGCGACGGCATGCAGCTCGCCGGCAACATCTTCTCCACGGTCTCTGCTACCGTGGGCAACAGTATCTCCACCTTCCCAGACTATCCCGCCGACATCCGCGCCCCGCAGGGCTCGCTGACGGGTGTCTCGGGCTTCCAGGTACACATCGGCGCTTCGAAGGTTTACACCCCCGGCGATCTCTGCGACGTACTCGTGGCCATGAACGCTGCCGCCTTCAAGACGCAGCTGCGCTATGCCAAGCCCGATGCCACCATCATCATCGACACGGACTCCTTCCAGCAGAAGGACCTCGAGAAGGCGGAGTTCAAGACCGACGACTACATCGCAGAAATGGGCGTGGACCCCGACCGCGTCATCGCCTGTCCCCTCACCACGATGGTGAAGGACGCCCTGGCCGACACGGGAATGGATGTTAAGTCCGTGCTCAAGTGCCGCAATATGTTTGCCCTCGGCCTGGTATGCTGGCTCTTCAGCCGCGACCTCGACGTGGCCTTCAACTTCCTGCGCGAAAAGTTCGCCAAGAAGCCCGCCGTCGCCGAGGCCAACATCAAGGTCATTCAGGCTGGCTACGACTATGGCCACAACACACATTCGTCGGCCATGAATGTCTATCGCATCGATAGCCGCGAGAAGCAGCCCGGCCGCTACATGGACATCACGGGCAACAAGGCCACGGCCTACGGCTTCATCGCCGCCGCCGAGAAGGCTGGCCTGCAGCTCTACCTCGGCAGCTATCCCATCACTCCCGCCACCGATGTGCTCCACGAACTGTCGAAGCACAAGTCATTAGGTGTGAAGACCGTGCAGTGCGAGGATGAGATCTCCGGCGCTGCCTCTGCCGTGGGTGCCAGCTTTGCCGGTGCACTGGCCGTCACTTCCACCTCCGGCCCTGGCATCTGTCTGAAGAGCGAGGCCATGAACCTGGCCGTCATCATGGAGCTGCCGCTGGTGGTCCTCGACGTACAGCGCGGCGGTCCCGCCACGGGTCTGCCCACGAAGTCTGAGCAGACCGACCTGCTTCAGGTGCTCTTCGGCCGCAACGGCGAGAGCCCGATGCCCGTGCTGGCCGCCCTCTCCCCCACGGACTGCTTCCAGGCCGCCTACGATGCCGCCAAGATGGCATTGGAGCACATGACGCCCGTGGTGCTGCTGACCGATGCATTCATTGCTAACGGCAGCGGCGCCTTCAAGTTGCCCGACCTGGACAAGATGCCTGCCATTTGTCCTCCCTATGTACCCGAGGAGCTGCGCGGCAGCTGGACACCCTATATGCGTGCCGAGAACGGAACACGCTACTGGGCCGTGCCCGGCCGCGAGGGCTTCACCCACATCCTTGGAGGACTGGAAAAGGACAACAAGACGGGAGCCATCAGCACCAATCCCGAGAACCACGACCTCATGACACGTCTGCGCGCCGAGAAGGTGGCCCGCATACCCGTACCCGACCTCGAAGTGGAGGGCGACGTCGACGATGCCGACCTCCTCATCGTGGGCTTCGGCAGCACCTACGGACACCTGCACGCTGCCATGGATGAGCTGCGCGCAGCCGGCCACAAGGTCGCCCTCGCCCAGTTCCGCTACCTCAATCCGCTGCCTGCGAACACGGCAGAGGTGCTGAAGCGCTACCCGCGCGTTGTAGTGGCCGAACAGAACATGGGTCAGCTGGCCGCATACCTCCGCATGAAGGTCGACAACTTCGTCCCCGCCCAGTTCAACCAAGTCAAAGGCCAGCCATTCGTGGTCAGCGAACTAACCAACTACCTCTTGACACAACTAAAATAAGTAATATAAAACAACTGATTAAACGAATTAGACGAATCAAAGCTGCAGGCCTGCAATTGCAACGAATTGAACGGATTTAGAACATGGATTTAATATGCAAGGACGAAACCTATCAGATTCTCGGTGCGGCAATGGCCGTTCATAGGGAATTGGGTTCGGGCTTCACAGAGAAGGTATATCAGGCTGCTCTGGAAATAGAGTTCCAGGAACGCGGCATTCCCTACGAGCGCGAGGTTCCTCTCCATGCTATCTATCATCAAATAGAGTTGAAAGCTGAGTTTATCCCAGACTTCATCTGCTATAATCGCATCGTTGTGGAAATAAAAGCGGTTAAAGAGCTGGATGACATCCACCGTTCCCAGACCATTAATTACACAAAAATTGCAGGCTTGGAGTTGGGACTCCTCCTCAACTTTCGGGCTAAATCCCTGCAATATGAGCGTTTCCCGAATTTCGACCTATAGCCCCATAGAGATATGTCACTCGTAAGCTCCTCGCTATAATTCGTCAAATCCGTTGAAGGAATCACCCCCCTACGATAAATTCGTTAAATTCGCCTAATTCGTTGTTCTAAAAAAAAGAAAAGACAATGTTTACAGCTTCAGATTATAAGAAGGGCCAACCCCGCTGGTGTCCCGGATGCGGCGACCACTTCTTCCTGGCCAACTTCCACAAGGCGTTGGCAGAAATAGGCACAGCCCCTGAGAACATCGCAGTCATCAGCGGCATCGGATGCAGCAGCCGACTGCCCCACTACATGGCCACCTACGGCATGAACACCATCCACGGCCGCGCAGCAGCCATCGCCACCGGCTGCAAGGTCACCAACCCGCGGCTCGACGTCTGGCAGGTCAGCGGCGACGGCGACGGCCTGGCCATCGGCGGCAACCACTTCATCCACGCCAACCGCCGCAACATCGACCTGAACATGATCCTGCTGAACAACCGCATCTACGGCCTCACCAAGGGACAGTACTCCCCCACCTCGCCGCGCGGCTTCGTGTCGAAGTCCAGCCCCTACGGCACCGTGGAGGATCCCTTCCGCCCGGCCGAGCTCTGCTTCGGCGCCCGCGGCCACTTCTTCGCCCGCGCCGTGGCCACCGACGCCCCCGGCACCATCGAGGTGCTGAAGGCCGCCCACGCCCACAAGGGAGCCAGCGTGACGGAGATCCTGCAGAACTGCGTCATCTTCAACAACGGCACCCACGAGAGCGTATATACCCCCGCAGGCCGCAAGAAGAACGCCATCTACGTGCGCCATGGCGAGCGACTCGTCTTTGGCGAGAACAATGAATTCGGTCTCGTGCAGCAGGGCTTCGGACTCAAGGTCGTGGAAATCGGCAAAGACGGCTACACCCTCGACGACATCCTCGTCCACGATGCACACTGTGAGGACAACACGCTGCAGCTGAAGCTCGCCCTCATGGGTGATGGTGATGGATTCCCCATCGCACTCGGCGTCATCCGCGACGTGCCAGCACCCACCTACGACGAAGCCGTGGAGGCGCAGATTGCAGAGGTCAGTGCACAGAAGAAGTACCACAACTTCGCCGAGCTGCTGGAGACCAACGACATCTGGGAGGTGAAGTAAACCTGTCTTCTCCATGGAATACCTTTCTAAGGAATGCTACGACAAACTCGTGGCTGAATTGCATGAACTGGAGACCGTGGAGCTGCAGCGGGTGAAGGACGCCATTTCCGAGGCGCGCGACAAAGGCGACCTCAGCGAGAACTTTGAGTACCACGCTGCCAAGCGAGAA